>JAQCIU010000070.1:0-8256 GCA_027593235.1 Chloroflexota bacterium
CGCGATTCTACCGCCCAACAGTCCCCCCGACGATCCCCGCCAGCCCTTTTTCAGCACCCTGCTAGTGCCTGGATGAATCCCATCGTTCGCAATCTGCGTCGGGCGTAGTCGTTTATTGGCGGATGTACGGTCACCCGCTTCCCCGCCGCCCAGAGATCAGCGACGGTTGCCACCAAGCACACCACTACGGTGGCGTTGACGTTCCTCCAGCGACGAAGGTCGAGCACGACGCGGGTACAGTCGCTCGGTATCTCGCTGAGATTCCAGGTCGAGCAGTCAGCGATCGCATGAACTTGCGACGGGGCGTGAAACCGGATAACTGTTGCCATCTTCCCATGTTAGCTACCAGTCAGTTCTAAGCGAATGTCGGTTGAGCGCCGCAGCGACGAAGCCGGTCGGCAATGCTGAGAGCCACCCACAGGTCCTCCACCGCCCCCAGCCCCGCACATACATTGCGTATGCTATCGACGCCTCGCGCGTCGCCCCGGCAGTTCCGAGGGCACTCGCGAGTTCCGAGGCACGACGCGCGTGCACTCGATGACGGGAGCCCTCGATGAAATTCCACTGGTTCAACCTGATGCCCTGGCCGGATCTGCCGGACGATTTCCGGGAGACGCACAACAGCGTGTGGGTCGACGTCGACTCGCGGCTGTACGACCCGGTGCGCGGGCACGAGGTCTACAACGACTACCTGGACATGCTGGAGTTCGCGGCGGACCAGGGGTTCGACGGGATCGGCGTCAACGAGCATCACCAGAACGCGTACGGGATGATGCCGTCGCCGCAGATTATGGCCGCGACGCTCGCCCGGCGGACACGAGACGTGTCGATCCTGCTGCTGGGCCAGTCGATCGCCTACTACAACCCGCCCACGCGCGTCGCCGAAGAGATGGCGATGCTGGACGTGATCTCGGGCGGGCGGCTGATCTCGGGGTTCCCGGTGGGCACCTCGATGGACGGGAACTACGCCGTCGGCGTGAACCCGGCGACGCTGCGCGAGCGCTACCAGGAGGCGCACGACCTGATCAAGAAGGCGTGGGCCGAGCCCGACGTCTTCGCCTGGAACGGCAAGTTCCACAAGCTGCGGTACGTGAACATCTGGCCGCGGCCGATCCAGTACCCGGCGCCGCCGATCTGGATTCCCGGCGGCGGTTCGATTGAGACCTGGGATTTCTGCGCGGAGAACAACTACAACTACTCGTACCTCTCCTTCTCCGGGTACCTGCGCGCCGAGAACCTGATGAAGGGGTTCTGGAAGCGCATGGAGGAGATGGGCCAGGACTACAACCCGTACCAGGGCGCCTTCGCCCAGCAGATCTGCGTCGCCAACAACATGGCGGAGGCGCAGGAGCTGTACGAGGAGCACGTCCGCTACTTCTTTGAGCGCTGCCTCCACGTGGCGCCGGAGTTCGCCGACGCGCCCGGGTACCGCACCGAGGCGACGATCCGCGCCGGTCTGCAGGCACAGGTCGGTCTGGCCGGCGGCTCGGCGCGCGCGCTGGAGCTGAGTTGGGACGAGTTGATCGAGCAGGGCTTCATTCTTGCCGGCAGTCCGGACGACGTGGCCGCGCAGATGGAGAAGGTGGCCGACACGCTGAACGTGGGGCACATCGTCACGCTGATGCACATCGGCAACATGCCGCTGGAGAAGACGCTCTACAACACGGAGTTGTTCGCCCAGAAGGTGATTCCGCAGCTCAAGAGCAAGTTCAGCGAGTACGAGGACAAATGGTCCCCGCACCCGCTCCCGGCCGCCGACATGGCGACGCCTCGCGAGGTGCCCGGCCGCACGGTCAGCACCGCCGCGCTGCGCGCTCGCCTCGCGGCGAACGCACCCGTTGCCGAGGGCGCTCCCGCCGGCGGAGGTGGCGACTAATGCCCGACCTCCAGATGATCGCCACGCAGCCGACCGGCCGTGAGGTGCACTACTACCGCGCGGGGAGCGGCGCGCCGCTGCTCTACCTGCACGGCATCATGGGCCTGACCGGCTGGGAGGACGCGCTCGAAACGCTGTCCCAGTCGTTCGACGTGATCGCGCCGTTCCACCCGGGCTGGGGCCCGGCGAAGGACCAGCTCTCGAACGTCTCGACGACGCTCGACCTGATGGTGCACTACGACGACTTCCTCGAAACCCTCGGGCTCGAGCAGGTGAATGTGGCCGGTATCAGCGTCGGCGCCTGGATCGGCGCGGAGCTGGCGGCCATCATGCGTCGCCGCGTCGACAAGCTGGTGCTGATCAACCCGCTCGGCATCTGGGACGCGGCGAACCCCGGCGAAGATTTCTTCGCCCAGAGCCCGGCTTCGCCGATGGGCGTCCAGTTCTCTGATCCGGCGCTTCGCAAGTCACTCCTTGTCGAGGGCCGCGACGCGATCGAGGCGATGCTCCAGGAGTCGCTGGACCTGCGCGCCACCGCCAAGTTCTTCTGGCCGATCCCGGACTCCGGGGTCGAGGCACACCTCGGACGTATCGGTGCGCCGACGCTGGTCGTCACCAGCGGTGGCGACAAGGTCCTGCCGGCCGCCCTCGGGCAGCGCTGGGCCGCCGACATCCCCGGCGCGCAAGCGACGGTGTTGCCGGAAGCCGGCCACGCCGCCCAGCTCGAGCAGCCCGCCGCGGTCGCGGAGCTGATCCGCGCCTGGGTCGCGGACGGCGCAGTCGCGAAGCCCGAGGTGAAGACGCTCGCACTGGCCTAGCAGCGCAGGCCTCGAGGAGTGCGGATGACGCTGTCGCTCCCGAGCGCGGCCGACGAGTGGCAGGCGGAGCCCGCCGAAGTGGCGGGCTTCAGCACGGCGGGCCTCGAGACGTTCGGGCACTGGCTGCAGGAGCAGCGCTCGTCCAGCTTCTTCGCGATCCACGCGGGCAAGATCTTCGCCGAGCAGTACTGGACCGTCGACGACCCGTCGCCGATGTACGCAATGATGCTGCAAGGCAGCGACGAGGCCGCCCGACCGATCGAGGACGTCGCGTCCGCCCAGAAGAGCGTCGTCGGCCTACTGGCCGTGATCGCCCGCGAGCGCGGCCTCCTCAGCTTCGACGACGCGGTGCAGCAGCACCTCGGCCCCGGCTGGTCCGACGCCCCGCCCGACGCGGAGGCGGCGATCACGCTTCACCAACTGCTCTCGATGACCAGCGGCCTCGCCGACGATTTCTCATTCGTCGCCCCGGCCGGCACGGTCTGGCACTACAACACGCCCGCTTACCAGACGGTCGTCCGCATCGTCGCGAAGGAGGCCGGCACCGACCCGAACGGCCTGCTCACCGACTGGCTCACCGCCCCGATCGGCATGTCGCACACCCACTGGATCGAGCGATCGTTCGGCGCCGGCCGCCACGGGGCGATGCTTGGCCTCGCGACGACCGCGCGCGACCTCGGGCGGCTCGGGCTGCTGGTGCTGAACGGCGGCGCGTGGGGCAACGAGCGGGTGATCGCGGAGCCCGCGCTGCGCGAGCTGGTCACCGCCTCGCAATCCCTCAACGAGGGCTACGGCCTGCTCTGGTGGCTCAACGCCGCCGACCGCATCACGCGCCCTTCCGCCGGTCCCGACGGCACAACCGTGATCGACGTCGAGTCGCCAACACCGCTCGCTCCCGCGGCGCCTCGAGACATGGTGGCCGCCCTCGGAGCGCTCGATCGCACGGTCTACGTCGTGCCGTCGCAGGAGCTGGTACTCGTGCGCCTCGGCGACCGACCGGGCGGCGAGCCGGGCGGGTTCACCTCGGCATTCTGGGAGCACCTCGAAGCGGCGCGCATAGGCGGGTAGCTCCCTCGGACGGTGCACAGTCCTCGGAACCGGCGGGCGTAGGATGTGCTCGCGCCGCCGGCGTTCAAGGAAGGCTGCCCACGATGGAGACGATCGACGTCCAGGTTCACGCGTACGAGCGAGATCATCCGGGACGGCCATGGACCGCGGTCCTGGCCGGTCCGTCCGAGGCCACTGGTGATCAGATGGTCGCCGCGATGGACGAGGTCGGTGTCGACGGCGCGCTACTCGTCTCGCCGTTCACCATGTACCGCTACGACGCGAGTTACGCCCTCGAGTGCTTCGCGCAGCACCCGACGCGGTTCCGGCTGATCAAGCCCGTCGACCCGACCGACCCCGCCGTCGAGGACACGATTGCCGACTGGGCGGCCACCGAGGGCACGGTCGGGATCCGCATCATGCTGGACCGCGCTGAGTCCGAGGACGCAGCCGACCCGGGCCTTAACCGCGTGCTCGCCGCCGGCGCCCGCCACTCGCTGCCGGTCAACCTGATGGCCCGCGGCCGCCTGGACCAGCTGCGCGGTCTCGTCGAGCGCAATCCCGACACCTCGATGGTGATCGACCACCTGGGCCTGGCGCAGCCGGCCGCGCCACCGGCGCCCGCTGACCCGTGTGGTGACCTCCCGCGCGTTCTCGCGTTCGCCCAGTTCCCCAACGTCAGCATCAAGATCAGCGGCGCCTGCACCCTGTCGCACGAGGCCTTTCCGTACGCCGACATGTGGCCCCCGCTGACGCGCATCTTCGAGGCTTACGGCATCAACCGCTGCATGTGGGGCACCGACTGGACCCGCACCAGCCCCCTGCTCACCTACGAACAGGGCGTCGAGTCGTTCCGCGTCACCGACCAGCTCTCCGACGCCGACAAGACGATGCTGATGGCTGGCAGCCTGAAGCAGATCTACGGCTGGACGGACTAGCTCGTCCGGCCGTTCGCCGTTAGCGGACCGAGATCGGGATGCCGAGTTCCCGGCCGATCTCCTCGAACCAGTCGACCACCTCGGTGTGGAGCGGAATGCCACGTTCGCGACGCTCCGCCTCGGCTTCTTCTTCCTCGAGACCCGGCGTCATCACGCGGTCGTGTCCGGGAGCCGTGGGTGTGGCCTCCATCACCTGCAGCCACTGGTCCATCATCTCCTTGAACTCGTCAACGTCGGTGAACGCGTCGATGTCGTAGGCCGCGACGTGGTGGGTCGCCTGGCGTCCCGAATTCGGCAGTGACATCGGCATCCCGCCGGAGAGAATCGTGCACATGATTTCGACGACCATCGCCAGCCCGTAGCCCTTGTGCGACCCGAGTTCGCGGGTGCCGCCGATCGGGATGTGCTTGAAGTCCTCGGGGAGTGGCCCGGCCTCGGTGGTCGGGGTGCCCTCGGCGTCCGCGACCATCCCGGCGGGCAATATCGCGCCGAGGCGTTTGGCGAGCTGCATCTTGTTCGCGGCGACCATGCTCGTCGCGATGTCCAGTACGAACGGGTGCATGGTCTTCGCGGGTGCGGCGACGGCGATCGGGTTCGTGCCGAGCCGCCCCTCCGCGCCGAAGGTGGGCAGCACCGCCGTGCCGACGGCCGTCATCGCGACGCCAATCATGTCGTGCTCCAGCGCCATCATCGCGTGGTACGAGGCCATCCCCATGTGGCCGCCGTTGCGGATCGCGACCACGCCGATGCCGGTCTCTTTCGCCTTGGCAATCGCGATCTCCATCGCCTTCGGGGCGACGATGATGCCGAGCCCTCGGTCGGAGTCGATCGTCGCCGTCGAGGCGCGTTCGCGGACGATCTTCCAGTCGGGGCGCGGGTTGTAGCGGCCCTCCCGGTAGCTGGCGACGTAGCTGCGCAGCATGTTGGAGACGCCGTGGCTGTCGACGCCGCGCATGTCCGACATCACCAGCACGTCAGTCGCGAGGACCGCATCCTCGACCGGCACGCCCATCTGCTCGAAGACCGCTTGCGTCGCTGCCCGGAGGCGTGCCTCCGGGACGTAGATCGCCTCGGACTCTGGAACCTTGAACACGTCGAGAGGCATCGTTGGTCCTTCACTGGTCGCGCCGCGACGGGCACCTCGTAGGGCCGGATAATACGCATCGCCGCCGCGAGCGAGGCCTCGAGGGCGACGCCACCGGGGAGCGGTCATCGAGCGTGACGCCGAGCCGAGAGTTTCGTCGCGGCGGATCTGCGCGATGGTCTCGGCGTTCATCGTTCCGCCCTGCTGGGTCGCCACAACGCGCGATGCCCGCCCTCGGACCGTGCGCGTCGAAAGCGTGAAGGGTCGTTAGCCGCCCAGGATCGCCACCACACGGCTGACGAACGAGGGCATCTACGCCAGCGGCGTTGCACCCTGAGCGAAGGCGACCAGGTGATCCAGCGTCCTGCCCCAACCTGCCTCGCGGTCGTCCCGCCTAGCTGGGTCGTAGCCGGTCTCCGTCATCACGACCTCCGTGCGGTCGCTTGAGAGTTCGAAGAAGTCGACCGTGCATCGCGTGGCGGCGATCAGTACTCGTTCGCGCCGCAACTCGGTTGAGAACACGAGCCGGCGGGGGGCGTCGATCTCTTCATAGACGGCGGTCTCGACGTAGGGGGCCCCGTCGCCGTCGCCGAACTCCACCACCGACCGCCCGCCTGACCGGAAGTCGATCTCTCGCACCACGACGGGAGAACTGGCGTCGGGCGTGTACCAGCGCTCAAATTCTTAACGCGTGGTCCAGGCCGCAAAGACGCGATCGCGCGGTGCGTCGATCGTCCGACGCACGACGAGCGGACCCTGTTCGTTCATTGGTCGTCTCCATCGGTGACATGCGCTTCGAGACGGTCCAGTCGTCGCTCCCAGAGCTGCCGTCGGTCCTCGATCCAGCTTGCTGCCTGGTCGAAGGCGGCACGCTGTAGGCGGCACGTACGAACGCGGCCGGGCTTGTCGCACGCGATGACACCGGCGTCCTGAAGCACGCGCAGGTGCTTCTGCACCGCGGTCAACGTCATGTCGAACGGGCCGGCCAGCTCCGAGACACTGCAACTACCTTCGATCAACCGGTCGACGATCGCCCTCCGCGTGGGATCGGCGAGGGCGCGGAACAGCGAGTCGAGATATTCGGACTGAACCATAAGGTTAAGTATTGGTGAACCGCGTCCGCTTCGCAAGTCACCCGCGCGCCGATGTCCTCACGATCGACCGACCGCTGCGGCGAAGGCCCGCACTGCCTCGAGGTGGGCGGCGGGGGTTTCGAGGCCCGCGCCCATCGTGTTCAGCGTGACGTGCGTGCAGCCGAGCGCTTCCCACTCGTGCGCGAGTTCGACTTGCTGGGCGACGGAGAGGCCGGCGATGGAGACGCGGCTTTCGAGGCCGATCGTGGCGGGGTCGCGGCCGGCGGTGCGAGCGGCCTCGTGGATGCGCTCGACGTAGGGGGTGATGCCGCCGGGGTCGTTGCGGAGGGCGGGGGCGACGAGCCAGCCGTCGCCGAGGCGGCCGATCCGGTCCAAGACGCGGTCGGCCTGGCCGCCCATCCAGATCGGGATCTCGTGGCCCGGGAGCGGGTTGATGCCGGCGGCGGTGACGCGGTCGAACTCGCCCTCGAAGGTGAGCGTGTCGTTCGTCCAGAGCGCGCGGAGCAGGCCGACCTGTTCCTCGAGGCGGCGACCGCGGGTGCGGAAGTCCTGGCCCAGCGCCTCGTACTCCACGGGGTTCCAGCCCACGCCGACGCCGAGGACGAGGCGCCCGCCGGACAGCACGGCCACCTCGGCGGCCTGCTTGGCGACGAGGGCGGTCGGGCGCTGCGGCAGGATCAGCACGCCGGTCCAGCACTCGATGCGCGTGGTCGCGGCGGCGAGGAAGCCGAACAGCACGAACGGCTCGTGGAATAGCGCCTCGTTCGTGTAAGCGCCGGTGCCGCGTGCCGGCCGGTTCGGATCAACGCCGAGCACGTGGTCATAGGCGATCAGGTGGTCGTAACCGGCCGCGCGAGGTATGACCAGAAGTTGTGGATTGGTGGTCCGCGAGAGAGCGTGGCGTACCTTCCTTCTTGACCAAAACGAGAAGGTACCGGCGGAGCAACGCCGGCAAGGAAGGCACGCCGATGTGGAGTGTAGTGACCGAGGAGGGCGAGGGCACGGAGCTACTCGCTGGACTGGATGGGATTGTCCGAGAAGGAGCCCGGCGGATGTTGGCCGCAGCGCTGGAAGCTGAGGTTGACGGGTACGTGGAGGCGTTGGCAGGAGCGGTGGACGAGCACGGTCGCCGGCTGGTGGTGCGCAATGGGCGCGCTCGGCCGCGCACGATCACCACGGCAGCCGGCGCGATTCGGATCACGGCGCCGCGGGTGCACGACCGGCGCGTCGACCCCGCGAGCGGGGAGCCGCAACGGTTCCGCAGCGCGATCGTGCCGCCGTGGTGTCGCAAGAGTCCGAAGGTGGTCGAGCTACTCCCGCTGCTGTATCTGCGCGGCCTCTCGAGCGGTGACTTCGTCCCGGCGCTCAGCGAGTTCTTCGGCTCAGGCGCCGGGTTGAG
>JAQCIU010000028.1:0-41385 GCA_027593235.1 Chloroflexota bacterium
GGGTGGGTGGGACCTAAACACGCCTCGCCCCACAGAGCCGAAGGCAACCCCCGTCGCGCGGAGCCGAAGGCAACCCCCGCCACTCAGCCCCTAGTCGTCGTCCCGCACCGTCGTATCGACCGAGGACCGCCGCCGCACCGGCCCCGGCGGAAACTGCTTCCACGCCTCCAGGTCCTCGCTGATCCCCGCAAGCAACTGCTCAACCCGCCGGTTCGCGTCATCCAACCCACGGTTATAGAAGTACGGCCCGATCTCCTCGGCGATGAAATCGAAGATCAACATCGTCGCCAGGTCGCCCAGGTCCTCGCCGCGTTCGGCGGCGAAATACTCCTGCAGGCGACGTTGCGCCTGTTGCCGATCCTCATCCTGGAGCTTCAGCGGATCCACAGGCGCCTCCGGTTCGTTGCTAGCATGCCGCAGCGCGCAGCATCACACCCTCCGATGGCCGGCGCATGTCGAGGTGGTCGCCAACGATGGCCGAAACGCCCGAGGTCCACGGCCACTGCGATGACCGCTTCGCGGCGGTCCGCGAGGAATTCGCCCGTAACTTCGAGGAACGTGGCGACATCGGCGCCGCCTGCTCGATCGTCATCGACGGTGAGACCGTCGTCGACCTGTGGGCGGGCTGGCTCGACGAAGCGCGCACCCGGCCATGGGAACGCGACGGCATCGTCAACATCTACTCCGTCGGCAAAGCCATGACCGCGATCTGCGTCCTGCGACTCGTCGATGAGGGCCGCGTGGATCTCGAGGAGCCAGCAGCTACCTACTGGCCGGAGTTCGCGCAGGCCGGCAAGGCTGACCTGCCCGTGCGATACCTGCTCACGCACCAGGCCGGACTCGTCGCCGTCCGCAAACCGTTGCCACCCGGCTCGTTCCTCGACTGGGAGCTGATGACCTCGGAGCTGGCGGCGCAGGAGCCGTGGTGGAAGCCGGGGACCGGCCACGGCTACCACACCAATACCTTCGGCCACCTCGGCGGCGAGATCGTCCGCCGTGTCGACGGCCGCAGCCTCGGTACATACGTCCGCGAGGAGATCGCCGAGCCGCTCGGCGCGGACCTGCTGATCGGCTTTGGCCCCGAACACGACCACCGTTGCGCCGACATCATTCCGTACAAGGGCGACGAGGAGCCCAACCGCCGTCCCTGGCTCGACGCGGACCCCGCAACCCTCGATGGCATCGAACTCGCGAGGTACCTCGCCTACCGCAACCCGCCACCGAAGGAAGACGGCTCCACCGGCGTGAACACGCGCGCTTGGCGCGCCGCCGAATACCCCTCGACCAACCCGCACGGCAACGCCCGCGGCATCGCCCGCCTCTTCGGCGCGCTCGCTCGTGGCGGAGAACTCGACGGCGTGCGCCTCCTCGCCGAAGAGACGATCGACCGCGCCAACACCATCGAGGCCGACGGCGAGGACCTCGTGCTCGGCCGCCCGACCCGCTTCGGTCTCGGCTTCCAACTCACGATGCCCGGCATCCGTCCGCTCGGCCCAAACCCGCGCGCCTTCGGCCACTACGGTGCCGGCGCGCTACTCGGCTTCGCCGATCCCGACGAACGTCTCGGCTTCAGCTACGTCTGCAATCAGGCCGGCCGGAGCTGGCGCGATCCGCGAAACATCGCCCTCATCGACGCGACCTACGAGTCGATCTAGCAACGCCCCGGCAGGCAGCGCCTACGCCGCTCCGCCGCCCTGCGCCGGCTGCGGGAGCTTGGACACGTACTGCTCCACGTAGTGCAGGTCGCTGCCCGCGCGCCGCACCACCGTCAGCAGATCGCCTTGCAGGCTCATCTCTTCCAGTTGCTCGTTCACGAACCACTGCAACATGCCCCGCGCCAGGTGGTCGTTCTCCGCGATCGCCTGATCCATCAACCCGTTGATCGCGGTCGTGACCGCGCCCTCGTTGTCGTGCGCCGCCTGCACCGCCTCCTCCACCGAGGTGAAGTCGGCCCGACCGCGCTCGATCTCCGGAATCTCGACGATCCCGCCGGCCTCGGTCACGTAGTCGATGAACTTCTGCGCGTGCGCCAATTCCTCGTCCGCCTGCGCGCGGAACAGCGAGGTCAGTTCAGGCAGGGCGTTGCGTTCGAAATAGGCGGCGATCATGTCGTACTGAATCGCCGCGAAGTACTCGCGGCCGATCTGCACGCTGACGGCTTTCGCCATCGCTTCGCTGATCATCATCGGGGACGTCCTCGTTCCTGGTGGTGAGAACGGCGTCGCCCGTTCTCGCTCCCAGTCTACGAGGCGACCAATCGAGGAAGAATCGCGGCCAAGCGAGGGGAACGAGGCTCGATCGAGACCGACCGAGGGGGCGTCCTAGCAGAGCCCTCGCGCGACTTCGCTGAACGCGTTGGCGTCCAGCGGCAGCGTCAGCGTCTCGATGCCAATCGAATGGAAGTTGCTGGGTATCTCAGACTCGCTGAGGTAGATGATCCGTGCCCGCGGGGCGGCGCGCAGTAACCGCAGCGCCAGCCGTTCGTGTTGAGGTGCGCCGCCGCAGATCACCAGTTGGTAGCTCGCCCGCTTCGCCCAGGTCAGCGCCGCCGCTTCGTCCTCGGCGATATCGACCGCCAGCCCGAACTCTTGGAGGAGAGCAACACGGCCTTCAGCGCTGCGCGGTCGTCGCCGACAAGCACCAGCGCGGCGCCGTGGGGCGCCAGCGGCCCATTCGCGATTCTCGAGGCGGCTGCGTCCATCGAATCCCCCACGCATGGTCATCGGCACGGATCCGCGCACTGCGTAGACGCGCCAACGTGGGTTGAGGCAAGCGGTACGATGGCGTGAGCAGTCAGACGAGAGGGATCGCCATGCCAGACTTCATCGCCGGAGCCCACGTGTCGTCATCCGGCGGCATCTTCAACGCCATTGGTAACGGCGAAAAGATCGAGGCCGAAGCCGTCCAGATCTTCGCGAGCCCGCCCCAGACCTGGCGCCAGACCAACCACAAACCAGAGGCGATCGCGAAGTTCCGCGAGCTGCATGCAGCATCCTCAGTTGGTGATGTCTGGATACATAACATCTACCTCGCCAACCTCGCCGCCGAGGATCCAGCGCAACTCGCCAAGTCCATCGACTCCGTCCGCTTTGCCATGCGCATCGCCGATCAAATCGGCGCCGAGGGCGTCGTGCTGCACACAGGTTCACATAAGGGCAAAGGCATGGACGCCGTCGCCGATCAGGTGGCCGACGCGCTGCTGGAGATCCTGAAGGACGCCCCTGGCACCGCGCTCCTCGCACTCGAGGACATGGCGGGGCAGGGTGGCCAGATCGGCAAGGAGTTCGGCGAACTCGGCATGCTCCTCAAGCGGGTGCAGTCGGATCGGCTGCAGATCTGCCTCGACACCTGCCACGCCTTCGCAGCGGGCTACGACATCGGTAGCGCCGATGGCATCGAGGTCGCGATGACGGAGTTCGACCGCGAGATTGGCCTCGAACACCTCGCCGTCGTCCACGCCAACGACTCCAAGGTCGAACTCGGCGCCCAGCGCGACCGCCACGAAAACATCGGCGAGGGCCACATCGGCATGCCCGGCTTCGAGTTGATCACCACTCACCCCGCGTTCCAGGGCAAGGCGTTCCTGCTCGAGGTTCCCGGCTTCGAGACGGACGAGGCCAAGGCGGACGGCCCGGATCTGGAGAACATCAACCGCCTCAAGCGGCTCCGTGCCGGCGTCGCCTCGGCGGTCTAGCGCGGCTCACGAGGCCGCTCGCGCCCGCAACGGGCGCGCCTCGGGCGGAGGTCGGGCGGCGCGAGGGCGCTACTGACGCACTTGGCGGGGGTGCCCGGCCATCGCCAGGAACTCATCCTCCCAGTGGAGGATCTCGCCAATTAGGTGGGGCGTCACTGCCCCATCCTTCATCGGCACGCCGTCTGCTTCGAGCAACGGGACCAGCCGTGTCACCATCGTCTGGTGATCGAGTCCGGCGTCCCCGCTCTCGACGCGGACCTTGCTCTCGAACTCCATGATCAGATCGATCAGCTCGGACGGTACAAAACCGCCCAGATCCTCACTGACCATCTCGGCGATCCAGTCGGCGCCTTCTTGAGCGATGTTCTTGTCGAGCGCCACAGTCGATCCTCCAGTTGCTCGGTCGATCCTAGCCAAGCCTTCCGGCGCGAACAAACGGCCTGCCGAGCCGCCCGGTCGCTTCCGGTCGCTTGAGGTACGCCGTGCCGCCCACCTAGGATGCGGCAATCCCGTGAGAGGGGCTGTCAGATGGTTGAGGATTGGCGAACCGAGTACGCCCGCCGGCTGCTGAGCCCGGAGGCCGCTGCAGACCTCGTGTGCCACGGCGACGCCGTCTACACCCCAATCGGCGGCGACGCCGAAACGCTGCTCCGCACGCTCCTGCCGCGCCTCATCGAGGACCCGCGCGCCTTCCGCGTCCACGCCTGTGCCCCCCGTTCCTCGCAGGAGTGGTTCAGCGAGGACTTCGCCTGGCTCGACGCCGACATCGGCATCGAGATCTTCGGCGGTTCGGTCGGGCGTGGTCTGCTTCAGGCCGCTCGCGCGGACTACTTTCCCAACCTCTTCTCCACCCAGTTCAACCTCTACGACCACCGCGCCACCGAGGTAGAGCGCATCGACGTCTTCGCCACCACCTGCACCCCGCCCGACGCCGACGGCTACGTCGATTTCGGCAGCCTCCCCTGGCACAAGGGCGACTACGTCCGTCGCGCCCGCACCGCCATCCTCGAGGTCGCCCCGTGGCTCCCGAGGTGCCGGACCACGGAGCGCCTCCACGTCACCGAGGTCGCCGCCTTCATCGAGACCGCGCTCCCGGATCGCCCGCCGTTCGCGGAGGCCGCGGCACCCCCCGAGGCGCCGGCCGTTGCCGCCCTCGTCCGCGACATCATCAACGACGGCGACACGATCCAGATCGGCGCCGGCCGTACTGCCACCTTCATGGCCGAAGGCGGCGCCTTCGAGGGCAAGCAGGATCTCGGCTGGCACTCCGAAATCACCCCCGCCAACGTCCTCCCGCTGATGATGAGCGGCGTCATCAACAGCTCCCGCAAGACAATCGACCGCGGCCTCGCCGTGACCGCCTCGATCAACCCGCGCGACGACGCCGCTGCCGAGGAGTGGATGGCGACCTCCGGCCTCATCGAGTCGCGTCCGGTCCGCGAGGTGAACGCGATCCCCACGATTGCTGCCCAGGAGCGCATGACCTCGATCAACAACGCGTTCCAGGTCGATCTGACCGGCCAGATCTGCTCCGAGTCACGCGGCACCACCGTCTACAACGGCACCGGCGGCCAGCCCGAATTCCACATCGGCGCCTTCATCGCCCCGGGCGGCAAGGCGATCACCGTGCTGCCCTCAACCTTCGAGGGCGGCGCCAGAAGCCGGGTCGTGCCATTCATCGCCGATGGCTCGTTCGTCACCGTCCCGCGATCGTTCGCCGACTACGTCGTCACCGAGCACGGCATCGCGCGCCTCGCCGGCAAGAGCCAGCGCCAGCGCGCGCAGGAACTGATCGCGATCGCCCACCCGGATCACCGCGCCGACCTCGAACGCGCACGCCAGCGCCAGTTCTTCCCGGCCCCAGCCGGCGACTAGCCGCGCCAAAGCGGAACGTCCGAGGTCTTCGGTTCGATCGAGGTCAGCGCGCGCTGCGCGCCTTCCGAGGAGTGCCGTCCAAGGAGCGCCTCCGGGAAGAGGCGCTCTACTCGAGGCCCAGCGTCGCCATCATCTCGCGCCACTCGGCGGGCGAAATGCCGGTGCCGTCGCGCTCCACCTGCTCGCCCGCGAGCATCCGCTTCACGACCGCGAGCTGACTCGCCGAGAGCTGTGCCCCGCCGAGCCGGTAATTCTCAAACGCCGCCGTCGCCATCGGCACCCAGCGCCGCATCACCTCGTCGACGATCACGTCGGCGTAGACCCGGATCTCGTACTGCGCGTGTGCATCTGCGCGCAGCCGCAGGAAGTGCATCAGGTTGTGGAGGTCGACCTTCCAGTACCACTGCGTGTAGAAGCTCAGCGGCAGGTTCATCCGCGCCAGCTCCCGCGCGAGGCCCTGCCGGCTCTCGTCTACGCGCTCGCCGTCCGGCCCCTCGTTCAGCATCTCCTCGTAGTGGTCGTACGCGCGGGTCGCGTCCTCGCGCAGCACATCGAGGATTCGCGTCGCCTCGTCCTCCGCGATCTCGTCGCCGCGGCCTTGTCGGTTCGTCACCGACTGCGCCTTCAGTTGCTCGCGCTCCGGGACGTAGAACTCCTTCTCCAGCACCGAGTAGCGCGCCGAGTACTCGTTCACGTTCGCCGTGCGGTGCCGGATCCACTGCCGCGCCACGAAAATCGGCAGCTTCACGTGCAGCTTGATCTCGCACATCTCGAACGGCGAGGTGTGCCAGTTCCGCATCAGGTAGTTGATCAGCCCGCGGTCATCGCGGGACCGTTTCGTCCCCCGTCCGTACGAGGTGCGCGCCGCCTGCACGATCGCCGCGTCGTCGCCCATGTAGTCCACAACGCGAACGAAGCCGTGATCCAGCACGGGGAACGCCTGGTACAGGACCGATTCGAGTTCCGGCACCGTCGGTCGCATCGTCGCGCGCGTCTCGCTGCGCAACTCATCGATCTCGGCCTGCTGGTCGGGGGTGAGTGGGCTGCTCACGTCAGCCTCGGTCGTCGTCATGCCGCACCTCGAGTGATAGCAATCGTACGAGGGGCAAATGGTCGGGGAGACCTCGTCCGCGTCGCGGACGCTCCGACAATACGCGCTGACCGTTTGGGTGTCTCAGCGTGTCAGCCGGTCCGCGCCCGCTGCCCGTGCCGCCCTCGAAGCCTCGCCCGCCGCCGCGATGCGCGCCGCCAGCCGCTCGTTCGGCTCCCAGAGCTGGCACGTCGTCTCGAGGTTCTCGAGGAACGGTCCGATGCAGTCGCGACCGTCGCGCACGATGTGCGTACAGAGCATCAGGAACGGATCGTCGGGCATGCTGCTGTCCAGCGTCCGCCTCAGCCAGCGACAGTCGACGGCCAGGCGGGCCGGACCCGCGGAGTAGTCAGGCATAGCGGCCATCATAGGTGCCAGTCGGAGCAGCGGCGAGGGCGATCCGCCGCCCCGCGGGGCCGTGATTCCGCCTGTTCCGGCGAATTTCCCCCGTTGCCGCACCGATCCTCGACATCCCTGCTTGCGCTGTTTACAGTCGATCACAGCGGTGTCGGGGTAGATGGCTGCGCTGTCCCATGTTCGACACCTTCCTTCTCGTTGTGGGTATTGCTGCCGCCGCATTCGTGGTCGTGCTGCTCACTGTCCAGTCATTCCTGCTCGGGAACGACTGATCCGCCCGCCTCGGCGCACCCAGATGCCCGCCGGAACGGCGACCTGAACCTCGTTCGAGCCAGTTCGAGGCGCTAGACCGTCGCGTCCCCCTCCCTCGTTTCCCAAACGTTCGCGTGGTTTCACAGTTTCGCAACACTCAGGAAACGCGGAAGTCATGGTTTCTGCCGATGATCGTTTTGAAGTCGCTCCGGTTGGGGCGATGAACGAACGGATCTAACGATGCTCCACACCAAGGCTTGCCAACGCTGCTCCGGCGACCTGGCACTCGTTCAAGACGTCGGCGAAACCTATTTCTCATGCGTTCAGTGCGGTCACATGAGCTACCAGCTCAAGGGCGTCCGCGACCAACACGCGCCAGCGCTGACCCCCGCGCGCTAGCGCTCACTCCGCGCCCGCGAGCGAGCCTCCACGCGCACGGGCACAGTTCCGAGGGCTCCGCCCCCTTCCGAGGCGGGCGGGGCTCCCGCGCTCGCTCACGGATCGACCGGCGACTACGATTCGCCGATGCCCCACTTCCCAACACCCCTCCGCATCAGCGGCGAAATCACCGAGCGCGCTGAACTCCTCAACGGCGCCATGCAGCTCGCCCTCGATGGCGAGTCCGATCCCGACGCAGGCGAATGGATCATCGAGGTCGCGCTCTCCTGGCGGCTCGGCCGCGCGGGCGCCGTCGCCCTCGATGAGGGCGATTGCTCCGCGGATTGCGAGGATCTGGCGGGCGCATCGGCCGAACTGGTCGCCGTGCTGGAGCAGGGCACCGCGGAACTCGATCCCGATACCGGTCGTGTCGAAATCGAAGCCACCTTCACGATCGAGGGCGTCACCGGCCTTGAGGACGAACCGGGCACGATGCTGCGCGCACGCTTCGAGATTGGCGCCGAGACCTGGACCGGCGAGCTGCGCCGCTCCGTTGAGCCTTAGCCCTCGTAGCGCCGGAAGATCGCCGCGGCGTTCTGCCCGCCCAGCCCGAACGAGTTCGAAAGCACCGTGTTGATCTCAAATTCACGCGCCACGTTCGGCGTGATATCCAGATCGCAGTCCGGGTCCGTGTGCACGTGATTGATCGTCGGCGGGATGCAACCGTGCGTCATCGCCAGTACCGAGGCCACAGCCTCAATCCCGCCCGCACCCGCTGCCAGGTGCCCGGTCATCGATTTCGTCGAGGACAATGGAATCTGGTAGGCAGCCTCGCCCAGCGCAATCTTGATCGCCGCCGTCTCGGTGCGGTCGTTGTATTGCGTGCTCGTGCCGTGCGCGTTGATGTAGTCGATCTGCTCCGGGACGATCTCCGCGTCGTTCATCGCGCGCTTCATCGCCAGCGCCTGACCTTCGGCGTCCGGCGCCGTGTCGTCCGTCGCGTCGAAGGACCAGCCAACGCCCGCTAGCTCAGCGTAGATCCGTGCGCCGCGCGCCAGCGCGGATGCCTCGGACTCGATCAGCAGCACCCCCGCGCCCTCGCCCAGGATGAACCCGTCGCGGTCCCGGTCGAACGGTCGCGAGGCGTGCTCCGGATCCTCGTTGTTCTTGGACAGCGCGCCCATGCGCCCCATCGAGGACAGCGCCAGCGGCGTGATCATCGCCTCCGTGCCGCCCACGAGCACCGCCTCGGCGTGCCCGAGGCGAATCATGCTCAGCGCGTGACCCAGCGCATCCGTCCCGGAGGCGCAGGCCGTGTTGATCGTCGTGTTCGGACCACGGATCCCCAGCTCACGCGCCACCCGCGCGGCTGCCATGTGCTGACCCATCCGCGTGATGATGAACGGATCCACCTTCGCGGATCCGCGCTCCTTGTAGATGTCCCACTGCGGGCCCATGTCGAACGCGTCGCCGGACGTCGCGATGATCGCGCCGATGCCGTCGCGGTTCGCCTCCGTCACTTCCATGCCCGCGTCCGTCATCGCCTGCATCCCGGCCGCGGTCGCGAATTGCGCGAACCGGCCGGTCCGCCGCGCGATCTTCTTCTCGAGGTACGGCGAGACATCGAAGTCGTCGACCTCGCCCGCGATCTGCACGATCAGGTCCGACGGATCGAATAGACGCACCCGACCGATCCCGTTCCGCCCGGTCCGCAGCCCCTCCCAGAACGACGCAACGTCGTTTCCGATCGGCGTCACGGCGCCCAGTCCAGTGATCAGCGCGCGCTGGATTGTTCGGTTCATCGTTCCGCCTTCACCGGCATTGGCCCACGGACACCATGCTACCGCCCCCGTCGAGCGGAGACTTCGAGGTCAACGAGGGCTGGACTCCCTGGGCTGCGTTAGACCGGCAGGTTTGCGATGCTCTGCAGGAACTCGCGGATGTTCAACGCCAGCATCGACGGCTGATCCGTCGGTACCGGGTGACCGGCCTCTTCGATCAGCGAGACGCGTGATCCAACCACCCGCCGGTGCAGGCGCTGAATCGCCTCGGGCGTCAGCATGTCGGTCTCCGCGCCGCGGACAATCATCATTGGGCACTGCAACCGATCGGCACACTCCCACAGATCGTGGAAGCGACGCTGACCGGGGTCCGGCTCGATCGGTCGTGCCGTCGCGTCGCGGAACACCGGGTCGAAGTCCCAGACGTACGCGCCGTTGTTGCTCTTCAGTGCACCGAGCGCCCGTCGCTCCAATTGTTCTGTCGTTGCGTACGGGTAGAACGGTCGGAATGCCTCAATCGCTTCCTCAAGTGATCCGAATTGGTCTGCGGTCCCAACCAGCCGCCGCAGCGCCTCCATGCCCGATCGCAGTACCTCCGGCGCCGTCTCGACCAGCACGAGGGCCGACACGCTCTCCGGGTGCTCCGCCGCGTAGCAAATCGCGTCCGCCCCGCCCATCGCGTGGCCCACGAGGGTCACCGAGCGCAGCCCGAGCTGCTCCACGATCGCTTCGAGGTCTTCCACCTGCGCCGTGCGGCTGTAGTCCTGGTTCGTCGCGTAGCTGCTCTGGCCGTGTCCGCGCAGATCCAGCGCGATCACCCGGAACTCGCGACCCAGGTCTGGGCCGACATCCAGCCAGATCTCACTCGTCTCCGCGTATCCGTGGAGCAGCAGCACCGCGTGCTTCGTGCGGGTGTCGCCCCACTCCCGAATCCGGAAGCGGAGGCCGTTCGCCTCAACAAAGTCTTCGCGTGGCTTAGTGGAACCGGCCATCGGCTTGGCGTCCTCGAACTCGTGCGCACGGCGTGAACGCCCGTATCGCGGTGATGAAATGAACCTCGATGCTAGCACTGGCGCCGCCTAGTGCCGAGATTCAGCCCGTCCTCGCTAGCCCGCGCCCCACTCTGCCGCCTAAACTTGGCACATCATGTCCATCACTCCGCGCAGACGCACCGCCTCCACCGGCCCGCTTCGGGCGCGCCGGCGCCTCGTCCGAGGGCGCCTCCACAGCCGCCCGATCGCACCGTGCTCCTCCCCGGACGAGGCCCGCTGATGCCGATCTACGAGTACCGCTGTGGCGCCTGCGACCGCGTCAGCACCGTCTTTGTCCGCAGCGTTCGCAGCGAACTGCGCGCCACCTGTGACGACTGCGGCTCAACGCGCATGAAGCGATTGATGTCCCGCCTCTCCCGCGTGAAGAGCGATCAGCAGGTCATGGACGATCTCGGGATGCCCGCCGCCGGTGGCTCCATCGAGGATCCTCGGCAGATCGGCCGCTGGGTCGAACAGCGCTTCCAGGACTACGGCATGGACGTACCCGAAGAGACCCGCCAGATGATCGATGCCGCTCGCGATGGCGAGCTGCCGGACCCCGTCAGCGACCTTTAGTGGGGGCCGCTCCATCCCGTCGTGTGATCGCCCCGCCGTCACCTGGCTCGCTTGAAGTCAATCCCCTTGACATCCCTGCTCGACCACTTATCCGATTCCTTGGATAAGTCTGTGGATATGATGGGCGCACCTGCGTACACACGTATGCAGAGTCCATACCGCACCCGGTGATGCGGCTACCCGGGCGCGATGCTACGCTGCCGCCCGTTCCGCGTGCCTCTGGGGCGGTCTGAATCGTTCGGACGGGTACGCGGCGGTCTGTGCTCCAGGGAGGGCTACAAAACCAATGGAGATCCTGTACCTGGCGCTCGGCGCCGGCGTGATTGGTCTCGTCTTCGCGTTCGTCACCGCTCGGCGGTTGATGACGGTCGACGAGGGTGACGAGACGATGCGAGCCATCGGCGTCTCGATTCAGGAAGGCGCTGCCGCCTTCCTTCAACGGGAATACACCTTCCTTGCGGGCTTCGTCGTGCTCGTCACCGCGATCCTTGCGGTGTTCATCGACTTCGACGCGCTCGACAAGCTGGGCGATCCCGGCGGCGAGCTGACTGACCTGCCCCGAACCGCGATCGCTTATGTCATCGGCGCGGTCGCCTCGGCCACTGCCGGATACATCGGGATGTACGTCGCGGTCCGCGCCAACGTCCGTACCGCGGCAATGGCACGCGTCGGGCTCAACCCTGCGCTCCGTGTCGCCTTCTCCTCCGGCGCCGTCATGGGTCTGACCGTGACCGCCCTCAGTCTGCTCTGCCTCTCGGGCGTCTACCTCGTCTTCAAGGACGTCGGTCCGCTCACCGGCTTCGCGTTCGGCGCTTCTTCAATCGCCCTTTTCGCCCGCGTCGGCGGCGGTATCTTCACGAAGGCGGCCGATGTCGGCGCTGACCTCGTCGGCAAGGTCGAGGCTGGCATCCCGGAGGACGACCCGCGCAACCCGGCCACCATCGCCGACAACGTCGGTGACAACGTCGGTGATGTTGCCGGCATGGGTGCGGACCTCTTCGAGTCCTACACCGGATCGATCGTCGCCACCGTCGCGCTCGGCGCCACCGGCGTCATCGGCCTCAGTGAGAACGCCCGCTTCGCCGCGGACACGAACCTCACCGACTACGTCGCGGATCCGTTCATCTTGCCGTTCGCCGTCATGGCTATCGGCATCATCGCCTCGATCCTCGGGACCTTCCTCGTCCGCACGAGCGAAGACGCCAACATGGGCCAGCTCCTCTGGGCGCTGCGCATCGGCATCTTCGGCGCCAGCGGCATCGCGCTCGCCGGCAGCGCCGTCCTCGTCGTCGCGCTGGATCTCGATTTCAAGCTGTTCTTCGCGGTGGTCACGGGCCTCGTCGCCGGTCAGGTGATCGGCACCGTCACCGAGTACTACACGGCTTACGAGTTCTCACCAACGAAGAAACTCGCTGCACAGGCGGAGACAGGCGCCGGCACGCTGGTCATCGGCGGACTCGGGCTCGGCATGCTGTCGACCGCGATCCCACTGCTGACCATCGTCGCTGCCATCTGGATCACCTTCGAGCTCGCCGGTCTCTACGGCATCGCCCTCGCCGCCGTCGGCATGCTCGCTCCGCTCGGTATCACGCTCGCCACCGACGCCTATGGCCCGGTCGCGGACAACGCGGGTGGCATCGCCGAGCAGGCGCACCTCCCTGCCGAGGTACGCGAGCGCACGGATGCCCTGGATAGCCTCGGGAACACCACCGCGGCCACCGGCAAGGGCTTCGCCATCGGTTCGGCCGTCCTGACGGCCCTCGCGCTGCTCGTCACCTACGCGCACGTTGTGCAGATCGAGGCCTTCGACCTGCTCCAGGTAGAGGTGCTGCTCGGCCTGCTCATCGGCGGCATGATGCCGTTCGTCTTCGGTGCCCTCACCATGGGCGCCGTCGGTCGCGCGGCCACCGCCATGGTCAACGAGGTGCGCCGCCAGTTCCGGGAGCACCCCGGCATCATGGACGGCACCGAAGAGCCGGATCACACCCGTGCCGTCGCCATCGCAACCGATGGCGCCATCCGGGAGATGATCCTTCCCGGTGCCATCGCCGTCATCGTCCCCGTACTCATCGGTGCGGCGCTCGGCCCGGAGGCCCTCGGTGGCCTGCTCGCCGGCTCCATCGCCTCTGGTGCGGTGCTCGCCTTGATGATGGCAAACGCCGGTGGTGCCTGGGACAACGCCAAGAAGTACATCGAGGCCGGCCACCACGGTGGCAAGGGCTCGGAAGCGCACAAGGCCGCCGTCGTCGGTGACACCGTCGGCGACCCCTTCAAGGACACCTCGGGTCCGTCGCTCAACATCCTCCTCAAGCTGATGTCGATCGTCGCCGTCGTGTTTGGACCGCTCTTCCTCTAGCGCGCCACCAGATCCGCTTCCATACAGGGCCCGCCAACTGGCGGGCCCTGTTCGTGTCCCGCCCCGCGTCGGACCAGTGATTCCGTATGAAGTGGGGTATGAGGGCCCGACAACTCCAGAAACACGCCGATCGTGCCGAGGATCACCCCGAACCACAGGCTCTGCCTGTCGTTGGAGGCGTCATGGATGATCGGGCATACCTCGCCGATGGCACGACCGGCGCGGCGTTCGCCGTGGCCGCGCAATTCGATACCGATGCGGCAATTCTTCCCTCGACCCGATCCGAACTGCTGGCGCATCTGAGCGCCGCCTTCGATCTCGCCGAATCACGCCCGGAAGGCCACGCTGCCCGCGTTGCCCTGCTCGCCCTCGAAACCGCCCAATCCCTCCGCCTCGATCGCGAAACGCGCGAGCGGCTCTTCTACGCAGCTCTGCTGCACGACGCCCACCTCGGTTCCGCCCCCGACGAAGCTCACCTCGAGGCCGCCGCCCGCGCCGTCATGCGCCTCGGCCTCGATATCGGTGTCGCCCGGGTCATTAGCGCCGCCCGCGCCCTCACCGATGGCGACGCCGAACCCGACGTCGACACCCCCATCGAGGCGCTCTGCGTCGCCGCTGCCCACTGGGCCTGCGACATCGCCGAGGACGAGAACCCGCTCCGCGCACGCACCCGCCTCCAGAACGAAAGCGACGGCAAGCTGGCGCAGGTCGCCGGTGCCCAGGTCGCCGCCGGACTCCGCCAGGCACTCCGCAGCGACGAGACCTGGATCCACTTCTGGGATGACCAACTTCCCGCCTTCGCCGCACGCCAGGTCGGTGATCGGCCACCCTCTGTCAAGGACGTCATCGAGGCCGCCGCCGCCATGGGCGATCTCGTCGATGCCGCCCTTCGCGAGCCCGGCCGCGCCCGCCGCGTCTCGGAACTCGCCGCTACGCTCGCGCGTCAGCTCGCGCTCCCGGAAGCGACCCAGCAGGCTCTCGCCGTCGCCGGCTACCTCGTCGACATCGGTCAGCTCAGCGTCCCCCGCGCCATCACCGAGAAGCCGTCGATCCTCAGCGTCGAGGAGATGGTTCAGATGCGCCGTCACCCCGGCCTCGGGGCACGCATCGTCGAGCGCATCAACGGCATGGACGACATCGCACTCTGGATTGAGATGCACCACGAGCGGCCAGACGGTCGCGGCTACCCGGAGATGCTGACCGACGACGAACTGCCACGCCCGCCGCGCATCCTCGCCGTCGCTGACAGCTACTGGGCGCTCCGCGCCGAGCGGCCCTACCGCCCGGCCATGACCGTCGAAGAAGCGCTTGATGTCATCCAGGCCGGAGCCGGCGCCCAGTACGATCTCGCCGTCGTCAACGCCCTCAGGGCAGTGGTTCGAGACGCCGAGGCGGCAGCAGCAGCGGCCGACGACGTCGCCTGACGCCGCCCTGCGGTATGTCGAGGCCTACACGCGCTCGAAGCGCTCGATGTCCAGCACGAACACAATCGCGCCGCCTACGCGCACCTCGACCGGCTCGGCGGTGAACCCGCCGTCGCCCAGGAACGGGAGCGTCTGAACAGGCACGAACTCCTTGCGCGCGTGGCAGACCTCGCGGACCAGATCCATCAGCGGATCCAGGCGTGATGCGGCGACCCCGCTCAAGATCGTCACGCTGCCGCGGCGCAGGAACCCGCCGGTCGAGCCGATCTTCGTCGCCGAAAACCCGGCTTCCACCATCTGCTCCATCAACTGATTGGCGTCCGAATCGGACACCACCACGATGCACATCTTCGTCGGGGCGGCTGGATCGGTCGTCATGCCGAGATCTCCTCGGAAGCATCGGATGTCTCTGAACTGGAGGCCGGCGCCACCGCGCGCGTTGCGCCGGTTGCCGCGACGGCGGGCATCGTCGCCCCGCTGTGCTCGCGTCGCGCCGCGATCCACAGGGCGGCAATCGTCCCAAGTACGGCGCCGGTTCCGAGGGCGAACAGCGTTTTCATCGCGCTCCCTTGCGTCTGAAACGCGATTCTATCCCGCCGCGACCGCGCCGACGAGTCGAAGCCGCTCTGCTCGGCGCTTCATCCTCCGCCGCGTCCCCCGTATCCTTACCCGACTCACAACGCTTGCGACGCCGGGGAGAACGATGACTCAGGCCGCCAACGAGACCGAGGCGACCCTCGAAACGATTGTGTCGCTCGCCAAGCGACGCGGGTTCGTCTTCCCGTCCGCCGAAATCTACGGCGGCTTCGCCGCCTCCTACGACTACGGTCCGCTCGGCGTCGAGATGAAGCGTCAGATTCGCGATCTCTGGTGGCAGGCGATGGTTCGCGAGCGCGACGACGTCGTCGGCATCGAGGCCGCAATCATTACCAACCCGCAGGTATGGGCTGCCTCTGGCCACCTCGCCACCTTCAGCGATCCGCTGGTCGACTGCCTCAATTGTCAGGCCCGCCTCCGCGCCGACCAGATCGAAAACGACACCTGTCCGGAGTGCGGCGCCGTCGGCAAGTTCACCGAAGAGCGCGATTTCAACCTGATGCTCAAGACCCACGTCGGCCCGGTCGCGGACGACGCCTCCGTCGCCTACCTCCGCCCGGAGACCGCCCAGGGGATGTTCATCAACTTCGAGAACGTCCAGCAGACCACCCGCAAGCGCCTGCCCTTCGGTATCGCCCAGATCGGCAAGTCGTTCCGCAACGAAATCACCACCAAGCAGTTCATCTTCCGTACCCGTGAGTTCGAGCAGATGGAGATGGAGTTCTTCTGCTACCCGGAAGACTCGCTCGAATGGCACACCTACTGGAAGAAGGAACGCCTCCGCTGGTACTACCGCCTCGGCATCTCCCCGGACCGCCTCCGCCTCCGCGATCACACCGCCGAGGAGCTGTCCCACTACTCCAAAGCCACCTCCGACATCGAGGTCCACTACCGCTGGGGCTGGGGCGAGCTCGAGGGCATCGCCCACCGCGGCGACTTCGATCTCAAAGCTCACGCCGAGCACTCCGGCAAGGCGATTACCTACTTCGATCCCGATCGCAACGAGCACATCGTCCCGCACGTCGTCGAACCCGCCGTCGGCGTCGATCGCATCCTGCTCACCCTCCTCTTTGACGCCTACGCCGAAGAGACCCTCGAGAACGGCGAACAGCGCACCGTCCTCCACCTCGCACCCGAGGTCGCACCCGCCGAGGTTGCCGTCCTTCCGCTCTCCCGCAACGAGAAGCTCACCCCGACCGCCCGTCGCGTCTATGACGTGATCGGACCGCGCTTCCGTACCCAGTACGACGATGCGCAATCGATCGGCCGCCGCTACCGTCGCCAGGACGAAATCGGCACCCCGCTCGCCGTCACCGTCGACTTCGAAACCATCGATGATGACGCCGTCACCATCCGCGACCGGGACACCATGGAGCAGATCCGCGTCCCCATCGCGGAACTCCCGGCGGCGCTCAACCGCCGCCTCGAGGAACTCCGGCCGCACGTCCCCGCCCACGACGACATCGAGGTCTAATCGGTCCCACGAACGCATCGCAAGAAATGAATCGTGACCAGTAGCGTCGGAGCAGCCTCTTGACCACCACCCGCCGTCCGAAGCGCCGCCTGCTCCACACCTCCGATGTCCACCTCGGCGCCTATGACTACGGCGACGGCTCGCCGGCGCGCGACCAGCTCCACGCCAACTTCGCCCGCGTCATCGATATCGCCATCCGCGAGAAGGTCGATTTCGCGCTCATCGCCGGCGACTTCTTCGACAACGCCCGTGTCTGGGAAGACACCCTCGAATACGCCGCCGCCCAGATCGCGCGGCTCGAGGCGCCAGTCGTCATCGCCCCCGGCAACCACGACCACGTCGGCCCGCGCTCCGTCTACGACCGCCTCGACTTCGCCACTCACGCCCCCAACCTGCGCGTCATGCGCACCCCCAACGGCGAGACCGTCGCCCTCGAGGACCTCGACGTCGAGATCTGGGCGCGCAGCCACACCGAGGAACTGCCCGACTTCCAGCCGTTCTCCTCGCCGCCGCCACGCGGCGACGCCGCCTGGCAGATCGGCGCCGGGCACGGCCACTTCATCCACCCCAAGGCCCTGCTCCACCACTCCTTCCACATCCGCGAAGAGCACCTCGTCGAGGCCGATCGTGACTACGTCGCGCTCGGCCACTGGGAGCAGATGACCCGCGTCGCCGCCGGCGATCGCACCATCGCCGCCTACTCCGGCGCCCCCGAGGGCCTCGGACACGGCAGCGAGGTCGGTGGTCGCGTCCTGATCGTCGATCTCCACGAGGACGGCACCGTCGAACTGCAGGCACATTCCCTCGGCGACGAGCCCCCGCTCGCCCACCACGAAATCCCCTACCTCGAAGCGCTCTAGCCGCTCAACCCGCGCACTCCCGCAGCGCGCTCACCCCGCGCGGTCGCCCGGCCGGCCAGCACCCCGGCCTGTCTCACAGCTATCCGACTGATCGATGCTGCGCACGCCGGGACGCTCTTGCCGGTCATGCCGAGCCGGGTCTGCTGATCCGGGTGTGAAGCCCGCTCGGCTCCGGGCATCAAGCCCCGCCAGCCTCCGGACATGAAGAAGGGGCGCTCACGCGCCCCTTCTCGTTCTGCAACCACGTCTATGGAGTTAGGACGGAACCTTGCCGCGTGCGGCGTCCTTGTCCTGGTACCAGAGCGTGTTGATCTCCTTGAACGCCTGCTCTTCGTCCGGGACGTCGTCCTCGGCGTAGATAGCGGACACGGGACAAGCCGGTTCGCATGCACCGCAGTCGATGCACTCGTCCGGGTCGATGTAAAGCATCTTGTCGACGCCCTCATCGAAGTGAATGCAGTCGACGGGACACACGTCCACACAGGACTGGTCCATGGTGTCGATGCACGGCGAGGTAATGGTGTAGGTCATCCGGAGCGAACCCTTTCCGGTACGGTTTCTGCTCCCGGCCGCCGCGCCGGGGTTTTCCAGTTCGGGCGAAGTCTACGCAGCCGTCAGAGTGCACACAAGCGCCCTCCGTCGAATTCTCGGTCGGGCGCTAACGCTTCCACACCTGCCACCACTTGCCGCGCCGTTCTTGGCGCTCTCGCTCCGCTGCAGCCGCTGCTGTGGCCAGCTCCGCGGTCGCCTCGCCAATCACCGCATCCAGCCGCCGGCGCAGCATCACCGCGTGCTGAACGAGGTCCGAGGCGATTGATGGATCCTCGGCGGTCTCCGGCCAGAACTCCGTCAGCGTCTCGCTGAAACCGGGCACCACGGACCGCCCCTCGGAGATGCCGTACTGCCGTAGCTCGTTCGCCGCGCCCAGCAGCGCCTGTCCCAGCCGCTGCACCTGCCACGCCGCCAGCTCCACCGTGATCACCGCGTTCCCAAGCTGCGCTCGGATCGCCGCGCTCACCGGCTCCAGCGACGCACGGTGCTCCAGCTTCGTTTCCGGATCGATCTCCGATCCCGGCCGTCCGAGGTGATACACCACCCCGAGGTACGCGATCCGCGCATCCGCGTTCTGCAGTTGGATCAGCGTCACCGTGAACCGGGCTTCCCGCCGGCCGGGCGCCTAAGCACGCGAGCGCGGCTTGTTCGCCGTCTTCCGCGGCTTCGCCTTCGGCTTTCCCACCGGCGTCGTTGCCGGCTTCGCTGCCCCCACGGTCGCCTTCGCGCTCGTCTTCCGCTCCGCCGCGGCTTCAACCGCCGACTTCGGCTTCGCCTTCCCACGCGTCTTCGGCTTCGCGCCGTTCGCCTCCGCGCTCGCACCGTTGCTGGAAGCCTTGGTCTTCGCCCGACGCTTGGGCGGCGCGACCGGCACGTGCGGGTGCGCGGCAAGCGCCACGCGCAGGAACGGGGCCGTCAGCGACTCCTCGTTCAACGCAATCTGCTCGGGAGTCCCTTCGGCCACAATCCGTCCGCCGCGGTGTCCGCCGTGCGGCCCCAGATCGATCACCCAGTCCGCGTTCTTGATCACGTCCAGGTGGTGTTCGATCACCACCACCGTGTTTCCGCCATCCACCAGCCGCTGCAACACCACCAGCAGGTGTTCCGTGTCGAAGAACGACAACCCCGTCGTCGGCTCGTCCAGGATGTAGACCGTGCGGCCGGTCGCGCGCTTTGACAGCTCCGTCGCCAGCTTGATCCGCTGCGCCTCGCCGCCCGACAGCGTCGTCGCCGGCTGACCGAGCCGGATGTAACCCAGCCCCACGTCCGCCAGCGTCTCCAGCTTCCGGCGAGGACTGGGGAACGCCTCGAAGAAGTCCAGCGCCTCCGTCACCGTCATGCTCAATACGTCCGCGATCGTCTTCCCGCGGAACTGGATCTCCAGCGCTTCGCGGTTGTAGCGCGAACCGTGGCAGACCTCGCACGGCACCGTCACGTCCGGCAGGAACTGCATCTCGATCAGGATGTAGCCGTCGCCCTTGCACTCCTCGCAACGGCCGCCCTTCACGTTGAAAGAGAAGCGCCCCGCCTTGTACCCGCGCGCCCGTGCCTCCGGCACCTGCGAGAACAGCTCGCGGATCTGCGTGAACAGCCCCGTGTACGTCGCCGGATTGCTCCGTGGCGTCCGCCCGATCGGCGACTGATCGATCACCACCACCTTGTCGAGGTGTTCGACCCCCTCGATCGAGTCGTGCTTCCCACCCCGCTCGCGCGCCCCGTTGAGGTCATGCGCCAGCTGCCGCGACAGGATCTGGTTGACCAGCGTCGACTTGCCGGACCCGGACACCCCCGTCACCGCGATGAACGTTCCCAGCGGGAATCGAACATTCAGCTTGTGCAGGTTGTTCTCGTCCGCGCCCTTCACCACCAGGTCTTCGCCGTTGCCTGCGCGCCGCGCCGCCGGCATCGGGATCAGGCTGCGACCGGACAGGTACCCGCCGGTCACCGAATCCGGGTGCGCCGCCACCTCGTCCGGCGTCCCCACCGCCACCACGTTGCCGCCGTGCTCGCCCGCGCCGGGACCGATGTCGATCAGGTGATCAGCGGCCCGCATCATCGCCTCGTCGTGCTCGACCACCAGGACGGTGTTGCCCAGGTCGCGCAGCCGCGTCAGCGTCCCGATCAGCCGCTCATTGTCCACCGGGTGCAAACCGACCGAGGGCTCGTCGCAGACGTACAACACGCCCATCAGCGCCGAACCGATCTGCGTTGCCAGTCGGATCCGCTGCCCCTCGCCACCCGACAGCGTCGCCGCCGATCGATCCAACGTCAGGTAATCCAGACCCACGTCGCGCAGGAACGTCAGCCGTCCGTCAATCTCCTGCAGGATCTGCCGTGCGATCTGCCGCTCGCGGTCGTTCAACGGTGTCTCGTCGGAGCGCAGCTGCGCCATCCACGCCAGCGCGTCACCCACCGAATCCCGTGTCACATCGACGATCGAACGGTCGTTCACCGTCACCGCCAGCGAATCCGGCTTCAGCCGCGCACCCCCACACGAGGGGCACGGCACCTCCACCATGTAACGCTCCACATCGGAGCGGACCCAGTCCGAATCCGTCTCCAGGTGGCGCCGTTTCAGATTGGCTAGCACGCCTTCCCATGAAATCTCGTACTCGTGGTCGCGCCCGCCGCGGGAGCGGAACTTCACCGCCATCTTCTGCTCGCCGGTCCCGTGCAACAGCGCACCAAGCTGCTCCGGCGTGAACTCCTCGATCGGCTGATCCAGCCCGAAGCCATACGACGAGGCCAGCGCGCCCAGCCGCCGTCGATACCAGCTCAGCGTCGTGCTCATCCGCTGGTACGGCGCGATCGCACCCTGGTCGATCGTCAACCGCCGGTTCGGGATCACCAACTCCTCGTCCAGTTCCATCTGGAACCCGAGGCCGGTGCACGTCGCACACGCCCCGTGCGGCGTGTTGAAGGAGAAGTTCCGAGGTTCAATTTCACCCACCGAGTACGGCGGATGCTCGCTGTTCGAGCAGGCAAAGTGCTCGGAAAACGTCTGCTCGACCGCGACGTTCCCGTCCTCGCCCAGCACCCCGAAGATCATGATCCCGTCGCCCAGCCGCAGCGCCTGCTCCACCGAATCGGAGATCCGCTGGCGCGTCGCCTCAATGTCCTCGGCCCCGCGAACCGGAATGATCACCCGGTCGATCACCGCGTCAATGTCGTGCCACTTGTTCTTCTCGAGCTTGATGTCGTCATCGACGTTGACCACTTCGCCGTCGACCCGCAGCCGGATGTATCCCGCCCGCTTCACATCCGCGATCACCTGCAGGTGCTCGCCGCGGCGGTGGCGGATCAGCGGCGACATCACCATCGCGCGCGTGTTCGCTGGCTCCGCCAGCACCGCATCCACGATCTGCTGCACCGTCTGGCGCCTGATCACCCGCCCGCAGATCGGGCAGTGCGGCGTCCCCGCGCGCGCGAACAGCAGCCGCAGGTAGTCGTAAATCTCCGTCACCGTCGCCACCGTCGACCGAGGATTCTTCGACACCCCCTTCTGATCGATCGAGATCGCCGGCGACAACCCCTCGATGTAGTCGACGTCCGGCTTCTCCATCAGCCCCAGGAACTGACGGGCATAGGCGGACAGTGACTCGACATAACGTCTCTGCCCCTCGGCATAGATCGTGTCGAAGGCTAACGAAGACTTGCCGGATCCCGAAACCCCCGTGATCACCACCAGCCGATCCCGTGGGATCTCCACCGTGATGTTTTTGAGGTTGTGCTCGCGCGCGCCGGTCACAACGATGCGATCAAGGGGCAATCGGGACCTCGCAGACGGCGAATCGAAACGGGCGAATCGCGGGCGAGCCTGGGGAGGACGTCACGACCCGGCGCCCCGAGTCGAATGTACGTTCTAGCGCCGCCGCCTCATCCTATCGCCGACGCTGCGGCGTCTCAACCGAGGCACGCCGCCCATTTGCAGCGGTGCCTACAGACGGTCGTCCAGCGGGCGATCGTCGAACGGCGGCTCCTCCGCCGGCTCGTCGTCCGCGTCCGCTGCGCCGAACAGCGCGTCCAACGCCGAGGGGTCGCCGCCGATCTGCTCCAGCTGCGCACGCAGTTGCGCCTGCGCTTCGCGCAGCTGCTCCTCGCCGATGCCCATCGAGCCCAGCGTCGTCCGGATCAGCTGCTGCACCTCCGCGGCGTCGCCGCGGATCAGTGCGTCGGCCAACTCCAGTTGCGTCTCGATCGCCTTGAAACGCTCCCGACGCTCGTGGTCGTTCGGCGTCGTCAGGATCGTCGCCATCAACCGCGTGAACAGGTTCGAGGTCCGCGCGATCCGCACCCGATCGTCCGGATCCGGCGGAAACTCGCCGGTCACCGTGACCTCCAGGCCGCTCGGCGCGTCCGTCGCGTGGTACTGCTGCGGCATCCCGAGCCCCTGCCTCAACCGGTGCGGTCGTCCCCTCAATGGTAGCTGACGGCGCTCGCTGGTCCGCTCCGTCACCGGGCGCTTGGGCCGTCTGAGGGGGCAGTTTCGCCCGATCCAGCGTTCTTGCATCTGGCTGACGAATGACCCTGACGGTGCCCGTTGTCGGGGAGAACCCCGTGCCGCTCTCCCCTCCGAAATCCGAATCCTTGGACAGGTCAACGACGCGCAAAGCGCTCACGACATGAAGAGGGATGGGGCACGCGATGGCGGATCAGGGCGATCGCGTTCGGCAGCTCGTGGTTTTCGAGCTGGCGAATGAGGTCTACGGCATCAACATTGGCGCCGTGCGCGAAATCATTCGCACGCAGACGGTCACCTACGTTCCGGACGCGCCCGACTTTGTCGAAGGCGTCATCAACCTCCGCGGCCGGGTCATCCCCGTCGTCGATCTCTGCAAGCGCTTCGGCCTGCCGGTGACCGAAACCACCAACGACAGCCGCGTCCTCGTCGTCGACCGCTCGATCCAGCGCTCTCAATGACCGGGAAGATCGATCTCGCGGCGTCCGCACAGGTCGGCTGGTTGCCGCAAGACGACCGCGAACTGCTCCCGGACGACCACCTACACAGATTCCTCTTTGCCCACGACGCCGCTCGCGCGCCCGTCGCAAGCCTCAGCCCCGGCGAACTGCGCCGCCTCGCGCTCGCTCGCCTCGTGCTCGCCGGCGCCAACCTGCTGCTGCTCGACGAACCGACCAACCACCTCGATCTGCCGACCCGCGAGGCATACGAGGCCTCACTTGCTACCTTCGAGGGGGCGACGCCGATCGTCACCCACGACCGATACTTTATTGAGCACTTCGCGGATCGGCTGTTGCGTATCGACGCCCAGCAGGTGCTGGAGGTGTGAACTGGTCCCTGCCTGCGGGCAAACCACCGGTTTACGACCGTGATGCGGCCCGCTATGATGTGGCGTAACGCGCGTGGGGATCGGCCTTGGGGTGCACGGGCACCGTCCAATGCCGGCCTGGCTGGCGACAGAGGAGTTCCGATGGCGATCGAAGTTCGACCGGAGACCGGTCAGGAGACTGCTGAGGCATCGGCATTCGAGCAGTTGCTCGAGTACGGCAAGGACCGCGGCTACAAGCTCGACTGGCTGCAGCCCCGCGAAACCCTCGGAGCCACGCTCGCTCACTCTGCTGAAGAGGGCGGCTTGCTGCTCCAGAACGTGGACCAGGGCCCCTTCGGCCAGGTCCCGGATTACAGCGACAACATGAGCGGTCGCCCGCGTGGCGCCGTCCAGCGCCCCAGCGCACCGCGCGTCGGCAACTACCCCGTCCGCACCAAGTCGGACGTCTGGCTGCGCAACGGCGCCCAGCTCTACGAGGAGGCCGTGCAGCGCCAGTGGTCCTCCGCCACCGACGTGCCGTGGGAAACCCTCGAGGAGCTCCCCGACGCCATCGAGCGCGCGGAGTGCCAGCTCGCCACCTTCCTCACCGAAGTTGAGTTCGTCGCCGGCGACGTCCCGGGCAAGTGGATCGCCTACACCACGCCGGACTACTACGAGCCGCGCATGTACCTGATCTCCCAGATCATGGACGAAGCGCGTCACATGGACGTCTTCCGCAAGCGCGCCCTCGCCAACGGTGGCGGCCTCATGGCCCAGCTCAACCGTGTCGGTGCCGCCGGCGGTGTCATCGACTCCGCCCGTGACTTCACCGAGATGTCGGCTCGCCTGCACATCTCCGGCGAGGGCTCCGTGCTCTCACTGTTCCGGATGGGCGAGCTGATGAGCTACAACGAGGCCGAGAAGGCGATGTACCGCCTGGCCGCCTCGGACGAGTCGCGCCACGTCGCCTTCGGCGTGATGCACCTCCAGTACCTGTCGCAGACGGACCCGGACCGCAAGGCCGAGATTCACGGCTACCTCGACGAGATCGAGATGGGCCTCACGGCTGCAGCCGATCCGCAGAACCCGGCCGTCCGCGGTACCGACTCCAACACCTCGATCGCCATCCTCATGGGTGGTGGTGCCGACGAGAAGTCGCTCGAGGATGGCCAGCAGATGCTCCTCGCGGTGCGCCAGCGCCAGATCAAGGAATACATGCAGCGCGTCCGCGTCGCCGGCTTCGGCGACCGTTTCGAGGACGGCCGTGCGAACCCGGTTCTGGAGCAGTACGTCCGCGCATAGCCACTAGCTTTGGCTGAACAACACAACGCCCGCGGCACCCGCCGCGGGCGTTGTTGATCCCGGCGCACCCGGCTCCGGACGCCCGAGGCGTCTGGCCCTACTGCTCCCCCGCAAGGAACTGACCCACCGGTGAGCTACTGCTCCCCCGCAAGGAACTGACCCACCGGTGAGCTACTGCTCACCGGATAAGAAGCGTTGAGGCACCGTCCGCATCATCGTGTCCACCTGCTGCTGCGTGACGCCGCTCGCGAGCAGCGCGGGGATCGCCGTCGTCGACACGAACAGGTAGCGCGTTCGCTCGCCCGAGGGCGCCGTGGCACCGACCCGCACCGGCCGCGGCGCGTAGTCGTGGCCAAGCATCAGTCGCTCGACCCAGCCGCGCTCGATCAGCGCCTGCACCGTCGCGTTCCGCGTCTCCCACGGCAATGAGCTGCTCGCCGATCCCGGGTAGCGGTCCAGCGACAGGTACACCCCCGCGTTGAGCAGGTCCTCGAGGTAGTCCACGTCCGGCGTGTCGGCGCTGTGCCCGATGCACACCTGGTGCGGCGGCACCCCCTCTTCGAGGAACACCGCGAGCTGCTGCCGTCCGACCTCCTCCAGCGCCCAGTGGTGCGTGCTGATCGGGCAGCCCGTCCGGATCGAGGCGCGCGCGGCACCTCGCAGGATCAGCTCCGCCTCCGGCGTCACGCCGCCCATGTCGTTCGCGACCTTGATCGCGCCCGCTTTGATCGAGGTGTCGTCGATCCCAACCTCGATCTCCCGCACGAAGATGTCCGCGATCTCGTCCGGCGTCCGCGTCCAGAACGACCGAGGCACGTCGCGCCAGATCCCCGTCGCCACCACGATGTGGACGCCCGTTGCCTTCGCGATCGACTCGACGAAGCGAACATCGCGTCCGAGGTCCGGCGTCGTCAGGTCGATGATTGCGTCGACGCCGCCCGCCTTCGCCTCGGACAGTTCGCGCGTGAGCACCTCGCGGGTCGCGTCCATGTCGAACATCCATGGGTAGTGCCGGAGATCCTCGCCTGCGTTGACCAGCACGTGCTCGTGGCTCAGCGTGAAGCCCAGCTCGGAGGCGTCGATCGGCCCCAATACGGTCTCGATGGTCGCCATCGTTGCCTCCCTTGTCTGTCGCGGTATGTCGCGTTTCGGCGCACAGACTAGCGGACGGCGGACATCGGTTGCGGCGCGGGCGTCGCCAACCTCGGAAGCTAGCTATCATCGCGTCCGGCGGCCCCACCAGCCGGGTCGCCCACAGGTCGCAGGGGGGAACGAATGGCCAGCGCTCGATACACGGTGGCAGTGCAGAAGCCGCAGGAAACCATGCAGGCGGGCGGATCGTCGTTCAACCTCGCGGTCTCCGACTACAGCTATGAGAACGAGGCGCTGACCCCGATCGGCGCCGAAATCGTCGAGCTGCCCGCCACCACCGACGCCGAGTTCATCGAGATGGCGAAGGACGCCGACGCGATCATCGCCCGCGGGCGAATGATCAACGCGGACATCATCGCCGGGCTCCCGAAGTGCAAGGTCATCGGCTGCGGCAGCGTCGGTACCGATCGCGTCGACGTCGAAGCCGCCACGCGCCACGGCATCCCGGTCACCAACGTTCCCGACGTCTTCATCGAGGAGGTCGCCGACCACACGATGGCGCTCCTCCTCGGCGCGCATCGACACCTCTACGAAATGCGTGCTTGGATCCGCGCCGGCCGCTGGTCCGAAGGCCACCCGCACATGCGCAACTTCCCGCGTCTCTACGGCCAGACCCTCGGCCTGATCGCCTTCGGCAACGTCGGCCGCGCCGTCGCCCGCCGCGCGCAGCCCTTCGGCCTCCACGTCATCGCCCATGACCCCTACGTCTCCGAGACCGAGATGACCAGCGTCGGGGTGGAGCCCGTCGGGTTCATGGAACTGCTCCAGCGCTCCGACTTCGTCTCCAACCACGGCCCGCTGAATGCCGAGACCCATCACCTGATGGGCGCGGAGCAGTTCAAGGCGATGAAGCCCAGCGCCATGTTCATCAACGCCGGCCGCGGACCGAGCCAGGACGAAGCCGCCCTCATCGAAGCGCTCGAAACCGGCGAGATCGCCGGCGCCGGCCTCGATGTCTTCGAGGTCGAGCCGGGCGATCCCGAGAACCCGCTCTTCCAGATGGACAACGTCATCGTCACCCCGCACATCGCCTCCGCGACCTCGCGGATGATGCCGGAGACCCGTCGGCGCCTCGGTCAGGAGTTGGCCCTCGTGCTCCAGGGCAAGTGGCCGCGCAGCGCCGTTAACCCGCAGACGCTCCAGAACTCCAACCTCTACCGCTGGCAGCCGCAGCCAATGAGCCGCGGTCCCAACCACTAGGACCCGACCACTAGGGCCGACCAGTAGGCGGTAAATCGAGGTGACCAGTAAGCTGGCGCGGTGACGATTTCGGAGCCGCCCGCTGATTCGCCGTCAGAGACCAGTGAGGCCCCGGTGCTCCGCGTGGGCTTTATCGGCCCGATCGGCGTCCGCGGTCCCTCATTCCGGCGCTACCTCGGCGAACTGTCCGAGGCGCTGTCCCGCGACCCCCGGCTGCGCGTCCTCCACTTCCTCCGACCCGCCGAGGTCGCTCCTCGCGGCCATCGACAGCAGTTCCCTGGGCGCGCCATCCTCGGTCGCCTGCGGCTACGGATACGCCGTCGCTGGCGCCGTCGCGTGCCCTCCGAGGTTCGCAACTTTCAGGCGGACGTCTTCCACCTGATCGCACCCGGCGACGCCTGGCTGATCCCCCATCTCCCACACCAGCGGGTCATCGTCACCGTCCATGACTTCCTTGCGTCGGCGGACTGGACCCCGGGCGTCGGACCGCCGCGCCTCAGCGACCGACACGTCAAAGGACTCCAGACGCTCGCCGCGGCGACGCACATCGTCTGCGTCAGCGAGCTGGCACGCAGCGAGGTCCTCTCGCTCCTCGATATCGACCCCGGCCGGGTGAGCGTGATCCACAACGGCCTGCACCCGCGCTTCCATCCGCTATCGCCGGACACGCTTGATGCGGCGCGCGCATTGCTCCAGCCGGCGCAATTCCGTCTGCTCCAGGTCGTCTCGACAGCCGGACCGCGAAAGAACACCGAAGCGATCCTCCAGGTGCTGAAGCGGCTGCGTGCCGAAGGCATGGACGTACGCCTGATTCGCCTCGGCTCGCTCCTGTCGCGCGAGCACGTGCAGTACGCCGAAGCGCTCGGCGTCCTCGATCAGATCGATGACCTCGGGCGTGTCGACGAGGACATGCTGATCGCGCTCTACAACGTCGCCGACGTGATGCTGTTCCCCAGTCGTCACGAAGGCTTCGGCTGGCCGCCGCTGGAGGCGATGGCCTGCGGCACACCGGTGGTCGCCTCCAACATCGAGGCCTGCGTCGAGGTCCTCGGCGATGCGGGATTCCTCGTCGGCCCCGACGACATCGATGCCATGCTCGCGCACACCTGCACGCTGCTCACGGACCCCGCCGTGGCCGCTGATTACCGCGAGCGAGGACTGGCACGCGCCGCCGGATTCAGCTGGGACGCGGCTGCGGCCGCCTTCGCCGACCTCTATCGCGAAGTCGCGGAATCGCCCGCCGACGCCTCTTGATCCGTCTGCTGATATCGTGGTCCGGACGCTCCGAGCGGGAGTAGCTCAGGGGTAGAGCGCCTGCCTTCCAAGCAGGATGCCGTGGGTTCGAATCCCATCTCCCGCTCCAATCAGCGCTCCCCCTGCCGTGACACCATCCGGGGTTCTCGTCCGCACCCGCCTACGGCATGCGCTCTCGCTTCGCGCCGCTGAGCCTCCGCTGCCATCGCTGGATCCGGATCCGTGCCTGCATCGCCAGGTACCGAATCTGCCGCCGCCGTCGTACCCGGAACCGCCCTGCGTAGCGGTCGAGGGCCTGCCAGTCGATCGCCGTGCCGGGGAACGATGCCGGTCCAACCACGCGCGTGCGCTCCTTGCGTTCGTGGAGCCGCTCGAATTGCACGTTGTCGTTGTGATTGGTAATCAGCGCCGGACCGGTCTCGGCCGTGAACTCGTGGAACGTGTCGGTCGGCGCGTAGGCCGACAAAGTGAGACCGACCCGCCCGGCGAACTCCTGCAGCGTGGCCCGATGCTCCTCGATTCGCCGGTTGGCCGGCGGCGTGTCCCAGTCCAGGAGTTGTCGTGCCGTCGAGTGCGTCAGACCCTGCACGCTCAGATCGAATTCCGGGTACCGGGCCAACAGCGTGAACCCACACGAAGAGACGGTGATGTAGGGGCGATGCCAGCGGGCGCGGTACCCGCGCGGCGCCGAGCGCGAGGTCGCTAGGTCCCACTCGACCGTCTCGGTCGCCCCGAACACCTCGACACGCGCGAGCAGCACGCCGCGCAGCCCACGCGCCGTCGCATCCGCGTACGCCTGCCGCAGCCGCGAGGTGTCGTGTGCCCCCGCCGCCGCGAACAGCGTCTCGGGAGCGCCGAGGACCAACGTCATCCGGTCGCTCGCGTGCTGCAGCGTCGCTGCGCTCCAGCGTCGGGCGGAGCTGAACGGGACCTGCGCCACGCGCACCGCCCCGTTCGACCGCGCGCGCAGCTCCTCCGCCAGCGCGTCCGCCGTCTTGCTCTCGCCCTCGGTCGCCACCGCGTACGCCGCGAGCCAGCCGTCGAGGGCGTCCGGGAACTCGGTCAGCCAGTCGACCGCCGCCAGCGTCAGCCGGTTCGTCGTCAGCGTGCCCGTCTTGTCGAGGCCAATCACATCGACGTAGTTCAGCGCCTCGACGCCCTGCATGTCCTGCACGATCGCGCCGGAACGGGAAACGCGCAGCGCGCCCACTGCGGTCACAATGGTCATGCCGAGCAGCAACCCCGCCGGGACGACGGTGGTCACCGTCGCGGTCGTCGCCTTCAGCGACTCGGCCAGGCCCCGTTCATCGATGTTGAACTGGATGAACAGCACTGCCGCCAGCGCGCCGGTGGTGATCAGCAGCATCCGCAGCAACCGGTTGAAGCGATGGGTCAGCGGGCTGGCACGCTTGATCAGTTGGCGCGACTCCGCCGTCAGTCGTACCGCGTACGCCTGCTCCCCAACGCGCGCCGCCGTGTAGTAGCAGTCCCCCGCGACGCAGAAGCTCCCCGATCGCAACTCCACACCACGCTCGCGCCGCACCGGATCCGACTCACCGGTCAGCAGCGACTCATCGATCTCCGCGCCCTCCGCGACGATCGGCCCATCCGCCACTACCTGGTCGCCGGGCTCCAGGTGGAGCAGATCGCCCTCGACGACCTCCGCCGCGCGGATCGATCGTTCGAGGCCGTCGCGCACCACCGTCGCCCGTGGCGCCGTCAGCGCTCGCAACTCCCGCAGCCGTCGCGTCGCCTGCAGTTCCTGGATCGTTGCCACCGCGACGTTCGCGAACACCACCCCGCCGACGAACAGCCCATCGCTGAACTCGCCGACAGCCAGCAGCGCCGCGATCAGCGTCGCCAGCACCACGTTGAAGAACGTCAGCAGGTTGCCGCGAATCACGTCGCGGTCGCTACGTTGGCGAGACCGATCGAGGTTCGAGCGCCCGCCCTCGAGGCGCGCACGCGCCTCGGCCTCCGTGAGGCCGCGCATCGGTGCGATCGCCGCCGCCGGCGACGCTGCCGAGGTGGTGCCGAGGTCGGTCATCGCCGCATGGTGCCCGAGACCGCGCCGCGACACGAGTGACGGAGGAACTGATCAGCCGGGCATCGCGTCGCCGCGCCGCTGCAGGAGCGGCATCGAGGCGCGTGCACTGGTAGCCCCAGGCCGCGCCAATCGATGCCGCCCGCTCGCGTCTAGCTGCCCTTCCCGGTGAACACCGGGTCCCGCTTCTCGATGAAGGCGCGCCGTGCTTCCTGCCCGTCCAGGCTCCCCAGCGACTTGCCGATGTTCCACAGCTCCCAGCGCAAGTGCTTATCGAGGTCGATCGCGCTCGCCTCCCGGACCACCCGCTTCGTCGCCCGCCCGGTGATCGGCGAGAGCTTCGTCAGCGACGTCAGGTACTCGTGGAACCGCTCCTCGAAGCGATCCTCCGGCACCACCTCGCCCACCAGTCCCAGTCGCAGCGCCTCGTCCGCGTGCACCGTGCGGTTCTCCAGCAGGAAGCGCATCGCCTGCTCGTAGCCCATCGCCTGCACCAGCGTGAACGACAGCCCGCCGTCCGGCGATCCGCCGATGCGCGGGTAACCCGCCAACAGGCGCGCGCTGTCGGACATCAGCCGGATGTCCGTGCCCATCGCCAGCGACAGGCCGGCGCCAACGGCCACGCCGTTGATCCCGCCCACAATCGGCTTGTCGCACTCCTGGCGGAGCGTCAGCAGGAACCGGCTCACCCAGCCCAGCTCGTCCAGGTACTTGTTCTGGTCGCTCATCGGAATGTGCTGACTCTGGTCGCCTTCGGGGGTCAGATCGAGCCCGGCACAGAACGAATCGCCGCTGCCGGTCAGCCCCAGCACCCAGATGTCGTCGTCGAGCATCGACTCACGGACAGCCGTGATCACGCCCCACGCCAGCTCCAACGAGACCGCGTTCTTCTTCTCCGGCCGGTTCATCCGGATCAGCCGAACATGCCCCTCATCGTGCACCTGGACGACGTCGCTCATCCGCAATACCTCCTGGCAAGTACTGAATAGTGAAGTTCCTCGGCGAGCCTAGCAGCCAGCCCGCTTTCGCGGTCCACCCGGCGGATCCGCGGTCCCGGGACGAAGGTCACATGACCAGCAGTCTGATCGCCTCTCGGGGGGCTACCGCGCCCAGGCGTATTCTCGATGCAACAGGATCAACATGAACGGGAGGCGCGATGTACCAAAAAGCGCTCGTCGCGACCGATGGATCGGGATTTTCGAAGGCGGCGATCACCCACGTCGTGAAGCTCGCCCCGGCGCAAGTCGTCGTCGTGCAAGTGCCTGACTCCGTGCCGATGCTCCTCGCCGGTGCCGGCGCGCCCGGCTTTGTCGACGCCGATACGGCGCAACGCCTCGCCGACGCCGAACTGGCCGAGGTCGATAAGAGCCTCGCCAATGCGAAAGCCGCGCTCGAGGCCGCCGGTATTACCAACGTCCAAACCGTCGTCGGCCGCGGCCGACCGGGCGACGCGATCGTGCAGGCGGCCAAAGAGCAGGGCTGCGACGTCATCGTCCTCGCCACACACGGACGCAGCGGCATTTCTCGCGCCATGCTCGGCTCGGTAGCAGACTATGTCGTACACCACGCCGAGGATGCCGCCGTCCTTCTGGTCCGTCCGCCGAAGTCATAGCGGGCGATCTTCGGCGCAACGCAGCGAGGGAGCGCCGTGGGCTGGAAACGAACGCTCCTCGCCGGATCGGCCGCCGCGACGGCCGCCGTCGCCACCTACGACCTCGTGCAGCGGCAGCACGCCGTGCTCCGCAACTTCCCGATCGTCGGGCACCTGCGCTATCTCCTCGAGGAGATTGGCCCGGAGTTCCGCCAGTACGTCGTCACCAGCAACACCGAGGAACTGCCCTTCAACCGTGACCAGCGACGCTGGATCTACGCGTCATCCAAGCATCAGAACAACTACTTCGCCTTCGGCACGGTCCAGGAGCTGGAGCGCTCGCCCAATTACCTGATCGTCAAACACTCCTCCTTTCCGCTCCTCTCGCCGCAGCCGGGCGAACCCGGCTACGACCCGCAGCACCACATCCCCGTCGCCAAGGTGTTGGGCGCGGCCCGGGCACGCCGCCACGCCTTTCGCCCCGCCTCGGTGATCAACATCTCCGGCATGAGCTTCGGTTCGCTCTCCGCGAACGCGATCGCCGCGCTCAACGAGGGCGCCGAGCGCGCCGGCTGCCTCCATAACACCGGCGAGGGCGGTCTCTCCACCCACCATCAGCGCGGCGGCGAGCTCATCTGGCAGCTCGGCAGCGGCTACTTCGGCGCCCGCGACGATCGAGGGCGCTTCGATATGACCCGCCTCAAGGACGTCGTCGCCGCCAACCCCGTCCGCGCGATCGAGGTCAAGCTCAGCCAGGGCGCCAAGCCCGGCCTCGGCGGCGTATTGCCCGCCGCCAAAGTCACCCCCGAGATCAGCCGCATCCGAGGCGTGCCGATCGGCAAGGACTGCATCAGCCCCGCCGCGCACCCCGAGTTCCATGACGTCGACACGATGCTGGACTTCGTCGAACGCATCGCCGCCGAGACCGGGCTGCCCGTCGGCATCAAGTCCGCCGTCGGCGATCAGGGCTTCTGGACCGAACTCGCAGAGCGCATGGCCCACGAGGACCGCGGCGTCGACTTCATCACCATCGATGGTGGCGAGGGCGGGACCGGCGCGGCGCCACTCGCCTTCACCGACCAGGTCGCGTTGCCCTTCAAGCTCGGGTTCAGTCGCGTCTACGCCGAATTCGCGAAGCGCGGCATCGCCGATGACATCGTGTTCATCGGCTCCGGCAAGCTCGGCTTCCCGGAGGAGGCGCTCCTCGCGTTCGCCCTCGGTTGCGACATGGTCAACGTCGGCCGCGAGGCGATGATGTCGATCGGCTGCATCCAGGCGCAGCGCTGCCACACCGGCCGCTGCCCCGTCGGCGTCGCCACCCAGAGCCAGTGGCTGATGCGCGGACTCGATCCCGAGGTGAAGTCCGCTCGGCTCGCGAACTACGTCGTCGCCTTCCGCAAAGAACTCCTCGCCCTCTGCCGCGCCTGTGGCGTCGAGGGACCCGCGCTCGTCTCCCTCGACCACCTCGACGTGATCGACGACCGCTTCGGGTCCCGCGCCGCCCGCGAGGTCTTCGGTTACGCCGAGGACTGGGGCGTTCCTCCGGAGCTGCCCGGCGCCACGCTCGCCTGATCCCACCCGCTCGAGCGGATCGGCCTCGTCCGATCACCGAACTCCGGTATCATGCGCGGCGATCCACGAGTGTCGAGGCGTAACGACGCACGGCAACTGAAGCTGGAGTCTCCATGCAAATCAGTCCCTCTGTCCGCGCGGCGATGGTCCCCGATCAGAACCCGATGCACCCCGACTTCACCTCCATCTACCTGGTGGGGCCGAAGGGCGGGCAGTCCCTCACGATCGACTCCGGCGAGGCGATCGAGCGCTACCAGTGGTTCTTGCGCGGCTACCTCGCCGCCGTCGAACGGGAAGAGATCGGGATCGCCGCGATCACCCACCACCACTCGGATCACTCCGGCAACCTGAAGTGGGCGAAAGAGGTCCTCTCCGCGGAGATCGCGATCCCCGCCGGCGGCCGCCGCCTCCTCAAGGGCCGCATCCCGCGCGAGGTCAGCTCCCTCGAGGAAGGCCAGACGATCGATCTCGGCGAGGGCGTCAGGGTCCAGGTCATGGCCACGCCGGGCCACAGCGTGGATTCGCTCTGCTACTACATCGAAGAAGAAGGCGTGCTCTTCACCGGCGACACCCTGCTCGGCTCGTCCACCACCACCGTCTCCGACCTCGGCGCTTACCGTCAGAGCCTCCAACGGCTGCTCGACTTGCCCAACCTCAAGGTGATCTGCCCCGGCCACGGCAAGATCGTCGAGGACCCGCGCGAGCGGCTGCTGCAGTACGTGAACCACCGCAACATGCGGGAACAGCAGGTGCTCGACGCGCTCAAGGGCAGCGTCCAGCTCAGTAGCTGGGACATCATGCTCAAGCTCTATCCGCACATCGATACCCGCCTGCGCCGCGCTGCCGAGGGCAACGTGCGCAGCCACCTCGATCAACTCGCTGCCGAGGGCCAGATCACCGTTCACGAGGGCAAACCGCGCCGTCCGCGCAGCACGGCGGCCCACAACCACGAGCACGAGCACGTCCGCCAGCAGGACCTGGTCATCAAGCACGCGAAACGCATAGAGACCGCGCGCCGTCGTGCCGAGATCCGCATCCAGGAGAACCCGCCGAGCGACCAGTGGGCGAAGCCCCCGCTCTACGAACTGACATAACGGAGCGACCAGGTCCGACCGAAGGAGCGAGGCACGATGCCCGACCTCGAGGAGCGCCGACGCCTCGCCACGAACGCCATCGAGGACGCCTCGCCGGCACTCCGCGCGCTCAGCCTCGATATCCACGCGCACCCCGAACTGCAGTTCCAAGAACACCACGCGCACGCCGTCCTCACTGACCTTCTGGAGGATCGCGGCTTCGAGGTGAATCGTGGCGCCTACGGGATGGACACCGCCTTTCGCGCGGTGATCGGCAGTGGCAAACCGACCGTCGCTGTGATGTGCGAATACGATGCGCTCCCCGGAATCGGGCACGCCTGTGGACATAACCTCATCGCGATCTCCGGCGTTGCCGTCGGCCTCGCACTCCAGGCCGCGCTCGAACCCGGCGAGGGCACCATCGTCGTCCTCGGGAGCCCCGCCGAAGAGGGCGGCGGCGGCAAGATCCGCATGATCGAGGAGGGCGCGTTCGCCTCCATCGACGCGGCCGTCATGCTCCACCCGGGCGTCGAGGACTGTGCGTCACCGCGAACCCTCGCCGCGCGCCAGCTCGACGTGCGCTTTCACGGCAAGGCCTCGCACGCGGCGGCCCGCCCGTGGGACGGCATCAACGCCCTCGATGCGATGATCCTCGGCTTCAACGCCGTCGGGCTGCTCCGTCAGCAGGTCGAACCAAGCGCCCGCATCCACGGCATCATCACCGACGGCGGCAAGGCGACGAACATCATCCCGGACTACAGCCGCGCCATCTTCGGCGTGCGCGCTCCAACGCTCGCCCAGCGTGCCGCGCTGGAGCCCCGCCTCCAGGCCTGCTTCGAGGGCGCCGCCGAGCAGACCGGCGCGCGCCTGGAGTTCCGCTGGGGCAGCCAGCCGTACGCTGACCTCCAGTCGAACCCGCTGCTCGCCACCGGCTACGAGGCTCACTTCCGCGCCCTCGGCGGCGATCCGGTCCCGGAACGCGCCTCCGGCAGCACCGACATGGGCAACGTCAGCTACGAAGTCCCGACGCTCCACCCCGGCTTCGCTGTGCCCTCGGAGATCGGGACGCACAACGCCGGCTTCACCGAAGCCGCCGCCACCACGGTCGCCCACGAGCGCACGCTCCGCGCCGCGACCGCGCTCGCGCACACCGCGCTCGACCTGTACCTGGTGTCCGGCGCACTCGCTGCCGCCCGCGCCGGCTTCGACGCGATGAAGGCCGCTCAGCCCGCGTAGGCCAGCCCTCGTAGGGCGCCGACTGAATCGCTGGAGCGGCTGCTGGCTAGAAGGCGGCGGCCTGTCCGTCGGCCCGGGGATCGGATCCGGCAATCAGCACGCCCGTACTGGGATCGCGCATGATCACCTGCCCCTTGCCGAAGACACTCGTCCGGCTCAGCCCGTCGACACGCTCAACCTCGTGACCCAGCGCGGCCAGCGCGGCAACCGTGGCGTCGGGCAGTCCCTCCTCCAGGCTGACGACGCCGTGCGGCGGGTCGCTGTAGATGCAGAAGCGCGGCTCATCGAGGGCCGCCTGCGGGTCGAGCCCGTCGTCGATCAGCCCCACCGCCACCTGCACGTGACCCTGCGGCTGCATCCAGCCGCCCATCACCCCGTAGCAGGCAAACAGATCGTCGTTCGCGTCCGTGATCATCGAGGGAATAATCGTGTGGTACGGGCGTTTCCCGGGCGCCAGCGCGTTCGGATGGGTCGGATCCAGGCTGAACCCCGCCCCGCGATTCTGCAGCGGGAACCCGCACCCGCGCGGCACGATCCCCGTGCCGACGCCGTTGTAGTTGCTGTTGATGAAGCTGCACGCGTTCCCGTCGCCATCGACGACCGAGAAGTAGACCGTGTCGCTCCCCACCGCGAGATCGACGCCGCGCGCGAGGTCCAGCCGTGCCGCCGGGTCGATCCGCGCCCGCAACTCCGAGGCGTGCGCCGCCGACAGCAGCCGCTCGACCGGAACGTCCTCGATCGCCGGATCCGCGACGTGACCGCGCGCGTCCGCGAATCCGAGCCGTACCGCTTCGATCAGCGTGTGGAACCGCTCCGGCGACCGTCGCGGCAGCTCGGCGAAATCGAAGCCCTCGATCACGTTCAGCGCGATCAGCGCCGCGATCCCCTGGCCGTTCGGCGCGCACTCGAACACCGTGTGCCCGCGGTACGTGGTGCTGATCGGATCGTCGAACGTCGAGCGATGAGCGGCGAGATCGGCGAGCGCGAGGTGCCCGCCCAGTTCCGAGGTCACACGTACGATCTCGGCACCCGCGCGGCCCTCGTAGAAGGCCGCTGGACCGCCCTCCGCGATCTCGCGCAGCACCGAGGCGAGTCCGGGGTTGCGCCAGATCTCGCCGACGCGCGGGGCGCGCCCGTAGATCAACAACTCCGCGGCGTTCGGGCTCGCGTTGCGGATCTTCTCGGACTCCGCGTCCCAGAGCCGCGCGATCACCGGTGCCATCGCTGCGCCATCCTCGGCAAGTGCGATCGCCCCGGGCAGCACGTCCGCGAGGCCCATCGTCCCGAAGCGGGCCAGCGTATCGGCCCAGCCGGCCACCGCCCCCGGCACGGTCACGTTGTGCACGTGGTGACGCGGCAGTCCGTCGCCGAATCCCTCGGCGGCGAGCACCTCGAGGTTGAGCGCGGCCGCTGCTCGGCCGCTGCCGTTGAGGCCGGAGACGCGCTTCGTCGCGGCGTCGTAGAAAAGCGTGAAACAGTCGCCGCCGACCCCGGTGCCCGTCGGCTCGACGACCGCCAACGCGGCCGCCGTTGCGACCGCCGCGTCGGCCGCGTTGCCGCCGCGCCGAAGCACCTCGAGGCCAATCTGCGCCGCCAGCGGATGACTGGCCGCCACCACACCGTTCCGCGCGTACACGGCGGAGCGACGCGATTCGTAGTTGAAGCTGTGATCGAACATGCCCCGCATCATACGGGGCATGTCATCTTCGTCCGGGCTGTTCGCGACTGACGCTGCTACCGCTTGAGCACCCGCAGCGGCGCAAAGAACCCGTAGACCCCACCGACGCCCAGCATCACGATCGGCACGATCAGGACGAGTGCACTGTCCAGCGCGTACACCGACATCTGCAGCAGCGACAGGCTGAGGAAGATGCCGAAGAGGAGCCCAAATACGGCGCCCATCACCGGGCGTCCGCGCACTGCTCCGCCCGACTCGCTCGTTTCGGTCGATTCGCTTGCCATCAGGATCGCTCCCCTCGCTGCGCTGCGGCGGTCACTTCGGGAGACCCGCGAACGCCATCAGCCCACCGGTGATCACCGTCAATGCCAGCGTGATCAGACCGGTGGTGCTGTCCAGCAGGCCGCCCTCCAGCTTGACCACCATCGAGCCGTCGCAATTCGAGAGGTCGTTGTGGTTACCGGAGACCGTTAGTTCGATGCCGCGCGGCGTCGCGTCGGGCAGGTCCCAGGTCACGCTCCCCGCATCGGTCGTCTTGGTTGAGTCCTCGTCGGACCAGTTCTTGATCTGCACCGAGATGCCGAGCGGAAGTGCAACCGAAACGCTGCCGCTGATCGGGCGCCCCTCGTCAGGTACGTTGCTGATCTCGATGCCGCCGGCGTAGCTGGCGGACCCGGCGATCGGCACCGTGTAGACCCCGCCGGATGCGGAGGGGTCGTAGCCTCCCGCGCCCTCGATCGTTCCGGACACGAAACACGGCCCGTTCAGGTTCGCGGCAACGCTGCCGTCACTGGCGGATCCCTGCGCGCTCGCGGCGCCAATGAAGAGCAACGGCGAAGCGATCGCTCCAAGGAGCATCGCGAGCAAACTGAGTCTCAATCTGCGCATCGCGACCCCTTCCACCTGGGCGAATCGCCGTCACTCTGCTCATTCGTGAAGGTATTGTCAGGCGTCGCCCAGGCGTCCGAATGACCGCTAACGCACATCCGACTGCGGGCCGGGTTTGCATCGCCGGCCCCTGTTGGTGTTTCATCGGAGGTACCGGCGGGGTTGTCGGTGGGTACCGTGACCACGATTCGACGGTTTGTCAGCTACTACACGCGTTCGTCGTTGCCGTTCCTCAGCGGACTGGTCTACGGCATCTTTCTGGCGAAGTGGGATCACCCGCTCTGGCTGCAAGTCCTCGCCGGGCTCGCGCTCGTCGTCCTCGGCCCGTTCATCATCCAGCTCGTGATCACCTTGATCGTCGATGCCCTGCAAGGCGTCCCGGACGATCGCATGGTCGCGACATCGGCATCGACCCGCCCGCTCGGCACGCCGTCCCAGCCGTCGCAGCAGTCGGCGCACTCTGCACTGCCGCAGTCCCTGACGCCCTCGTCGTTGACGCCGCGCTCGGGGCCCACACGCTCATTAACCGGGCGGAACACGGTCGGCTCCGCCGATCGCGGCGGCATCCTCGGACGCTTCACCCGCGGGCGCTGACCTTCGCCAGACCGTCGGTCACTAATCCCGGCGTGAGCGTGACCCCGCAGCGACGCGGCGGGGCATGGCGCGCTACAGCTCTTTCGCCAGGTCCTCGTCGGAGCCCGAGAAGATCAGTCGGTCATTCGCCTTGATCGTCTGAGTCCGGATCGGGTTGAGCTGAACCTCGTCGTCGCGCATCAGCATCAGCAGCCGTCGGGTCGAGTGATCCTCGTCGAGCTGGCCGAGCGTCGTGCCATACAGCCGCGGCGGCGGCTCGTAGATCGCGATCCCGTAGTCGCGTGACACCGACAGGTAGTCCTTCGCCTGGCGTAGCCGCAGCAGGTGCGCGAAGCGCAGCCCGCCTTCCTTCTCCGGCTCCACCACCCGCTGCACGCCAATGCGGCGCAACATCGTCGCGTGCCGGTCGCTCCGCGCCTTCGCGTAGACCTCCGGGACGCCCAGCGATTGCAGGTTCATCGCCGCGAGCACGCTCGCCTCGATGAACGCCGTCGCCACCACCCCGATGTCCATGTTGCCGACGCCGAGGTCGCGCAAGGCGTCCTCGTCCGTCATGTCGGCGATCGCCGCTTTCGTCACGCGATCGGCGACCCGCTGCACCTCGTTCTCGCTGATGTCGATCGCCAGGACCTCATGCCCCTCCTCGGCGAGCGCCTCGGCGAGCTGAGAACCGAACCGTCCAAGTCCGAGTACCACGACCTGCATGGGGACCTCCGGGTCCGAGCGTGCTAACCGATGCGCACGCCTGCTTCTGGGAATCGATAGCGCGTCTGTGGCTTATCCGGAATGGACAGCGCCACGTACAGCGGACCAAGCCGTCCGATGAACATCAAGGATGAGAGGATCAGCGCCCCCGCCTCGGAGATCTCCGCCGTGATCCCCTGCGACCACCCGACGTTCGCCAGGGCGGACATCACCTCGAACATCAGCGGCAGGAACTCGAGGTCGTCCGTCAGCTCGAGCAACCAGATCCCGGCGCCCAGCGTGAAGAATCCGAGGATCGTCACCGCCACCGCCCGCAGCACGATCGCCTGCGGCAGGTCGCGCCCGAACACCGAGGCACGGTGCTGGCCACGCAGCGCCGACATCACGACCACCATGCTCACCATGAACGCGCCCATCTTGATCCCGCCTGCCGTCGAGGTGGACGCACCCCCGATGAACATCAGCAGCAGCAGCGCCGCCGTCGTGGAATCGTCGATCAGCGCCAGGTCCACGGTCGACATCCCCGTCGTCCGGTTCACCGACAGGAACACCGAATTGACGAAGGCGTGCACCGGGTGCTGGCCGGCCAGGACGCCACCCTCGCCGGTCTCGACGACCATGAACAGGGCGATCCCGCCAACCAGCAACGCGAACATCCCGATCACCACCAGCTTGGTGTCGAGCGTCCAGCGTTTCACCGGCTGCTTCATGTTGAACACCGTGACGAACGACATGCTCCCCAGGAACGCGGAGACGCTCATCACCGCGATCGGGTACGGATTGTCGACCTCATCGGTGAACCCACGGACGCCACCCTGCAGATCGAAGCCGGCATTGTTGAACGCCGAAACCGAGTGAAACAGGCTCTTCCACACCGCCATCCCGCCGGGGTCGTCGATCACGAACCACGGCACCAGCAACAAGAAGGTGCCCAGCTCCACGCCCAGCGCGAAGGCCATCACCCGCCGGAACAGCCGGGAGATGTCGCGCTCGCCGAAGTCCATCAGCTCCATGCCGAAGAACTCGCGGCCGCGCAACCCGAACCGGTTGCCGAAGATCAGCATCAGCAACCCCGCGTACATCGTCACGCCGAGGCCGCCGACCTGCACCAGCAACGCGATCGTCACCTCGCCAAATCCGCTCCAGTGCTCCGCCGAGTCGAAGCGCGCCAGCCCCGTCACACACACCGCGGATGCCGAGGTGAACAAGGAGTCCACGAACCCCGTCCATTCCCGACGCTCCGAGGCGATCGGCAACGACAGTGCGAACGCGCCAAGGAAAATGACGAGCGCGAACACGGCGGGCACCATCCACGGCTGCGGACGGAACTGCACCCGCGATCGGTGTTTGACGGTCACCACCTCGCGCCGCAATCGTCTGCGGCGCACCGTGACGTTGCCCGGCAGTGGTCGGCGTTCCTGCGACATCAGCGTGCTTCCGCGTCCTCGCGCGTCCGGCGGCTGCCCCGCCGAACTACGAGGACTGCCCCGGCGCCCGGGACGCCCGCGCGGCCGCCCCCGGCGCCCCCTGCG
>JAQCIU010000006.1:0-123062 GCA_027593235.1 Chloroflexota bacterium
GGCCGGGCGGCACGCCCTCGAGCTCCCGCAGCAGGCGGGCGCTGCGCTCCGCGTCCGTGAGCAGCGGCCCGCCGTAGCGGGCCGAGGTGACGCCCGGCCGCCCGCCCAGCGCGTCCACCTCGAGGCCGGAGTCGTCCGCGAGCACGGGCAGACCGGAGACCTGCACGACCGCCACCGCCTTGGCGACGGCATTCTCGAGGTAGGAGCGTCCGGTTTCGATCACCTCGGCGTGATCGACGCCCGCCTCGGCGAGGCTGAGTGCGTGCCAGCCCGTCGGTTCAAGCAACGCGCGAATCTCGCGCAGCTTGCCGGCATTACCGGTGGCGACGATGAGGCGGGGTGAGGCTTTGGTCATCGGGTCCTACTCGGGTAGGGCGAACGGTTCGAGCAAATAGTCCGGGGAGTCGCCGCCCTGCGCAAGAAGGGTGTCGGCGGTGTTGCCGCACCCGCCCACGCGCCGAACCACCATCCCCGCTTCAACGATGAATCCTGTCACGTTGGACGGTGGGTTCCCCGGGACCACAAAGACAAGGAGCTGGTCTCCGGCTGGTGCGAACTCACCATCCACCACCGAGTCCGGCACCTTCGCCACGGCGAAGAGGGCCACCAATTCAGGGTCGAACGGAACGACGAACGGGCGCTCATGCTGTGGGTATCCGTGACAGTTGCCGGCGAAGAAGAACTCAACGAGCGTTCCCTCCGCGACACCCTCCGGGCAGACCTCCATGTCGCCGAGACCAAGCACCACTTCGTGGCAGACCGCGGACTGCGCCCGGACCAGCGCATCGAGCGCCGCCTGATCATCGCCGAACAATGCGTCAATCACTCGATCCACCTCGATCACCCCGGTCCGTCGCGCGTTCGTCGCGACGATCCGATCGGGCGCCATCGCCTCAGCCGTGGGGAACGGCGTCGGTGTCCGGAGAATGAACGGTGCACGAGTCGTTGCAGCAGGGGTCGGCGAATCGACTACGACGGGAGTCCCTGTAGTGGCGGTAGGCGCTGCCGAAGTGGACTCGACAGAGTCGGTCCCATCGGGCGGCGTTCCATCCGACGTACAGGCAGCGATCAGCAGCGCGGCGAGCAGAGCCGACATCACGGAGCGAAGGCCATGCCTGCGCAGTCGGTGCGTGACCGTCATCGGTCACTCCTCGGCGATTGAGCGATCCCTGGAGCGATGAATGCCCCAGTGAGGAACGAAAGAAACTGGCGCGGAGTTCCGCGCGCTAAGCGTCCGCCCAGCGCGACTCGGTGCGGGCGGTCGCGGCCGGCAGCTCGGCCTGCTCCTCCTCGTCCAGCGGCAGCCGGTGCGGTTCGAACGGGCCGTGGCGGCGGAGCACGTCGGCGAGGCGGTTCGCTTCCTCCCGCGCGCGATCGAACGAGGGGTCGGCGAACAGGTCCCGCGCCTCGCCGAGCTTGCCGCCCGACAGCTCGAAGCCGAGCGCGACCGCGCGTGGCGGGCCATCGAAGCGGCCGGGCGCCGCGTCGCGCTTGCTGACCGGCATCCAGGGTCCGAGGTGAGATCCGCGCGTGAAGCCTTCGACCAGCGCGGGGATCGCGAACGGCTCCAGCGCCTCGCCAACCGTGGGGAGATCGCCGTCACAGCGCACGATCGCCAGCGGGTGCTGATGACCGGCCATCCCGGCCACCGCGGCGATCCGATCCGTCGAGGCCACCGCCGCTACCGCGCCGGACGACCGCTGGATCACGCGTTTCACGGCGAAGCGCCCCGGCGACCCGATGTAGGCAAGCAGGTCGTACAGCTCTTCGGGGGTGTTGAAGACGGCCTTGCGGTGTTCGAGGCTGTCGTGCACCTCGAACGAAGCGCCCTGGCTCAGTGCCGTCGAGAGCACGAGGCCCGGCGTGTTGAAGGGATCGGCGAACGCACGATAGAGCGGCAGGTTGAACGCGCCGGTGGCGGTGCCGACGCCAGCGAAGGCGATCAGCGATTCCGTTGGCCGTTCTTCCAGCGTCAGCTCGCAGACGCTCACCCCCGCAGCCTCCAGGTCGCCGGGGAACGGCTGCGGCGGTGGATCGGCCGCTGCGGCGAGCGCGTCCCAGGCAGCGCGGTGCACGGCGGCGTCGCCCTCACCCCGTCCGTGCGTCAGCAACACCCAGAGCCCGCTACCCAGCGCCCGGACCTGCACGTCGATCACGTCGCCGGCCACCAGCGCGGGCGCGAACCGTTCGAGGACCAGCGCAGCGGTCTTGCCCATGGCGGGGCTGTCCAGCGTGGCGGAAAGAGCCGTCAGCGTTACGGGCACGCGCTCAACCGCCGTCCTCGATCGTGAGCCGGGTGGCGACTAGCTTGCCAGTGCCTGGTCGATTGCCTCAACGGCGCTGGCGTTGCCGATGAACAGCGGCGTGCGCTGGTGCACGGATTCCGGGACCAGATCCAGCACTGGCCCATCGCCGGTGCTGGCCGCTCCGCCCGCCTGCGCGGCGATGTAGGCGAACACCGCGGCCTCGTAGAGCACGCGGATCTTGCCGCGCGGGCTGGTGGAGTCCGCCGGGTAGAGGAAGACACCGCCGCGTACGAGATCGCGGTGAAAGTCGGAGACCAGCGATCCGACGTAGCGGAGCGACCGGCCCTCGCGAGCGACGTCCACGGCGCGGCGAACGTCCGGGTCCCAGCGATCCTCGTAGCCCTGGTTCACGCTGTAGTACGGGCAGGCGTCCGGGATCCGCACCGCGGGCCGGGTGAGCCGGAACTCGCCGCTCGTATCGTCGAGGGTGAACTCCTGCACGAGGCCCGGCGTGGCGATCACCAGCACCGTGCTCGATCCGTAGAGCACGTAACCGGCGGTCACCAGCTCGGTGCCGGGGCGCAGGAACGGCGCCTCGCCCGCCAGCGGGACTCCATCGGGTGACGGAAACACGCCGAAAATCGAGCCAATTGTGATCGCAATATCGGCATTCGAGGTGCCATCGATCGGATCGAGGACGCAGAGGAACGACGGATCACCGTTCGGGATCTCGAAGAACTTCGGCGCGGCCAATTCCTCGCAGACGAGCCCGGCGACGGCGTCGCTCGCATCGAACGCCTCGACGAACCGCTCGGTGCCGAGGATGTCCAGCGGGTGCACGACCTCGCCGTGGACGTTCCGCGCGCCCTCGGGATCCGGGGCCGGCAGCAGCGCGCCGGCGCGGACGTGGTGCGAGACGTCGCGCGCAGCCTCCACGATCGCGGCGAGCACGCGCGCGAGTACAGGATCGTCGATGCCCTCGACGGGTGCGGCGATACCAGCGACCGGTTGAACCATGCGCCCGCTCCCGAGGCCCAACGCGGGCCGCCTCACTGATCGATGCGTTCCCGCGGGATCACAAACTCCCGGAAGCCGGCGTGCTCGACGACTGTCGCGGGGCCCCGAAGATACCATCGGCGCGTTCTGCCCGTCGGCCCAGCCAGGCGCCGCGACGACCGCTACGAGGAGGCGAGTTGCCTCGTCAACGCCGCGATCGCGGCCTCCGCGACCGGGCGCGTTTGCGCCTGGACGTACCAGTCAAGCTCCACCGAGCGAGCCATGAACGCCTGGAGCGCGGCGAGCGTCCGGCGCGCCCACTCCTGCGCCTGATCGTCGTCACTCTCGAGGGCCGGTCGCTCCCCCTGCAGCCGCCGCCGGCCGGCCCGAGCGCCGGCTGCCGCCGTGTGATCGCGCAAGGCGCCACGACCGGCCGCGAACAGCATCCCGCCGAGCGGGGTCGCGATCGGCGGCACCCCGGCTGCCAACGCCTGGGCGGTCACGGCGAAACCGGGGGATTCGTACTCCACGATCAGGCTGCCGGGGGCCGGCAGGCGCTCGGCGAGCGCGGTGAGCGTGCGCAGCAGGATGCCCTCGGGCACGTCGACCGTGCGGCCGTCGGCCAGCGGCAGCCGCGCGCGATAGCCGGTCACTTCGATCCACGCGTGATCGCCGGCCCGGACCGGGCTGAGCAGCCCGCTGATCATCGGGAGCGCGGTGCGCCCGAGGTCCGGCGTCGCAAGGAAGAGACGGAACCGACGCCCACCGACACGCGTACGCGGGCCAATCTCCGCGACCAGCGAGACATCCTCCCCGACCTCGAATCCATCGAGGCCCGCAAGGAGGTGAGCCCCGACGGGGTCGCACGGCTGCCAGGCAGGGTCGGTCGGTTTGGCGGCGATCATCGGGCGTGACACTACCAGAGCAGAGCCCGGCGTCGGCGGCAGCGACCGCCGACGCGGCGGAGGCAGCGAACGCGGGCGCGGCGTGCACCTCAGACGATCGATCGCTCCGTACACTGGCGAGCCATGACGATCGCACCGGACGATACCGATCTCGCCCGCTACGCCGACGCCGTGCGCCGGCTGCTCGCGCACGGCGGCTTCGAGCTGAGCGGGCGCCCAGCCCAGGCAGCGCGCTGGGAGATCTCCCACGTGCGCGCCCACCTGGACAAACACGGCAGTCCGGATGCCCGGCGGACCGTGCACGTCGCGGGGTCGAAGGCGAAAGGCTCCGTCACGACGATGACAGAAGCGCTGCTGCGCGCAGCGCTCCCGACCGTCGAGGGCCAATCGCGAACGATGCGCTACACCTCCCCGGATCTGCACAGCGCCCGCGAGCGGATCGCGATCGACGGCACGATCATCGATGCCGCTACCTTCGCTCGGGTCGCGGATCTGGCACTGGCCGATCCAGACACCGAGGGCTGGTCGTACTTCGAGCTACTGACGTTGATGGCCTGGCAGGCGGCCGCTGACGCGCATTGTCGCTGGCAGGTCCTCGAGGTCGGCCTCGGCGGACGCCTCGATACGACGAACGCGATCGCCGAGAAGGCGGTCGCCGTGATCACACCGATCGACCTCGAACACACGGCGATCCTCGGCGAGACGATCGCGGAGATCGCCGCCGAGAAGGCGGGGATCCTGACCGGCCCCTGCGACCTGGTGATCGCACCGCAGCGTGCCTCGGCGCTCGATGTGATCCGCGCGAAGGCTGATGCGGTCGGGGCGCGGATCCACGCGATCGCCGAGGAGTGCGGGCTCCGCGTCACCAAACAGTCGCTCGACGAGCTGCAGTTCGATCTCAAGACACCGCTCTTCACCTACCGGCAGGTCAAGCTGGAGCTGCTCGGGCCGCACCAGGCAGAGAACGCGGCGGCGGCGATCCGCGCCGCTGAGTTGGCACTCGCAACCGAGGGCATCGCGCTGACCGAACCGCTGGTGCGCCAGGCGCTGGGCGCCGTTCGGCTGCCCGGCCGTGGCGAGATCATCGGACGCAAGCCGCTGACGATCGTCGATGGCGCGCACACCCCGCTGGCCGCGAAGCGGCTGCGCGAGGCGCTCGACGGCGCCGGCGTTCCACGAGGGCGCACGTTCGTCCTCGGAATCCTCGAGGGCAAGGACGTCGAGCCGATCGTGCGCGCGCTGTTGCGGCCGGAGGATCAGGTGTTCATCGCAGCACCGCAGAGCCCGCGCGCAGCGGATCCTCGGGAGATCGCCGCGCAGGTGCGAGCGATGGGTGCGGCGGCCAGCACGACACCGGATGTCGCCACCGCATTGGAACGTGCGACAGTCGCCGCGAGCGAGCGGGGCGCGGTGATCGTGACCGGCAGCCTGCGTACGGTGGCGGAAGCGCGCGAGGCGCGATTGGCGATCACAGGGGACCGCGCCCTCGGGCTGAGATAGGATCCCCGCTCAACGCTGGCGAGGATGGAGTGCCGATGACGTCGCATGGACGTCGCCGAGTCGTGATTACCGGCCTCGGCGCCCTGACCCCGCTGGGTAAGACAGTCGACGAGTTCTGGGCGGCCGCCGTGTCTGGCGCCTCTGGCGTCCGCCCGTTCCAAGATCTCGATCCCAGTAACTACCCGTGCCACGTGGTGGGCGAGGTCCAGGACTTCGAACCCGAGGACTACATGGATCGCCGGGCCGCACGACGGATGGCGCGCTTCTCGCAATTCGCCGTGGCAGTGGCGAGGCAGGCGGTCGACGCAGCGGGCCTCGATCTGGACGCCATCGATCGAACGCGCGCGGGGATCGTGCTCGGCAACGGCGGCGGCGGCTACCCGAACGTCGAACAGGCCGTGCAGACCATGGACACGCGTGGCGGCATGAAGATCGATCCGCTCTACGTCGCGAAGTGGCTACCGAACATGGCCGCGGCGAATGTGACGATCCAGCTCGGACTCCGCGGCTACACGAACACCGTGGTCACCGCCTGCGCCTCCGGCACCCAGGCGATCGGCGAAGCGACCGAGGTGATCCGTCGTGGCAGCGCGGACGTAATGCTGGCCGGCGGCACCGAGGCCGGCATCTGCGAACTCGGCCTCGCCGGGTTCGCGGCGATGCGCGCGCTGACCACGTCGTTCAACGGCGAGCCGGAGCGCGCATCGCGCCCGTTCGACCGTGACCGCGACGGCTTCGTACCGGCCGAGGGCGCGGGGATGGTCACCCTGGAGAGCCTCGAACACGCCCAGGCGCGGGGCGCGACCCCGCTCGCCGAGGTGATCGGCTACGGCGTCAGCGCGGACGCCACCTACCTGGTGGCGCCCTCGGACGGCGGCGAAGGCGCGGCCCACGCGATGCGCCTGGCGATCGAGGACGCGGCGATCGCCCCGGAGGAGATCGACTACATCTCAGCGCACGCCACCGCGACCGCGGTCGGCGACGTCGCCGAGACGAAGGCGATCAAGACGGTGTTCGGCGAGCACGCGTATCGCACGCCGGTCACCTCGTTGAAGTCGCAAATCGGGCACCTGCTCGGCGGCTCTGGCGGGGTGGAGGCCGTGGCCACGGTGCAGACGCTGCTCACCGGCCGGATCGCGCCCACAATCAACCTGGAGCATCCCGCGGACGAATGTGACCTGGACTATGTGCCGCTCACGTCACGAAGCGTGGACGCGCGGATCGCGATGAAGAACTCGTTCGGCTTCGGCGGGCAGAACGCCGTGCTGATCCTGCGCCGCTTTCAGGACTAGACCACTCGAGGCTGCGCGGCGACGGACCGCGCAGCCTCGCCCTCTCGGCAACACCCCACCGAAGCTGGATACCGCCGAACCTTCGGATTGTCGCTACGAGACCGGTGTCGCCGTCTTGACCATCCCCTCCAACAGCACCTCAAGCGCCATCGTGTGCGCGCAGGTCTCTTCGTGTCGGAAGAAGTCACAGCCGCAGTGCCAGACGCCGTCCTGGAGGGTGACCGTGTGTTCGTCGTTGTTGCCGCGGATCGTGACGCGGAGGTCGTGGAACTGGAATCGATCGCGCTCGGCGGCGTAGCGGTGCGCTTTGTCGATCTTGCCGATCATGCCTGAGTACATGAGGCCTCCTGCTCGTGCCCTACCGGCCACATCGCCTGCCTGGAGTTGGCCCCAGAACGAAAAAGGCGCCGTGGCTTTGCCACGACGCCGCTCTGAAATTGCTCCATGCGATGCAGTCCATATCGGACAGTAGATCGCCCCGCTGAGCGCCGTCAACTAATTGCTGACCGGGCTAACAATTTGTGATGCGGTGCACGATTTCCGAGGTCTGATTGGTACAGCGATACGCTTCGCGCGGTGAACGTCAGCGGCGCTGCAGCCGGCAACGTCGCCACCACCGCGGCCAGCGCGCGCGCCCGATCCGCGGTGGCCCGGCGCCGCACGCGCGCGAGCGTGAGGTGGGGCCGCCACGGCCGATCCGCGGGCGTGAGACCCGCCGCACCAATCGCCCGATCGAGGTGACCGAGAAGCGTCGCGCTGTCCTCGTCGCTCATCCCAACGCCGAGCCAGACCACCGTTGGCCGCGCGGACGGGCCGAACGTCCCTGCCGCTCCCAGGAGCAACTCCAGTGCGAGCGGCGGCATCGCTTCGATGGCGCGCACGAGGTCCGCGGCCTGCTCCGCGGGCACCTCGCCCAGAAATCGCACGGTGACGTGCAGTTGATCGCGACGCACCGGACGCAGCTCTGCCGCGAACCCCTCGGCGAGCCGCTCCTGTGCGTCATCGGCCGCCGCACGCCAGTCCTCTGGGACATCGATCGCGGTGAAGAGTCGCAACGAGGCACCCTCGAAACGCCGCGCGTTGGCGGCCATCCGGCAGCGGTAGGCGTTCCCTGTGGACAGCGGTGCCCGACTGCCTCATGGTATTCACAGGCGTCATTATGGCGCGCACCCGTGGCGGGGTGCCGGACGGCTCAAGTACGACCGACGATTCGGCGTGCGACGAGTCGGGGAGCCGTATGTCTTCGCTGCGCCAACCAGGACCTGATGATCAGTCGACCGGGCACGCCCGCCATGCACGTTTGCGCGCCCTGGACGCCACGCCCAACCGTCGCCGCCGTGGCGGCCGCCGCCTCGAGGGCTATCGCGGTGCGTTGCTGCTCGCGCTGATCGCCACGGCGCTGATCGCGGTCGTCTGGTTGGCGCCCGTGGAAACACTGGACGCCTCGGGCGACGCCGTCGCCTGGCTGGAAGCGCACCAGACGCCGACCGCCCAGGCGATCGCCTCCGTCGCGCTCGGCGCGCTGGCGCTGCTCGGCCTCGTGATCGCCTGGGGGCGCCGCACGGCGCTCGGCCGGCCGGTGCACCTGCCGGCGGGCGGGCAGATCACGGTGGCGGAGATCGCCCGACGGTTGGAAGCGCTGATCGAAGAGCGCGAGGGCGTCCACCGGGCCGAGGTTCACGTCGACAACCTGCACCGCCGGGGCGTGCGCGTGACGTCCCGCATCCACGTCGACCCACAGGCAAACCTCAGCGGGGCAATCGAAGCCGTGTCGGAAGCCGCCGAACTGCTGCTTCACGGCCATCTACTCGTCCGCTTATCATCACCCCCGTCTGTTGAGCTCCGCTTCGATGAGCTCGACCTCCGGTCAGGACGGGTTGATGACCAACGAACGAGCGCGCCGCATCGTTGATGCCTCGGTGGAGGCCGCGCTGGCCGACGCCCCAATCGACGAACCCGCGCTCGATGGCGACACCCTCACCGCGGAAGCGCCGATCGCCGACGACACCACAAGTGAGACCCTTGCGGACGCACCGGTCGACCTCGTGACGGTCGAAGATCCTGACGTCGAGATCGCGGAGCCAGCGGCCGAGCCACCGGAAGCCGCGGACGAAGAAACCATCGAGGCCGCGTCCGACGAAGACGCAGCCCCGAACGCGGACGCGGACAGGCAGCCGGTCGCCGACCTCGAGGTAGAGGACACCATCGAGGCTGGCGCTGACACCGACGAGGCAGATGACGATGCGACCGACGCCGACCTTGAATCGCTGCCGCGCATGTTGGAGGCGATCCTCTTCGTCGCGGACGATCCGGTCGCGACCTCTGAGCTGGGACGCGCCCTCGAACTGACGCCAAGGCAGATCCGGCGTGGGCTGGACGACCTGGCGGACAAGCTCCGCGAGGCCGGGCACGGGATTCGCCTGCAGCAGGGGCCGGACGGCGCGCAGTTGGTGACCGCACCGGAGATGGCGGCGACCGTCGAGCTGTTCCTTGGCCTCGAGGCGAACCGACGGCTCTCCAGCGCGGCGCTCGAGACGCTGGCAATCATCGCTTACCGCCAGCCAGTTACCCGCCATGCGATCGATCAGATCCGCGGCGTGAACAGCGACGGCGCGATCGCGACGCTGCGGGCACGCGGCCTGATCGAGGGCGTCGGACGAGCGCCGGGGCCCGGTCGACCACTGCTCTTCAGCACGACGCAGCGTTTCCTGGAGCACTTCGGTCTGGAGCGCCCGGATCAGCTACCGCCCCTCCCGGACGATGTCGAAATGCCGCCCGAGGCAGAAGGCGCGCAGTTCGCGCTCGAGTCCGCGGTAAGAACAGAGACGGCCGCGAGTCCATCGACGGACGAACCCTCCGAGCTGAGCGCCCTCGATCCCGCCGCCGACGCCGGCGACGAGACGTTCGCCGAGGACACCCTGGCCGAGGACGAGGACAGCGAGGACGACGAGGACCTCGAAGAATTCGACGACCTCGATGACTTCGACGAGCTCGAGGATGACCTGGAGCTGGAGATCAGCGACGACGTGGAGGACTTGAGCCGCGCCGCCGGCGCCGCGTTCGCCAGCCCGGTCGAGGCCTCGGACAGCTCGAACTAGCCGCGTGACCACGGTCAGCGTCCTGTTGACGCTGCATCTGCTCCAACCCGGATCACTCAAGGACAAGCGCGCGGTAGTGCGTTCACTCGTCGAACGGCTGCGCAAGCGGCTAGACGTCAGTGCCGCCGAGGTTGGCCTGCAGGACGACACGCGACGCGCGCAGATCGGGTTCGCGACGGTGTCCGGTTCGCCCTCGGTAGCGCGCGGACTCGCGGACGACGCGCTGCGCTTCGCCGAGCGCGAGCTGATCGGCCGCGCCGAGATCGTGGACGCGACGCGGGATGAGCAGACGATCGTCAGCTAACCGCGCCGCTTAACGAGGCAGACGGCCCCGAAGGGCCGTCTGTTGTTGTTCGATACCGCCCCAACGCCTTCGCAGGCGCGGGAGTGGCGTTCCCGTACTATAGCTAGTCAGCGACTAGCTATAGTACGGGAATTGGGCCTCGAGCGCACGATTCAGGTCCTTGCGCGCCTCCTGGATGGTGGGCGCAACGCCGGGCCGTGAGCGGCCGATGAGTGCGTTGTAGTAACGCTCGATTCGCATTTCCGCGATTCCCTTCTTTGGTAGGTCCGCGAATCCCGCGTGACCACCGTGGATTCAGTATCGGCCTCTCTCATCGCTTTCGCAAGTGAAAGTGTGCACAATCACGTGAAATCCATGTAAATTGTCGCCTTAAAGGCAGGTACGTCGCCATCGGGGTTCACCCCGATCTGCGAAACGCCCATTTTCATTGAAGAAATCGCGCGAGACGCGTCCGAGACAGTGAATCTTCGGCTAGTTTGTGACCGGTGTGCAGAGCAGGTCGTATGGCAATGCGCCGTCGACGCGCGCTCGAATCATCGTTCCCGACGGGAATTCGCCCTTCACGAAGGCTAATCCGTCGACCTCTGGGGCATCGCGATGCGTGCGTCCCACGACCACGAGATCACCCCCGGCAGACTCTACGGGGGCGTCGGATTCCACGAGGACGTCGAATTCCTGGCCGATCACGGAGCGGTTCGCTTCGTGCGAGATCGACTGCGCCAGTTCCATCAGCCGTCCGTAGCGTTCGACCTTGACCGCTTCCGGTACCTGTCCGGGCAATTCGGCGGCAGGCGTACCAGGCTGCGCCGAGTACGTGAAGGCACCAAGGTGTTCGAACCGCTGCTCCTCGACGAAGGCGAGCAGTTCTTCGAATTCGGCGGCGGTTTCGCCGGGGAAGCCAACGATGAAGGTGGTGCGCAGCACCGCATTGGGCATCGCGGCCCGGATGTGCGCAATGGACTCGCGTGACTTCTGGACCGTCGGGCGCTTCATCCGCATCAGCGCGGCGGGCGAGGCGTGCTGGAGCGGCATGTCCATATAGGGCACGACGTTCGGCAGCGCGGCCATCGTTTCCGCCAGGCGCCGCGTGACCCGTCCGGGGTAGGCGTACATCAGCCGGATCCAGGGCAGATCCGGGACGGCCTCGGAGAGGCGCTCGAGGAAGATCGCCAGTCCGTCGCGCTCGTCGCGGTCCTCGCCGTAGGCCGTGGAGTCCTGCGCGACGAGCACCAGCTCGCTGGCCCCGGCCGCCGCGTGGAAGCGCGCCTCCACGAGCAGGCGGTCGGTGGGATCCGAGTGCATTCGTCCCTTGATCGTCGGGATGATGCAGAACGTGCACGGCCGGTCGCAGCCGTCCGAGATCTTGAGGTAGGCGCTGGGCGCACCAATGTTCGAGAGCGCCGGCTGTGGGATGTCGAAGCTGGGGCTCGCGGCGCCGAGGTCGGCCGCCACCTCGTCCCAGCGCTCCGCACCGAACGTCGCATCCACGTTCGGCACCGCGAGGCGCACCTGCTCCTCGGCGATCTCGGTCAGGCAGCCGACGACGTAGAGCCGCTGGCCGGCGTGCCGCTGCGCGTCAAGCTCGCGGATCACCCCGATCGATTCGTCTTTTGCGGCGTCGATGAAGCCACAGGTGTTCACGATCAGCAGTTCGGCGTCGTCCGGATCGGGCGCCGCGAGGTGCCGCCCAGCCCGCAACGCCTGCTCGAGGCGCATCGAATCCACGGTGTTCTTGGCGCAACCAAGCGTGACGAGGTGGTATTTCACGCGGCACTCCGTGGCGAATGAGCGCGAGGCCGCGCGAAATATCGGTCGGCGTAAGCGGTCATTGGGACGCCTGGGCAGTGGCTTCTGCGGACGGCGGCCCCTGCGAGACAACGAGCGTCACCACGTCGCCGGCGGAGCTGAGGGTGCCGGGTTCCGGCGCCTGCTGGAACACCTCGCCGGCACGCGCTGTCGCGCTGGGACTCTCGACGATGCTCACGGTCAGACCCAGATTCTCGATCAGCGCGATCGCGGTCGCACGGTCGGCACCCACGAAGTCCGGCGTCGTTCCGGGATCGAACGGCGGGATCACCGACGAACTCGCGACGGTCTGTGACTCCGCCCCGCCGCGGCCCGGGAGTTCCGGCAGACCGGTCCCCCCGCCGAGGCGTGGTGCGATCCAGAGCAGTAGCGCGATCACCAGCACGATCGCCGTCACAATCCCCGCCAGCCGCAGGTCGAACGGCGGGATCGTGCCGGACGGCATCCGCCGCAATCCGGGCATCGGGTCGAGGCCCTCCGGCACCGGGAGGTGCGCCGGCATCGACATCACCGCTTCGGCGGGATCGAGGCCAAGGTAATCGGCATAGCTGCGCATGAAGCCGCGCGCGTAGACCGGTGCCGGCATGATCTCGTAGTGACCGCGCTCCAGCGCCTCCAGGTAGCGGCGGCTGATCCGGGTGTCGCGCTCGACCTCCTCGAAGCTGAGCTGCTTCGAGAGACGAGCATCCTCCAGGCGCGCGCCAATCGTCCGCGAGCGCGGTCGACCAGGGGCGGCGGAGGGAAACTCGATTGGGTTCGGTTGGGTCATCGCACCCCTGGCGGCTCGACCGGGCGACGCGATGGGTTCGCGCCTCAGCGCACCGGCCTGGAGGTTGCAGTATGACGGGTGCGGCGCCCGGGCGTCAGCGCCCGGTTGTTCTGGGAACCATTCGCCCGCTGGGCGGCGCTCCGCGGACGCGCCGGGAGCGTGCTAGGCCTGGATCGCCTTCAACTGGCTGACTAGGCGCGCCTTCCGCCGGGCGGCGGAGTTGGGGTGAATGATCTTGCGGCGGGCGGCGCGATCCAGCGCGGACTGCGCCTCGCGGACGCGCTCGCCGGCATCGGCATCACCGGCAGCGATCGCAGCGCGCGCTTCGCGCAGCGCGTGCGCCGCACGCGTGCGGAACGGCTTGTTGCGCTCGGAATGCCGTTCGTTCTGACGAATGCGCTTGCGCGCGGACAACGTGTGGGCCATTGCCCCTCCATGTACGAAGCAACCTCTATCAAGCGGACGAACATCGTAGCCGCGACCTCACCGACCGTCTATCGTGCATGAATGGCGAGCGAGCCGCGCCCAGCAGGCGCACGAGCCGCACTCGGCGGCTTCCGGCGTTTCCTGCAACGGGGCGGTGACCGCGCGCCGTCCGGAATTGCCGGCGCTGCGGGCATTGTTGCCCTCGGATTCCTCGGATCGAGGCTGCTCGGCCTGCTCCGCTCGGTGGCGATCGCCGACGCCTTCGGGACCGACCCGGAACTCGGCGCTTACTGGGTCGCGTTCCGCCTGCCGGATCTCGTGTTCCAGCTCCTGGCCGGCGCAACGCTGTCCGCCGCCTTCATCCCGGTGTTCTCCCGGGTCTCCATGCACCAGGGGCCGGATCGCGCCTGGCTACTGGCCTCACGGGTGCTCAACCTCGTCAGTATCGCCACCGTCGTGGTCGCTGCGGCCGCCTTCGTGGCGGCGCCCTGGCTCGTGCCCGTGCTCGCGCCGGGCCTCGGCGAAACGAGTGGCCGCGAGGCCGAGCTGCGCGATCTGGCGATCGAGCTGACGCGCTTGATGCTGCTCTCGCCGATCTTCTTCGGCATCTCCGGGATGCTGATGGGGATCCTGAACGCGCGCCAGCATTTCATCGCACCGGCGCTGGCGCCGATGGTCTACAACGTCTCGATCATCTTCGGTGCGGTGTTCCTGGCCGGGCCGTACGGCGTGCACGGGCTCGTCTGGGGCGTGGTGATTGGATCCGTCGGTCACCTGCTGATCCAGCTTCCCGCGCTGCGGAGCGTGGGGATGCGCTGGACGCCCTCGATCGATCTGGGATCGGAAGCGGTCCGCGAGGTCCTGCGACTGATGGGACCGCGCGTGATCGGCCTCGGCGCGTCACAGATCAACTTCCTCGTGCTGGTCTTCTTCGCCTCGTTCGTCTCGGACGAAGCGATCAGCGCCGTGAACTACGCCTTCCTGATGATGATGTTGCCGGTCGGCGTGGTCGGGATGGCGGTCGCCACAGCGGCCTTCCCGATCTTCTCGCAGCAGGCGGCGGCCGGACGCCTCGATGCCCTGCGCAACACGGTCTGGCGTTCGCTGCGGGCGGTGCTCTTCCTCGCCGTCCCCGCCTCGGCCGGGCTGGTGGTGCTCGCGAAGCCAATGGTGCAACTGCTGCTGGAACGAGGCGCGTTCGACATCGGGTCGACCGATCTCGTGGCGAGCACGCTGGTGCTCTTCGGGATCGGCGTCTTCGCCCACGCGGGGATCGAGATCCTTAGCCGCGGGTTTTATGCCCTCGAGGACACCCGCACACCGGTCCAGGTCGCGGTGATGGCGATGGTGCTGAACGTCGTGCTGGCGCTGATCCTCGTCCGCCCGTTCGAACTGCGAGGACTGGCAGCCGCCGCCTCGATCACGGCGATCCTCGAGTTCCTCGTCCTCACCTCGTTGTTGCGTGGGCGCATCGGCGGATTCGATCGGCGCGGACTCGGCGACTTCTCGGCGCGGCTGGCGTTGGCGACGGTGGCGATGGTGCAGGTGATGGTGCTGATGCGGTTGCTGCTCGGCGCGCTCGGCATCGATATCTCGGGCGCCCTCGGTGCGACGTTCCTCGTGCTGACGGCCGGGCTGCTCGGCGTGCTGACGTTCGGTGCGGCGGCGATTACGCTGCTGGGCGACGAATACCGGCAAGCGCGGCGCGCGCTGCGTCTGTAACCGGCATCGCCGGGCAAACCCGCGGCCCGGCAGGGCCACACCACACCCTCACGCTGGTACACTATTTGCACCCCAACACACAAAGGGCGACAAGAAACGCGACAAGCGGTCGCGTGCCGCTGCGTGCGATGGGCCGCCGAACCTAAGGAGATCCCATGGCATTCCAGGACCGTGAGCTGAACTGTCGCGACTGCGGCGGCGCCTTCGTCTTCACTGCGGGCGAGCAGGAGTTTTACGCCACCAAGGGCCTCGAGCACGACCCGGTGCGCTGCCCGTCCTGCCGCGCCACGCGCAAGATGATGCGCCCCGAGGATCGCGACTTCGCGCCGGCCTACGGCGTCTACGTCTCCTGGGGAGGCCGCACGCCTCGGCAGCTCCACGTCGCGAGCTGCGCGCAGTGCGCCGGCATGACCGAGGTGCCCTTCCGCCCGCGCGATGACCGGCCCGTCTACTGCTCCGACTGCTACGGCGACCTGCGCCGCAAGCAGGAGGCCCAGGAGTCCGCGGAAGCCACCGCCGCCGCGACGCGTATCGCCACCTCCGGCACCCGCAACATCCTCGGCGCCCTCGAGGGCGAACGCCCGAACCCGCTCAGCATGCTGGGTGGTGACGATGAGGCCACCGACGAGGCGCCGGCTGCTGATGCGCCGGCCACAGAAGCAGCGACCGAGGGCGGCGAGACCGCCGAGGCCGTTGCGGTCCCCGCGACCGCGTCGACCGACGACGCAGCGCCCGAGACCGACGAGACCGCCGAGGTCATTGAGGTCCCAGCGACCGCGTCGATCGAGTAACCGGCTCGCCAGCCGCCATCGATCGGGGGCGATCTCGATTGATGGCGGTTTCCGGCGGACCTAGACTGATTCAGATAGGCGACGACGGAGACGAGTAGCCCCGCGGCCACGGCAGATGCGCAGCCGTGGACCGCACAGCGAGCCCGGGACGGTGTGAGCCGGGCGCGTGTCACGCGGGGCGAAGATCCCTCCCGAGCCGTCGACCGAAGCGCCGTCCGTCCCCGCGCGGGACATCGAGGACAGCGTGCGTAGGCTCGACCGGAGCGCCCACCGTTAGCAGGGGCAGTGCCATCGGCGACGTGTCGCCCGTGGTGCGGAGAGCGGCGAGTCCGTCACGCGAGGCGTGAGGGGCGCGCAACGCGGGTGGTACCGCGGGCAGTCCAGCCCGTCCCGTTCAGGGATGGGCTTTTTTGATCTGCGCGCGCGGCGCGCGGATCTCAATGCGCGGGTCGCCGCGTTGGAGGTAACGAGCATGACCACATTCGACCCGGTCGCCTCGCGGGTGGCGTTCCCGGAGCTCGAGGCGTCGATCCTCGACTTCTGGCGCGAACACGACATCTTCAAGCGCAGCGTCGATGAGCGGCCCGCTGACAAGATCTTCTCGTTCTACGAGGGGCCGCCGACGGCGAACGGCAACCCCGGCATCCACCACGTCCTCGCACGCGCGTTCAAGGACGTGGTGCCTCGCTACCGCACGATGCGCGGCTACCGCGTGCCTCGGAAAGGTGGCTGGGACACCCACGGCCTGCCCGTGGAACTGGAGGTCGAACGTGAACTGGGCCTGACCAGCAAGCGCGAGATCGAGTCCTACGGCGTCGAGGCGTTCAACCAGAAGTGCCGCGAATCGGTCTTCCGCTATGTCTCCGAGTGGGAACGGATGACCGATCGGATCGGCTTCTGGGTCGACATGGACCACGCCTACGTCACGTATTCCAACGAGTACATCGAAACCGGCTGGTGGATCTTCAAACGGCTCTGGGACAACGAGCTGATCTTCCAGGATTTCCGCGTCACCCCGCACTGCCCACGCTGCGACACGAGCCTCTCCAGCCACGAGATCGCGCAGGGCTACGAGGAGAACACACCCGATCCCGGCGTCACGGTGCGCCTCCGCCTCCCCGCCGGATCGACCGCGCCGGCCTCGCTCCGCCTCGAGGATGGCGTCGCCACCTCGCTGCTCGCCTGGACGACCACGCCGTGGACGCTCTCCGGCAACACGGCGCTCGCGGTGCTCCCCACCGCGGAGTACGCGCTCGTCGAGATCGCCCGCGAGGACGAGGCGACGGAGCGCGTCGTGCTGGCGAACGCCCTCGTCACGAGCGTTGTCGGCGAGGACGGCAGCGTCCTCGGTACCGTGCCCGGCACGGACCTGCTCGGCCTCCAGTACGAGGCGCTCTACCCGCAGGCCGCCGAGTGGGTCGAGCCGCTGGCCTTCGTCAACGGGCGGACGCAACGCCTGAAGGACGGCGACGCGCTCCCGGTGCGGCGGGTGATCGCTTCGGACGAGGTCACCACCGACGAGGGCACGGGCATCCTCCACGTCGCACCCGCGTTCGGTGAAGCCGACTACGCGATGGGCCGTGCCGAGGGCTTGATGTTCCTGCAGCCGGTGCGTTCGAACGGCACGCTGATCGGCGGTCCGGGTGACGGCGTCTTCGCGAAGACCGCGGACCCCGCGATCACCGCGGATTTGCGCGAGCGCGGACTGCTCTTCAAGTCGGAGACGATCCGCCACACCTACCCGTTCTGCTGGCGCTGCGGTACCGCCGTCCTCTATTACGCCAAGCCCTCCTGGTACATCCGCACCACGGCCGTCGCCAGCAACCTGGTCGAGCACAACCAGCAGATCCACTGGGTGCCGGAGAACATCAAGAACGGTCGCTTCGGCGAATGGCTCGAGGGCAACGTCGACTGGGCCGTCTCGCGCGAGCGCTACTGGGGCACGCCGCTCCCGCTCTGGGTCTGCGAGATCTGCGAGCACGCCGAGTGCATCGGCTCCTTCGAGGAACTGCGCGAGCGAGCGCGTCCCGGCACCGCCGACTCTCTCGAGACGGAGCACGGCTTCGACGCCCACCGTCCCTACGTGGACGGCGTCCAGCTTGGCTGCACGCGCTGCAACGGCACGATGCGCCGCACGCCAGAGGTCGCCGACGGCTGGTTCGACTCCGGCGCGATGCCCTACGCCCAGTGGCACTACCCGTTCGAGAACCAGGACGTGTTCGACGAGCGCTTCCCCGCCGACTTCATCTGCGAGGCCGTCGACCAAACGCGCGGCTGGTTCTACACGCTGCACGCCCTGGCGACGTTGCTGCATCGCACGGAGGACGTGCCGGAAGGCATCGCCTACCGCAACGTGATCAGCCTCGGCCACATCCTCGACGGCGCCGGCCAGAAGATGTCCAAGTCGAAGGGCAACGTCATCGATCCGTGGACCGTGCTCGACCACCACGGCGCTGACGCGATCCGCTGGTACATGTACACGGCGTCGCCTCCCGGCAACGCGCGGCGGTTCTCCGAGGAACTGGTCGCGGAGACGGTGCGGCGCTTCCTCTCCACGCTCTGGAACACCTACTCATTCTTCGTCACCTACGCGAACCTCGCGGACTTCGATCCGTCCGCGCCCGCCACGCCGGACGAGGTGCCGACGGAGCTAGATCGCTGGGTCCGCTCCGAGCTGCACCGCACCGTGCAACGGGTGACCGAGGGCCTCGAGGCCTACGAGCTGTCCGAGGCGGCCCGCCCGATCGAGCAGTTCGTCGAGGGCCTGTCGAACTGGTACGTCCGTCGCAGCCGCCGCCGCTTCTGGCGCTCGGGCGACGACGCGGACAGTCGCGTCGCGCTCCGCACGCTCTACGAATGCCTCGTCACCGTTTCGCGGTTGCTCGCACCGTTCACGCCGTTCGTCGCGGAGTCGCTGCACCGCAACCTCGCCGCGAGCCACCTGCGTGGCGCCGCCGATTCAGTCCACCTCGAGGACTGGCCGGCGGTCGATGAATCTGCGATCGACGAGACGCTCTCCGAGGAGATGGCGGCCGTTCAGCGGATGGTCTCGCTCGGCCGCGCCGCGCGATCCTCGGCGCAAGTGCGCGTGCGCCAACCGCTCGGTTCCGCGGTCCTGGTACCGAGGAACGCCACCGAACGCGGCGCGCTCGAACGCCTCGCCTCGTTGATCGCCGACGAGTTGAACGTGAAAGCCGTGCAGGTCGTCGAGGATGGCGGCGACCGCGTGTCCTACACGCTGCGACCGAACCTGCCGGTGCTGGGGCCGAAGTTCGGCAAGGACGTCGGCAAGATCCGTGGCGCCCTCGGCAACGCTGACGCGGCGGCGATCGTCCGTGCGATGCGTGCCGGCGAGCCGATCCGCCTTGGCGAGTTTGAACTCGGTGGCGGCGACATCCTCGTCGGCGTCGAAGCCGCCGAGGGCTGGGCTGCCGCTGAGGATGGCGGTTACGTCGCGCTGCTCGACACGACGATCACGCCGGAACTGCGCTCCGAGGGCTTCGCCCGCGAGCTGGTGCGCCGCCTCCAGGACCTGCGCCGCGAAGCTCGCCTGGACGTCTCGGACCGCATCGAGGTTCGCTACCACGCGGCTGTCGACGCCCCAGCGGTGGAGCAGGCGTTCGCGACCCACGGCGGCTACATCGCGGAGGAGACGCTCGCGCTGAGCATGCAGGCCGGCGGCGCGGACAGCGGTTGGGCCTCGGTGGACGCGACGATCGACGGGTTGGACGTGACGCTGGCGCTGCGCAAGAGCGGGACGACCGCCTAGTCGCGGTCGTCCTCGGCACGTCGATCGGCGCGGCGGCGGTGGCGCGTCCGATCGATGTGGGATCCGTTATCGGAGACGGCATCCTCTGGCTGCGGTCGGAGGGTGCCGGGGGGCAAGTGATCCTCTTCGTCCTCGGGCGCAAGCAGGAACCAGCGGACGATCTTCCAACCGGCGGAAACCCAGGATCGATCCTCGCGACCCTGGACGCGACCGTGCCGCGGGTGCTCATAGAGCACGTGCGGTACCTCGTTTGATATCTCGGCGCCCAGGATCAGGATGTTGGCGCTCAGGAAGACCCAGAACAGCAACACCACCACGCTCCCCAGCGTGCCGTAGACCTGGTCGTAATTCGCAAAGTTCGCCAGGTAAAAGGTGAAGCCGTACTTCAACCACTCGAAGGCCGCGGCGGCGAAAAGCGCACCGGGCCACAGGTAGCGGAACCGCACGGTGCGGTTCGGCGCGAGCCAGTACAGCAACGAGAAGGCGACGAAGGCGAGCACCATCGAGGTGCTGATCGTCGCGATCTCCCACACCCACACGAAGTCGCTGGCAAGCGGCAGGTCCTCCACACGTTTGCGGATAATCTGCCAGCCCGCGGAGATCACAACGCTCCCCAACACCGGCAACCCGAGGATCGGCAGCAGCGCGTAATCGATCAGCTTCCCGCGCAAGGCGGGCCGGCTCCGGCGCGCCTCGAAGGCGACGTTCAGCGCCGTGCGAAGCGACGCGGAGAGCGCACCAGCGGTCCAGATCACAGCCAGCAGCGACGCAAGCGCGAGCTGTGGCGCGTTCCGCGCCGTGCCCTCCACCGCCGTCGTCACATCGCCGGTCGGGATCGGCACCGCATCGGTCAGCGCGTTGATCACCCGCTGCTGGAGATCCACGTCGCGCAGCAACAGACCGAATACCGCCACGGTCAGGATCAGCAGCGGCAACAGCGAAAAGAGCGTGTAGTACGAGATCGCCGCCGCCATCTGCGTGCCACGGTCCTCGGCGAAGTTCTTGATCGCGCGACCGATCACGCGCAGCACCACCCCGCCCCAGTACCAGGGCGCGATCCGACGGCGCCGCGGGGCATCGAGGGCCGGCGCGTCCAGCGGCGGTTCCAGCGGCGATTCCGCAGCGGAATCGCCCGACGTGGACCCGACGGCAGCGGGTATTTCGGCGAAGGCGGGATCCGCCACGAGGCTCCTCGTCCAACGAACGCCTCGACGGTGGGCGCACGCTTCGCGATCCTACAGAGGTAGCCCATCACATCCGATGGGTTCCCGCATCAGGGATCGTAGCAATGCCCGGTCGTCCTCAACCTCGGCACATCGAGTATCGGCGCGTCGTCGTGAAGGTTGGCACCAACGTGCTGACCGCCGGGACGAGCGAACTGAACACCGCCGCCATGGCCTCGCTCGTCGAACAGATCGCCGCGATGCGCGAGCGCGGCATCGAGGTCCTGCTCGTCACCTCCGGTGCGATCGCCGCCGGACGCCACCGCGTCCAGGCCAGCGCCCGCGTTGGCGCGTTGCACCCGCGCGACGTGCAGGGACGGCAGGTCCTCGCCGCCGTCGGGCAAGGTCGCCTGATGTCGCTCTGGGACGAACTGTTCGAACAGCACGACGTGGTGATCGCGCAGGCGCTACTGACCGCGATGGATCTCGCCGACCGCCTCAGCTACCTCAACGCCCGCAACACGCTCACCCGCCTCGTCGAACTCGGCGTCGTGCCCGTGATCAACGAGAACGACGTTGTCTCGGTCGAGGAGATCGATTCCCGCCACATCGGTGACAACGACCAGCTCTCGGCGCAGGTCGCCAACCTCGTCGACGCGGACCTGCTGCTGATCCTCACCGACATCGCCGGGCTCTACACGGCCGATCCCGCCCGCGATCCGGACGCGCGCCTGATCGAGGAAGTGCCGCACATCGACGCCGCGATCGTTAGTGCGGCGGCGGGCGCGCCCGGCGCGCGCGGCACCGGCGGCATGCGCACGAAGATCGAGGCGGCGAAGCTCGCCACACAGCACGGCACCCACGTGATGATCGCGGACGGCCGCGCGCGTGACGTCGCGATCCGCGCCGCCGCCGGCGAACCGGTCGGCACCCACTTCCTCCCCGCCGGCGATCGCACCGAGAGCCGGCGCCGCTACCTGCTCTCCGGGCTGCAGGTACGCGGCCGCGTGATCGTGGACTCCGGGGCCGCCACCGCACTGCGCCACGGCGGGACCTCGCTGCTCCCCGCCGGCGTCACCGGCGCCAGCGGCGAGTTCGCGCGCGGTGATGTGGTGCACATCTACGCCGTCGACGGCGAGCACGTCGCTACCGGCGTCGCCAACTACGCCCGCGCCGAGGTGGAGCGCATCCGCGGCAAGCATTCGGATCAGATCGTCAACGAGCTCGGCTACGAATACTCCGAAGAAATCGTCCACCGGAACAACCTGGTCCTCGTCTAGGGGGCGCCGCATGGCATCCAGCTACGACCACATCACCGCCGAGCAACGCGCGCTGATCGAACGCGCACCGCTCTTCTTCATCGCCTCCGCGCACCGCGAACTGCAGCCCGGCCCCGCGGGCCAGGGCCCGGTCAACGTCTCGCCGAAGGGTGGCGTCCCACTCCACGTCATCGACGAACGGCACGTCGCCTACCTCGACTACACCGGGAGCGGCGACGAGACCGCCCGCCATGCCTCCTCGGACGGCCCGGTCACGGTGATGGTGATGTCGATCGACGGCCAGGACGCCGCGATCGTCCGCCTCTACGGTCGCGCTCGCGTCAGCCCGATCGAGGGCTCCCCGCTGGCGGAACGCCTGCTGGCCCAACCGGCGGCCTCGATTGAGCTGCCACAGCGCCAGGTCGTGGAGATCGAGGTGGAGTCGACCGCGACGAGCTGCGGCTACGGCGTGCCCGTCCTCGAGTTCCGCGCCGACCGCACCCGGTCGGAACGCGGCCGCCGCTATAAAGCCTGACCGGCCGACCCCGTGATCGACGCGACCGTGATCGACGCGACCGACCTCGCCGTGCGCTCCGCGCCGAACACGCGAGGCACGCCATGAATCGCCCGACGTTGCTGCTGATCAACGGTCACCCGGGAACCGGCAAGACCGCGCTCGCCGCCTGGCTCGCCGCGGAGCTCCGGGTCCCGTGTGTGCGCAAGGATCTCTTCAAGGAGGCGCTCTACGACCATCGGATGCCCGCTGACCGCGAGCAGTCCCGCGACTACGGTCGCCTCGCCTACGCGCTGACGTTCCGGACCGCCGCCGCGCACCTCGGCTCCGGCGTTTCGACAATCCTCGAGGCCCCGCTTCACCGCGAGTTCTCGCAGCACGAGATCGATCTCGTGGCCGCGGAGACCGGCGCGGCGCTCGCGCAGATCGTCCTCAGCGCCGCCTCGGGCGAACTGGAACGGCGGGAGTTGGCTCGCCGCGCCACCTCGGAACGTCACGCCGGGCACAGCGTCGGCTTCACGATCGAGGAGTTCCACTCAGTCGTCGTCCGCCCGATCGACGCGCCGGTCGTCGATCCAACCCTCGAAGTCGACACCACCGACTTCGCCGCGGTCGATCGGCAAGTGATCCTCTCCTGGGCTGGCGAACGGCTCGCGACCACAGGCCCGGCCGCCATGTAGGATCAGCGCCCAACCAACGAGGAGTCCCCATGCCCGACTACCGGTTCGAGCGCGAGGCGCGCACCGCGCACTCCGAGCAGTGGGTGATCGAAACCACCGAACACTCGATTGGCCGCGTCGACATCCACTTCACCGGATCCGCCGCTCACGCCACCCTCGCCGTGCACGTCTCCGTCGACGACGCCGAGGTGCAGGCGCTGATCGCCGAGATCGATGAGCGCATCGTCCTTTCCGCCGATCCGTACCGCGAGGACTTCATCGTCACCGTCTGGCGCGGCGAGGAAGCCGGCGTCTATGCCGAAGAGGGCGCCGACGACGATGACGAAGCCGACGAAGATGCACCCGAGTAGGAGACCCGCATGATCCGCGTCGTCATCAGTGGCACCGGACAGATGGGGACATTGATCCTCGAAGCGGTCGAGAACGCCGAGGACATGCAACCGGTCGGCATCCTCGAGCCGATCGCCCCCGCCGTCGACAGTCACACCGTGCTCGCGATGCACGCGGACCCGGGCCAGCTCTTCGAGGCGACGCACCCGGACGTGGTCGTCGACTTCACGAACGCGGCGGCGACGCCCGCACTGGTCGAGGCCGCCCTCGAACACGGGGTGCGCCTCGTGATTGGCACCAGCGGCGTGCCCGTCGAAACGGTCACGCGGCTACGCCACGGCTGCGCGGAGCAGGGCCTCGGCGCGGTGATCGCGCCGAACTTCGCGATCGGCGCCGTGATGCTGATGTACATGGCGCAGCTCGCCGCCCCCTACTTCGAGGCCGCCGAGATCATCGAACTGCACCACGATCGCAAGGTGGACGCACCCAGCGGCACCGGCCTCGCCACGGCCCGCCTGATGCGCGAGGCCCGGGGCAGCGACTTCAGCTACAACGTCCCGGAGTTGACCACCATTCCGGGCACCCGCGGTGGGGTCGAGGGCGGTATTCCCATCCACTCCGTGCGTCTGCCGGGCCTCGTCGCCCACCAGGAAGTGCTCTTCGGCGGCCAAGGCCAGACGCTCACGATCCGCCACGACACCACCGGTCGCGACTCGTTCGTACCGGGCGTCCTGCTCGCGATCCGCGAGGTGATGGAGCGCGACCACCTCGTCGAGGGTCTCGATCAGCTCGTCGGGCTCACCTAGCCGGCCGTTCCAGGCGGGCCGTGCGGGCCGACCCTGCTCGCTCGGTGCGCCCGCGTCCCGGTAAGATCGCCGGCCGTGCCGTCGAATGACCGCGCGATCCAGCGCCGAGCCCAAGGAGCCGAGCCGTGCCGAATGTGGCAGTCATCGGAGCAACAGGTGCCGTGGGGGACGTCTTCCTCCGCGTCGCCGAACAGCGTGAATTCCCGATCGGGGAGCTCAAGCTCCTCGCGACCGCACGCTCCGCTGGCAAGCAGCTCAAGTTCCGCGGCCAGCTCATCACCGTCGAGGAGACCAGCGAAGCCGCCCTCGCCAATGCCGACGTGGTCTTCTGCTCCGCCACCTCCGAGGCTTCGCGGCACTGGGGTCCGATCGTGCGCGCCAATGGTGGCGTGATGATCGATGACGGTTCCGCCTACCGCATGGAAACCAACGTCCCGCTGGTCGTCCCGGAAATCAACGGCGACGACCTCGAATGGCACGAGGGCATCGTCTCGATCCCCAACTGCACGACCACACCGATGGTGTTGGCATTGCACGCGATGAAGAGCGTCGCCACGCCGGTGCGCGTCACCGCCGCCACCTACCAGGCCGTCACCGGCAGCGGCTCCGCGGCCGCCGCTGAACTGCGCGCTCAAATCGGGGCGATCGGGCGCGGCGAGGCCGTGCCCGCACCGACCGTGTACCCGCAGCAGATCGCGATGAACGTCCTCCCCCAGGTGGATGACTTCGACGCGGACGGCTACACCAAGGAAGAACTGAAGATGCGCAACGAGACGCGCAAGATCCTGCACCAGCCGGATCTGCCCATTGCCACCACCTGCGTACGCGTCCCCACCCTGATCGGCCACGCCGAGGTCGTGCACGCCGAGTTCGACCGCCCGGTCGATCTCGCCGCGTTGCACGCCGCGCTCGCCGCGCAGTCCGGCATCGTGATCGGCGAAGGTCCCGAGGACTACGCGACCCCGTTGCAGGCCGAGGGGAACGACCTCACTCATGTCGGGCGGCTGCGACCGGATCCCACGGTCCCGGACGGCCGCGGCATCGTCTTCTGGTGCGTCAGCGACAACCTCCGCAAGGGCGCCGCGACCAACGCGATCCAGATCGCCGAAGAGCTGATCGCACGGAATCTGCTCAAGCGTTCGTAACCAGCCGGCGCGTGACGCCGGGACGAACATCGGGCTGATACGATTCCGCCGACATCCGGCGCGCACGCTTCCAGCACCCATGCGCGGCACCGGATCGGCTCCACTGGGGGGTTCTGATGACCGCTGAAGTTGGCCGTCTGGTGACGGCGATGATCACGCCAATGACTACCGAGGGCGAGGTTGACCTCGCCCAGACCGCCGAACTCGCGCGGGCGCTCGTCGCCTCCGGAACCGACAGCATCGTCGCGACCGGCACCACCGGCGAGGCACCGACCCTCAGTGACGCCGAACAGTTCGAGGTGTGGCGCACCGTCAAAGCCGCCGTCGGCCCGAACGTCGCCGTGATCGCCGGCGCGACCGACAACAACACCGCCGCATCCATCACCCGTGCGAAGGCAGCCGCCGACCTGGGGATGGACGGACTGCTACTCACGGTCCCCGCGTACAACAAGCCCACACAAGCCGGCTTGATCGCTCACTTCACCGCGATCGCCGCGGCCACGTCGCTCCCGTGCATGCTCTACAACGTGCCATCGCGCACTGCCTCGAACATGACCGCCGAAACGACGCTCGCGCTGGCGGACCTCCCGAACGTGTTTGGCATCAAAGAGGCGAGCGCCAGCCTCGAACAGATCGCGCACATCATCGAGCACGCCCCCGAGGGATTCCGCGTCTGGTCCGGCAACGACGGCGATACGCTCCCGATCCTCGCGATCGGTGGGTTCGGCGTCGTCTCGGTCGCGTCACACCTCGCCGGCAAGCAGATCTCCGAGATGATGGCGGCCGCAGTCGCCGGCGATCTGGCGCGCGCCGGTGCCATCCACCGCCGGCTGATGCCGCTTGTCGACGCGCTGTTCTACGAGAGCAGCCCACAGCCGCTGAAATACGCGCTCAACCACCTGGGCTTCACCGTCGGCACGCCACGGCTGCCGCTGGTCGAGGCCTCGGCAGGTGCGCAGGCGCTCGTCCGCACCGAGCTGACGAGGCACCAGATCGACCTCCCAATCCCGGCGACGGCGTAGCCCCGGGCGTGGCGTTCATCAAAGCCTGCCTCAACGGCGGCCGCCGGCGCGCCGACGCGCCCGGCGTCCCCGAGTCACCCAATGACGTCGCGCTTAGCGCAGCCGAGGTCGCCGACGCCGGCGCCTGCGCTATCCACGTGCACGTCCGCAACCTCGAGGGCGGGCAGAGCCTCGATCTCGCGGACGTGGATGCCACCGTCGGCGTATTGCGCCACATGGTCGAGAAGCCGATCGGCGTCAGCACCGGCGCCTGGATTTCCTCCGGCGAACTGCGGATGAACCAGGTCCGCAGTTGGACCGAACTCCCGGACTTCGCATCTGTGAACTTCCACGAGGACGGCTGCGAGGAACTCGCCGCGCTGCTGCTCGAGCGTGGCATCGCCGTCGAAGCCGGCCTCTGGCACGCCGAGGCGGCCCAACGCCTCGTGGCGAGCGGCTTCGCCGACCGCTGCGTCCGCATCCTCATCGAGCCGCTCGAGCAGGATCTCGAGCAAGCGCGCGCGAACGGAGCGGCGATCGAGGCCGTCCTCGACGCGGCCGCCACCACCGCACCGCGCTTGCTGCACGGCAACCGCGACACGACGTGGCCGTTGCTGATCGATGCCGTCCGCCGCGGCCTGCAAACGCGCATCGGTTTCGAGGACACACTGACGTTGCCAGACGGCACGCCCGCCGCGAGCAACCGCGATCTCGTCGCGGTCGCGCTCAGGCTCGCCGAACGGTTCGAGGGCGAACCGGCTTAGCCGCCGATATCGTCCCGCGTCGCCTCGAACTCCCGCCAACTCGCGATCGTCTTCGCGCGGGCGCGCTCGTAGCCAATTCGATCCCCGTAGTACCCACCGAGGAACCCGGCGAGGCCGCGCACGCCGATCAGCAGAATGATCGCGTAGACGATCGTCGCGGGCAGCAGATGGTCCCGCAGGTACGGAATACCGAGCACCACACCCAGCCCGCCGACCACCGCGATCAACACCCCGAGGAACGCGAAGCTCGTCACGATCGTCGACTCGGTCTTGCGCTGTCGTCGCAGGATCTCCGTGATCTCATCCGGCACCAGATCCACGGTCGGACGGCCCTCCACCGTGTGATTGTTGCAGTGCGAGCAGCGCTCAATATCGCGCCCCAACGGGTGGTAGCAGTTCCCGCAGAAGCGCCCGCGACTGGGCGCCTCGCCGCGGCTCACCGCGATCAGGTGCTCCTCCAGCCGTTCGCTGAAGATCGGGCAGTCCGCCGTCACCGGTGGCCGGAACCGCCGCTCCTGCGGCGCCTCCATGCTCACGCCGCACCTCGCGCCGGCGCGTTCAGCGCGTCCCGCCCGAGGTACGCCGCCAATTCATCGAGCACGCGGTGGACGTGTTCGCGGTGCCGCATCGCGCGACCGGACGTCGAGGGCATCACCCACACCGAGGCGCCCTCGATATCGACGGGCTGCCGCCCCCACGCACCGCTCGTGCGCACCTTCGGGAACAGCACGTCGAACGCACGCGAGCTGGTCAGGCACACCGCACGCGGCGACGCACCGGCAATCCGCGCGCGGAACGCGGCCTCCGCGGCACGCAACTCCTCGGTCGTGACGTCGGTGCTATCGGTGACGACGCGCTTCACAACGTCGGTGAAGCCGATCCGCGCCACCCCGGGGAGGGTGTGATCGTCCTCGGCCGTCACGGCGCGCGCCACGAGCATCGAGGCACTGAGCGCGGGCCAGAAACCGTTGCCGGGATGGGCGTAATAGTGGCCGGCGAGCGCGGAGCGTTCACCGGGATTGATGCCGACGAACACCAGATCGAGGCCGGGCACAAGCAAGTCCGGCAGCGTCTCGATCGCGGTCACCGCTAGTTCGCGACGTACGAGAACTCGCCGCGCCCCAACAGCGTGCCGAGCACCAGGATCGCGACCGCGACCAGCATCATCACCAGCGCCAGCATCAGCGAAATCCGGCGCTTATTCTCCAGCGCGAACTCGTCGCCGTCGCCGGCAGCGACGGCATCCGCGAGGCGTCCGATCCGCCGTCCGATCACGCCGTGCACGCCGAGCAGACCGATGAAGACCGTGAACAGCGTCATCTTCGTGATGAAAAGCCAGCCGAAGCGGTAGGACACCATGTCCTCGCTGATCGCGTCCGGCGTGACGTTGTAGAACTGGTACAGCCCGGTCACCAGCAGCGTCAGCATCGCGGTACCCGCGATATAGGCGTACCGCTGCGTAATCACCCGCGTGACCGCCCGCTTCAGCGCCTCGTCCTCGATCAGCCACGTCGCCGGGACCGCCGCGAAGAAGAGCAGCACCTGCGGGCCGACCAGCAGCGTGGCGGCGAACACGTGGACCACCAGCGAGACGTTGTCCATGACGCGCTCCTTCGAGGACTAGAGACGGCCGCCGAAGATATCGCGCGTAACGATCGCCTGGTGGCGCTCCGGGCCCACCGAGATCATGTCGACCGGCGCGTCCAGCAGTTGCTCGATCCGGCGCACGTATTGGCGTGCCTCGGTCGGCAGGTCACCCAGGTTGCGGACCCCGGAGACATCCTGCATCCAACCCGGCAGTTCCTCGTAGATCGGCTTGACGCGGTTCGCGTCCTCCAGGCTGGCGGGCAACGTCGTGACCCGCTCGTCGTCCAGCTCGTAGGCGACACAGATCTTGATCCGCTCGAACGCGGACAGGGAGTCCAGACGCGTCAGCGCGACCGAGGTCACGCCGTTGAGCCGCGAGGTGTAGCGCGCCAGCACGCCGTCGAACCAGCCGGTCCGCCGGGCGCGACCGGTCGTGGTCCCGTACTCGCTGGTGCCGGGCACCCCACCGCCGCCTTCGCGCAGCGAGACGCCGTCCTCGTCGAACAGCTCCGTCGGCATCGGCCCGTTGCCGACGCGCGTCTGGTAGGCCTTGTACACGCCGACCACCCGCTCGATCGCGGTCGGCCCAATCCCGATGCCAATCGCCGCCCCGGCCGCGACCGAAGCCGGCACCGAGGACGTCACGTACGGGTAGGTCCCTGAGTCCAGGTCCAGCAACGAACCCTGCGCGCCCTCGAGTAGGATCATCTCGCCGCGCCAGTGCGCTTCCTGCACCAGCGCCGTGGTGTCGGCGACGTAGTGCCGCAGCTTCTCACCGAACTCGCGGTACTCCTCGAGGATCGTGTCGTAGTCCAGCTCGGGCTCTTCGTAGAGGCGGCTGATCACGCGGTTCTTGTAGTCGAGTACTTCCCGCAGGCGGTGCGGGAATCGATCGACATCGAGCACGTCGCCGACGCGGATCCCGATGCGCGCCACCTTGTCGTGGAAGGCCGGACCGGTGCCGGTGCCAGTGGTGCCAATCGCGCTCGCGCCACGCATCTTCTCGTCGGCGATATCGATCACGCGGTGCCACGGCATGATGACGTGCGCTCGGTCGCTGATCACCAGCTTCGAGGTATCAATCCCGCGCTCGCTCAGCATCGCGATCTCGGCGAGCAGCGTCTTCGGATCGATCACCACGCCGTTGCCGATGATGCACGCCTTGTCGCCGTAGAAGATCCCGGCAGGAACGAGGTGCAGCGCAAACTTGCCGCGCTCGTTGATGATGGTGTGACCGGCGTTCGTCCCGGCCGAGTAGCGACCAATCATCGAGCAATAGCGCGCGTGGAAATCCACCACGCGGCCCTTGCCCTCGTCGCCCCATTGGCCGCCGATTACCACGACTGCAGGCATGAACGTTCCTCGCTGTTGTGCGGGTCAACGCGCGGTGTCAGTGGAAAACCCGCGAGATCATACCGGACAGCGGGGCCGCGCTCGATCAGTCGCTGATCTGATCCCGTGCCGCGATCGCATCGGCACGCGCCACCACCAGCCTCGCCGCGCGCATCGCGCGCCGGTCAACGGGCTCCACGCGCGGGTTCCCCTCATCGCCGATCAGCGCCACGCCCGAGGTCATGCCGTCCCCGCGCAGCCGCTCCCACTCACGCAGCACTGCCCGCGCCGAGGCCACGTCCGCCGCGTCCGGTTGGAACAACGAGTGCACGCCACGAACGCCGGCTTCCGACTGGACCGTCACCCCGGCCGCGCCGAACTCGTGGGCGCGCGCCGCCTCGATGAACCCGCGATCGGCCTCGAAGGTGCCGACGATCCACGGCAGCTCCGCGGCGCGGGCGGTAACGGCGGTCAGCGCCATCACGTAGTCAAGAGCGTCATGGCGACCACGCGCCAGGCCGAGATCGCGATGCATCCGTCCCGCGTTCAACGCGATCGCCGCGTAGCGATCGACAGCTTCGGCGATCACCGGCAGCGCCTGCAGCCCGGCCGCCGAGTCGATCTCCGGAATCAGTCGCACCGCACCCGGCGTGATCTCATGCGCCAGCTCGAACTTCCGCAGCAGCACGTCGGCGTCCCGCGCGTCCTGCGGCACCTCGGTACCGGCGACGATCACCGCCGCCAGTGCCGGGCGTACCGCGGCAAGCAGGTCGGCCGCCAGCGCCCCGCTGCTGACCGAGGACACGCGCACCATCACCGTGCGCCCGGTCGCTCCAATCGCGTCGATCGCCTCGGCCAGGTTCGCCCGCGCCTCGCCACGATCGGTGTCGTGCGCCGGCACGGCGACGTCCAGCACCACCGCGTCGGCGCCAGTGCGGCGCGCCGCGAGCAGCGCCTCCTGATCGGATGCGGGAACAACAAGCAGGCTGCGGAGCGGGAGCATGGTCTGTCCTCTCGCTGCCCGCGGTCAGGCAGCCATCGTGTGTTCCGTCGCTATGCGATGAGGTCTTCGCCCAACCCCGCCTCTTCGTCGACGTCCTCCAGGAATTCCAGCACCGCCTCATTCCAGGCGCCCGGGCGCTGGCCGGAGGTGCCGTGAGAGCAGCCGGCGAGGCGCACGATCCGCCGTCGCGGCAGCGCGTCGACCAGCCGATCGAGGCCCGGCAGGATCATCTCGTCGTGCTCGCCAACGATCACCAGCGTCGGGATGTCGAGGCTGGCGAGCTGTGGTGTCAGGTCCGGGCGCGTCCGCATCGCGTGCATGCAGCCCTCGAGGCCGGCGTCACCGCCGTACGCCGCCGCCATGCTCGCGCTGGGCGCACCGGGCGGTTGCGACCCACGCGTCGTCGAATCGGAAAGGATCAGCGCGTGCACGTCCGCTGGATGGTCGACCGCATACTGCAGCGCGATCTGCCCACCGAACGACATGCCGCCAATCACCGCGTCCTCCACCGCCTCGATCGTCTCGAGCAGCGCGCGCAGGTCCGCGGAGAGCGCCGCCATCGAGTACGACTCGGGGTCAGCGGGCGCGCTGCTGCCACCGTGGCCGCGCGCATCCCAGGTGATCAGCCGGTGCTCGGCGGAGAGCGCCGCGAGCTGCGGCATCCACATCTCCAGTGAGACGCCAAACCCGTGCGCCAGTACCAGCGGCCGGCCATCGCGTGGGCCGCGATCGTCGTATCGAATCTGGATGCCCTCGGACGTCTCGATCTGTGGCACGGGCTCTCTCCTGGCGGCGCCACCCCACGCGGGCGGCTAGAACTGGCGTCGCACCGCCAGCGTCAAGGTCTCTTCGAGGAACGTGATGGTACGCGCGAGCCGGGCCGCGTCGGGCACGTCCACCATGTGCTTTTCGATCTTCTGAAGCGCCAGCGCGACCGCGAGGCGATGCGCCTCCACCAGCCGGATCTCGCGGAAGACGCCGTTGTTCGTGTACCCGTCCAGCAGCGCCTCGGTCGCGGCCCACCCGAAGTAGAACGCGAACGAGGCGATATCGAACGCCGGCGGCACGATCGCAGCGTCGCCGAAATCGATGAGGCCACTCAGCCGGCCGTCCTGCACGCGCAGGTGCGAGCCGTTGAGGTCGGTGTGACTGACCGAGAACTGGACGCGCGACTCCTCGAACCGAAGCAGCCCTTCGCGCAGCGGCGCGATCGTGCTCACCAGCACCGGCGCCGCATGCACTACCGGGTGCGCGAGGAGCGGGCGGCCATCGAACGGCCACAGCTTCGGCCACCAGCGCGACAGCACGCCGTCGTGGCGATCCGTCGCCGTGCCGTGCAGCGCATCCGCGCGGTCCTCGAGCCGCCCGTAACCCTCGGCAGGCAGCGCGTGCAACGCGGCGAGCAACCGTCCGAGGTCGGTCGCCGCCGCCTCCGGGATCGTGTCGGTGAGCGGATCGCCGGCAGCCCAGCCGGTGACCATCCAGTCCCAGCGCCCGTCGGCGGGGTCATGACCCTCGATCGTCGCGGCGGTCGCGATCGCGGCGGGGACCGGCAGGTCGCCCTGCCCCAGGCCCTCGAGGATCGCGTGCCGCGCGGCGTAGATCGTCGGCTCGTCGCGATAGCGCTCGTGCCGCGCTTCCGGCGGGATCGCGACCACCACGCAGTACGGACCGCCACGCGCCTCCACGTACCAGCCGACGCTCGTCTGGCCCTGCCCGGCGATCCGCAGATCGTCCGGATCCTCGCCCGTCGCGGCGTGGACGATCCGCGCCACCATCGGCGCGTCAGACATCGTGCCCAGGCCCGCCATCGCTAGCCGTGCAGCAACGCGTCGAGGCGATCTGCCTCGGCGGTTGGTCCAACCACGGCGATCGAGAACTCGCCGGGGCCGATCACCCGCTTCGCGACCGCCTGGATGTCCGCGGCGGTCACCGCTCGCAGCGCGGTCACGGAGTCCTCGGGCGATTCGATCTCGCCATCCATCAGCAGCTGGTTGCCGTAGCGCTGCCCCAGCGCCATCGGCGTCTCCAGCGAGAGGCGGAAGCTGCCGGCGGCGTAGTCCTTGGTGCGCTGCAACTCCTCGTCACCCATCGGCTCGTCCACCAGCTTGCGCAGCTCGGCGAGGATCACCTCCAGCGCCTCCTCCTGGTGCTCACGGGTCACGCCCGCGCTCACCGTCAGCGATCCGGTGTCCGAGTAACGCGCGCCACCCGCCGACACGGAGTAAGCCAGCCCTCGGCGCTCCCGCACCTCCTGGAAGAGCCGCGAGGACATCCCCCGCCCCAGCGCGGTGTTCATCAGGTCGAAGGCGTAGCGATCCGGGTCGTTGCGCGCCATGCCATGCATCGAGAGCGCCACGTTCGTCTGCTCCAGTTCGCGCGGATCGAGCTGGATGTATGCCTCGGGCCGTTCGGTCTTCGAGGCGACTGGTGCGGCGGGCTTACCGACCGGAAGGTCGCTGAACCGCGCGGTCGCCCACTCCACCACCTGCTGATGCTCGACGTTCCCGGACACCGACAGCACGGAATTGTCCGCGGTGTAGTACCCGGTCATGTGCTCCGCGAAGTCGGGGCGATGCATCTCCTCGACGGATTCGACGGATCCGGCCACCGGCCAGCCGATCGGCTGATCACCGTAAACCGCGCGCCCCAGCAGTTCGCCGACGAAGGCGCCCGGGTTGTCGTGCGCGCGCTTAATCTCCTGCTGCACCACCGTCCGTTCGCGGTCGATCTCCACGGTCTCCAGCAGCGAGTGCTGAAGCATGTCCCCGAGGATCTCGATGCCGGTCTCCGCCCGCTCGTACGGAAGGTTGTTCCAGTAACAGGTCAGCTCTTTCGTCGTGTAGGCGTTCAGGCTGCCGCCCGCGCCCTCGATCGCTTGCGAGATCTGCGTCGCCTCGGGGCGCTCAGTCGTGCCCTTGAAGAGCATGTGCTCGATGTAGTGCGACAACCCGTTGGTACGCGGATCCTCGTTGCGCGATCCCACCCGCACAAAGAACGCGGCGGCGGCGGATTGCGCCGTCGGCACGGTAGTGGTCAGCACCCGGAGGCCATTGTCGAGCGTCGTCAGTTGCCAACCCTGTGCCACGAGCGCTCCTCTAGCTGTCATTTTTGGACGTTGCACTAATGTCTGATCGACCCCGCCAGCAGCGCGGGTCACTACTGAGTAAGATACCGGCAGCACGTATCGAGCAAATCCGGCGATTCGACCGTTGTGGCCGTCGCTAGCGAAAGGGAACCAGCGTGGAAGAAGTCGCGTTCAACGGACGAATCCTCAACATCAACCTCACCACCGGTGAGATCGAGCCGGAAACCATCCCGGAACAGATGTACCGCGAGCACCTCGGTGGCTACGGCCTCGGAGCGCGGTTGCTGTTCGACCGCATCCCGGCGGATGCCGATCCGCTCGGCCCCGACAACGTCCTTGGCTTCTTCCCCGGCCTCCTCACCGGCACGCCGCTGTTCGGTCAGCGCTTCCAGGTCGTCGCCAAATCGCCAAAGAACAACGGCTGGGGCGACGCCAACTGCGGCGGCGACTTTGGTCCCATGCTCAAATTCACCGGCTACGACGGCATCCTCTTCAGCGGCCAGTCGGACAAGCCCGTCTACCTCTACATCGAAGACGACAAGGTCGAACTCCGCGACGCGGCCCCGTACTGGGGCGGCCTCGCGATCGACGTCGAGGACCAACTGAAGGAAGAACTCGGCAAGAAGATCAGCGTTGCGCTGATCGGACCGGCCGGCGAGAACCTCAGCATCATGTCCGGCGTGGCCAACGAGCGCGGCCGTCTCGCCGCCCGCTCCGGCGTCGGCGCGGTCATGGGCTCCAAGAAGCTCAAGGCCGTCGTCGTGAAGCCGACCAAGAAGATCATGGCCCAGAACAAAGAGGTCATCCTCACCGTCAAGGACAGCCTCGCGGGCTTCAACCAGGGTGCGAAGAAGTTCTTTACCACCTTCGGCACCACCGGCATCACCGCCAACTCCGCGATCAACGGCGATGCACCCGTCCTCAACTGGGGCGGCGTCGGTGTCGTGAACCTGGTCGAGAACATGGACATGTCGGGCATGAACGGCCCGGTCGTCAACGAGAGCATGGAGAAGAAGTACGCCTGCTGGCACTGCCCGGTCGCCTGTGGCGCCGAGTCCGTGGATGGCAGCGACCGCGGCGAGTTCGCGTTCCCGAAGCACACCCACCGTCCCGAGTACGAGACGATGGGCGCCTTCGGCGTGATGAACGGCGTCAACGACACCGACGCGATGATCGCGGTCAACCACTGGTGTAACCAGTACGGCCTCGACACCATCTCCACCGGCGCCGCGATCTCCTTCGCCACGGAGTGCTTCGAAAACGGCCTCCTCACCAAGGAGGACACCGACGGCATCGAGCTCTCCTGGGGCAACGCCAGCAGCATGCTGCAGGCGCTCCACCAGATCGGCCGCCGCACGGGCGCCCTCGGCGAACTACTCGCTGACGGCACCACCGTGGCCGCCGAGAAGATGGGCCCCGCCGCCAAGGAGTTCGTGACGGCAATCGACGGCGAAGAGCCGCCGATGCACGACCCAAAGCTCGACGTTGGCTTCGCCAGCTCCTACGCCCTCGACCCGACGCCAGCACGTCATACCATCTGGTCGCCCGGCAAGAGCTCCAAGTTCCCGACGATGCCGAAGGCTCCCGAGGACAAGAAGGGCGCGAACGGCTGGGCCCCGATCAGCAAGGCCGCACACGAGCAGGCCCACGTCATGAACTCGGCCGGCATGTGCTACTTCATCTACACCATGTCGCCGACCAACCGGATCCCCGAGTGGATCAACCTGGTCACCGGGTGGGACACGACGCACGAGGAGCTCAACCAGGTCGGCGAGCGCATCGCCAACCTGCGGATGGCCTTCGCCGTGAAGCACGGCAACAACCCCGCCAAGCGCGAGGTCCCCGGCCGCATCCTCGGCAGCCCGCCGCAGACCGCCGGACCGCACGAGGGCTACACGATCGACCTCGAGACGATGAAGAACGAGTGGTTCGATCTCGCCGGTTGGGACCGCGAGACCAGCGCCCCGAGCCGCGCGAAGCTCGAATCGCTCGGCCTCGCCGACGTGGCAACGGCGCTCGGCGTCTAGCCTCGGCAGTCGCGATTGCAGTACGAACGGCCCGCCTCACGGCGGGCCGTTCTGCGTCTCGCCGCACACGAGGACTGACGGGCGCGGTTTCGTTCGACAGTCTTCGGAGCCGGGCCTAGACTGACTCAAACTGGGCTCCCCGCCCCTCCGATGGGATGCGATGACGAAGTACGTCTTCATCACGGGGGGTGTGGTCAGCTCCGTTGGCAAGGGAATTGTCAGCGCGTCGCTGGGCCGCATCCTCAAAGCTCGCGGCGTTCGCGTCTCCATTCTCAAACTCGACCCCTACCTCAACGTCGACCCCGGCACCATGTCGCCGTACCAGCACGGCGAGGTCTTCGTCACCGACGACGGCGCCGAGACCGATCTCGACCTCGGTCACTACGAGCGTTTCCTCGATGACGCGCTGACCGCCGCGAATTCCTCGTCCAGTGGCCAGGTCTACGAAGAGGTGATCCGCAAGGAGCGCCGCGGCGACTACCTCGGCGGCACAATCCAGGCGATCCCCCACGTCACCAATGAGATCAAGCGCCGCATCCGCAAGGCCGGACAGGCCCTCGAGGCCGACGTCGTCCTCGTCGAGGTCGGCGGCACCGTCGGTGACATGGAGGGCCAGCCCTTCCTCGAGGCGATCAGCCAGATGCGCTACGCCGCGGACCCGCAGGACACCCTCTCGATCCACGTCACCCTCTTGCCGCACCTCGGTGCCACCGGTGAGCAGAAGACCAAGCCAACCCAGCACTCCGTGCGCGAACTGCGTGCCTTCGGAATCGCACCCGACGTGATCGTCGCCCGCTCAGACCAACCGGTTCCCGAGGCCCTCCGCGAGAAGATCGCGCTCTTCTGCAACGTGAAGCGCAACGCCGTGATCCCGCTCGAGACCGCCGACTCCATCTACGAAGTTCCGCTCGTCCTCGAAGCCGCCGGGCTCGGGAAGATCGCGGCGGACCGCCTCGGCCTCGGCGATCAGACGCCCGATCTCGAGGAATGGCGCTCCTTCGTCTCACGTCTGCAGCACCCGGACCGCCGTGCGCGCGTGGCGATCGTCGGCAAATACGTCGAATTGCACGACGCCTACCTCTCAATCCGCGAAGCCCTCGTCCACGCCGGCGTACACCACGGCGCGGAACTCGAGTTCGACTGGGTCCACTCCGAAGACCTCGAAGTCCGCAGTGCCGAGGAAGTAATCGGCGAGGTGGATGGGATCCTGCTCTGCCCCGGCTTCGGTGATCGCGGCCTCGAGGGCAAAATCAACGCCGTCCGTTACGCACGCGAGAACCTGATCCCGTACCTCGGCGACTGCCTCGGCCTGCAAATGCTCGTCGTCGAGTTCGCGCGCAACGTCGCTGGCATGCCCGAGGCGAACACCACCGAGGCCGATCCACGCACCCCCTTCCCGGTCATCTCCTTGCTCTCCGAGCAGCAGGAGGTCCACGACATGGGCGGCACAATGCGTCTGGGCGGCTACGACTGCCAGCTCGTCCCCGGCACCAAAGCCGCCGAGTGCTACGGCGCCGAAACCGTCCGCGAGCGGCACCGTCACCGCTACGAGGTGAACAACCAGTTCTTGCCGCAGCTCGAGCAGCACGGCCTCCGCGTCTCCGGTCACATGGCGGATGCCGGGCTCGTCGAGATCGTCGAACTCACCGATCACCCGTGGATGGTCGCCTCTCAGTTCCACCCCGAATTCACCAGCCGACCCAACCGCCCGAACCCCCTCTTCCGCGGGTTCGTCGGCGCGGCGCTGGAACACGCAGCGCAGCGAACACCGGCACAGACCAACGGCGCATCCACACCCAGCCCCAACGGCGCTCCGGAACACGCACCGGCGGAACCGGCAGCCGCTGGGCCGGCGGTGAACTGAGCCCCGTGCGAATTCCATCGTCGAATGACCAGCGCCCACGGCGTCGCGCACCCGCGCGTTGTGGACAGGGAGCATCGTGACCCTCGCCCGCTTCATCCACGTGATCGCTCTGCTCTACCTCGCCGCCGGCGTGGGCAACACCATCGTCCCCATCTGGCGTGCCTGGTTCCTGGATGAACTGGAGACGCGCGCGTTGCTGCTCAGCGAGGCGCAGCGGAACTACACCACCTGGCTGCTGCCGGGCATCATCGCCACCGGTATCAGCGGCTACTTCTACGCCGGGGTGCTGGAACTCAACGTCGTCACGGTCGGTTGGCTCGTCGCGATGCAGGTGGTCTGGCTCATCCAGATCTTCGTCTTCGTCCCGCTGCTCGGCCTCGGGCTCCGTCGCGTCCGCTTCCTCGCGCTCCAGTCCGCCAAGGACGGCGAGACGTCCGAGGAACTGCGGGACGCCCTCGCGGACAACGCACCGCTCGTCTTCGGTACGCTCATCGTCATCACGATTGTCATCATGACCTGGCTGCCCATTTTCCGGCCGTTCTAAGCCGTCTCAACACCTCGGAGGCAACGCAATGCGCATCTTCATGGACACCGCCAACATCGAGGAAATCCGCCGCGGCGTCGCCATGGGCGTCGTCGACGGCGTCACCACCAACCCCTCGCTGGTCGCCAAAGAGGGCGTCGAGTACCGCGTCCGCGTCCTCGAGATCTGCGAGGCGGTGCAGGGCCCCGTCTCCGCCGAGTGCATCTCCGAAAGCGCCGACGAACTCGTCGAAGAAGCGCGCCGGATCGCCGGCTGGAACGAGCACGTCGTCGTGAAGATCCCGATGACCGAAGAAGGCCTCGGCGCAATCAAGCGTGTCAGCGCGGAGGGCATTAAAGTCAACGTCACGCTGATCTTCTCCGCGAACCAGGCACTCCTCGCCGCCCGCGCCGGCGCCACCTACGTCTCACCCTTCATCGGCCGCCTCAACGACGCCGGACACGACGGGATGGCCGTCGTCCGCGAGAGCGCGCAGATCTTCGAGACGTTCCACTTGCCGACCCAGGTCCTGGCCGCCAGCATCCGCCTCCCGCGCGACGTCACGGACGCTGCCCTCGCCGGTTCACACGTCGCCACCATCCCGGCCAGCGTGCTCTTCCAGATGGTCAAACACCCGCTCACCGATTCAGGGATCGAGCGTTTCCTCGCGGACGCAAAGAAGTACACCCCCGTCTAGCAAACATCGTCAGCATGGCGCCGGTAGGCGCCGCCGGGGATTCCCCGACTTGTCGAACAAAGGCCCAGTTCGCTAGGATGAGCGCGGTCGCAGTTCGCGACACTCTCTTCTTCGCCCGAAAGCACCCATACATATGACGAGTACTTCGCGTGGGCGCGACAACGCGTCCTCGACCCAACGCAACGATCGCGGTGGCGATCGAAACGGCGGCGGCGGCGGTGATCGCAACGACCGTGGTGGCGAAGGCCGCCGACGGCGGCGACCGCGCACCGGACGCCCCTCACGCGAGTGGGAGCGCGATGACGAGCCCGAGGCACCTACCGATCCCAGCGTGCCCGCGGTCAACATCTCCGACATGGACCAGTTGGCCCGCGAATCACTGATCGACCTCGCGACCGAGACCTTCGATGTCGAACTCGCCGCGGGCATGCCCCGACATGAAATTATCTACCGGATCCTGCAACGGCAGGCTCAGCGCAACGGAACCATCTACTCCGGCGGCGTGATCAACATCGTGGACGACGGCTTCGGCTTCCTCCGCGGCGATTCCCTCCGACCCGGTCCGAACGACGTTTACGTCTCCCAATCTCAGATTCGCCGCTTCGGTTTGCGTCCGGGCGACTACGTCACCGGCCAGGTACGTCAGCCCAAGGACTCAGAGAAGTACTACGGGCTGCTGCGCGTTGAGACCGTGAACGGTGTGGATCCGGAGGTCGCCAAGCGACGACCGGACTTCGACGCCCTCACCCCCATCTTCCCGAACAAAATGATGCGCCTGTCCACGACCCCGGAAGAAGTCAGCCAGCGGATGGTCGACCTGTTCGCGCCGATCGGGCGCGGTCAGCGGGGCCTGATCGTTTCGCCGCCGAAGGCCGGCAAGACGATGCTGCTGAAGTCGCTGGCGCACGGCATCATCGCGAACCACCCCGACATCCACCTGATGGTCTTCCTGATCGGCGAGCGGCCCGAGGAAGTCACGGACATGCGTCGTTCGGTCCGCGGCGAGGTGATCGCGTCGACCTTCGACGAGCCGGTCGAGGATCACACGCGTGTGACCGAGGCTGCCCTCGAGCGCGCGAAGCGCCTCGTCGAGAGTGGCACCGACGTTGTGATCCTGATGGACTCGATCACGCGTCTGACGCGTGCCTACAACACCAACCTGCCGACCAGCGGTCGCACGCTGTCCGGTGGTATCGACCCGGTCGCCCTCTACCCGCCGAAGCGCTTCTTCGGCGCGGCGCGAAACACCGAGGAGGGTGGGTCGTTGACCATCATCGCGACCTGCCTGATCGAAACCGGTTCGCGCATGGATGACGTCATCTTCGAGGAGTTCAAGGGCACCGGGAACATGGAACTGCGGCTCGTCCGCCGGCTCGCTGAGAAGCGTGTGTACCCGGCCATCGACGTGCTCGGTTCCGGTACCCGGCGCGAGGATCTCCTCTTCGAGGAAGACGAACTTAAGCAGATCTGGCTGCTCCGTCGCATGGCCTCGATGCTCGAGGAAGACAGCGGTGACGCCGCCGAGCGCGTGCTCGAGCGCATCAGCCGCACCGAGACAAACGAGGAATTCCTGCTCTCGCTCAAGGCCGGCTCTGTTTAGGATTTGTTAACTGATCGCCCTTCCAGTTGACGATTGCGTGCCGAACGCGTGCTAGGATTGCGCCCATCGCGCGGACAGCCGTCCGTTCGTCGGTCGACCAGCTCCGAGGCCGCAAGAGGCGGCCTCACACCCATGGCGGGGTAACGCGGAGGCGGACCGATTCGAGGAACTATTCAGCCGCCGCGCCAGGAGCGCCGGGGCCGTGAATCACGGCGCCGAGCACTGCACAACGGATCTCATCGAGGTCTGTCGACGCGGCCGCTGATCCACGCCGGCATGTTCGTCTCGATCTTCGCGCTGGTCGCGATCTTCGGGCTCTTTCCTGTGCACTCCGGTGGCGCCGCCCTCGACCCGCAACTCCAGGTCAACCAGCTCAGCTTCCCCGGCCTCGCCGCCTCCGCACCGCTCGTCGCGCAGACGGAGCTCCAGGCCTCGCCACAGCCGCTCACCGTCAAGGCGCCGTATGTCTCCGAAGGCACCATCCTCGGCGCCGACAACGTAACCGACACCGAAATCCAGACGCGCGCGGCCGCGCAGCAGAACGACTCGGTCACGGTTGCTGGCGCGGACACCCAGCAGGCCACGCGCGTCGCGATGTACCAGAACTACATCGTTCAATCGGGCGATACGGTTACGTCGATCGCGGCGGCGTTCGGCCTCGAAACCAACTACATCATCTGGAACAACCTCGACCTCGAGGATCCGAACCGGGTCTCGACCGGTACCCAGATCATCGTTCCCTACGTCCCCGGCATCGTTCACGCTGTTGAGTTCGATGACACGCTGACGGAAATCGCGCGCCTCTACGACGCCAGCGTCGACGACATCCTCTACTTCGAAGCGAACTCCATCGGCGACCCCAACGTGCTGGTCGCCGACCGTTACATCTTCGTGCCCGGCGGCCGGCGACTGCCGAATCCTGCGCCATCGATCCGACCGGGGGCCAATCAGGCGCCGCCGGACACCGGGTCGTGGGGTTGGCCGGCGCAGGTGAACGGCCTGCTCACCTCCGAGTTCGGCGCGTACCACCCACTCGGGATCGACCTCGCGATGCCGAACGGCACACCGATCGTCGCCTCTCGCGGGGGCTATGTACAGTTCGCCGGTGGCGACCAATGGGTGTCGTACGGGTTCTACATCAAGATCGACCATGGCGACGGTTGGGAGACCACCTACGCCCACCTCACCAGCTTCGAGGTGCCGTCCGGCGTCTACGTCAACCAGGGCGACGTGATCGGCTACAGCGGAAACAGTGGCCACTCGACCGGCCCCCACCTGCACTTCGAGCTGCGCTACTACGGCGACCCGACGAACCCACTCGACTACATCCAGTAACCGCACCGCCCGCGATCCAGTTACCGCCGAGGTTCATGCACCACACCCGAGGCACGGCGACGCCCGCGAGGCGTCCCGTCGCTTCCGCTGCGTGCAAGCGTGGTGGGGTGTGGCGCTACCCGCGCGACTCGAGGATGACCATCCGTCGCTTGTCGCCCAGCGTCCGTCGGTTCACCGTGAGCCGCGAAATCGCCTCTTCGGGCTGGTCGCCGACCGCCTCGAGGAACGCCTTCAGCTCGGCCGATTCGCCGCTTGCCGGTGGCTCGTAACCGACCGGGATAACCATCCGCGGCTCGAGCGCGCGCACGATCTTCGCCGCTGCTTCTGGACCCAGACCGCCCGGCAGCGCAATCGGCAGGATCAGGATGTCCACATCCCCCAGCGCCTCGGACTGGTGGCCCGTCGGCGGCTGGCCCAGACCACCGAGGTGCGCGAACGTCATTTCCTCGGACTCCCCGATGTAGATCGTCGTCGCTTCGGGCGTCTGATCTTCCGCCTCGGCCGCGACCGGCCAGAGCGCGCGAATACCCTCGATGTGCACGCCCAGGATCTCGTACTCGCCGGGACCGTCCACGATCACCGGTTCGCCCTTGATCCCCTTCACGTGGCTGTGTTGCGGGTGATCGACACGACTGATCGTAGCGATCTCCCCCGCCGGGCGCCCCATGTCATGCCCCGCCGATCGATCCGTCGGATCCATCACGATCGCCGCCTGACGGGTGCGCACGCGTACGGCCGCATGGCCGAGCCAGGTGATATCCACAGGTGCTCCGAGTCTTTCGAGGAGAGATGCCGATCGTATCGAGGTGGCTCCGCATGAACCACCTCGCCGCCCGTGTGCAGGTGACCTGACCCGCACGAACCGACGCTACCGCTAAACCGGATCCTCGGGGATCGCCAGCACCTCGGACACCGCCGGTGGCTCAAACGCTCGCATCGCCGTCGGGTGCGCGAGCAAGATCGCGGCGTTGTGGGCCCAGCCGGTCGCGTTGATCATGCAGACCAGCACGTGGTCGTCGCGCATGCCCCGCGCGTTGCCGTCCAGGTCCACCTCCGCGTCTTCCACTTCCAGGTTCAGCGTCGGCGGGATCTTCTTGCGATGCATCGCCTCCAGCATCACCGCCAGTGTCAGTGGCCCGGACGCGCCAAGCAGGTGCCCAAAATGGCCCTTCAGCGCCGGGGTGTAGAGGTGATGCCGCGTCGACGCGCCGAAAATTCGGCGCACGCCCAGCGCCTCCGTGCGGTCGCCCGCCACGCTCCCGGCGGCGTGCAGCGCGATCACGTCCACCTCCGCCTGGATCCGCCCGCTCGAAACCAGCGCCAGTTGCAGCGCCTGCCCGATCTGCTCCGCCTCCATCGAGGGTGTCCCGCCACTGCCCGGCGAGAACGTCATCCCCACGCCCTCGATCTCCGCCAGCACCTTCGCGCCGCGCGCCTCCGCTACCTCCAGCGCCTCGAGCGTTACGAGTGCCGCGCCCTCCCCGAGCACGAAGCCGTCCCGCGCCGCGTCCAGCGGTCGCGATGCGCCCGCCGGGGCGTCGTTGCGCGTCGAGAGCGCGCCGGTCCCCTGGAACGCCGCCAGCGTCAGCGGCGTGATCGGCGCGTCCGCCCCGCCGGCGATCGCCACCAGCGCGTCGCCGCGTCGGATCATCGCCGCCGCCTCGATGATCGAGTTCAGTCCACCCGCCGATCGGTTTTCGATCTGCAGCACCGGCCCGGTCACGCCCAGCAGCGCCGCGATGCGCTCGGCCGGGGCGTGCGGTCGTGCGTGCGCCGCCAGTATCGAGGCCGCGCCATCGATGTCGCCCGCGATCAGCGCGCGCGCGCCCGCCAGAAGCACATCCTCTTCCGGTCGCTCGGAGGCCATCACCACCGCGACCTGGCCGCGGTTCTGCGGCGTGAAGGTCAGTCCCGCGCCCTGTACCGCGGACAGCGCCGCGCTGACCGCGAACCGCGCTCGCAGATCGAGCGACTGCCAGTACGCCTCGTCGAAGCGGTGATCGTGCGCCAGCGCGTCCGGGACCTCCGCCGCGATCCGCGTGGCGAAACCCGAGGCGTCAAAGCGTGTAATCGGGCCGACACCCGAACGCCCGTCCTCGATCGCCTGCCAGACGTCGCCGGTGGTGCGCCCCAGCGAGCACACCACCCCAACGCCCGTGATCACGACGCGCCGTTCCGCGCTCCCACTGTCCGAGGTATTGACCATGGCTACAGGTATACCGGAGCGGAGCGTTGACCGGCGGTCGGTGTCGCGGCGCGTGCTTCTGGCGCCGCTGCGGCGGCGCATGACGCGTCGGCAGGCTCACCGCGCTGGGCGGCCCATTCCACCACCGTCGCCCCCCACGTCAGCCCCACGCCAATCGTGCAGAGCAGCACCCGGTCGCGCGGTCGTAGTCGCCCACTCGCCTGCGCCTCCGCCAGCGCGATCGGCAACGTCGCGCTCGAGGTATTCGCGTAACGGTCGATCGTCACCATCATCCGCTCGTCCGAAACGCCCAGCGCCCGCGCCACCGCCGTCATGATCCGCAGGTTCGCCTGGTGCGGCACGAACAGATCGATCTCCTCGATGCTCCTGCCGGCCATCGCCATCGCCTGACGGCACGCGTTCGTCATCTCTGTCACCGCTCCGCGGAACAGCGCGCGGCCGTTCATCACGATCTGCGCCTCCTGTCGCAGCGCACCCAGTGGCGAAGCGGGACCCCCCGCGTACACCACGTCCGCGCGCGCCGCGTCCGAGCGCATCACAATCGCGCCCAATGTCCCCGGTTCGCCCGGCTCCGCGGGCTCCAGCAACGACGCGCCGGCGCCATCACCGAACAGCACGCAGGTGTTGCGATCGGTCCAGTCGAGGATCCGCGTGATCGCCTCCGTCCCCACGACCACCACGCGGCGCGCGGCGCCAGTCGCGATGTACTGCGAACCGATGCTCAGCCCCAGCAGATAGCTCGCGCAGGCCGCGTTCACATCGAACGAGGTCGCGCGATCGGCGCCAATCGCCTGCTGAATGCGCGTCGCCACCGCCGGGAACATTCCGTCAGGCGAACACGTCCCCGCGATCACCAGATCGATCGTCGCGGGATCGACCTCGGCCCGATCGAGCATCCGCCGCACCGCCTCGGCCCCCAGCGTGCTCGCCGCCTCGTGCGGCGCCGCGATCCGCTGCTCACGGATGCCCGTACGTGTCCGGATCCAATCGTCGTTCGTATCGACCAGGCGCTCCAGCTCGGAGTTCGGCATCACCCGCTCGGGAAGATAGGCGCCGGTAGCGGTGATGCGAGCAGCTGGTGTCATCGGATCCCCCGATCCCCTGTGCGGGGCGACATCGTACGACGTACAGCAGCGACTAACGGGTTCCCCACCCGGAACTTCCCGCCTCAACTGCATGGCAGCACCGCGAGCAACCCCCGATCGCCCATTCGATCACTAATCTGATCAGTTGGGGCACACCCGCGTTGACCCGATTTCAGTGCCCGCATACAATCGAGTTCGTCGATTAGCACTCTCACCTCGAGAGTGCTAACGGAGGGAAATCGTGCTTACCGAGCGCCGCTCCGCGATCCTGGGACTCGTCATCGACGAGTACGTGGCAACAGCCATACCTGTCAGTTCGCGCGCGCTGGTCAACCGGCACGGCCTGAACGTCTCCACCGCCACCATCCGCAACGAACTCGCGCTACTGGAGGAGGACGGCTACATCACGCATCCGTACACCTCTGCCGGTCGCGTCCCCTCGGATCGCGGCTACCGCCACTACGTCGAAGTGCTGATGGCCGAAGAGCCAGTCGGCCCCGACGAGCAGCGCACCATCGAGCACCAGCTCCACCAGGTCCGTGGCGGCCTCGACGAGTGGCTCAGCCTGACCGCCACCATCCTCGCCACCGCCGTCGACTGTGTCGCCGTGGTGACCCGCCCGCGCGCCGAGGATGCCCGCCTCAAGCACGCCCAGCTCGTAGAACTGCAGGGCGATCTGGCGCTGCTGGTCGCCGTCATGGCCGACGGTCGCGTGCGCCAGAGCATGGTCACCATCACCACCCCGCTCAACCAGAGCCAGCTCAACGCACGCGCCGAACAACTCAACCTGCTGCTCGGCGGCGCCGATCGCGCCGCTGCCCTCGAGGCCGCCAGCACCCAGGAGGACGTGAACAACACCCGCATCCTCACCGCGATCGCGGCGCTCATCGGTGAGCAGCGCGTCGCGGAAGAGACCTACCTCGACGGCCTCCAGATCGTGCTCCAGCAACCGGAGTTCCATGACGTCGAGCGTCTCCGCGTCGCCGTCGATCGACTGAACGCCTACGACGTACGCGGCCTCGTCGAGCACGCCGGCGCCGCCGATATCGGCGAGACCCGCGTGCTCATCGGCGAAGAGCACGGCGACGTTGCCATGCGCGACTGGAGTGTCGTGCTCGCCAGCTACGGGGACGGCGAAACCAACGGGATGGTCGCCGTCCTGGGACCAACGCGCATGCACTACCAGCGCTCGATTCCGCGCGTGCGATACGTCGCGTCGCTGATGAGTTCGCTGCTCCACGACGTGCGCTAAGCACCACCGCCAGGGATATGACGCATGACTGACCAGCCGCTGCACGACGAGAGCGTTGACGATGACGCCGCCGGTGATCCGGTGGCGATCACCGACCCGCCCTCCGTCGCCGATCTCGAGGAGCGCGTCGCCGACCTCGAACAGGCCCAGGCGCGCGCGCTCGCTGACTACCGCAACCTGGAGCGCCGCACCGCCGAGGGCCGCGCGGAGCTTCGCCGCCTAACCACCGCCTCCGTCGTGATCAACCTCATCCCCGTCTACGACGACCTCACCCGTGCCCTCGACGCCGTCGCCAACGACATCGCCGATCACGAGTGGGTCGCCGGCATCACCATCATCCGCGACAAGTTCCGCGGTGTCCTCGATGCCACCGGCGCCTCGGAGATCGAAGCGCTCGGCAAGCCGTTCGATCCGCGCCAGCACGAGGCGCTCGGCTACGCCGCCGGCCCCGAGGGCCAGGTCGTTCACGTCATGCAGTCCGGCTGGGCGGTCGACGGACACGTCGTGCGCCCGGCGATGGTCATGGTCGGCAGCGGCGACGCTCCCGAACCATTCTCGATCGACGCCAACAGGTAATACCGCGACCGGGCGCGCGTCCGCGTGCGCTGGTCCGTCACAAACACAACGTACGTACGCAAAAGGATGCGTCCATCATGAGTAAAGTCATCGGCATCGACCTCGGCACCACCAACTCCGCCATGGCGGTGATGGAAGCTGGCAAGCCCCAGGTCATCCCCAACGCCGAGGGTGGTCGCACCACCCCGTCCGTCGTCGCTACCGGCAAGGGCGAAGAACGGCTCGTCGGCACAGTCGCCAAGCGCCAGGCGGTCACTAACGCCGCCAACACCCTCTACTCCGTGAAGCGGCTCATGGGCCGCCGCTTCGAGGACGAAGAAGTGCAGCGCTTCAAGGACGTCGCCGGCTTCGAAATCGTCAAAATGCCGAACGGCGACGCCGGCGTGAAGATGGCCGGTCGCGACTACAGCCCGCCCGAGATCAGCGCCATGATCCTCCAGAAGCTGAAGGCCGACGCCGAGGCCTATCTCGGCGAGCCCGTCAACGAGGCCGTGATCACCGTCCCCGCCTACTTCAGCGACTCCCAGCGCCAGGCCACCCGCGACGCCGGCCGCATCGCCGGCCTCGATGTCTTGCGCATCATCAACGAGCCCACCGCCGCGTCGCTCGCCTACGGCCTCGAGAAAGAGGGCGAGGAGCTGATCGCCGTCTACGACCTCGGCGGCGGCACCTTCGACATCTCGATCCTCGAACTTGGCGAGGGCACCTTCCAGGTGCGCGCCACCAACGGCGACACCTTCCTCGGCGGCGACGACTTCGATGACGTCATCATCAACTACCTCGTGGACGAGTTCCTCAAAGACCAGGGCGTCGACCTCTCGAAGGACCGCACCGCCCTCCAGCGCCTCAAGGAGGCGTCCGAGAAGGCCAAAATCGAACTCTCCTCGGCACAGACCAGCGAGGTGAACCTGCCCTTCATCACCGCGGACGCCTCCGGGCCGAAGCACCTCGTCACCAACATCACCCGCGCCCAGCTCGAGCAGCTCGTCGGCGACCTCGTCGACCGCTCGCTCGCACCCTGCAAGCAGGCGCTCGCCGACGCCGGCGTCGACGCCTCGAAGATCGATGAGGTGGTCCTAGTCGGCGGCATGACCCGCATGCCACTCGTCCAGCAGAAGGTCCAGGAGTTCTTCCACAAGGAGCCTCACAAGGGCGTGAACCCCGACGAGGTCGTCGCCATCGGCGCCGCGATCCAGGCCGGCGTGCTCAAGGGCGACGTCAAGGACGTCCTGCTCCTGGACGTCACCCCGCTGACGCTCGGCATCGAGACCCTCGGCGGCGTCATGACCCCGCTGATCGAACGCAACACCACGATCCCAACCAGCCAGTCACAGGTCTTCTCCACCGCCGCCGACAACCAGCCGTCGGTCGAGATCCACGTCATGCAGGGCGAGCGCTCGATGGCCGTCGACAACAAGTCGCTGGCCCGCTTCATCCTCGATGGCATCCTGCCCGCCCCCCGCGGCGTGCCACAGGTCGAGGTCACCTTCGACATCGACGCGAACGGCATCGTCACCGTCTCGGCGAAGGACAAAGCCACCAGCAAGACCCAGCACGTCACCATCCAGGCCAGCTCCGGTCTCGACGACGCCGAGGTCGAGCGACTCCAGAAGGAAGCGGAGCAGTTCGCCTCCGAGGACCTCACCAAGCGCGAAGCCGTCGAGGTCCGCAACACCGGCGACTCGCTCTCCTACTCCGCCGAAAAGATGCTGCGCGACAACGCCGAACAGATCACCGAGGAGCTAAAGGCCCCCGTCGAGACCGCGATTACCGCCCTCCGCGAGGCCCTCAAGGGTGACGACGTCGCCGCCATCCGCACGAGCACCGAGACGCTCTCCGAGGCCATGCAGGGCATCGGCCAGGCCATCTACGGTGCCGCCAGCGCAGCCGCCGAGGGTGCCCCCGGCGACGGCGAAGCACCCGAGGGCGAAGCGGACGCCGAGGAAGCCGGGACCATCGAAGGGGAGTTCCGCGAGGTCTAATCCCTCGCCACCCATGAACCAGCACTTCGCGTTCGATCAGGTCTACAACTTCCGCGACATGGGCGGCTATCGCGCCGCGGATGGACGCACCCTCCGCTGGCGCCGCCTGCTCCGCTCCGGCGAGCCGCTCCGCATGACCGACGCTGAAGCCGCCGGACTCCGCGCCGAGGTGCCAATCGCCACGATCATCGACCTCCGCAGCGAGGGCGAAGCCAACCACCCGCGCGGCCTCGGTCCGCTCGCCGGCGCGCCCGTCACGCGCCACCACTTCCCCATGGGCGATCCGCGCTCGAAGTTCGACGCGCGATCCTCGGGCGGTTGGGATCCGCGCTACCAGGACCTCCTCGAGGCACGCGGCGAATCATGGGCCTCGATCATCCGCATCCTCGCCGATGACGCCGCGTACCCGGCGCTCTTCCACTGCGTGACCGGGAAGGATCGCACCGGCGTACTCGGCGCGCTCATCCTCGATCTGCTCGGCGTCGACGAGGACACCATCCTCCAGGACTTCGGGCTCAGTCAGCTCGGCATGGACCGCTTGGTCGCCGATCTGCGCGCGCGCGGAAAAATAACCGATGACAACCCGCCCAACCCCGCGCTCGGCGTACCCGTCGAGGCCATGGAAGCCATGCTCGAGGTCCTGCGCACACGCCACGGCGGCGCCGCCGCGTTCCTCGGGAAACACGGTGTCGATGATCAAACCCTGGAGCAGCTCGTCGAACTGCTCCTCGAATAGCCATTTCCGAGGGCGTTCGCTGACAATGGACGCGCGTCGCTCACTGCTAAACTGGACGTTCATGCGACGCCGAAACCGCGGTGTCGCCCCCGCAATACCCGGATGCCGATGACCACTCAGCAAGACCCGTACTCAGTGCTTGGCGTGACGCGGGATGCCTCTGCCGAGGACATCAAGCGCGCCTTCCGCAAACTCGCCATGGAGTTCCACCCCGATCGCAACAAGACAGACGGCGCCGAGACCCGCTTCAAGTCCGTGAACGCCGCCTATGAGGTGCTCTCCGATCCGGAGAAGCGCGCCCGCTTCGATCGCTTCGGCCAGGCCGAAGGCGGTGGCCAGGGCTTCGCCGGCTTCGAATCCATGGGCGGCTTCGGCGACATCTTCGATGCCTTCTTCCGCGGCACCGCCGCACGCCGCGCCGGCCCCCAGCGCGGCGGCGATCTCGAGGCCCGCCTCACCATCCAGTTCGAGGACTCGATCTTCGGCGCCGAAAAAGAGATCACCTTCCACCGCACGGAGAACTGCCCCGACTGCCGCGGTTCCGGCCAGCGCAACGGCGCGCCCCGCGACACCTGCGAGGCCTGCCAGGGCAACGGCGAAATCCGCCGCGTCCAGCAGTCGCTCTTCGGCCAGTACGTCAACGTCGCCGCATGCCCCACCTGTAGCGGCGAGGGCAGCGTCGTCACCGACGCCTGCTCCACCTGCAAGGGCCAGGGACAGCGGCGGGTCCGCGTCAGCCAGCACATCAAGGTCCCCGCTGGCGTCGAGGGCGGCTCCCAGATCCGCTTCGCCGGTCAGGGCGATGCCGGTGCCCGCGGCGGCCCCGGCGGCAACCTCTACATCGAGCTACAGGTCGAGCCGCATGAGCTCTTCACCCGCTCCGATCGCAACCTCATCTACGAACTGCCCCTCAACATCGCCCAGGCCGCGCTCGGCACCACCAGCAAGGTCCCGACGATCGACGGCGACGAGATCGAACTCGAACTCAAGCCCGGTACGCAGCACGGCGAAATGCACACCATCAAAGAGCGCGGCGTCCCGCACCTACGCGGCGCCGGTCGCGGCGATCTGCTCGTGCGTACGCACGTCGTCACGCCCAAGAAGCTCTCCGAGGATCAGAAGGAACTGCTGCTCAAGCTCGCCGAATCGCTCGGTACCCCCGAGGTGCCGGAGGACAGCTCGATCTTCGATCGCATCCGCGGAGCCTTCGGCTAGCGCCCCATGACCAACGATCGCTGGATCGAGATCACCGTTCGGGTCCCCCCGGACGATGTCGATCCCGTGGCGAGCATCCTCACCGACTTCACCGGGCAGCCCGTCGCGATCGAACCGCAGATCCGCCGCATCGAAGGCATCGAGTTCGGCTATGAGGAACTCGACGCCCCGGTCACCGTCCGCGCCTACGCCGAGCCTCCGCTCCCGGACAGCCAGCGCGACGCCATCGAGGCCGCACTCGCCGCCCTCCTCCTCAGCGCCCCCGTCGAACCACCGACCTACCGTCCGCTCGATCCCACCGACTGGTCCGAGGAGTGGAAGCGCTTCTACGACGTCCAGCACGTTGGCGGCCGCCTCGTCGTGCGCCCCTCCTGGCTGGAGTACGCACCACGCGAGGGTGAGGTCGTCGTCGAACTCGACCCCGGCACCGCGTTCGGGACTGGCCAGCACGAGACGACGCGCCTCTGCCTCGCCGCGATCGAGCGCCATCTCCGGCCCGGCGAGTCCGTCCTCGATGTTGGTTGTGGCTCCGGCATCCTCGCCATCGCCGCCGCCAAACTCGGCGCCGGGCGCATCCGCGCCATCGATGTCGATCCCGACACCATCGCGGTCACCCAGGCCAACGCGGCGATCAACGACGTCCACACCATCGAGGCAGCGGCGGGCTCTGTTGGCGACGCCTGGCCCTGGCCCGACGACCCGGCGCGGGGAGTCGAACTCCTCGTGCTCAACATCTCATCGCGGGCCGTGCTGTTGTTCCTGCCCGAGGTGATCGCCGCGCTCGCGCCCGACGGACGTGCCATCCTCAGCGGCTTCCTCGCGCGCGACGCCGGCGAGATCGAAGCCGCCGTCATCGCCGCCGGCCTCCACATTATCGAGGTCACGCCGGAGCTCGAGTGGTGCGCGATCGTCGCCGAACGCCAACCCGCTACTCGCTGAAGTCGACCTCGGTCCAGGTGATCGGGTCCACGTTCACGCCGTAAATCGTCAACTCCCAGTGCAGGTGCGGTCCCGTCGACAGCCCCGTCGACCCCATCTCGCCCAGCACCATCCCGGGCGTCACCGCTTGCCCCACCTCGACGAGAATCGCCTGCAGGTGGTGGTACCCCGTCTTCACCCCGCCCCCGTGATCGACGATCACCGAGTTCCCGCGGATCGGCATCTCGCCGGTCCAGGCCACGCGCCCGGCCGCCGCCGCCCGGATCGGCGTGCACGCCTCATTCGCGATATCGGCGCCAGAGTGGAACCCGCCAAAGGGACCGCCGTTGATCGACCGGCCTTGCCCGAACTCCGTCGTCGGATATCCCTGGACCGGCACCAGAAAGAGCCCGTCCCAGCGGCGCTGACGATCGAAGCTCAGGAACTGCTCGTTCCGCAGCCGTGCCTCCAGCACCGCCGCCCCCGGCGTCAGCACTGCCCCCTGCTCCTCGGTCAGCGCCAGGTAGTCGACAGGGCGATCGACGGTGACGATCTCGAACGGCACCGCGCGCTCCTCGATCACCGTGCCGAAGTCATCGCGCAACGTCAGCAGGAGCTCGGTCGTCCCCAGGGCTGCATTCAAGGGAATCCCCACCACGCCGAAGAGCGTCCCGCCGTCCTCGGCCAGCAACGGCGAGGACACGCCGTTCGCCACCACCGCTCCGCTTCCCGCCTCCGGTGCGAACACGCGGATCGCGAACGTCTCGCCGATCCCGACCGCCTCCGCACTGAGCCTCACGCGGGGCGGAGCCTCGGTTGGCGTCGCCGTCGGTGCCAACGTCGCCGTCCCCGCAGCGCCCGTCGCGCTGGCCCCGGCGGTGCCAGTCGCGGCCGCGGCGCCACCGGAGCCCAACAACGGCGTCGCGCTCGCACCTGCGGTCGCGGTCGCCGTCACGAACGTCACATCGCCATTGTTTGCGGCGCCTCGGTCGGCGAAGAACACCGCCGCCGCCGCGCCCAGCAGCGCCACCCCAACGAGCGCCGTCGCCCAGCGCACCGGCCTCCGGCCATGCCGATCGCCTGAGTCTCGGTCCACTGCAGGGCGGTCATCGGGGGGCGGGGCACCGGAAACGGTGCCGTGCGAGTCGGGACCAGTCGTCACGGCCGGTGCAGTCCTTACGGTCGGGTCCCGGGGTCATTCCCATCCTACGACTGGTGAGGAACCTCACGAGCCCGCCTGACGTTTTGTGATTGGCTATACTTCGGGAACCACGGTGGCCGGCAGGTCGCCTCGCTCAACAACAATCGTTGTCCGCCGCCGGTAGCCCGGTCGGACGGACGCTCGACAGACCGCGGGGAGGTCACGTGGAAGATCCCAAACTCGTCGCCGAACGCATCCTCGACAACGTCGAGCGCGTCATCATCGGCAAACAGCACGAAGCTCGTCTCGCGCTCATCACGCTCATCTGCCGCGGGCACCTCCTCATCGAGGACGTCCCCGGCGTCGGCAAGACGATGCTCGCGCGCGCACTCGCCCGTTCCGTCGGTTGTCGGTTCTCGCGGATCCAGTTCACCCCGGACCTGCTGCCCTCGGACGTCACCGGAGTCTCGATCTACCAGCAGCAGACCGGCGGCTTCGAGTTCCGCCCCGGCCCGATCATGGCCGAGGTCGTTCTCGCCGACGAGGTGAACCGCGCCACCCCGAAGACCCAGTCCGCGCTGCTCGAGGCGATGGAAGAGGATCAGGTCACCGTCGACGGTGTCACGCACCGCCTCCCCGAGCCGTTCATGGTCATGGCCACCCAGAACCCGATTGAGTACGAAGGCACCTTCCCGCTGCCGGAAGCCCAGCTCGATCGCTTCATGCTCCGCATCCACCTCGGGTACCCGTCGCCAACCGACGAGGTCCTGATCATGGACGCACAACAGAACCGCCACCCAATCGAGTCCCTCCCCGAGGTCACAAGCCGCGCCGAGGTCGTCGAACTGCAGGGTGCCGTACGCCAGATCTACGTCGACCCGCTCATCAAGAAGTACATCGTCAGTCTGGTCACCGCGACGCGGGAACACGAGAGCGTGTACCTCGGTTCCTCGCCGCGCGGCTCGCTCGCGCTGATGCGCGTCGCCCAGGCGTACGCCCTCCTCGAGGGTCGCGACTTCGTGCAGCCGGACGACGTCAAACTGCTCGCCTACGCCACCCTCGGTCACCGTGTGATCGTCAGCCCCGGCGCGCGCGTGCGTGAGATCGACAGCGCCCAGATCGTCGACGAGGCGATCGAACGGGTACCCGTCCCGGGCGTCCGGGCACGCGGCGGCGCCTGAGTCTCTGATGGGAATCGGGAAGCTGGTCGGTGTCATCCGCCGCTACCCGAGCGCCGCGATCGCCCTCAGCCTCGGCGTCGTCTGCGTCGTGCTCGGCTTCGCGACCGGCTTCTGGTTGCTCTTCCGCCTCGCCTACATCGTCGCCGTCGCCGTCCCGGCGCTCTACTTCTGGACCCGCTCGATGTCGCGCGGGCTGGAAGTCGAAGTGCTGCGCAAGACCCACCGCGTGACGCAGGGCCAGAACCTGGAAGGCCGCGTCATCATCCGCTCTCGCTCGCGCCTGCCGAAGCTCTGGCTGGAGGTGGAGGATCAGTCCTCGGTGCCCAACCACGCCGCACGGCGCGTCGTCACCCTCGGCGCGCACGGCGTCGCCACCTGGAACTACGCCACCCCGGCGCGCCTCCGCGGCCTCTACGAACTCGGGCCGCTCCGCATCATCGCCACGGACCCCTTCGGATTCTTCCGCATGGAGCGCGAGTTCGGGCAGACCGCCTCCGTGCTCGTCTACCCCAACGCTCCGGAGCTGCCCAACTTCTACATCCCGCCGGCCAACCTGCCCGGTGAAGGCCGCTTCCGGCGCCGCACCCACAACGTCACGCCCAACGTTTCCGGTATCCGCGAATACGCCCCCGGCGATTCGTTCAACCGCATCCACTGGCCGGCCACCGCTCGCGCCGGTCGCCCGATGGTGAAGCAGTTCGAGCTCGATCCCGCATCCGATATCTGGATCGTCCTCGATCTCCAGCGCTCCCAGCACGTCGGCAGCGGCGAAGACAGCACCGAGGAAGGCGCGGTCCAGATCTGCGCCTCGATCGCGCGCTACTTCATCAACGCCAACCGCTCGGTCGGCATGATCTCCTTCGGCAGCGACCTCCGCATCGACGAACCCGATCGAGGCCAGAACCACTACACCCGGATCCTCGAATCACTCGCCCTCGCCCGCGCGACCGGCGACGTGCCGCTGACCAACCTGATCATCGAGGAATCGCGACGCTTCGGCCGTCACACCACCGTGGTCGTCGTCACGCCGTCCACCGATACCGACTGGGCGCTGACCCTCACCGGCCTGTCCGCCCGCGGCGTCAAGGTCGCCGCCGTCCTGCTGGAAGCCAACACCTACGGCGAAGCACCCAGCGCGCTGGATGTCTACAGCACCCTCGCCGCCGGCGGCGTCTACTCCTACACCGTGAAGCACCAGGACGACCTCGGTCGTGCGCTGGGCGCCGGCGCTGAGCGCGCGATTCAGCAGTACGAGGGCGCGCGGCCATGAGCTCCGTCTCCTGGGAAACGCTCTACCGCCCCTCGGAACGCGATCCGTTCGAGAAGCGCGGCGGCGTGCTCGGCCTCATCGGCAATACCGAGCGCTGGCTCAACCTGTTGCTCCTCTTCGTCGCCCTGCTGGCGATGAGCAACTCCCTCGAGAGCGCCAACTGGGTCGAGGAGATGCCCTCGCTCACCCTCACCGTCATCTTCGGCCTCGCCGGCGGTTGGCTGGTCTCCCAGCTACCCGGTCGCGCCTCGCTGCTCCAGATCCTCGGCGTCGGAATCGGCCTCGTCGGCGTCGTCGCCATCGTCATGGCGAACATGGCGCTCACTGATCCGCTGCTCGGTACCGGCATCGGCGCGCGCCGCGCGGAGCTGGTGTTGCGGCTGCAGGACTGGGCGTCGGCACTCCTCAGCGGCGGCGTCTCCAGCGATCCGCTGCCATTCGTACTCATGCTCGTCTTCTCCACCTGGGCGGTCGCCTACCTCGCCGCCTGGGCCGTCGTCCGTTGGCGCAACGCCTGGGTCGCGCTGATCCCGCCGGGCTTCATCCTGCTCACCAACATCTCTTACCTCCCGGGGCAGCCGTCGCTGCACTTCGTCGTCTTCCTCTTCGCCTCGGTGTTGCTCGTCCTCCAGCTCCACTTCGCGCGGGCGCTCGGGCGCTGGCGTGAGGAGCGCATCGCCTGGCCCGACCTCATGTCCATGGAAGTCGCGTTCGCCGGCGTCTGGATCTCGCTCGCGCTGATCGTCGGCGCATGGCTCATCCCCACCGCGAACAACTGGGGACCGGTCGCCGATCTCTGGAACCGCGCCGTCGCCCCGGTGAGCGGCCGTGTCGAAGGCCTCGGGCGTGTCTTCATCGGCGTCTCGTCGAAGCGCGACATACCCGTCCATGCCTTCGGCGAAGTGCTCCCACTTCAGGGCAAGGTCACACTCAGCTCCACCCCGCTGATGGAGGTCAGTTCCGACGAGCCTGGCCACCTCCGCGGCGCCGTCTACGACGAGTACACCGGCACCGGCTGGCGGAACTCGGGCGTCACCACCCAGCCGCTGCTCGGCACGACCATCGAGGCCGCCGCGTTCGGTACCACGCTCTCGCAGGCGCAGCTCCGCCGCCCGGTCACGCTCACCGTCACCGTGCTCGGCCCGGTCCCGGATCGCCGCATGCTCTCCCCCGGCGATCCAATCGCCTCCGACGTCGCGGGCGATCTCCTCTTCGGGGGCGGTCCCGCGGACATCGTCGGAATCGCACCCCAGGATCGCCTCCGCGAGGGCGACACCTACGTCGTCGTCGGCGCCGTCTCCGCCGCCGCGATCGACACGCTGCTCGCGACCGGTACCGACTACCCCGCCGGCATTCGCGATCGCTACCTCCAGCTCCCCAACGATCTCCCGCCCGAAATCGCCGCTCTCTCCCAGAGCCTCGCCGGCGGGCAGCACCCGTTCGCCGCCGCCCGCATCATCGAGGACTACCTGCGGGTCAATTACCCGTACTCGATCGACGTCTCCGACCCGCCCCCGCTCCGTGACGCCATCGATCACTTCCTCTTCGACTCGCAGGCCGGCTACTTCGATCACCACGCCGCCGCGATGGCCGTCATGCTGCGCACGCTCGGCATCCCCACGCGCATGGCCGCGGGCTTCTCCCTCGATGAGGACAACTTCGACGCCACGAGCAAGACCTACACGCTGACCGAAAAGGACGCGTGGGCTTGGACCGAGGTCTACTTCGACGGCCTCGGCTGGGTCGAGTTCAACCCCACTCCCGGCCGCGATCTGGTCGCCCGACCAGGCGACGACACCGCGCTGCGCCAGCCGCTCGCCACAACCGGCAGTGGCATCACTGTTGACGAGGAAGCGCTGCTCAACGAACTGGAACTGCTGTTCGGCTCCGAGGCGGCTGCTGCCGTGGACCTCGCTGCCCTGGAGTCAACCAACTCCAGCTCCGGTATCGGGTCGGTGATCGTGCAAGCGCTGACGCTGCTGGTCATCCTCGGCGTCGTCGTTTTCGCCGCCGGTATCGGCTTCCGCTTCGCCTGGGAGTACCAACTGCGCGCACTCGCGCCGGCGCAGCGCCGTTGGGCCAAGCTCCAGCGCATCACCGCCTGGGCTGGCATCGAGCCGCGCGTCACCCGCACCCCGCTCGAGTGGGCCCACGAGGTCGCCGCCACCACCGGTGAGCCCGCCGCCTTCGATGCGATCGCCCGCGACTACACCCGCGCCCGCTACGGCCTCGAGGCCGCGCCGCCCTCCGAGGAGGCCGCGACCGCCCTCCACGAGAGCTACCGCCTCGCGCGCAACCGGCTCTGGCGCCGCGTCTTCAGCCGGTTCATCCCGTTCCGCCGACGCAGCTCAGCGGTCGCCGAATCCGCCGCGGCTCGATCCGACTCCGTCTAGCGGCTCCACCGCACTGAGCTGACGGATCAGCTCCAGCAGTTGGGCCGCCTCTTCCAGTGTCAGGTCGCCCTGCAGATCCTGGAGCGCCTGCTCCAGCGCCGCCTGCGCCTGCTCCAGCGACAGCGCTCCACCCGGATCGTCGGTCGCCGTCCCCGGAGTGTCGCTGCCCGGCTCCGTGCCCGGTTGATCGCTGCCCGCGGCCGGGGTCGGCTCCCCCGGGGTCGATTGGCCATCGGGTTGTTGGCTCGGTTGCTCGCCCGGCCCATCACCCTGCGTCCCGTCATCCGGACCGCCCTCGCCCGGATCGCTGTCGGGTGACTCGCCGTCAGAGGACCCCGGCGAGTCGCCGGGCTCCGGCGTCGCCTCCGGGGTGCTGGTCGGCTCGTCGGGATTGTCAGTACCCACGTCGGGCGGCTGCAGGCGCGCCAGCACCCACTCCAGGTTCGCCTTCGCTTCGGCATCGTCCGGATCGATCCGCAGCACGCCGATGTAGCGTCGCCGCGCCTCCTCGAGCGCCCCGCGCGCCACCGCGTGGTTCCCCAGCGCGTAGCCAATCAGCGCCGCCAGCACGTTGTCGTCCACCCGCGTCAGCGCATCCCCCGCCGCTACCGAGGCCTCCTCGTAACGACGCAGCCGGTTCAGCGTGTTACCGACGTTGTAGCCGACCGCCGGCTCACCCGGCGACGCCAGCAGCGCATCGCGGTACTCGATCAACGCTTCGTCGTAGAACGCCTGGTCGTAGGCCGCGTTGCCGTCCGCCACCAGTTGGTAGAGCTGCGACCCGCCACACGCCCCGAGCAGCAACGTACCGAGGATCGCCGTCGCCCCGAGGTGCCGGCGCGTCAGCACCCGCGATCGCCGGCCCGCCGCCTCGCCGACGACCATCGGCAACAGCAACAACAGCACGGCGGGCACCAGGAACCACTGGAAGCGCTCGATCGGCTGCTGCCCCGTGTCGTCCCCAAACTCGCTCTGTCGGAGCCGCTGAACCTCGATCGCCAGCCCCGCGATCGCGTTCAGCTCCCGGAAATCGCCGCCCGTCGCCGTCGCGATCGCGCGTAACGTCTCGCGGTCCGCGCGGCTGATCGCCAGCGTTGCCGCGTCACCGGGAATCGCCGCCCCGGCGTCTGTGCCTACGGCCACCGTGAACACCGGGATGCCGTCGTTCGCCGCGCGTGCTGCTGCCGCCAACGCCGCCTCACCGAGGTCCTCGCCATCCGAGATGACGATGATCACCTGGCTCTCCGCCGCGTCCGGTACCGCCAGCACCGCGCGCGCCTCGTCGATCGCCGCGCCCAGATCGGTGCCCGCTGGCACCAGCTCCGCATCCCGCTGCGCCTGGTTCACGAGCTGCCCGAGCACCTCGAGGTCCAACGTCAGCGGCGACCGCGCGAAGGCCCGCCCGGAGAAGATCACGAGGCCGACACGATCGCTGCGCAGATGCGTCAGGAACTCCCCGACGCCCTCCGCCGCCGCGACCGATCGCGAGGGCAGCACGTCGCTCGTCGTCATCGACCGCGACACATCGAGGGCGATCGCGATGTCCACGCCCCGCCGTTCAGCGGGCGCATCCTCGGAGCCCCATTGCGGCCGCGCGATCGCCAGCACGAACAACACGACCGCAGCCACCAGCGACCACGTCCGCAAGCGTTGCAGCCGCCTCCGCCGGCCCAGCCGCAGCTCAGGTGCTCCGCCGTAGCGAGAATCCGCCCGCGCGCGGCGCCGCGCTTCCAGCCGCAAGAGCGCCCACCACGGCACCAGCACCAGGATCAACGCCAGCGACCACGGCTCACCGAACGAGAGGCCGAGCATCACGGGTACCGCCGCAGCCACGTCGCGCGCAGCGCGCTCTCACTCAGCAACAGCAGCAGCGCACCGGCCAGGAACCACGGCGCGTACTCGCGGAACGCCACGAACCGCCGCTCCCCCAGCCGCGAGCGTTCCAGCTCGCCGATATCCGCGTACGCCCGTGCCAGCTCTTCGCGGTCGCGCGCGTTGTAGTACTCCGCGTCCGTGCTCCGCGCGATCGCCCGCAGCGACACCTCGTTAATCGGGATCTGCCCGCCAATCGCGCCGCTGAGGAAGCCAATCGTGTAGACGCGCACGTCCAGCGCCGTCGCAAGCTGCGCCGCGACCTCCGGCGTGATCGCGCCCGCGTTGTTCTGCCCGTCCGTCAGCAGCACCACCACGCGGCTCCGCGCCGGCGAATCCTCCACCAGCGTCAGCGCTTCGCTGATCCCGAGGCCAATCGCCGTCCCGTCATCGATCAACCCCGGCGCGATCGCGCGCACCTGCCGCTGGATCGCCGTCGTGTCGTGCGTCAACGGCGACAGCGTCAACGCGCGCGTTTGGAAGATCACCAGCCCGACGCGGTCACCCTCCAGCGTCTCCACGAATGAGGCCACCACCTCCTGTGCCTCCGACAGCCGCGTTGCGCCCCGCTCGCTGCGCGTCAGCGTCAGCATCGAGCTCGACACATCGAGGGCGATCACGATGTCGACGCCCTCGGACGGAACCTGCGTCACCGCGAGACCCTGGCGCGGCCGCGCCAACGCGATCACCGCGAACGCGATCGCCGCCCAGCGCAACGCCGAGGGCAACCAGCGCAGCCGCAGCCGCCAGCTCGGCCGTGCCGCCGCGCGAATCGCCTCCAGCGAGCCGATCGCCAGATCTGCCGGTCGGCGTGGCCGCACGATCTGCATCAACGCCAGCACGCCAACCAGCGGCAGCAGCCAGAGCAGCAGCGGCGTCGCGAACGTCACGCGCTCACCGCCTGTCGCAACTCACCGCGGCGTGGCCGCGACAGCTCCACGATCTCGTAGGCCACGGTCAGGTCGTGGTCCGCCGAGGCAGGATCCGGCTGGGCACGCGCGTAAACCGCGGCGTCGCACCGCTCCAGCAGCCCGGCGACCAGCCGCGCCTGCCAGCGTCCCACCCCCGCGCCCGCGAACCGCTCGCGCAGCTCCCCCGTGGTCAGCGCCGTCGCGTTGAAGCCGTGCCGCTCCGCTAGGTAGGCGCGCGTCGCGATCGACAGTTCGCCGTAGAAATGGCGGTAGGCGGCGCGGTCGACCAGCGCCACGCCCCGCAACGCATCGAGGCGTGCGCGGGCACGGTCCTCGGGCGATCGGACATCCTCGATCGGCACCGCCGGCTGCGCGATCGGACGGCGCCGGCGTTGCCAGGCCAGCGCCGCCGCGGCGGCTAGGGCGACACCGCCGAGGCCCAGCGGCACCTCGCTGCGTTGCCACCACGCCGGCGGCGTCCCGGCGCTCGCCTGTGGCTTCAGCGGACGTAGTTCCTCGTCACCGGCCGCGCGCACCGGCACGATCCGCAGGATCGGCGGGGGGCCCACCCCCCCCCCCCCGCTCGTGCCGTCCGAGGCCAACCACGACACCCGGATGTCCCCGGGGTGCAGATCCCCGAGGCTATACGCCGCGATCGTGAACTCGAAGGTGGTCGTGGCCATCCCCGGCGTGCCCGTGCTCGGATCGTCGAACACCAGCTCCTCGGGCCGCGCTTCGAGCAGGTCGATGTTCTCGACACGCACCGGCTGATCGCTGCTGACCAGCAGGTCCTGGCTATGCCGCACCGTCACGACGAGTTGCACCCGCTCACCAAGCGTCGCCGCACGCGGCCGCAACGAAGCGCTCACCTCGAACGCCGGTGTCGCCTCCTGCGCCGCCACGTGCGGACGGTCGAGGGCCGTCGCGAACGACACCCCGATCACCGCCAGCACCACGGCGACCACGACAAGGACCGCGGGGCGCCTCACCGACGCATCGCCCGCGTGCGGAAGAAGCGCGCGATCGGCGCCACCAGGTCGCCATCGAGGTGGATCTCCACCTCGTCCACCCCGGCCGCCGCCAGCGTTCGCCGTCGCTCGGCCGCCCGCTCCGCCGCCACCTGCGCATACCGCGCGCGCAGCGCCCCGCTCGAGGTGTCCACGAGCTGCCCCGGCTCACCCTCGGCACCGGCGAATCGCACGATCCCCAGGTCGGGCAACGCGAGGTCCGTCGGGTCGACAAGCACCAGCGCGATCACGTCGTGCCGCCGGCCAAGCGTGCGCAGCGAGTCGACATAACCCGTATCGAAGAAGTCCGAGATCAAGAACACCACGGACCGCCGTCGCAACGCGCGCGACAGGTAGTCGCACGCCGCTGCGATCCGCGTACCGGAAGTCGGCTTCGGGTGCCTCAGCACATCCCGCACGAGCCGTAGCACGTGATTCACGCCGCGCTTGGGCGGAACGAACCGCTCCACCTCACCGGCGAACGTGAGCAGACCGACCCGATCGTGATGTTGCGCCGCCGTGAAACCCAGCAGCGCAGTCAGCTCCGCGGCCGCGCCGAGCCGCCCATCCGTGCGGTGCGCGACGAGCTGCGAGTCGGAGATGTCCACCGCGCAGATCACCGACAGCTCGCGCTCCTCGACGTACTCCTTCACCCACGGCACGCCCATCCGCGCGGTGACGTTCCAGTCGATGAAACGCACGTCGTCGCCGGGCACGTACTCGCGCGCCTCCGCGAACTCGATGCCGGTGCCACGAAACACGGAGCGGTAGTCGCCGCCCAGCACCGCGCTCGCCAGCCGTCGTGTACGAATTTCGATCCGTCGGATCCGCTCGCGGTCGGCGATCGTCAGCCCGCCGCCCTGGTCAGTCGGACCGCGTTCCGGCTCGGCCGGGTCGGCACGACGTCGCCAGCGCAGCACTACGGGATCCCAACGCCCTCAAGCAGGCGCGCCACCACGTCCTCGGGAGACACGCTCTGTGCCTCGGCCTCGTAGGTCAGCACCACGCGATGCCGCAACACGTCCGGTGCCAGCGCCTTCACGTCGTCCGGTGTCGCGTAGTCACGGCCCTGGACGAAGGCATATGCCTGCGCGCCACGCGCCAGGAACGTCGCGGCGCGGGGAGACGCGCCGTAATCGATCAGCGGCGTCAGGTCGTTCAACCGGTAGCGCGCCGGCTCTCGAGTCGCATCGATCAGCCGCAGGATGTACTCGCGCAGCGGCTCGTTCACCTCCACGGCCCGCACCGCAGGCCGCAGCGCCGCGATCTCCGCCGCCCCGGCCACTGCCTCCAGCGCCTCCGGTTCGGCATCGAGGGCCTGCTTCAGGATCGTGCGCTCGTCCTCGCGCCCCGGGTAGCCGACCAGGATTTTCAGCATGAAGCGGTCGAGCTGCGCTTCCGGCAGGGGGTAGGTCCCCTCCTGTTCAATCGGGTTCTGCGTCGCCAGCACCAGGAACGGATCCGGCAGCTTCAGCGTCTCTCCGCCGATCGAGACCTGCCGCTCCTGCATCGCCTCCAGCAGCGCCGATTGCACCTTCGCCGGCGCGCGGTTGATCTCGTCCGCCAGCACGATGTTCGCGAAGATCGGGCCGCGCCGTACCGCGAACTCGCCCTCCCGAGGGTTGAAGATCAGCGTCCCGGTGATGTCCGCCGGCAACAGGTCCGGCGTGAACTGCACCCGCGAGAAGCTCGCGTGCAGCACCTCAGCCAGGCTCTGCACCGTCAGCGTCTTCGCCAGCCCGGGCACGCCCTCGATCAGCGCGTGATTGTTGGTGAACAACGCCACCAGCAGGCGATCGATCAGCTCATGCTGACCAACGATCACCCGTCCAATGCCGCCACGAATCGCCGAAACCACCTCGTGCAGGTGTTCGGGGGGCGTGAGCCGCTCTGCCGCCGGTTGCGCCATGTTCAGTCCACTGTCGATCGGAGGTGGGACGAACAGTCTACTGGTTGCGGCAGACCTTGAGGTGCAAGCGGGCGGCTACCCGCCGACGGCCGCGAACTCCCGCGCACCGCGCTCAACGCGCCCGATCTCCTCGACGCCACCGAGGACCCCGAGCAGCGCTCGCACCTCCGACACCATCCGCTCGGTCACGGATGCGTCCACCGCTCCGCGGCCCAGCCGCACGGCGCCGCCGTCGCGGCGGCGGATCAGCAGTTCCACCGGCAGCTCGCCCACGTGCCGATCGAGGAGCGCGCAGATCTTGCGCAACCGGCGGCGATCCGCCGCCTCGTCCGTCGTCTCCTCAAGTGAGATTCGCAGCCGGCGTGGCCCGTCATCGGAGGGGACGGACTCGTACACGGCGGGCTCCTCGGCTGCCTGGACGGGGCGCAAATACTGGCGCGAACCGCCATTCGGCGGCGGCCCACCCTGCGGCGGTCCGCTCGGTCGCGCCGCGTAGCCACCCGGTGCGCCCGGTGCGCCGGCCGCTTCCGGAGCCCGCGCGCGGCTCCCGTTGATCCGGAAGCGCGCCGGGTTCGAGTTGATGAGTTGCTTGGTATCAAGGTCGAACGCGGCCAGCTCCTGAGCAGCGACGGTCAGACGCCCGTTCCGCGAACGCACGTCAACCTTCGCCACCAGCACCGTCGCCTCGCGCAGCAGGTCGCGCACTTCTTCGTAGCTGTCGGGCCAGATCGTCAGCTCCACCTGGCCGCTGAGATCCTCGAGGGTGAGTGCCGCGAAGGCCTTCCCCTGGCGCGTCGTCAGCGGGCGGACGTTGACCACCGTGCCGGCGACCACCGCCTTCTGCCCCGCCATCTCCTCGCTGAAGTCGATCGCCTGCGCCGTCACCATCTCCGACAGCGACCCGGCCGCGCGCTGGAATGGGTGCTCGGAGACGTACGTCCCCAGCAACTCCTTCTCCCACGCGAGCAGTTGCGGCGTCGGCACCTCCATCGGCTCGATCTCCAGCGCCGGCAGTGGCGTATCCACCTCGTCGCCGAACAGGTCGAACATCGAGGTCTGACCGGTTTCGCGCAGCCGCTGCTGCTCCTGTGCCACCGTGAGCAGGCGCTCCACGCCACCGATCACCGTGCCGCGCGGGCCGAGCACATCCAGTGCCCCGGCCTTCGCCAGCGAGTCGAGCACGCGCTTGTTCACCTCGCGTGGGTTCACCCGCTTCGCGAAGTCCTCCAGCGTGGTGAACGGCCCGTTTTCTTCGCGGTTCGCGATCAGCGTGTCGATCCCGCCCTCGCCGACGTTCTTGATCTGCGCCAGTCCGAAGCGGATCGCCGAACCGCCATCCGCGGTGCGCTCGATGCTGAAATTCGACAGCGAGCGGTTCACGTCCGGCTGCAGCACCCCGATGCCGAGCCGGCTGCATTCGGCAATCCCCGCTGCCAGCCGATCCTGCGTCCCGCCCGCGGCCATCAGCACCGCCGCCATGTATTCAACCGGGTAGTGCGCCTTCAAGTAGGCGGTCTGGTAGGCAATCGTCGCGTACGAGAACGCGTGCGCCTTGTTGAAGGCGTATCCCGCGAACGGCTCGATCAGGTCGAACAGCGTCTCCGCCAGCTGGCGGTCGTAGCCCTTTGCCACCCCGCCGGCGACGAAGTTCTCACGCTCCTCCACCATCACCGAGGCAATCTTCTTGCCCATCGCCTTCCGCATCACGTCGGCCTGGCCGAGCGTGTACCCGGCGAACACGCGCGCGATCTGCAGCACCTGGTCCTGGTACGTGATGACGCCGTACGTCTCGTCCAGCAGCTCCGCGAGGTCCTGGTGCGGGTACACCGGCGCGGCGCGACCGTGCTTCACGTCGATGTAGCGCGGGATGTGCTCCATCGGGCCCGGCCGGAACAACGCGACCATCGCCGCCAGCTCGGAGATGTTCGCCGGCTTCAGCTCCGCCACGTAGCGGCGCATGCCAGACGATTCCATCTGGAACACGCCGAAGGTCTCGGCGCGCGACAGCAGTTCGGCGGTCGCCTCGTCGCCGTCGGGCAGCGCCATCAGGTCCAGCGCTTCGCCCTGTTGCTCCTCGATCAGCTTCACCGCACGACCAAGGATCGTGAGGTTCGTCAGCCCCAGGTAGTCGACCTTCAGCAGGCCGATCTTCTCGACGTCTGCCATCGCGTACTGGGTCGTCGGCAGCGCGTCTTCGTCCTTGGACCCGGTCGCGCGCTGCAGCGGCACCACATCCATCAATGGCTCGCGCGAGATCACGATCCCCGCTGCGTGCGTCGACGCGTGCCGCGTCACACCCTCAAGGCTGCGCGCGGTATCGATCAGCTCGCGCGCCCGCACCTCGGTCTCGTAGACCTCGCCCAGCTCGCGCGACTGCTCCAGCGACTCATCGAGGGTGATGTGCAGCTGATCCGGGATCATCCGCGCGATGCGGTCGGTCTCGTCGAACGAGAACCCGAGGGCGCGCCCACTGTCGCGCACCGCCGCCTTCGGACCCAGCGTCCCGAACGTACAGATCTGCGCCACACGGTCGCGCCCGTAGCGCTCGGCGGTGTAGCGAATCACCTCTTCGCGGCGGTCATCCGCGAAGTCGAAGTCCACATCCGGCATCGACAGGCGCTCGGGGTTCAGGAAGCGCTCGAAGACGAGCCCGTACTGGAGCGGCTCAATGTCGGTGACGTCGGTCGTGTAGAGCACGATCGAGGCCGCGGCCGAACCGCGGACACCCATCGGAATCTCGCGCTCGTGCGCGAACCGCGCGAGGTCGCGGACGATCAGCATGTACTCGCCGAAGCCGGTCTGCTCGATCACGCTCAGCTCGTAGCGGAGTCGCTCGCGGTGCTCCTCGGTCGGATTGCCGTAGCGCCGCTCCAGGCCCTCTTCGCACAGCTCGCGCAGGTGCTCCATCGCCGTCATGCCCTCGGGCACACCGGCGTCTGGGAGCTGTGTGCGGCCGAACTCGAGCTTGAGGTCGACCTGTTCCGCGATCACGAGGGTGTTCGCAAAAGCCTCGGGCAGCTCCGGAATCAACCCGCGCATCTCGTCGGGCGACTTCAGATAGAACTCGTGATTTGGCAGCTTGAAGCGCTTCTCGTCCGTGATCGTCGCGTTCGTGCCGATGCAGAGCAGCACCTCGTGCGGCTGCGCGTGAGACGCCTCCACGTAGTGCGAGTCGTGCGTCAGGACGAGCGGGAGCTCCATGCGCTTCGCGATCGAAGCGATCTGCGGCGTCAGCGCGCTGAACTCCTCGATCCCGTGTTCCATGATCTCGAGGTAGTAGCGGCCCGGGAACACGTCGCGGTACCAGCCCGCCACATCCATCGCGCCGGCCTCGTCGCCGTCGCGGATCGCCTTCAGGAACTCCCCGGACGGGCAGCCCGAGAGCACGATCAGGCCCTCCGAGTGCTCTTCCAGCAGCTCACGGTCCATCCGCGGCCGGCGATAGAAGCCCTCGAGGTGGGACTTGCTGGAGATCTTCAGCAGGTTCTTGTAGCCGGTCTCGTTCTGCGCCAGCAGCGTCAGGTGGTTGGGCCACTCACCGGACTTCTTCTCGTGCCGGCTGCCCGGCGCGACGTACCCCTCGAGGCCGATGATCGGCTTGATCCCGGCCTTCGTCGCTGAGTCGTACAGCTCCAACGCGCCGTACATCGCCCCGTGATCGGTCACCGCCAGCGCCGGCATTCCAAAGCTCGCAGCACGCGCCACGAGATCCGGAATCTTCGACATCCCGTCCAGGAGCGAATACTCGGTGTGCGTATGAAGGTGGGCGAACGACATCGGGTCCCAGGCCTGCGCCGGCGGCGCGTTCGACGAATAGGGGCCTGTCAGCGGCACTATTCTGCTGATCGGTGTAGGCGACTACGCGAACGTCTGTGCGAAGTCACCGGACCCCGGACTCTACTCTCCTGCCTTGCCCCCTCGCAAGGCATCAGAACGTGCGTGCGCACGAGAGACCGGAAAGCGGAGCCGGCGACCTGCCGCACCTGCTCCCGGCCGGGTCAATCAGTCCTCGCGGTCCAGTTCGAACGCGTCATGCAGCGAACGTACCGCGTCGCCAACCCGTGCGGAGGCGATCACGCAGGTAATACGGATATCGCTCGTCGAAATCATATCCACGTTGATGTTCTCGTCGAACAGCGTGCGGAACATCCGTGCCGCGAAGCCCGGCGCCGAGGCCATCCCGGTCCCGACAATCGAGACCGTGCCCAGGTCCGGCTCCGCAACCACCTCGGCGGCGCCCAGTTCGGCCTGCACGGACCCAACGACCCGCAGCGCGTCCTGCAGGTCCCCTGGCGCCACCGTGAACGTCATGTCCGTCAGCTTCTCAACGCTCGCGTTCTGCACGATCGTGTCGACCGAAACGCCGGCTTCCGCCAGCGGCTCGAACAGGTTCGCCGCGATCCCGGGTCGGTCCGGCACGCCGCGCACCGTCACCTTCGCGATGTGGTCCTGGTGAGCGATCCCGCGGACTTTGTTGCCCTGTTCCATCGTCATCTCTCCATGGATCAGCGTACCGGGGGCATCATCGTCGAAACTGCTCGCCACGCGGATCGCGACGCCGTATAGCTCGCCAATCTCTACCGCGCGCGCGTGCATCACCCGCGCGCCGGTCGTCGCCAGCTCCAACATCTCCTCGTAGCCGATGTCCCGCAGCGGCCGCGCCTTCGGGCAGATCCGAGGATCAGCCGTATACACGCCCGCCACGTCTGTGAAGATCTCGCAGCGATCGGCATTCAACGCCGCCGCCAGCGCGACAGCCGTCGTGTCCGACCCGCCTCGACCGAAGGTCGTCACGTCGAAGTCCTCGGTGATGCCCTGGAAACCGGCGACGATCACGACCCGCCCGGCCTGTAGCTCGCGCTCCATCCGCTCGGTCTGAATCTCGGAGATGCGCGCCCGCCCGAACACCGCCGTCGTGCGGATCCCCGCCTGCGCGCCGGTCAGACTGACCGCGTCGACGCCGATCTCGTGCAACGCCATCGACAGCAGCGTGCTCGTCACCATTTCGCCGGTGGAGAGCAGCACGTCCAGCTCCCGCGCCGGCGGTTGGCCGGTGATCTCGGCCGCCAGCGACAGCAGCTCGTCGGTGCGGTCGCCCATCGCGGAGACCACCGCCACCACCTCGTCGCCTTGCGCGCGGCGCGTCTCCAGTCGGCGCGCGACGCGCTTGATGTGCTCCGCGGTGGCCACCGAGGACCCACCGTACTTCTGTACGACACGCATCGCGGTGCCCGCTTACCCGGCGTCGACGAGCGTCGCGCCGGTCGTGCTCATCCGCGTCACCCGCGTCTCGGTCTCCAGGCCGTGCGAGGCCGCAACCTCGCGCATCGCGCCCGCGACCTCCTCGGCCTCCGCCTCGCGCGCGAATGCCGCGACGGTGGATCCGCCGCCGGACAGGTACACGCCCGGTGCCCCCGCGTCGCGAGCGGCCTGGAACAGTGCGTACATCGCCGGGAACAGCGTCGACCGCGCCGGTTGGTGCAACACGTCCTCGGTCGCCGTCCCCAGCAACTGGTAGCGCCCCTGTGTCAGCGCGCCCACCAGCAGTGCGGCACGGCCGATGTTGTGTACCGCCTGGTTCCGCGTCAGCCGTTCCGGGAGCCGCTTGCGCGACTCCTCCGTCGGCATCGAAAACTGCGGAATCAGCAGCACCAGGCGCAGGTCGTCGGGCGGATCAATCCCCAGGTGGACGATCCGGTCGTCATCCTCCACCACGACGCGCAGGCCGCCAAACATCGCCGGAATGATGTTGTCGCCGTGCCCCTCCAGTCGAAACGCCAGCGGGACCAGTGCCTCGTAGTCTTGCCCGCCACCAATCAGCACGTTCGCCGCAATCAGCCCTGCCGCGCGCGCAGCGGCGGAAACGCCCAGGCCGCGCCCAACTGGTACGTCGCCCTGGTAACTCACGCTCAGCCCGCCGGGAGAGGCCACCCCGGCCTGTTGGTACAGCGAGAGCGCCGCGCTCGCCGCCATCTGCTCAATCGGCCCCTCCGGCGCGGGGACGCTCTCGTCGCTGGCCGTGATCGCGTAGCGCGCCGTCCAGTCGAGGGCGATGCCAAGGCTGTCGAAGCCCGGCCCAAGGTTGGCCGAGGTCGCAGGGACGTCAACGGTGACAGTCTGTGTTGGTGCCATGTACGCGAGTCTAGGAAGTGGCGTGATCAGCAGCAAACATCAAGCCCAATCGCGCAAGGTTCTGATGACCGCGCAACCTTGGGCGTGAGATTACTTCACGTATACTTTTGATCTTGAAGCGACGCGCGACCGTCCACGGAGGCGGTCGAAGGGGGTCCCCGTGGAAGATATCGTCCTCACGAGTGGCGTGCGTACGGCCATCGGCACGTTTGGCGGCTCGTTGAGCGAAACCTCCGCCTCCGACCTCGCCGCGCACGTCATCCGCGAAGCGGTCAAGCGCGCCGGCATCGCCCCCGAGCACATCGATCAGGTCATCCTCGGTTGTGTCGGCCAGGTCGCCGAGGACGGGTACATCGCCCGCCATGCCTCCGTGAAGGGCGGCATGCCGATCAGCACCCCGGCTTACACCGTAAACCGCATCTGCGGCTCCGGCCTCGAAGCCATCAATAACGCCGCCCGCTGGCTCGAAACCGGCGATGCCGAGGTCGTCGTCGCAGGCGGCGCCGAGAACATGAGCATGATGCCGTTCCTCCTTCGCAAGGGACGCTATGGCTACAAGTACGGCCACAACACCCTCGAAGACGCCACCATGCACCTGCTCACCGACCCCTTCGAGAGCATCCTCATGGGCGAAACCGCCGAGAACCTCGCCGAACGTTACGAGGTCTCGCGCGAAATCCAGGACGAGTACTCGCTCCGCTCGCAAGAGCGCGCCCTCCACGCCATCGAAGCCGGCTACTTCACCGAGCAGATCGCTCCCCTCGAGGTCCGCAAGGGCCGCGACACCATCACCTTCGACACCGACGAGCACCCCCGTGCCAGCTCGATGGAAGTGCTCGCCAAGCTCCGCCCTGTCTTCCGCGAGGGCGGCAGCGTCACCGCCGGCAACTCCTCGGGCATCAACGACGGCGCCGCCGCCGTTGTCGTCACCACCGCCTCCAAGGCCCGCGAACTCGGCATGAAGCCGCGTCTGCGACTCGTCGCTCGCGCCGAGTCCGGCGTCGACCCGTCGATCATGGGCAGCGGTCCGATCCCCGCCATCGAGAAGGTCATGGCCAAGTCCGGCCTCACCGTCGAAGACATGGACGTGATCGAACTCAACGAGGCGTTCGCCTCGGTCACCACCGCCTGCTCGGCCGTGCTGAACCTCCCGCTCGACAAGACCAACCCCAACGGCGGCGCGATCGCCCTCGGCCACCCCGTCGGGGCGACCGGCGCGATCCTCACCGTGAAGGCCATGCACGAGCTGGAGCGCACCGGCGGCCGCTACGGCCTCGTCTCGCTCTGCATCGGCGGCGGCCAGGGCATCGCCACCATCTTCGAGCGCATCAGCTAGCCAACGCCGGCGGTTCCCCGCCTCCGAGGCCAGACGAACAGACACCGCCCAATGGGCGGTGTCTTGCTACCCGGCGCACTCCCGAGGCCCGCGCCGTCCCCGGCCATCGGTCAGGCCAGCCCGCGACCTTCGAGGTCACCGTGCAGCCGCGCCCAGACGCGCTCCGTCACCTCGCTCGCCGGCAGCGTTCCATCGAGGACCAGCCACCGCTCCGGCCCCGCCGCCGCGAGCGCCGCGAACCCGGCGCGAACGCGCTCGTGGAACCCGCCTTCGGCCCGTTCGAGGTAGTCGTCGGCTCCGGCGCGCCGTGCGTGCCCAACCGCCGGCTCCAGATCCAGCAGCACCGTCAGATCCGGCGTCAGCCCATCCGTTGCGATCGCGATTGCCGCCGCCACCACGTCCGCGGGCAGGCCCCGCCCGTACTGCTGATAAGCGACCGTCGAATCCGCGAAGCGATCGCAGATCACCAGCGCGCCGCGGTCCAGCGCCGGCCGAATCAGCTCCGCCACCAGTTGCGCGCGCGAGGCCGCGAACACCAGCAATTCCGCCCGCTCGTCGGTTTCACCGTCTGCCGAGGTCAGCAGCGCCGAGCGCAGTCGTTCGCCGAGCGCGGTCCCCCCCGGCTCACGCGTCGTCACCGTCTCGATCCCGAGCGCGCGCGCCCGCTCGGCCAGCGCCGCGAGCTGCGTCGACTTGCCGGCGCCCTCGCCGCCTTCGAGCGTCACGAACCAGCCGCGTGCGTGGCGCGGAGCCTCCGAGGGCATCGTCACACCTGCGGCGGCCACGGCGCGGCGCCCACAGGCGTGGCGCCCAGCGGCGTGCCGTCCGAGACGACCACGACCCGTCGGAACGGTTCACGACCGCGCGAGGTGCTGGTCAGCCCGTAGCGCTCCGCCACCTCGTGCTGCAGCCGCCGGATGTAGGCGTTCTGCGGCGACAGCTCCACGCTCGACGCGCCGCCGTGCGAGATGCTCGCGACAGCGTCCTCCGCCTCGCGCAACGCCGCCGTCAGCGGATCGACCTCCATGTCGCTCCCGCGCATCGCCAGCAACTGCCGCTCCATCTGCGATGCCGTGTTGTTCCGCAGCACGTAGATCGGGATCCCCCGCTGCTCAGCGCGGCGCAGCGGGCCGCTGCGGCGGCGGTAGTACGGCCGCAGCGTCATCACGCAGTCCGCGTCGTCCACCGAATCAACGATCGCCGCCGCCGATCGCGTCGAGGCGATCGCACCCTCTAACCGTGAACGGCTCACCCCGAACGGCAAGATCTTCTTCGCCGGACCGCCGGGGGCCGGTGGCAGTTCCTGCCAGTCGCTCTCGTCCACCGTCGCGCGTTGAGGCGCGCTCGTCACCCGGTCATCCGGCCGCAGTGGCATCCGATGCACCGTCTGGACGACCCCGTCCTCCAGTTCGCGCACCTCGGCATCGGCCTCGTATCCGCGCAACAGCGCGTCCACCGTGCCCGCGACGTCCTCGTGCACCGCCACCCGATCGAACGACTGGATCTCCACCAGGCAATCGAAGGTCGGCGGGTTCCGCCGCTCCAGGATCGTCTTCTGCGTCCCCCGGCGGCGCGCCTCGTCATCCCCGAGGGTCACCGATTCGATCCCGCCGATCAGATCGGACAGCGTCGGGTTCTGCATCAGGTTCGCCAGCGTATTGCCGTGCGCGGTCCCCACCAGTTGCACGCCTCGCTCCGCGATCGTGCGCGCCGCCTCCGCCTCAAGGCCCGTGCCGATCTCGTCGATCACGATCGCCTCGGGCGTGTGGTTCTCCACCGCCTCGATCATCACCCGGTGCTGCAGCTCCGGTCGGCCCACCTGCATCCGCCGTGCGCGCCCGATCCCCGGGTGCGGGATGTCGCCGTCACCGCCAATCTCGTTCGAGGTGTCCACCACCACCACGCGCTTGTTGAAGTCGTCGGCCAGCGTCCGCGCCACGTCGCGCAGCATCGTCGTCTTGCCAACGCCGGGCGGGCCGAGCAGCAGGATGCTGTGCCCGGACTCCACCAGGTCACGGACCGCGCTCGCCGAACCGGACACGCTTCGCCCCACGCGGCAGGTCAGACCCACGATTCGGCCGCGGCGGTTGCGGATCGCCGAGACGCGATGCAGCGTCCGCGGGATCCCGGCACGGTTGTCCTCGCCGAACTCGGAGAGCTGCGCGACCGTCTGCTCGATCTCCTGCTCCGTCACCTCGCCGTCGTCCAGCGTGATCTCGGCGCCGGCCCGGTAGCGCGCCGTCGGCACCCGGCCCACATCGAGGATCACCTCGATCAGCCCAGACATGCCGTGCTCGCGCACCGCACCCTGCACCCGCAGCGGCAACCGGCCGATCAGCAGATCGATCTCCTCCCGTTCCTCATCGGAGATCACAACCGCTTCCGGTTGCACCGCCTCGGATTGGTCGGCTTCGACTTCGTTCACGCACCACCCCCGCTTGGGACATGCATTCCGGCCCGAACCGGCACGCTGGCCAGCACCGGGCGCGCGGTTCGTCGACAGAGTTGGATGTACTCGTCCTCGGGCGTCAGCCCCGCGGACGCCAGCTCTCGCTCCACCGCGCCCAGACAGCGCGGCACCAGCGCATGCACTTCGCGAGCCTCGGCCTGTTCCATCACCGCGGCCATCAACGCTCGTGCCGTCGCCTCGTCATCGGGCGCGACCAGCAGTTCAAGCTGCACGCGGTCATGTTGATCATGGAACGCCGCGAGCCCGCTGACTACCCCATCGCGCTCCGCGACCAGTTCCGTGCCCCCGCGCAGCCACCGCCGGTCGCGCACGGATGACCACTCCTCGCGCGTCATCCCCAGTAGCGCCCGCGCCTCCACCGGCACGGATCGCCCGTAGAGCTGGAACACCGCCAGGTCGTCGCTCTCGTGGATCGGGCGCACCGCCACCGTCGAGGCCGCCGGCGCCACCGTCGGCGTCCCGCGCCAGATCCGCTCCAGCAGCGCCGGTCGGAACCCGGCCCGCGTCGCTGCCTCCCGGCTCGGAGCATCCAGCGCCAACCGCAGCAACAGGTGCGTCACGCTCGCGCGCGCTCCCGCCTCCACCGCCTGGTTCAGCAGGTCCTTCACCACGGAATCGCTGTCCGCGTCACCGGCTGCATCGATCAACGTATCGATCATCCAGGCGCTCTTCGCGTTCAGATCACGCGCCGTCGCGATGCCGCGTACCTCGCGGCCATCGACGTTGATCCACATCCGGCGCCCCAGGTGCAGCCACTGCGCCAGCGCCACGTTCAGCGGTCGCGTCCTCTGGGGGTCGGGGTCGCTCAGGCCTTCCAGCGTCACCGCCTGGTTCCGCCGCACCTCATCGTCGAACGTGACGAGGGCCACCAGATCGGTGGGTCGTGCGGCGTGGCTGTGTGGCTCGGACGTCACGTCGCTTGCCCCTCCGCGACCGCCTCCTGCACCAACGCCACAAACAGCGCGTGCATCCGTGCATCTCCCGTGATCTCCGGGTGGAAACAGGTCGCCATCCGGCGCCCGTCTCGCACCGCGACGATCCGCCCGTCCTCCAGCCGCGCCAGCACCTCGACGCCCGGCCCCACCTCGGTGATCACCGGCGCGCGAATGAAGACCGCGTGGAACGGGCCGTCATCGAGGCCGCCCACCGCCAGATCCGTCTCGAACGAGTTCACCTGCGTGCCGAACGCGTTCCGCTCCACCGTCATCGCCAGCCCACCGACCGAGGGCCGGTCGAGCCCGGGAACGTGCGCCGCCAGCAGAATCGCGCCCGCGCAGGTGCCCCAGACGGGCAACCCGGCGGCGATGCGCTCCCGCAGTGGCTCCATGAGGTCGAACGCCAGTAGCAGCCGCGCGATCGTCGTGCTCTCACCACCCGGGATCACCAGGCCCTGGACCGCGTTGAGCTGCTGCAGCGTGCGGACCTCGGAGGTCACGGCGCCAGCCTCACGCAGCATCGAGGCGTGCTCCTCGAAGTCCCCCTGGAGGGCGAGCACGCCGATGTGAACAGACGTCAGGGGTGGGGCAATCGCCATCCGCTGGTGGTTAGTTCCCCCGCCGGGCGAGCTGAGCCTCAATCGGAATCGACGCCACCGATTCGCCGCGCATCGCGGCGCCCAGGCCGCGCGACACCTCGGCGATCAGCTTCGCATCGCGGAAGTGCGTCACCGCCTTCACGATCGCCTCGGCGACCGCTTCCGGCCTGTCCGACTTGAAGATGCCGGAGCCCACGAACACACCCTCGGCGCCCAGTTGCATCATCAGCGCCGCGTCCGCGGGCGTCGCCACGCCACCGGCGGAGAAGTTCACCACCGGCAGGCGACCCAGTTGCTTCACCTCGCGGACCAGGTCCAGTGGCGCCTGCAGGTTCTTCGCCGCCGTCGGCAACTCGTCGTCGGACATGTTCTGCAGACTGCGAATCCCGCCCCAGAGCTGTCGCATGTGACGCACTGCCTCAACGATGTCGCCCGTGCCAGCCTCGCCCTTGGTGCGAATCATCGCGGCGCCCTCGGCAATGCGGCGAAGCGCCTCGCCCAGGTCACGGCAACCGCACACGAATGGCGCGCGAAACTGGTGCTTGTCGATGTGGTTCTGGTCGTCCGCGGGCGTCAGTACCTCGGACTCGTCGATGTAGTCGATCCCCAACGCGTCGAGGATCTGCGCCTCAACGAAGTGGCCGATCCGCGCCTTCGCCATCACCGGGATGGTCACGGCCTGCTGGATCTCCTGGATCTTCTCCACTTGGCTCATCCGCGCGACGCCGCCCTCTTTGCGGATGTCCGAGGGAACGCGCTCCAGTGCCATCACGGACACCGCGCCCGCTTCCTCGGCGATCTTCGCCTCGGCCGCGGTGGTGACGTCCATAATCACGCCACCCTTCAGCATCTGCGCCAGGCCAGCCTTCACACGCCAGGTAGCCGTTTCGCCGCCGGCCGCGGCGTGACCGTTGTCAGTGCCGGGCGAGTTCGAGGCTGGCGTTCCGTTGCTACCGCTGGTCGTCATAACGCTCCCTTGGACCGATGCTGCATTCAGGCAAATATTGTAGCGCCCACCTGCTGCTTCACACTCACGCCCCGCCCGCCGTTTCGGGGAATCAGGGTCGCGGCTGGACTGGCCAAGGCGCTACGCTGACGGCAATGGTCACCGTGGGCGATTCGCCCTGGCTCGCGACACACCACCTCGACGGCGACGCGCTGATCGGGCTCATCTCCGATACCCATATCCCGGAGGCGCGCTCGACCCTCTTCGACGAGGTCTACGAGGCGTTCCGCGGCGTTGACCTGATCCTCCACGGCGGCGACATGCACGACGTCGTCGTCCTCGACTGGCTCCAGGCGATCGCGCCCGTGATTGGCGTCCGCGGCAACGGTGACGATGGCTCCAGCGGCCGCCCGGTCGCGCCGGACGATCCGCGGCTCGCGCACAACCAGCTCATCCAGGTCGGTGGCAAACGCATCGGCATGACCCACGCGTTCCCGGAGTTCCCCTACCTGGGCTCCATGTCGCTGGACGACGCCATGCAGCGGTACTTCGAGGGCCCCGTCGACATCGTCGTCGCCGGCGACACCCACGTGCCGCACGTCACCTGGCGCGAGGACGTGCTGATCGTGAACTCGGGCTCGCCCACCTACCCTCGCAACCTGCAAACCCAGCTAGGCACGATCGGATTCCTCGAGATCCGGAATGGCGGCGTCGATGCGTGGATTGAACAACTCCACTAGCGCAGCGCCCCAACCCGGCGCACGCGTGGGGTCCGGCTGATGGATCGCGCCAACCTCATCGTTGCGATGCTCTCCGCCCTCGTTGGCGTCATTGCCCTCGGCATGGCCCTGAGCAGTGGCCGCCTGGTCAACCTCAGCAGCGTCCTCGGACTTGTCCTGCTCGCCAACGCCTTCGTGCGATTCCAGCTCGCGAGGGAACGTTGATCCCCGCTCGCCGGCCGTCCCCCAGCACCGGTGGCGACGCCCGCGACACCCGCGGCAGCGCCCGGGAGGCTATGCATGCGTCGGCGGTCCTGACACGCTGTGTCGGCGCCGCTTCGCGGGCGCACCGGCAGACACCGGGGGACTCACGTGACCGCTGACCCGCTTCGTGCTCGTTCCTTCCTCGTCCCACTGGACGGCGGCGAAGCCGCCTACGGCGCACTCGTCGCCGCTTGCGAGGTCGCGCGCAAGACCAAGGCCTCCGTCTCCGCCATCTACATCATCGAGGTCCCGCGATCGCTCCCCCTCGATGCCGATCTCGTCGCCGAAGGCCAGCGCGGTGAGGAGATCCTCGAACACGCCGAATCACTCGCCGCCTCCCATGACATCCACCTCGAAGGCGATCTCGTCCAGGCGCGCCAGGCCGGACACGTCATCATCGACGAAGCCGTCGAACGTGGCGCGGATACGATCGTGATCGGCCTTCCTTACAATCGCCCCTACGGTCGCTTCGCACTGGGCAGCCTGACCGACTACGTGCTCGAACACGCGCCCGGCTTCGTCTGGCTGATCCGCTACCCCATCTCGGAAAACAAGGCCGCCGCCTCAAACTGAACTGAGGGTCATCGATGAACGTGGTGATTATGGGATGTGGACGGGTCGGCTCCAGCGTCGCGACGCGCCTCGCCGAGGAGGGCCATACCGTCTCCATCGTCGATACCGATGCATTCGCCTTCTCGCGGCTTCCCAGCCAGTTCAAAGGCCGCCGCTTCCTCGGCTCCGGCAACGATCACCGCACCCTCGAAGCCGTCGGCATCCGCGAAGCGGACGCCTTCATCGCGCTCGCCTCGGGCGACAACCGCAACATCCTCGCCTCGCAACGGGCCAAGCACATCTTCGGGGTCAAGACCGTCGTCACCCGTGTGAAGGATCCGCAGCGTAGCGAACTCTTCGCACAGCTCGGGCTCCAGACCTTCAGCCCCACCACTATCGGCGCCGATCTGGCGCATGACGCCCTCTTCAACACCGCGGACAGCGGCAGCGAGGCCTAGTCCATGTACATCATCGTGGTCGGAGGCGGCATCGTCGGGTACGGCATCGCCCTCGAGCTCCAGATGCTCCCGGGCCACGAGGTCACCATCGTCGAACGCGAGGACCGCCGCGCTCGCGAGCTGCGCGACGAACTCGGCGAAATGGTCGTCCACGGCGACGGTTCGGAGGTCGCCTTCCTCGAACAGATCGGCGCGGCGCGCGCCGATCTCCTGATCGCCGTCACCGCCGATGACGGCGCCAACCTCGTCGCCTGCCAGGTCGCAAAACACCGCTTCAACGTCGCCCGCACGATCGCCCGCGTTAGCGACCCGCGCAACGCGGAACTGTTCCACCTCCTCGGGATCGACTCCACCATCTCCGCCGCCCAGGCCGTGATGGCACAGATCGAAACCACCCTCCCGGAACACACCGTCGTCCCGCTGATGAGCCTCGAGGGCTCCGGCCTCACCGTCGTCGATCTGCACCTCCAGGACGGCGCGCCCGCCGACGGCGTCGCAATCCGCGACATCCGCATGCCACCCAGCGCCCTCATCTCCCTCGTCGTCGGCGCGGACGGCCCAATCGTCCCAGACGGCAACACCGTGCTCCACAGTGGTGACGAGGTGATCGCCGTGATCCCGCTCGACGCCGAAGAGAGCATGCGCGAGCTGATCACCGGTCGACCGGCGGCAGGCTGATGCGCCTCGCCCACCTCGGACCCGCCGGCACCTACGCCGAGGCCGCCGCACAGCGCTATCACCCGGACGCCGATCTGCTGCCCACCCGTACCTTCACCGCCGCCGCCGAAGCCGTCGATCGAGGTGAAGCCGACGCCGCCGTCTGCGCGATCGAGAACGCCCTCGAAGGCCCCATCGCCGAGACCCTGGCGATCCTCGTGCGCGACGACCTCCACCTCCAGATCAGCGGGGAGATCGTCCTCGCGATCCGCCACGCGCTCGTCGGCGCGCCCGGCCTCACGCTCGCGGACGTCAAGACCGTCTACTCGCACCCGCAGGCGCTCGCGCAGTGCCGGCGTCGCCTCGCGGAACTCGTCCCCGCGGCCCAGCCAGTCGCCGCGCTGTCCACCGCCGCCGCCATCGCCGCCGCCATCGAGGAGCCCGGCACCATCGCCGTCGGCAACCTCCGCGCCGCCGAGCTGTATGCCGCCCACTGCTATGCCGACGACATCGCCGATCTTCCCAACAACCAGACCCGCTTCATCATCCTCTCCACCACCGAGGCAGCGCCCACCGGTGACGACAAGACCTCGCTCGTCTTCACCATGGCCCACGATCGACCGGGCTCGCTCGTCGAAGTCCTCCAGCCCTTTGCCGATCGTTCCATCAACATGACCAAGATCGAATCGCGCCCTACCGGCCTTCAGCTCGGTACCTACTTCTTCTTCGTCGACGTGCAGGGCCACCAGCAGCGGCCGGATGTCGCCGCCGCCATCGCCGAGGCCCGACCGCACACCCAGTGGCTCAAGGTGCTGGGCTCCTACCCTCGTTGGACCGGGAACGATGCCTGAGATTCCAGACCTGGAGGCGGTGCGCAACTACCTGAAACCCAGGCTTCAGGATCGCGCCATCACCGCTACCGCCGCGCCCATCCCCTGGATCGTCCGCACCGGCGCCGATGGCCTCCAGGATCTGATCGGCCATCAGTTCGTCGACATCCTCCGCCACGGCAAGTACCTGATCTTCAACCTCGATGACGGGCGCGTCCTCGTCATCAACGCGATGCTGACCGGCCGCTTCCACTGGAGCGAGACCGCCGATCGCAAGCCCGGCAAGCTCGCCGTCGTGCTCACGCTCGATGACGGTCACGAGCTCCGCTATTCGGACATGCGCCGCATGGGCCGCTTCTACCTCACCGATCCCGATCACCTGGACGTGGTCCCGCAGTTCTCCACCATGGGCCCGGACGTCCTCGCCATCGACGAAGCCGAGTTCACGGCGCGCATCGCGAAGCGCCGCGGACAGATCAAGAACACCCTCACCAACCAGGAATTCGTCGCCGGCATCGGCAACGCCTACTCGGATGAGATCCTCTGGGAGGCCGGCCTCCACCACCACCGCAAACGCAGCACCATGGACGACGATGACATCCATCGGCTCTTCGTCGCCATTCACACCATCCTCGATCGCTCATGCGAGACCGTCGATGCGATCGTTCAGAGCGAAGGACTCGGCAAGAAGGCCGAGTGGCGCGAACACCTGAGCGTCCACCGCAAGGCCGGCGAGGTCTGCCCGCGCTGCGGCTCGGAGATCAAAGGCCAGACCAGCGGTGGCAGCGAAACGAACTATTGCGTCCAGTGCCAGCCGCTGTTCGCGTGACGAAGCGGAGGCAGGCGTGAAAGTCATCGGCAAGGACATCGGCACGGTGCTCGATCGGCTCTATGCCGAGGTGGAGAGCCGCGTCACCGTGGAGGCCGAACGCGAACTGCGGTTCGAAGCGGGCGCCGAAGGCAGCTTCTCCAACGTCATCTGGCGCGCCGACGGCGTCGTCATCCAGCTCCACAACGGCGTGCCCAACAAGGCGCTGCCGCACGTCGTCGGCATCGCGCTCGAGCACGTCCGCCAGCGCCTCGAGCGCTACCCCTCGCTCCAGCGCCCCGCCGTCGACGAGGCCGATGGACCGCTCCTTCGCAGCGCGCTCCGTGAGCTCGTCCTCGCGCCCGCCGCCGATCACGCCCTCAAGGCGCTCACCCTCGATGTCCAGTGGGAAGCCGAACAGCGCCACCAGGCGCTCAAGGATCTGATCCGCGATCACGCCGAATGGGACGATCCCGCCGAGTCCGGCCACGCCTTCCTCGTGCTGCTCTACGCCCGCGCCGCGATCGAGCACCCGGCCGAACTCTGGCCGGCCCTCGACGCCGCGTTCCAGGAAGCGCTGCCGCGCGTCACCGAGCACGGACGTGCCGTCGAGGAGGCGGTCCGCCGCCACGGCTGGACGAGCCCCGGTGCCTGCCTCGAATCCCTGCTTGCCGCGCGTGCGCTGCTCGATCTGGACGCACTCGCGCCGATCCTCGATCGCCGCACCGGCCAGACGCTCTAGCCAGCCACCACCCAGCGGCGTTCCGTCCAACGAGGACCCGACGCGCCTCGATCGCCGCCGCCGGGGTCGGGGTCGGGGTCGGCACCGTCGCTAGGACGCCACCGCCGTCGAGGGATCCGGCTGGCGCCGCCAGCCCGCAATGAACGGCGTCCACTCGACGTAGCGTTGAAGATGCACCGCAAACAGCTCCGCCGGATGCGAGGACGGGCGCCGTGGCCAGCGCGCCAGCGGCATCTCCGCCTCGTCGGGGGTGCGGCCACCCTTGCGGTGATTGCAGCTCCGGCACGCCGCCACCAGGTTCTCCCAGGTATGCGGGCCGCCCCGGTGCCGAGGTACCACGTGGTCCAGCGTCAGATCGGCGCGCCGCCCGCAGTACTGGCAATGATTGCCGTCCCGCGCGAAAATCTCCCGCCGCGTCAGCCGCGGCTGGGGCTGCGGACGCCGTACGAACTGCTGCAATCGAATCACCGAGGGCGTATCAAACCGCGCGCTGCCCACCCCGCGGAGCTGTTCGGCGCCGGTCTCCAGTACCTCCGCTTTGCCGCGAAACACCAGCACCACCGCACGTCTGACCGAACAAACGTTGAGCGGTTCGTAGTTCTGATTGAGTACCAGCGCCCGTCGCTGGATCGCCACCATGACCCCCGCGGATCCGGAGTGTCCCGACGCACCGTCAGACCAGCGCGACCGACATCCACATTCGCGGGAAGTGTAGCGGATTCAGAAACGCGAGCGTGATTACTGACCGGGCGCTGACGACCTACTCGTCGTCCATCAGATCCGCCACCGAGGCCGGTACCGTCGACTGCCACGCGCGCAGATGATCCAGCGCGTCATCGAACTCAGGCGGCAACGCCAACTCCATCACCGGTGCCCGCTCCAGGAACACAGGCGCCAGCGTCGATTCGTCGACCGCCGTCGCCATCATCGCCGATGCCGGGAACACCGAGACGGCGATCAACGCCACCTCCACCATCACGACGCCCTTCACAAACCCGAAGGCGGCGCCGCCGAGGTGGTCGAACGGCCCGAGCATGAAGAGGTGCGCCGTCCGGCGCAGCACGCTCGCCACGAGCTGTCCGAGGACCAGGATCCCCGCCAGCAGCGCGCCAAACGACAGCAGATTGCGAATCGTCGCGTCGTCGATCAAAAACTCGAGGTTCGCGCTCAGCTCGTCGTAGAACAGGCCCGCGACCACGGCGCCTGCCAGCAACGCCGCCAGCGTCACCATCTCGCGGATCAGACCGCGGCTAAAGGCGGAAAACGTCACCCACGCGATGACAGCGACAATAACGAGGTCGAGCCAGTGCATACGCGCACGCGCCCCAGTTCCCCCCGCCCGCAATCGGAGGGTAGCACCCACCGGCGCCTCATCGAACGAACTCGGACGTAGGGTTTCTACTCGAATCCGAGCCGGCGCTCCCGCATCGACACGTACCGCGCGTGACCGAATACGAGGTGGTCCAGCACCCGCACATCCAGCAGCTCACCCGCCGCCACCACCGCCGTCGTGAACGCCACGTCGTCGCTGGAAGGCGCCGGATCGCCGCTCGGGTGGTTGTGCGCCAGCGCGATCGCGAACGCGTTACGCCGGATCGCCTCGCGGAACACCTCCGCCACCCGCGCTGGCGAGGCGTTGATCGACCCTCGATAGAGCGTCGGCTGCGCCAGCACGTGGTGCTTTGTGTCCAGGATCAGCAGCCGCACCTCTTCCTGTTGCAGCAGCTCCATCTCGGACTGCAACAGCCGCGCGATGTCCTCCGGTCCCGTCACCCGAGGGCGCAACACCTCGCCCTGCAACGCCGCGCGCCGCCCCAGCTCGAAGATCGCCGCAATCGTCGAAGCCTTCGCCGGGCCCAGCCCGTGCATCGCCGTCAGCGTCGGCAGATCGGATCCCGCCAGCCCCCGCAACCCACCGTGCTCCGCAAGCAACCGCGAGGCCGCCGCCAGCACATCCTCCCGCGCGGATCCCGTGCGCAGCACAATCGCCAGCAACTCCGCCGTCGTCAGCGCCCCCGGCCCGAGCTGCGCCAGCCGCTCCCGAGGCCGCTCCTGCGCCGGCAGCTCCGCCACACGGACGTGGTACGGCGCCTCCTCGGCTGACCCGCGCGCGGCATCGGCGCTGGCGGGGGTACTCGCCGCATCAGGCTCGCGGTCCGGCACGTCGGACACCCGGCGGTCGCTAGCGTCGCGGCTGGCGCTGGGGCGGCTCCACAATCCGTTCGATCGTGATCACCCGCATCGTGTGCGGCCAGTGTCGGATCGACACCCGCTGGCCCTCATGCAGCTCCGTCGCGGCCAGCACGCCCACCTCGAACACCTGCCGCTCCAGCATCAGGTAGTCCTGGCGCCCGAAGATCAGCAGCTTCGATTTCTTCCAGATCCGGACCGCTTCGCCCTCGGTCGCCACCGGCTCCGCGCGCAGATCGCGCATCGCGGCGACGAACTCGTACACCACCGCGAACGCCACGATACCCAGCACCAGCACCGGTAGCACCGCGCCGGCATTGCCGCCCACCAGCGCGTTCAGCGCCAGCAGCAGCAGGCCAACCACCACCAGCGAAGTCGGTCCGTAAATCACCGCATTACGAACAAGCATCCGCCGGTCAGACGGACGCTCTTCAATCATCTCCAGCGACATCGGAGGCCCCGCAATCAATCCCCGCTATTGATCCGGAATCACCAGCACCTGGCCCACCTGGATCGACGTGATGTCCGCGATACCGTTCGCGGAAGCGATCGCCGTCGCAAACTCGTTCAGTTCGCGGTCGGTGGGCAGGAACTGCTCCGCAATCGCCAGCATCGTATCGCCGGAGACCACCGTGTAGGTGACCTCGCTCGGTGTCGGCTCCGCCGTCGGTACCGTCGTCGCCGTCACCGTCTCCGTGGCGACCGGCGTCGCGGTCGCCGATCCGTCCGGCTTCGCCGCGGCCGTCGCTTCCGAGGTCGCCCCCGCTGTCGCGGTCGCCGTCGGCGAACTCACGATGCCGCTAATCGAGGCCGGCGGTCCGTCCTGATCGGCGCCCACCGGCGGCAGCACAAGCAGCCACACGGCGAAAATCGAACCTAGCAGGAGAGCAATCAGGGAGCCTCGGTAGACCCGAGGTGAGGGCATGGCGAGCGACGGATCGAGCCCGCTCTCATCGAGCAGCTCATCCTCGGTCAGGTATCGATCGAGGTCGCGATCGTCGCTCACGTCCCGAGCGTATCACGTGTCCCCGGCGCCGCCTCGACGCCGGGGACCGCTACGTCCCGAAATCCAGTTGCGCTCGCGCTTAGCTCAGCTCAACCGTCGCGCCGGCCTCTTCAAGCTTGGCCTTCGCCGCCTCGGCCTCGGCCTTGGCAACGCCTTCCTTGATCGGCTTCGGCGCGGCCTCAACCAGGTCCTTCGCGTCCTTCAGGCCCAGCGCCGTCAGCTCGCGGACAACCTTGATCACGTTGATCTTGTTCGCGCCGAAGTCCTTCAGGATGACGTCGAACTCATCCTTCTCCTCAACGGCGGCAGCGGCGTCACCTGCGGGAGCCATCGCCATCGCCATCGGGGCCGCGGCGGTCACGCCGAACTCTTCCTCGATCGCCTTGTTCAGGTCACGCAGCTCCAGCAGCGTCATGCCCTTGATGACCTCGAGTGCGTCGTCAACCTTGCTCATCATCTGCCTCCTTCACCGGCTCCGCCGGTGGCTTTCAGAGTTCGCGCCGGCTCGCACCGGCGGATCATCGCGTGAATCGTGTTCGCTCGAACGCAAGCCTTAGCTCGCCTCGCCCTCGGACTCCAACTGCACCGCACGGGCCTCAATCAGCCCAACAAACTCGCGGGCCGTCCCGTCCAACAGCATCATCAGCTCGCGGATCTTGCCAACCAGACCACCCGCGATACGGGACAACAGTTCCTCACGTGAGGGCACCGTCGCCAGATCGCGGATGTACGCCGCATCCACCAGCAAGCCATCCACAATCGCCTGGCGGATCTCCACCTTGGACGTGTCGTGCTCGCGCAGGTACGTCGTCAGCGCGCGCGATGGGCCCACCGGCTCGTCGTACCCGAACACCACCGCCGTCGGCCCATCGGCCAGATCGGCGAACTGCTCCAGACCCGCGTCCTTCGCGGCAATCCGCAGCAGCGTGTTCTTCACCACCTTCATCTCGGCGCCCGCCTCGCGCAGCACTTGCCGCAACGCGACCTGCTCCGCAACGCTGGTGCCCTGGTAGCTCGTCGCAATCGCGATCTGTGCGCGACCGATCAACTCGGTCAGCTCGGCTACCTGCTCAAGCTTCTTCGCGGTGGGCATCGGCCCTCCTCCGTGATGCCGGTCTCCCGGCTCGCCATTCCCATTCGTCAATGCTCGTCGGGCGTAAAAAAAACGCCCTCCCGCTGTGCGGTGAGGGCGCGTGTCCACGGGTGCCCGTCGGGCTCCCACAGTCTCGCTTGTGCCCCACCTGTACAGGCCGCCCGGTTCGTTGGGCGTTATCCCTCGCGGGACCCGTAGTCTCTGGCGGTCGCGCGACATTCGTCGCGCTGCTCGTCGTGTACACGGCCAGACCGAGGTCCAACCGGCTTCATAGTGTGCGGTCCCCGCCGCTTGCCGTCTACGGCACGGACCCAATCACCCGAGGGCGTAGCCCTCTTCAGCAAGACCCGAGGGCGTAGCCCTCTTCAGCAAGACCCGAGGGGCGTAGCCCTCAGGCAGACAGCCGATGGCACACCAGCGAACGACCGAGCAAACGACCGAAACCCGAGCGACAAACAAACGACCCGCCTCGGCGGCGGGTCGTTCGTAACGCCGAGGCGTCACGTCATTCGAGTGATGGTGCGCGCGTGGCGCGACCCTTACGAACCGGTCGCCGTCGCCATCGCCATCATCTGGTTCACGTCCATCGGCACGCCCGGCCCCATCGTGGAGGTCAGCGTCGCAGCGCGCAGGAAGGCGCCCTTCGTGCCCGTCGGCTTCGAGCGCACGATCTCTGAAACCATCGCTCGCAGGTTTCCCTCAAGCTGCTCCGGCGTGAATGACGCCTTGCCGATCGTGCAGTGCAGCAGGTTCATCCGGTCCAGCCGGAAGTCCACGCGGCCCGCCTTCGCCTCCTGCACGCCTCGCGCCAGGTCCTGACTGGACAGCACCGTGCTGTTACGCGGGTTCGGCATCAGCCCGCGCGGGCCCAGGACGCGGCCCAGGCTACCAACTTTGCCCATCATCTCCCGCTGTGCCAGCGCGACATCAAAGGCAAGGTAGCCGTCGGCCACGCGAGCGATCAGATCGTCGCCGCCCACCTCGTCGGCCCCGGCCTCCATCGCCAGCGTCGCCGCTTCGCCCTCGGCGAACACCAGCACGCGCACCTCGCGGCCGATCCCGTTCGGCAGCACCACCGAGCCACGGATCTGCTGGTCCGCGTGACGGCCGTCCAGCCCCGTGCGCAGGTGCAGTTCAACGGTCTCGTCGAACTTCGCTGTTGCGTTCTGCTTCACCAGTTCCACCGCGGCGAGCGGCTCGTAGAGGCGCTCCTCAACGTTCGCACGCGCGGCAACGGTTCGCTTTCCCAGTTTCGGCATGACTACTTGACCTCAATCCCCATCGAGCGCGCCGTGCCCTCGACGATTCGCATTGCCTGATCAATGTCATCGGTGTTCAGGTCCGGCAGCTTCGTCTCGGCAATCTTCCGCACCTGCGCGCGGTTCACCGAACCCACCATCTGCTGGAGCTGGCTCGCCGATCCGCGCTCAACCCCCGCCGCCTTACGCAGCAGGTCGGACGCTGGAGGCGTCTTCAACACGAAGTTGAAGGACCGATCCTCGAAGATCGTAATCCGCGCCGGGATGATCTGCCCGGGCGTATCGCGCGTCTGCTCGTTGTACGCCTTGCAGAAATCCATGATGTTGATGCCGTGTGGGCCCAGTGCCGTACCAACCGGCGGTGCCGGGTTTGCCAGACCAGCACGAATCTGCAGCGTAACCACCGCTCGAACCTTCTTCGCCATCTCGCCTCACCAACACCCGGCCGCGAATCAGTCGCAGCCGCCTCTCCATACGGGCAAACCCGTTGTTATTGCTTCTCGACCTGCAGGAAGTCCAGCTCCACCGGTGTATCCCGGCCGAACATGGACACCATCACACGGACGCGACCACGATCCAGATCGATCGTGTCGACCGTCCCGATCATCTCGCTGAATGGACCGTCGGTGACCAGCACCGTCTCGCCCACCTGGAACCCAATGTTGATCCGCGGCGCTGCAGAATGCATCTGCCGCAGGATTTGCTCCACCTCGGCGTCAGGAAGCGCCGTCGGCTTCGCGCGCTCGTCCATCGTCGTACCGGCGAAGCCCGTCACACCGGGCGTGTTCCGCACCACATACCAGGACTCATCGTCCATCAGCATTTGGACAAACACATAGCCGGGGAACAGCTTCTTCGAAACCGTCTTGCGCTGGCCGTCGCGAATCTCGATCTCATCCTCGGTCGGAACCACCACCTGGTGGATCCGCTCGGACATGTCCATCGACTTGATTCGCTGTTCCAGGTCGACCTTCACCTTGTTCTCGTACCCGGAGTACGTCTGAACGATGTACCAGGCGCGGCCATCCTTGACCTCGACATCGACGTCGGCGTTCGCCGCGTCGTCTGTCGCCTGTGCTGATAGCGGTTCGGGTGCCATGGTCGCTCCTACCGCAGGATCGTTTGTTCGACGAACCAGCCAAACGCGAGGTCCGCGACACCGAGGACCACGCCAATGGCCACCGACACCACGATCACCACGAAGGACAGGTATCCCACCTCCTGGCGGGATGGCCACGTGACCTTGCGCAGCTCACTGATGATGTCCGTGATCCACGTCGGGCGGAACAACGATCCGCGTCGTCGGGCGGGATCAACGTGAGCAGAAGTGGACGGCAGCCCGGCCGGATTCCCGGACGCGCGCGTACCGCTTTTGGTCTGTCGTTGCTGTCGTCGTTCCGCTCGGGCTTGAGCCCGGCGAGCCTCTCGGCCCATCGTCGCCGCTCCTGCCACCGCGGGGTCGTCCGAAGCGGAACCGCTGGTTCGCGGCGCCGCTTCCGCGAACCAGCGAGTGTGTCTCGTCCGGTCTAGCGAGTCTCCCGGAAAACCTGCACAGTGCGGGTCTTCGGGCAGTACTTGCGCAATTCAATGCGGTCCGGGTCGTTCCGCTTGTTCTTCTTCGTATGGTAAACGACACCCGGGCAGTCGTTGCTGACCAATTTGATGTGGTCTCGATCGCCCTTTTTCGCCATCGAATCCCCTACTCGGTAATTTCGATCACGATGCCGGAACCAACCGTGCGCCCACCCTCGCGAATCGCGAATCGCAGACCGGTCTCAATCGCGATCGGTGACACCAGCTCAATCGCCAGCTCCACGTCATCGCCCGGCATCACCATCTCCGTGCCCTCGGGCAGCGTTGCCGTCCCCGTCACGTCCGTCGTGCGGACGTAGAACTGCGGACGGTAGCCGTTGAAGAACGGCGTGTGACGGCCGCCTTCTTCCTTGGACAACACGTAGACCTGACCACGGAATTTCTGGTGAGGCGTAATCGAACCGGGCGCCGCCAGTACCTGGCCACGCTCGATGTCCTCACGCTCAATACCGCGCAGCAGGCAGCCGACGTTGTCGCCAGCCTCGCCCGTCGTCAGCGTCTTGTTGAACATCTCGACACCGGTCACGGTCGTCGTGTGCGTCGGCTTCAGGCCGACGATCTCGATCGACTCGCCGACCTTCACCACACCGCGCTCGATGCGGCCGGTCACCACGGTACCGCGGCCCTTGATGCCGAACACGTCCTCGATCGCCATCAGGAATGGCTGATCCTTCGCGCGCTCCGGCTGCGGGATGTACTCGTCGACCGCCTTCATCAGGGCCAGGATCGGCGCGAACTCCGGTGCGTTCAGATCGGTTGACTCGGACTCCAGCGCTGCAAGCGCGGAACCACGAACGATCGGAACGTCGTCACCCGGGAACTCGTACTCGGTCAGCAGTTCGCGCATCTCAAGCTCAACCAGCTCAAGCAACTCTTCGTCATCCATCATGTCGACCTTGTTCAGGAAGACCACGATGTTCGGCACCTCGACCTGACGCGCAAGCAGCAGGTGCTCGCGGGTCTGCGGCATCGGACCGTCCGGGGCGGCGACCACCAGGATCGCTCCGTCCATCTGGGCGGCGCCGGTAATCATGTTCTTGATGTAGTCGGCGTGCCCGGGGCAGTCCACGTGGGCGTAGTGACGGGCAGCCGTCTGATACTCCACGTGCGTGATGGCGATGGTGATACCACGCGCCTTCTCTTCCGGCGCGTTGTCGATCTGCTCGAACGAACGGAAGTCCGCGCCACCCTGCAACGAGAGCACTTTCGTGATCGCCGCAGTCAGCGTCGTCTTGCCGTGGTCGACGTGACCGATCGTGCCGATGTTGGCGTGTGGCTTGTCTCGCTGGAAAACAGCCTTACCCATCGCGGTCTCCTACTCTTCCCCATCCCGACGGGGGTTCTGTTTCGCGGGCTCTCACCCGCCGATTCAATGATCTTGATCGACGCTCAACTCAACGAACCCCAACACGGTTAACTGGAGCCCGCTATGAGAGTTGAACTCATGACCTCGTTCTTACCAAGAACGCGCTCTACCACTGAGCTAAGCGGGCCTCGTGAGCCGGGCGCGTGCCGGCCGTCTAGTGTGCCGTTCAGTCGCGCTGCGCGCTACCGGACGTGGTTGATCTTCGCGTCTCGCTCCTACGTCTGCCCGCTACCCGCGCCTCTCAACGGAGACCCGTACCTCGGGCTGCCCTGCTGAGCTCGTCACTCCGGAGGGGTAATCGGTGATGGTGCAGGGGGCAGGATTCGAACCTGCGTAGCCGTAAGGCGGCGGATTTACAGTCCGCTGGAATTAGCCACTCTCCCACCCCTGCAAGATCCTCCGCGGGTTGGAGCCCGAGAGGGGATTCGAACCCGCTAACCTACCGATTACAAATCGGTTGCGCTGCCATTGCGCCACTCGGGCCGACACCCACTACTACGCCGTCACGAGGCCGTCACGAGGCTGTAGAGAGCAAGACGCACCCCGATACACGGAGTGCGCACCGCCGATGATTATATCGACACCGATCGAGGGGTCAACGCGGATCCCACCAATTCTCGCGCAAATCCGCCCGCAAACGCCAACTCACCCGCCCGCGCCACCCACGAGGCCCGCGCGTCACGCCCCGGAAACCGAGCGCGAACCTCTGCCTACCCGCCCACCGACCAGCGCGTCCCCTCGCTCGTGTCCTCGAGGATCACCGACAACCCCGCCAGCTCGTCGCGGATCCGGTCCGACAGCGCGAAATCCCGTTCCGCCCGCGCCGCCGCCCGTCGTTCGAGGAGTGCCTCGATCTGCGATCCCGCTTCGGCACCGCCGCCGATCACCCCTAGCTCTGCCGCCAGCTTCGCCAGCGCCCCCGCGTCCAACCCCTCAGCGGACGCACCACCCTCCAGGCGCAAACCCAGCACCGCGGCCAGCTCGCGTAGCTCCCGCTGCGCCGCCGCCACGTCTTCCGCCGCGTCGCGCCCGCGGTTGATCGCCCGCGCCAGATCGAACAGCGCCGCCACCGCCGCCGGCGTCCCCAGATCGTTCTCCATCGCCTCGATGAACCGCGCGCGCGTGTCGCCCGCGTCCAGCGCCGACGCCGCGGCCGCTGCCGCGAACGGCTCCAGCGCTCCCTCGATCCGCTCGATGCCGCGCGTCGCCGCGCCCATCGCCTCTTCGGTGAGATTGTTCGGGCCCCGGTAGTAACTGTTCAGCACGAACAGCCGCAGCGCGTCCGGACGCCAACGCGACAGCGCGTCCGAAACCGTCACCACGTTCCCCAGCGACTTGGACATCTTCTCGCCCTCGAACTGCACCATCCCGTTGTGCATCCAGAGCCGCGCGAAGGTCTGCCCGGTCGCCGCTTCTGCCTGGGCGATCTCGTTCTCGTGGTGCGGAAAGATCAGATCGACGCCGCCGCCGTGAATCTCAAACGTGTCGCCCAGGTACCGCTGCGCCATCGCCGAGCATTCGATGTGCCAGCCCGGACGCCCATCGCTCCACGGCGACGGCCACGCCGGCTCCCCCGGCTTCTGCGACTTCCACAACGAGAAGTCCAGCGCGAACTCCTTGCCGTCGCCCGGCTCGCCCCGCGTCCCGCTCCGCAAATCCTCGATGTTCCGGTGCGAGAGCTTCCCGTAATCGTCCTTGTTGCGAACGCGGTAGTACACGTCGCCCTCGGCGGTGGCGTAGGCGTAGCCCTGCTCGATAATTCGCGCGATCGTCGTCACGATCGTGTCGATCTCCCCGGTCACCCGCGGCCGCTCATTCGGCGGCGCGATCCCCAGTTCGATCTGCTCCGCCTCCCAGCGCGCGATGTTCTCGCTCGCCAACTCCAGGGCATCGCGATTCAGTTCCGCCGCGCGGTCGATCAGCTTGTCGTCCACGTCCGTGTAGTTCGTGACAAACGTGACCGTGTAGCCGCCCGCCGGATTGCCGTCCCAGCGCAAGTAGCGGGTCAACACGTCGTAGACGATCAGCGACATCGCGTGGCCCACATGCGCGTCCGCGTACGGCGTCACCCCGCAGACATAGATCCCAATCGATCCGGACTGCACCGGCTCAATCGCCCGCACCTCGCGCGTCATCGTGTCCATCAACTTCATCGCGACCCTCCTCGGACGGCGAAGCGCGGCGAGGCCGACGTCGGCGCAGGCGCGCACGTCGTCGCCAACTCGCGATAAATCAACAATCGGGGGTGATTCGTGATCGAAGGCAGTCGCCCCATGGGTGGGCTCCGTTCTGGCGGATCGGATGTTGCTGCAGGAGAGCCGGGCGCGATTGCGTTCGCGTCAGCGGCTTACGTACACGTACAGCAACAGCGCCCGTTTCCAGGGCGGTCGGATCGGTCGCTCAGCACGGAAATCATCGTTGCCATCGAGCGCTTATCGTACACGCTCTTCCACCAGTGCCACCGCCATCGCGGCGATCGCGCGGCCCTCGCCAATCATGCCCATGCCCTCGTTCGTCGTCGCCTTCACGTTCACCCGATCGATGCCCAGGCTCAGCACCCCCGCCAGCGCCTCCCGCATCGCCTGGATGTGCGGCGCCAGCCGTGGACGTTCCGCGATCACCGTCACGTCCACGTTCACCACGCTGATCTGCCGCGAAGACAGCAGCCGCGCCACCCGCGTCAGCAACTCGCGGCTATCGATGCCCGCCGTCTCCGGCTCCCCCGGCGGGAAGTGCTGCCCGATGTCCCCCTCCCCGGCAGCGCCGAGGAGTGCGTCAATCACCGCGTGAATCAGCGAATCCCCGTCCGAGTGCCCCTTGAGCTGCGGCGTACCCGCGATCTCGATCCCACCCAGCCGCAGTTGGCCGCTCTCGTCCTCCCGGAACGGGTGGATGTCATACCCGAAGCCGACCCGCATTAGCCGTCTCCTCTCACCCGGGCAGCCAGCAACGCGCGCGCAAGCGCCAGATCGAACGGCCCGGTCACCTTGAAGTTGGCGGGGTCGCCGTCCACCACCATCACCGTGCCGCCGTCCGCCTCGATCATCGCCGCGTCGTCCGTCACATCCGCCTGCGCCATCGCGTGCGCCGCGCGCAGCCGGCCCGCGTTGAACCCCTGTGGCGTCTGCGCCGCGCGCACCGTGCTGCGATCGATCGTCGCCAGCACCCGCCCGTCCTCGTCGATGCGCTTCAGCGTGTCCACGACCGGCACCACCGGTACCGCTGCCCCATGTTCGCGCGCCGCCTCAAGCACCCGCGCGCACAACTCCGGCGTCACCAGTGGGCGCGCCCCGTCGTGCACCAGCACCCAGTTCGCCTCCTGCGCCGCAGCCAGGCCCGCCGCCACCGAGTCCTGGCGACGCGTCCCGCCGGCCACGCACCGCACCTCCAGCCCCTCGCGCTCCGGAACCAGGCTCGCCAGCCGCTCGTGCAGCACCAGCGGTGCAACGATCACCAGCACATCCAGCTCCGGCAGATCGGCCACACCCCGCAGCGCGCGCTCGATCACCGACGCCCCGTCCAGATCCGCCCAGAGCTTGTCCTGCCCACCCATCCGGGTCGAACGCCCCGCCGCCAGTACGATCGCCGCAACGATGTCGCTCATCCACCGATTCTACGGTTGACCGCCCGGACCGTCTGACTGTCGCGATCGCTTCCCCCGCCCATCGCTCGAGGGCCGGCCCCCGCCCGCACAAAGGCTCGCGTCTTGTCCGCGCCTCCGCCGCGCCTCTACCCTCGAACCTGCCCTCGCGGCCTTGCCCGCGGGCGAACCAGGCGGATCGGCGCGCACGCGCCTCCGCGAACCATCGGAGCCCCGGCGATGACAAGCCTCTACGAGTCGCTGATCTCCCGGGTCGAACGCCCCGCCCGCTACGCCGGCGGCGAACTCAACTCGATCGTCAAGGACTGGGACCAGCACGACCTCCGCGTCGCGCTCGCCTACCCCGACCTCTACGACCTCGGCATGTCCAACCTCGGCCTGATGATCCTCTACGACATCATCAACCGCCGCGACGACGCCCTCGCCGAACGCGCCTTCAGCCCGTGGACCGATTTCGAGGAGCTGCTGCGCCAGCACGAGGAGCCACTCCGCTCGCTCGAGACGAAGCACGCGCTGCGCGACTTCGATGTCCTCGGCATCACGCTCCAGTACGAGGCCTGCTACTCCAACGTCCTCAACATGCTCGACCTCGGTGGCATCGCGATCCGCACCGCGGACCGCGCCGACGACGAGACGATCGTCATCGCCGGCGGATCGGGCGCGCTCGAGCCCGAGCCGCTCGCGCCGTTCATCGACGCGTTCGCCCTCGGCGAGGGCGAAGAGGTGATCCGCGATATCTGCGACGCGATCGCGGAGTGGAAGCGGAACGGCGGCGGCCCGCGCGCCGACCTGCACCGCCGCCTCGCGCGCATCGAGGGCGTCTACGTACCCTCGCTCTACACCGTCAGCTACAAGGACGACGGCACGATCGACAAGATCGAGCCGATCGACGACGCCGCTCCCGGCCGCGTCACCCGCCGCGTCGTGCAGGTCCTCGAGCCAACGTTGACCAAGCCAATCGTCCCCTACATGGAGGTCGTCCACGACCGCGCCACGATCGAGATCCAGCGCGGCTGCACCCAGGGCTGCCGCTTCTGCCAGGCCGGGATGATCTACCGCCCCAGCCGCGAACGCACCGTCGAGGAAGTCGTGACCGCGGCCGGCGAATTGCTCGCCAACACCGGGTACGACGAGCTGTCGTTGATGTCGCTCTCGACCACCGACCACTCCGAGATCGCGCCGATGGTCCACGCGCTCATCGACGCCTACGGCGACCGCGGGCTGAAGATCAGCATCCCCTCCACCCGCGTCGACTCCTTCTCCGTCGAGATTGCGGAAGCCGTCGCGCGCGGCAAGAAGCACACCCTCACCCTCGCCCCCGAGGCGGGCTCGCAGCGCCTCCGCAACACCATCAGCAAACTCGTCTCCGAGGCCGACATCCTCACCGCCGTCGAGAACGCCTTCGCCGGCGGTTGGACCTCGATCAAGATGTACTTCATGGTCGGCCAGCCCACCGAGACCGATCACGACGTCGAGGAGATCGTGCGGCTCGCCGCCGAGGTGAAGCGCATCGGTCGCAAGCACGTTGGCAAGCGAGCCCGCGTGCGCGTCTCCACCAGCAACTTCATCCCCAAGGCGCACACGCCGTATCAGTGGGTCGCCCAGTGCGACTCCGAAACGCTCCGCCGTCGCCACCAGATCCTCCGCGGCGGCTGCCGCGAACTCGGGGTCCAGTTCACATGGGAAGACCCGGAAAAGTCCCTGCTCGAAGCGGTGCTCTCGAGGGGCGACCGCCGCGTGGCCGACGTCGTCGAGGCCGCCTGGCGCAAGGGCGCGCGGTTCGACGCGTGGTCGGAGCACCACGACTGGTCGCTGTGGAACGAGGCCTTCGAGGAGTGCGGCGTCGATCCCGCCTTCCACGCCTACCGCGCCCGCGAACTCTGGGAGACGCTCCCCTGGTCGCAGATCCACGGCGGCACCGAAGCCAGCTACCTCCGCGGCGAGTGGCTCAAGACCCTCGAGCAAGAGATCACGCTCGACTGCAAACGCGACCCCTGCAACGTCTGCGGCATGCAGAACTTCGACGCCGACTGCAAGGTCAAAATCGCCGACCTCGTCCAGATGAAGGTCGACGACAACCCGGTCCAGAAGGAACGCCTGATGCAGGAGCGCGAGCGCCTGCTGGTCGCCCTCAACCCGGTCGAGGCCGGCATCCAGATCAACCCGCGCCCGATGGCCGCCGGCCTTTCGCCGCGCCTGATGCCCGTCAAGACCGCCGGCGACCAGCCGGGCCTCCCCACCTCGGGAGGCCGAAACGATGCCGGGGCACTCGCCCGGCAAGACGGTCCCGGTACGAATCGGACAGCCCTGAAGCTTGGGCTGTCCCACCTGCCCTCGATGGGAGCCGCCCGGTGAATCTCATCCTCGCGCTCATCCCAATCGTGCTCCTCGCGGTCGCCTTCTCGTTCTATTGCCTGAACATCCTCAGGCACGAAGGTTCCGCCAACCTGCCTCCGGCACTGTGGGTCGTCGTCATCGTGCTGTCCCAACCGGCCGGTGGCATCGCCTACCTCGCGGCCGGGCGACCGCGCCGGTGATCACATCCGCGCTCGCGGTCGAAACCTCTGGATTGTCGAAACGCTACGACGGTCACATCGCCGTCGACCAGGTCGACCTCAGAGTCGAACGCGGTAGCGTCTACGGCCTCGTGGGACCCAATGGCTCGGGTAAGACCACCACGCTCTCGATGCTCGCCGGCCTGCGTCGCCCAACCGCCGGCACGATCGACCTCCAGATCGACCGCGCCGCGCTCGCGCTGCTTCCCGACACGCCCGAGTTCGAACCCTGGCTCACCGGCCGCGAGGTCGTTGACCTCGCGAGGGCACTGGTCGCACCCCGCCTCCCCATCTCCCGGGTGCAAGACGCACTCGACGAGGCCGGGCTGAGCGATGCCGCGGACCGCCGTACCGGCGGCTTCTCACGCGGCATGCTCCAGCGCCTCGGCGTCGCGTCCACCCTCGTCGGTGATCCGGAGCTGCTGCTGCTCGACGAGCCGTGCTCCGCGCTCGACCCGGTCGGGCGACGGGAGGTGCTCGATCTCGTCGCCCGCCAACGAGGACGGCGTACCGCGATCTTCTCCAGCCACATCCTCGCCGACGTTCATGAGATCTGCGACACCATCGGCGTCATGCGCGAGGGCCGCCTGATCTACCAGGGCCCGCTCGCCGACCTGCTGACCGGCGCCGCCACGCCGGCGATCCTGGTCCGGCTGCGCGGCAACGACCCCCGCGTCGTCGAGCAGCTCGAGCGCCAGTCCTGGATCCGCAGCGTCACCACGCTCGCCGACGGCGAGTTGCGCATCGAGGTCGAGTCCTCCGAGGCCGCCGAACGAGGCCTTGCCGGCGCGCTCGCCGAGGCGGGCGCCATCGTCATCAGCCTCCGCCCGGAGGAAGCGTCCCTCGAGCGAGCGTTCCTGGAGCTGACGCGATGACCCTCGCGCGACTCGAGTGGTTCCGGCTCCGCCGCACCTGGCGCGGCCCGGTGCTCCTCGTGATCTTCCTGTTCTTCGGCCTGGTGGGGCCGCTCACCGCCCGCTATATCGCGGACATCTTCGACCGCTTCGGCGGCAGCGAAATCCAGGTCATCGTCCCGGACCCGGTGCCGGCGGACGGCCTCATCCAGTACCTCGGCAACGTCCACCAGATCGGATTGCTGGTCGTGATCGTGGTCGCGGCCAGCGGCCTCGCCTTCGACGCCAGTCCTGACGTCGCCGCCTTCTTCCGCACCCGCGTCTCATCGATCGGGCGGCTCGTGCTGACGAGGGCCGCGATCTACGTCGTCGCGGCAAGCGCCGCCTTCATCGCCGGCGCGCTTGCTGCTTGGTACGAGACGATCGTGCTCATCGGTTCGTTGCCGATCGCGGAGATGATCGGCGGCATGTTCCTCGGCGTCGGCTACTACGCCTTCGTCATCGCGGTCGTGGCACTCAGCTCCAGCATCGCCCGCTCCACGCTCGCCGTCAGCGCCCTCGCCTTCGGAGTCACGGTCGTTGACCAGGTGCTCTGGGGCCTCCTCCCACCGCTGGAACGCTGGTCGCCGGCGCGTCTCGCGTTCGCGCTTTCCGACCTCACCGAGGGCGCGGACTTGATCGACTACCTGCCAACCCTGGCGTCCACCGCCGTGCTCACCGCACTGCTGCTGGCGGTCGCGATCCGGCTGCTCGAGCGCCGCGAGGTGTGACCCGGCGAGCGAGGACGGCTCGCCCCCGCCCACCCGCCGCAACCACACGCCCAGGCGCGAAGCGTCGAGGTGGGTCGAAGACCCCTAGGGGAAGATGCCGCGGAGTTCGATCGCCTGGATCACGCGCTCGACGCCGATCCACTGGGCCGCTTCGCGGAAGGTGCAATCGACGTCGGCCGTCCCGCTGCGTGTCGTGACGGCGTGGTACGCGTTGACGATCAAGCGGCGCAGCTCCGCGTTGACCTGCTCCTCGCTCCAGTGCAGGTACTGTCGGGCCTGCACCCACTCGAAGTACGAGACCGTAACGCCCCCGGCATTCGCGAGGGTGTCCGGCAGCACGAGGATGCCGCGATCGGCGAAGACCTGATCGGCGTCCGGCGTCGTCGGACCGTTCGCGCCCTCGATGATCAGCTTGGCGCGCACCCGGCCCGCATTGTCGCCGGTGAGCACGCCCTCGATCGCCGCCGGGACCAGGACGTCGACGTCTGCCGCGAGCAGATCCTCGTGACCGATCTCCTCGGCGCCGTCCGGGTGCTCCGCGAGCCAGCTCGTCAGCGAGCCGCCGGCGCCGACGTGGGCGTAAGCGTCGGCCGTGTCGATCCCCGCGGGATTGTGCAGTGCGATGAAGGCGTCGGAGATGTGGGTCACCCGCGCGCCGGCCTCGGTGAGCAGCTTGGCCGCGACACCGCCGACGTTGCCGAACCCCTGGACGGCGACGGTGTGGTCGCGAATGCCGCCGGTGGTCGCCAGGTGCTCTTGCAGTACGAACAGCAGGCCGCGCCCCGTCGCTTCGAATCGGCCCTCGGAGCCGCCGATCGCCAGCGGCTTGCCGGTCACCACGCCGGGAATCGTGTAGCCCTGCTCCATCGATTAGGTGTCCATCATCCAGGCCATCGTCTGCGGATTCGTGCCCATGTCCGGCGCCGGAATGTCGCGGTCGGGTCCGATGATCGGGCCAATCTCCGAGGTGAACCGGCGCGTCAGATCCTGCAGTTCGTGCTGGCTCATCGCCGCCGGGTCGCAGATCACCCCGCCCTTCGCGCCACCGAAGGGGATGTTGACGACGGCGCACTTCCACGTCATCCACATCGCCAGTGCCTTGATCTCGTCCAGCGACACCATCGGCGAGTAACGAATTCCGCCCTTCACCGGTCCGCGGGCGGTGTTGTGGTGGACGCGGTATCCGCAAAAGACGCGGACGCTGCCGTCATCCATGTCGACCGGGAACTCCGTCTGGTAGACCGTCTTGAACGAGGTCAGCAGCGCGCGCATATCGTCGCCGAGCTTGGCCCGATCGGCCGCTCGATGGAACTGGTGGATCGCTGTCTCGAGTACCGCTTCCACTGATGAAGACTCCTTGTAGGTAGGCGCACGCGAACCGCGTGGTCAGCCTGGATTCGAGCGTATCGCCCCAAACTGAAGGGCGCGTGACGAACACCACACCATCAGCTGCGCCGCCGCTACACCCGCCGCTTCACGTGAAACAGGTACTCCACACGATCGAGGTGATGGTGATCAGTGCGTGGGCGTTCGTGCGCCGCCCCCACCCCCGAGGGCGAACACACCCCCGAGGTAACCCCACCCCGCCCGAAGGCCATCGCGCGCCGAAGGCGCCTTAGAGGCGGAAGCGGGTGGTCCACATCGCCTGGATCGGCTCCGCGGCCGCGCCGTTCGCCACGTACTCGTGGTACGCGCAGACGATCGTGCCATCCTCGAGTTGCACCACGCTCGGGTACCCCGTGTGCCAGTACATCGCCACCGAGGGGTCGGCGAACCCGCCGCTCCGGATCACGAACTCGTTCTCGAGGTCCCAGCTCAGCCCGTCCTCGGACACGCACCCGCGCACGCCGTCCGGCTCCTTGCGGTACCCGTAGACCGCGAGCACCCGGCCGTCCTGCAGCTGGATCAGATCCGGCGGGAAGCCCCAGAGCGCCGTCCGTTTTGGCGGCGCCCAGCTCGCCCCGTCATCCTCGGAGTGGGTCAGCCACATATTGTCGTTGCGGCTCGGCTTCACGCTGGTCCGCATCATCGAGACCAGCGTGCCGTTGGCCAGTCGTGTCAGCCCCTGCTCAGCCCAGCCGAGGATGTGCCCCGGGTCGTAGCCGACCGTCGACCAGTACTCCCAGTTCGCGCCGCCATCGTCCGATCGCAGCGCGAAACAACGCAGCGTCTCGCCCTCGCGGCCCTGGAACTCGCGGCTGATCGAGCCGTGCAGCGGCATCAACAAACCGCCGTCCGGCAACTCCACGATGTGCCCCGCGCCGGATCCACCCACCGAGTACGCCATCAGGCCCTCGGCCGCGATCGGCGCCGTGTTCACCGGCACCGCGTCGCCCCACGTGGCGCCGAGGTCGTCCGAGCGCAGGATCGCGTATCCCGTCTGCCGCTTCAGCCGTTCCGGCTTGCCGGGCGGCGGCGCCAGCAACGTCTGATCCGCGCCGTCCTTCAGCGCGCTCGGCGCGATGAAGCTGCACACCCGCGTGTGCATCAGGATCGCGCCATCCGAGGTCTGCGCAAACGCGCAGTCCCAGTTCCCGCCGTACTCGGTCCATGGCCACACCACCTGGAACGTCGATGCGTCCCACGACCGGCCGCCGTCGCTTGATCGCACGAAACAGGACTGCCCGCTATCCGAGTGGATCAGCCCGCGTTCCTGGTTGAACCCCAGCAGCAACTCACCGTTCGACAGCTTGATGATGCTGCCCTGGTTACAAGCGTGCTCCGGGTCCTGGTAGGCGAGGACGTGCTCCACGTCCGTGGGCGTGATCATCGGAGGTTCCGTTCCCGCGTGCGCGACCGTGGTCGAGCGGGATGATACGCAGGAACGGAACTCCCCTTGATTAACCGCCGATGTAGCCGTGGTGTTCCGCGATGTGGTCGTAGCCTTCCGCCGAGACGCTCGCCTCCATCTCCTCGGTCCAACGCTCCGCCGCCGTCGAGGCGATCAACCGCGCCCGCGCGCCGAACGCGCGCAACGCCCGCGATCGCACCGCATCGAGGTCCAGCGACCGGTCCTCCGACGCCCAGCGCTCGTTCACCACGTCGTCCGCCTCGTCGATCGACGGTGCCGGACGTCCGTCACGCGCCGCCTCGAACGTTGCAACCTCGTGCTCCGTCCAGCGCGCGAAGTGGCCGAACACCTCGCGGCTCGTCCAATCCGGCGACTCCGGGTCGTGCAACGCCTCGCCCGGACGGGCATCGAGGGCAGCAACGAAGGGCACCCACGCCGCTCGATCCCGCTCCAACCGCGCGAGGGCGCTCGGCGGCGACGCCACGCCGGCCGCCTCCACCACGTACTGGAGGTGCTCCAGCACGTGCTCGACACCGTTTCCGCTCGCGTACGCCGCGATGTACCGATTCCAGCGTGGCTCTTCCACGTCGGCGATCAACCCGCGCAGCTGGCCCCACGCCTCGAGGGCACGCGACCGCGCCGCCTCCAGATCGAGCGCCCGATCCTCCTCGATCCAGGCGAGGTTGAACTGATCGCCGCCACCGTCGTAGTCGTGGATGTCGCGCTCACCGCTGAGGTGACGGCGAATCAGCTCCGCTGAGACGCCCAGCCACCGCCCGACGTGGCCCCAGACGTCGGCGGCGGTCCATTCGTGCGCGTCGTCGCCGTGCAACGTGACCCGATCCGCGCTCTCCAGTGTCACGGACAGCTCCGCCAGCGCCGCATCCGTTCCCGCGATGATCGTTCGTGCCGCTTCAGTCCGTGCCGTGGTCACCATCTGCTCTTCTCCGCCACCATCTATCTGCTGTTTAGTGGTATCGCTACCAGTATTCGCTGTTTTACTAGTGGCGACTGAACCAGTCAAGTCCCGAATGCCAGTGATGTAAACTGAGCGCATGGACCGAGCCGATGAGCGCCTGTTCTTCAAGTTCCTCAACAGTCACCACTACGACGACGCGATCGACGACTGGTTCGTCACCCCGCAGCTCTTCGAGCGCTGGCTGACCGAGCAGAACGTCGCCGAGAGCGGCCTGATCGAGGTCAAAGCCGACGACGTGGCGTTCGCCCTCGAGGCCCGCGACGCCCTCAACGCGCTGATCGACGCTCCCACCGCGCGAAACACCGCCCAGCTCGACGTGATCGCGCGCCGCCTCTCGCTCCACGCGCGCTTCACCGAGGCCGGGTCGCACCTCGAGCCCGCCGCCGCCGGCATCCCCGGCCTCGTCGCGCGCGTCCTCGGACTCACGCACGACGCGATGCGCGACGGCACGTGGGAGCGGCTCAGCCGCTGCAACAACAACGGCTGCCAGTGGGCCTTCCTCGATCGCTCCAAGAATCGCTCGCGCCGCTGGTGCGACATGAATAGCTGCGGCACGCAGGCCAAGTCCCGCGCCTACCGCGCCCGCCAACGCCAACTCCGCGAACGCATTAGCCCCTAGCTCGTGGGCCCCGCGCGACGAACGCCGCGCCCCACTCCACCGTCGCCGATCCAGCCTCGCAGCTGGCCGAACCCCAGGATCGAACAAGGGGGCCTTTCGGCCCCCTTGCGTAAGTTCGACTGAGGTCGAGAACTAGTCGGGTTCGGCCACGTACGACACCGCACCCGCCAGCTCTGCCGTCATCTCCTCGCTCGGCTGGAACACCGTCGGCGTTTCGCCGATCAGGTTCTCCTGCCGCTCGAAGTCGAAGATGAACGGCAACACCATCGATTCCGGCATCGAAATCTCGGCGATCGGCTCAGGCCGTTCGACGATGACCTCGGCACGCGCCGGGATCAGCTTGCCGATGATGACGTTCTCCTTGAGGCCGCGGAGGTAGTCGGTGGAGCCGCTGAGCGCAGCGTCCGTCAACACCCGCGTGGTCTCCTGGAACGACGCCGCCGCGAGGAACGAGTCCGTCGACAGCGATGCCTTCGTCACCCCGAGGAGCACCGGCTCCGCCGTCGCCGGCGTGCCGCCCTCGGCCAGCAACCGCTCGTTCAGGTCGTTGAACTCGGCGCGGTCCACCAGCTCCGTGGGGAGGTGGTCGGAGTCGCCCGGGTCTTCGATCCGAACCTTGCGCATCATCTGGCTGACAATCACTTCAATGTGACGGTCGTTGATGTTCACGCCCTGTGAGCGGTAGACCTTCTGCACCTCGTCCACGAGGTAGAGCTGGCAGGTCTCCGGTCCCATGATCCGCAGCACCTCCTGGGGGTCCAGCGGACCCTCGGTGAGCTGATCGCCGGCCCGGACGAACTCGCCGCCCTCAACACGCAGCCGCGAACTCGCGGGCACCGGGTACTCCCGGACGTCCTTGATTTCCGCGGTGATGCGCAGCGCGATCGGCCGGCGCTTCCGGCCGTCTCGCACGAACTCCACCTTGCCGTTGGCTGGCGCCAGGATTGGCACCACGGGCAGATCGGACTCGGAGTCCTCCGGCGGCTGCGCGAGGAGCTGATCCTCTTGCACCTCGTCGTCGTTCTCCACCAGCAGCTCGAAGTCCTCGGGCAGGGCGAACTCCTCGGAGAACGTCTCCGTGGAGGTCACGGTGACGACCCGCTGGTCGCCATCGCGCGAGACCTGGACCACGCCGTCGATCTCCGCGAGCAGCGCCTGCCCCTTGGGCACGCGTGCCTCGAAGATTTCCTCGACACGCGGCAGACCCGAGGTGATGTCGATACCGGCGACACCACCCGTGTGGAACGTACGCATCGTCAGCTGTGTACCGGGCTCACCGATCGACTGCGCGGCGATGATGCCGATCGCGGTCCCCGGTTCCACCGGCTCGCCGGTCGCAAGCGACCGACCGTAGCTGTGCTGCGCAATCCCTCGAGGGCTCGTGTCCGTCAGCGGTGACTGCACGTGCACCCGGTCGATACCGGCCGCGATGATCTCCTTGGCCTTCTCGGAGGAAATCTCGACGTCTTCCTCGACCATGATCTCGCCGGTCTCCGGGTGCACCACCGCCGAAGCGGTGAAGCGTCCATCGATCCGCTCTTCCAGCGAAGCCAGCAGCGCTTCGCCCGGGCGGTGGCTCAACCAGATGCCTGGAATCGGCTCGCCCGGCTCCACGCAGGTACCCGGCTGAATCACCACGTCCTGCGACACGTCGATCATGCGGCGGGTCAGGTACCCCGAGTCCGCTGTTCGCAGTGCCGTGTCCGCCAGACCCTTGCGGGCACCGTGCGTCGAGATGAAGTACTCGAGGACGGACAGCCCCTCGCGGAAGCTGGAACGAATCGGCAGGTCGATAATCCGACCGGACGGGTCGGACATCAGACCACGCATCGCGCCCATCTGGCGGATCTGCGCGATGTTTCCCTTCGCTCCGCTGTTGGACATCATCGCCAGCGGGCTGGTCGGCGGCAGTGCGTCGTAGAGCGCCTGCTGCATCAGCGCCGTCGTGTCGGACCAGATCGTGATCGCGGCCTGGTACTTCTCGTCGGCCGTGATCAGACCAAGCTGGTACTGCTCTTCCATCTCATTGATGTGCGCGTCCGCCTCCGCCATCAGCTGTGGCTTCGTCGTCGGCACGGAGATGTCGGATACCGCGATCGTCAACCCGGACTGGGTCGCGTAACGGAACCCGATGTCCTTGATCGCGTCCACCAGCTTGACCGTCGGCGCGTTCCCCAGCTCACGGTGCGCCTGGGATACCAGGCTCCGCAGCCGGCTCTTGTCCATCACATCGTTGAGGTAGCCAATCTCCTCCGGAACGATGTCGTTGAACAGCACACGACCAACGGTCGTCTCGATGAACGCCCCGGCGACCTTGTAGCGGATCGGCTGGTGGATTCGCACCTGGCCGGTCTGATACGCCATCAGCACGCGGTCGTAGTTGATGAACGACCGCGGGCGCTCGCCTTCCGGCAGTTCACCCGGGTACGTCATGTAGTAGCAGCCGAGCACCATGTCCAGCGTCGGCGCCACCACCGGCTCGCCGTCCGAGGGCGAGAGCAGGTTCTCCGAGGACAGCATCACCTGCCGTGCCTCGGCGACCGCCTCGTACGACAGCGGCACGTGGACCGCCATCTGGTCCCCGTCGAAGTCCGCGTTGTATGCGAAACAGACCAGCGGGTGAAGCTGAATCGCCGAACCCTCGACCAGGATCGGCTCGAACGCCTGGATACCCAGACGGTGAAGCGTCGGTGCGCGGTTGAGCAGCACCGGGCGATCCTTGATCACCTCTTCCAGCACGTCCCAGACCTCGGGCTGCGCCCGTTCCACGATCCGCTTCGCACTCTTGATGTTGTGCGCCAGTCCGCTCCGCACCAGTGCGTGCATCACGAACGGCTTGAACAGCTCCAGCGCCATCTTCTTCGGCAGACCGCACTGATCGAGGCGGAGCTGTGGCCCCACGATGATCACCGATCGACCGGAGTAGTCGACGCGCTTACCCAGCAGGTTCTGGCGGAAGCGCCCCTGCTTGCCCTTGAGCAAGTCGGACAGCGACTTCAGCTTGTGGTTCCCGGAACCGGACACCGCGCGACCGCGGCGGCCGTTGTCGATCAACGAGTCGACCGACTCCTGCAGCATCCGCTTCTCGTTGCGAATGATGATCTCGGGCGCACCCAGGTTCAGCAGTCGCTTCAACCGGTTGTTCCGGTTGATCACGCGGCGGTACAGGTCGTTCAGGTCGGACGTCGCGAACCGGCCACCCTCCAGCTGCACCATCGGGCGCAGATCCGGCGGGAGCACCGGCAGCTCCGTGATAATCATCCACTCCGGGCGGTTGCCCGACTTCCGCAGGGACTCGACAATGCGCAGCCGCTTCGTCGCCTTCTTGCGGCGCTGGCCGCTCGTCGAGTGCAACTCGCCCTGGAGCTTCACCCGCAGCGTGTCCAGCTCCAGTCGCTGCAGAATCGAGAGCACCGCCTCGGCGCCCATCCCGGCCTTGAAGACCAGGCCGAAGCGCTCCTCGTAGTCGCGGTACTCGTTCTCGCTCAGCACGACCAGGGCGTCCGCCTCGATCGGGTCACGGAGCTTGTCCAGCCACTTCGAGAGCGGCTCGTACTCCTTCGTCACCTCGTCGCGGATCGCCGCCGACTTCGCGCGCAGCGGCTCCATCGCCTCGAAAGCGGCGTCGCGCTTCTGCTGCGCGGCCGCGTCCGCCATCAACTGGATGTCGGACTTCTTGCCGGCGATCATCTCTTCAACGCCGCTGACGGCCGCGGTCGCGGCCTCCTGCAGCGCCTTGATCGTGTCTTTGCCAATCACGTCGCTGCGCTGCGCGATCACCTGATCGCGGAACGTCAGCTTGCCGCGCAGCTTCTCGTCCGTGCGGCCGTTGAGGTCCTGCTCCAGCTCGCGCGCCTCCGTCATCACGACGTCGATCTGCTCGCCAAGCTCCTCGTCGGACGCCTTCAGCTCGGCGACCTTCCGCTCGTCGATCGCCGCAAGCTCGGCCTCCAGGGCCTCCTCGCGCTCAGTGATCTGGGAGCCGGTCTCGCCCTCGCGGCGCGTCGCCTCTTCGTCGACTTCGTTCTGCAGCAACTCCAGCGCGTGCATCCGCGCCTCGTCATTGACCTCGGTCACCACGTACTGCGCGAAGTAGAGGACACGCTCCAGCGTCCGCGGCGGGATGTCCAGCAACAGGCCCAGCCGGCTGGGGACGCCCTTCGCGAACCAGATGTGCGTCACCGGCGCGGCCAGGGTGATGTGCCCCATCCGCTCACGACGCACCTTGCTCCGCGTCACCTCCGTGCCACAGCGGTCACAGATGATGCCCTTGTAACGGATCCGCTTGTACTTCCCGCACGCGCACTCAAAGTCCTTGATCGGACCAAAGATGCGCTGGCAGAAGAGACCGTCCATCTCCGGCTTCAGCGTCCGGTAGTTGATCGTCTCCGGCTTCGTGACCTCACCGTACGACCACGACATAATCTGGGATGACGACGCCAGCCCCAGACGAATCGCGTTGAAATCATTGACCTCAAGCACGGGTCACATCCTCTGCTTCGCGCCCTGAGAGGTTGATCCCGAGCTTCGGAATCTGCTCCATGTAGTCCTCACCGAACTCGACCTCCTCGGAGAGGTCGTTCAGGATCTCCACGCTCAGGCCGAGCGACTGGAGTTCCTTCACAAGCACCTTGAAGGACTCCGGAACACCCGGGTCCATCGTGTTCTCGCCCTTGACGATCGCCTCGTACGTCTTCACGCGTCCGACCACGTCGTCCGACTTCACCGTCAGCATTTCCTGGAGGATGTGCGCGGCGCCGTACGCCTCAAGCGCCCACACCTCCATCTCACCGAAGCGCTGACCGCCGAACTGCGCCTTACCACCCAGCGGCTGCTGAGTGATGAGGGAGTACGGGCCAGTCGATCGCGCGTGGATCTTGTCGTCCACGAGGTGGATCAGCTTCAGCATGTAGATGTAGCCAACCGTCACCGGCTGATCGAACGGCTCACCGGTGCGGCCGTCGTAGAGCGTCTGCTTGCCCCAGATCGGGGACGCGACGTTCTCGCGAGCGGCGACCGTCTTCACGCGATCCGCGAAGTTCTCGTCGCTCAGGCGGCGAACGTTCTTCTCGCCGAAGCCCTCAAGCCACAACGTGAGGCAGGCCTGCGTCGCCGTGCCTGGAGGGCCGGTGCGTAGCACGTCGTCCGGGTCGAACCCGCCCTCCTTGATGTAGGCCTCCATCGCCGCCAGGTCGACACGCTGGCCAACCTCGGTGTCCACGGAGCTGAACGCGGCTTCCGTCTCAACCGCTCCCGACTGAATCGCAAACCACGCTCGGCTCAGCGCGTCCTCGATCTCCGTCTCCGAAGCGCCGTCGAACACCGGCGTCACCGCCCGCCACCCGAGGGTGGACGCGGCCCAACCGAGGTGCGTCTCCAGCACCTGCCCGATGTTCATGCGCGACGGCACACCAATCGGGTTCAGCACGATCTCGACGCCACGTCCGTCCGCGAGGTACGGCATGTCCTCGAGCGGGAGCAGCTTCGACACCACACCCTTGTTGCCGTGACGGCCGGCCATCTTGTCGCCGGAGACGATCTTGCGCTTCTGGGCGACGCCCACGCGCACCATCTTGTTCACGTCCGCCGGCAGCTCGTCGCCAGCCTCGCGGCTGAAGACGCGCACCGAAATCACCTTGCCGCGCTCACCGTGGGGCACGCGCAGGCTCGTGTCTTTCACCTCGCGGGCCTTCTCACCGAAGATCGCGCGCAGTAGCTTCTCTTCCGGCGTCAGCTCCGTCTCGCCCTTCGGCGTGATCTTGCCGACCAGGATGTCGCCCTCGCGTACCTCGGCACCCACGCGAATGACGCCCTCTTCGTCAAGGTCGCGCAGCGCTTCCTCGCCGACGTTCGGGATGTCGCGGGTGATCTCCTCCGGGCCCAGCTTCGTGTCGCGGGCCTCGACTTCGTACTTCTCCATGTGGATGGAGGTGAACTTGTCTTCGCGGACGATCGACTCCGAGAGCACGATCGCGTCCTCGAAGTTCAAACCCTCCCAGGACATGAACGCCACCAGCAGCGACTGGCCCAGCGCCAGTTCCCCATCCTGCGTGCAGGACGAGTCCGCAATCGGCTGGCCGCGCGTCACGCGCTGACCTGTGCTCACGATCGGCCGCTGGTTGATCGAGGTGCCCTGGTTCGACCGCACGAACTTCAGCAGCGGGTACCGCTGCTCACGGCCCGAGTCGTATCGGATCGAGATGAAGTTCGCGCTCGAACTGCGAACCTCGCCGTCCTCCTCTGCGTGCAGCACCTGGCCGGAGTCGGCCGCGGCCGGTCGCTCCATCCCCGTGCCCACCAGCGGGACCTCCGGACGCAACAGCGGCACCGCCTGGCGCTGCATGTTCGCGCCCATCAACGCGCGGTTCGCGTCGTCGTGCTCGAGGAACGGAATCATCGCCGCCGCGACCGAGACGATCTGCTTCGGCGAGACGTCGACGTAGTCGATCTCCACCCGCGAGACCATCTCGAAGCGGTCGCCATGTCGTACCTCGACGCGCGACTGCGTGATGTTGCCGGCGTCGTCGATACCGACGTTCGCCTGCGCGATCCGGAAGACCTCTTCCTCATGCGCGTCCAGGTAGACCGCCTCCGAAGACGCGAACGGCTGCAGCGCGATCATGTCCTCGGCGGCGTCCGCCAGGTTGCGCGCCAGATCCTCGTCGATCGCCTGGCCCTCGGTGCCGATCACCTTGCCCTTGGCGTCCAGCACCTCGGCGGCGAGGTAACGGCCCTCGAGCTGGCGGTTGAAGTTCTTCGACAGCTCGTGCGTCACCGGGCGGTATGGCGTCTCAATGAAGCCGAAGTCGTTCACCACCCCGTACGAGGCCAAACTGCCGATCAGACCAATGTTCGGGCCTTCCGGCGTCTCGATCGGGCAAATCCGGCCGTAGTGGCTGGAGTGCACGTCGCGGACGTCGAAACCCGCGCGGTCGCGTGACAGGCCGCCGGGGCCCAGCGCGGACAGCTTTCGCTTGTGCGCGATCTCCGACAGCGGGTTCACCTGGTCCATGAACTGTGACAGCTGGGATCCGCCGAAGAATTCCTTCATCGACGCGACCACCGGCCGGATGTTCACCAGCGCCGAAGGCGTCGCCTCCTCCGGATCCGTGATCGTCATCCGCTCGCGGACCACGCGCTCCATGCGCAGCATCCCGACGCGGAACTGGTTCTGCATCAGCTCACCGACCGACCGCACGCGGCGGTTGCCCAGGTGGTCGATGTCGTCCGGGTGACCCTTGCCGTTGTTGATGTCCCAGATACGGCGAATGATCGCCACCAGGTCCTCGCGCCGCAGCGTCCGGATCTCCGGGGTGTCGACCAGGCCCAGCCGCTTGTTCAGCTTGTAGCGGCCCACCTTGCCCAGGTCGTAGCGGCGGTCCGTGAAGAACAACGTCTCCAGCAGCTCGCGGGCGTTGTCCGCCGTCGGCGGGTCGCCGGGGCGCAGTCGCCGGTAGAACTCCTCCAGCGCCTCCGCCTGGTTCGTCGTCGAGTCCTTGGCCAGCGTCGCCTCAAGGAAGCTGTGGTCCTCGTTGGTGTCGACGTCTTGGAGGATCGCGCGGATCCGCTCGTCCGTTCCCAGCTCGCCCATCGTCAGGCCCTCTTCGCGGTCAATCGCGCGAAGTAGGACGGTCACCGGGATACGGCGCTTGCGGTCGACCTTCACCGAGATCAGGTCCTTGGCGGAGGTCTCGAACTCCAGCCACGCACCGCGGTTCGGAATCAGCTTCGCCGCCACCAACCGCCGGCCCGTTGCCGGGTCGATCGTGCCGGTGAAGTAAACGCCGGGAGAGCGCACCAGCTGCGACACCACCACGCGCTCTGCGCCGTTGATGATGAACGTGCCGTGGGCGGTCATGAGCGGGATGTCGCCCATGAAGAGCTCTTGCTCCTTGACCTCACCCGTCTCCTTCACCAGCAGTTCCACGCGCACGCGCATCGGCGCCGCGTAGGTCCGCTCGCGATCGCGCGACTCGGTCTCCGAGTACTTCGGCTCTTCGAACCGGTACTCACCGAACCGCAACTCCATCCGGCCACCGGTGAAGTCGTCGATCGGCGAAATCTCGTCAAAGAGTTCGCGCAAGCCTTCGCGCAGGAAGCGTTCGTATGAACGCCGTGGCATCTCAATCAGATTTGGCATGTCCAGCACATGCGGCGCTTGGCCGTATGTCTTCACCAGGCTTGGCACCCGGCGGTTGGAACGAACGATACGTCGGTTCGCTGTGGTCAAGAGAGCCCCTTCGCGGCCAGCAAGCGTCGTCATGCGTGGGGAGTGGATCCCGGGCGCCCAGTTCAATTCGACTTCGTGTCGTTTGGCAGGGTTTGATCCCCATGCCGGTCGATTCGTACACGGACGACTGTGTGCACGAAAAAAGCCCCGACGGCCTACCGTCGAGGTTCTGAGTTACCGCATCGATTAGAAAGAGGGCGCCCCACGCTTGCCTTAGTCTATACAGGCGTTGGCGGATTGACAACAGTACGACTTCGCGAATCCGCGGGTCAATCTCCAGTCTGACGGAACAATCACCCGACACCCGCCGCCTATACTGCCCCCGTCCACGACAAAGGAACCTAGATGGTAAACGCCCGGCCGCCTGATCCGCCGGACGATGACCTCCCCTCCGCCCGCGAGGGCGTCTTCGCCGGGCTTCGTGTCGTCGACTTCTCCACCGGTATCGCCGGCCCCTACGCCACCATGTTCCTCGCCGATCACGGCGCCGACGTCATCAAGGTCGAACCCCCCGCGGGCGACCCCTTCCGCGCCTCTCCCGGCTTCGAAACCCTCAATCGAGGTAAGCGCTCCCTCCGCCTCGATCAGACCGGCGACTCCCGTCAGCGTCGCATCGAACTCCTCGCGCGTGCCGCTGACGCCGTCATCGTCGATCTCGCACAGCCCCTCGCCGCCGAGCGCGGCATTGCCCATGAACAGCTCGCCGCCGCGAATCCCTCGCTCGTCTATGTCGCCATGCCCCCCTTCGGCGACGCTGGCCCGCTCGCGGATCAGCCAGCCACCCCCGCTCGCCTCGCCGCCGTCAGCGGCATCATGGCCGGCCAGGCCTCCTACAGCGGCGACCCCAGCTACCTCGTACTCCCGCTCGCCAGCTACGCCGCCGGCGTGCTCGGCGCCGCCGCGGTCGCCGGCGGCCTCTACGCCCGCGAACGCTGGGGCATCGGCCAGCGCATCGATGTCCCCCAGCTCGCCGGCGCGGCCGCCCTCCAGGTCGGCGGCGTTGAATCCGATCAGGTGCCCGTCCCACCGCTCGAGGGCGCGCCGATGGGCTCGAAGGGCGCCATCCCCGTCTACCGCCTCTTCCAGGCACGCGACGGGCTCTGGTTCTTCCTCGCCTGCGGTACCCCCACCTTCTTCCACAAGCTCCTGATCGCGATCGGCCATCCCGAGCTCTCCGCCGATCCGCGTTTCGAGCACGCCCCCTGGGGACTCGCCACCCCGGAAGCCAGCGCCGTCCTCGTCCCCCTCCTCGAAGACACCTTCCGAGGCGAATCGCGCGATCATTGGATCGGCGTCCTCCGCGAATACGACGTCCCCGCCCAACCCGTCCAGACGCGCGACGAATACTTCGACAGCTACACCGTCAGCGCCAACGACATGCGCGTCAGCATCGATCACCCCGACTACGAGTGGGTCGAGATGATGGGCGTCCCGCTCAACCTCACCGCCACGCCGGGCCAGGTCTTTGGCCGCGCCCCCCGCCTCGGCGAGCACACCGACGACATCCTCGGCGAACTCGCGTCCGCCGCCCCGCCACTCGCGCGCATCGCCAACCGCGATCCCGGCCCGCACCTCCTCGAGGGCGTCCGCGTCATCGACGCCACCTCGTTCATCGCCGGCCCGACCTTGACCCGCCACCTCGCGATGCTCGGCGCCGACGTCGTCAAGGTCGAAGCCCCCACCGGCGATCCGTTCCGCCAGCACGGCCTCGGCTTCCTCGGCTGGAACCAGGGCAAGCGCGGTATCGCGCTCGACCTCCGCGAAGCGGCCGGTCGCGAAGTCCTCCACCGACTCGCCATCGATGCGGATGTCGTCGTGGAGAACTATCGCCCCGGCGTCGCGCGCCGGCTCGGCATGGACGACGCCACCCTGCGTGCGCTCAACGCGCAGCTCGTCACCGTCACAGCGCCCGGCTGGGGCAATGACGAAACCATGAGCGAACTCGCCGCCTGGGATCCGCTCGTCCAGGCGCGCTCCGGTGCCATGCACCACCAGGGCTCCGACGAAGAGCCCGTCTTCCACAGCGTCGCCCTCAACGACGTCATGACCCCCGCGATCGGCCTCTTCGGCGTCCTCGCCGCGCTCTTCCACCGCGAGCGCACGGACGAGGGCCAACAGATCGAGCTGGCGCTCGCCCGCACCGGCCTCGCGATTCAGGCCGCCGAGTTCACGCGTGTCGCCGGCGCGCCGGCGGGTGCCGGCTTCCTCCGTGGTGACGTCGACTTCCCCGGCCCCGACGCCGGCCAGCGCTGGTACCGCTGCGGCGACGGCGAACCGATCTTCCTCGAAGCCACCCGCGAGGCCGAACGCGCCGCCCTCATCGGCTGCGCCGGTGTCGCGCTGCACACCCGGCAGGTCGCGGCCCCGCACGGCACCCCGCCCAATGCCATCGCCAGCCAGTCGCTTGCCGGCGCCTTCGCCACCCGCCCCCGCGACGAATGGCTCGCCGCCCTCGATGAGGCAGGCGTCCCCGCCGTCCCGATCCTCCGTCGCCACGAGGCCGCCCGACTCCCGCTCTTCACCGCCAACGACCTCGTCGTCACCCAGCCGCACCCGGACTGGGGCAGCACCATCAACTATGGCCTGCTCCTCCGCCCGACCGTCACCCGCGGCCGCCTCGATCGCACCGCACCGCGCCTCGGCGAACACACCCACGAGGTGCTCACCGCCGCCGGCTACACCGCCGAGGAGATTGCCGCCCTCGGTGCTGCCGGGGTTGCGGTGGTGCCGGGCGAATAGCCGGCTCACCGGGGTCCGCCCCGACTGACCGCCACGCGTGGACCGTCCGAAGATCACCGCACGATGCCCGGACGCCCCTTCAGCCCCGTCGATCTCGCGCCCGCCTTCCCGGACGTCGCCTGGGCCGTCGGCATCGCCTTCGTCCTCGCGCTCGTGACCTACCGCACCCCGAAGCCGAAGGTCGCGAAAGACACCATCGAGGTCGTCACCATCACCGAGGATGACGAAGCCTCCTAACCCCCTGATCCGGTAGCCTCCCCTCGCTGACGGCGGTTCGATCGCGCACCCGCCGCCCGCTCGACCAACCGCGCTGCAGTGCCCGCGCCAGGGAGCCCCATGGACTTCGATCTTTCCGATGAACACCGCCTGATCCAGCAGACCGCGCGACGTGTCGCGCGCGATGTGATCGCACCCCGCGCCGCCGAGGTCGATGAAACCGGCGAGTACCCGGAGGACTACTTCCAGGCGTTCAAGGACGCCGACCTCCTCGGCATCACCCTCCCCACCGAGGTCGGTGGCACCAACGCCGGCACCCTCGCCCTCACGCTCGCCGTCGAGGAGGTCGCCAAATACGACTGCTCCGCCGGCCTCATGCTCCTGCTCTCGTCCCTCTCCACCCACACCGTGAAGCTCTTCGGCACCGACGAGCAGAAGCGCGACTACATCGGCCCCGTCGCTCGCGGCGAGAAGAAGGCCGCGTTCTGCCTCACCGAACCGGACGCCGGTTCGGATGTCGCCAACCTCCAGACCCGCGCGCGCCGCGACGGCGACGAATACGTCATCACCGGTCAGAAGTGCTACATCTCCGGCGGCCCGATCGCCGATCAGGTCGTCGTCTTCGCGAAGACCGATCCCGCCAACCCACGCTCGCTCAACGCCTTCATCGTCGACACCGCCATGCCCGGCTTCGAGGTCACCTCGATCGACCGCAAGCTCGGCGTGCGTGGCGTCCCCACCGGCGTGCTCACCTTTGACGAGGTACGCGTACCCGCCGCCAACATCGTCGGCGGCAAAGAGGGCCTCGGCATGCAGGCCCCGCTCGCCACCCTCAACTCGCTCCGCCCGGTCGTCGGCGCGCGCGGCGTCGGTCTCGCCGAGGGCGCCGCAAACTACGCGCTCGGCTTCGCTCGGGAACGCCGCGCCTTCGGCGGCCCGCTCACCGATCTTCAGGCCATCCAGATGAAGTTCGCGGAAATGGCGATCGATATCGAGGCCGCCCGCATGCTCGTCTACCAGGGATCCTGGCTCGTCGATCAGGGCCGCTTCGGCCCCGAGCACGGTCACATGCTCTCCGTCGCCAAGGCCTTCGCCACCGAAATGGCAAACCGCGTCGCGTCCGAGGCCCTGCAGATCCTCGGCGGGCAGGGCTACATGATGGATCACCCGATCGAGCGCCACTACCGCGACGCCCGCCAGCTCATGATTGTCGAAGGCACCTCGGAGATTCAGCGCCTCGTCATCTCGCGCGCGCTGATGACCGGCAACCTCGCGTACGCCTAGCGACACCCTCGGTGGCGCGACCAGCCGAGGTCGCGCCTACGGGCCGCCCACCCCGGCCGCTGCCGTTGCCGCGCTACCGGCCGTCGCCGTGCCTGCCGCTTCGGCATCGATCCGCGCGAACCGCGCACGCTCCGCCGCCTCCGGGTCGTACGGCCGGCGCACCGCCTCCAGCCAGGCCGGCCACGCCTCCTTCGGCGTCCCATCCATCTGCTGCAGGCCCAGCGTCGCCACCAGGTCTTCCGGCGGCTCCGCCGCGTAGGACAGATCCCGCGCGATCAGCCAGATCAGCACCGTCGCACCCAGATTGTCCGCGTCGCTGAACAGCCGCTGCAGGAAGCGCCGCTGTTCCGCCGGCGTCGAAGCGTTGATCCCCTCGCGCCCCACCCCCGAGGCGTACCCAGCCGAGATGATCGCCACCGGCAAATTCGTCCGCTCGCTGATCTGCGCGTAGTAGAACGGCTGCACCTTCCGTGCCACCGCGAACGCGAACGAGGGATAGGTCGTAATCCCGAACTGATCGAGCCGTCCGGCAAAGTCGTCCAGCAACTCCCAGCGCGCCGTGTGCGGCGGTAGCCACGGGATCACCCCCAGCAGCTCCTCGTATTGGAAGCTCGCCAGCACCTTCGTCTCGGGCACCGTCTCCTTCACCGCGTCGTACGCCTCGGAGTACGCCGCGACAAACTGCGCGTAGGCCTCCGGGTTCTGTTCGAACACCACGTTTATTTCGCTGCCGATCACCAGGTACGCCGGGCGCACGTTCCGCGCGATGAACAGCGCGTCCGCCACCAGCGCCTGTCGCAGCTCCGCATCCCCCAGCGTCTGCCCGGCGTGCGAGGTCGGCAGCCCCTGCAACACCGAATGCGACGCCGGGTCGAATGGATCGAGGACATAGACCAGCGACAGCCCGCGCGCTTCAGCCGCCCGTTTCTCCGCGAGCGTCTGCGCCCGCAGCTCATCGGAGATCGTCGCGCCCGGCAGGAAATCCGCCCATGCCGGCGGCCGCTGGATCAGCAGCGACTCCCCATACCCCGCCGCCAGGTCGTACGTCGCGAGGTACGCCTCATCCGTCAGCTCCGAGGGAATCGAGGAGAACCCCAGCAGGTACCCGCGTGGCAGACCGGACGGGGCCGCCGACGCCGAAGCAATCGGCGTCGCGGGCGCGGCATCCTCCACGCGGCAGCCCAACAGGGCCAGCGCCACGAGGATGAGCGCAAGGAACGAGGTTCGGCGAAACAACGGCACGGAACGATTGTCCGGCTCCCAGGCCCAGCCTTCAACGTACGACTGCCCCAGCCTTCAACGCATGGCAGCATCGGCCTTCAACGCATGGCAGCGTCGGCCGCGACGGATCAGGGTCGCGCCGTCGCCATTCGAGGGGGCTCCCGCCGTGCCACCCGCACCGTCCAACCGACGATCCGCGCGATGACCACTACCACCCTCGACGATTTACAGGGCGCCCTCGGCGCCGTCACCTCGGCCGGCAACGCGCGCGCCGCCGTCCGTCGTGCCGCCAGAATCGTCGGCGTCGAGCGCGATCAGCCGCTCGACCTGCGCGAGTTGGTGCGCCTCTGCTCGGCGCTCTCCGCCGAGGGCGGGTCGATTCAGCTGTTGGCGGAAGAGATCGCCGGCGACGCGCTGCGGATCTGATCGGGGTCGAGCGTGGGTCAGCGTCCCTCAGTCGGGACGGGATTCGAGCTACAGCTCTTCGCCGTCCTCGAACATCGCCTCACGCGCCACGTCTCCCCAGGAGAACAGCGCCGCAGCGAAGCGGATCCCGGACGCGCCCGCGTCCAGTTCGGCGTTCAGTTGCTCCAGCGGAATCTCGCGCAGGAACGTCGCGAGCCGGTCGCCCACCCCGTCCGCACTGTAGAAATCCACCGGCCGAAACACCCCGAAGGTCTTCGAGGCCAGCGGGTCGCCGCCGGGAATCGCGCACGCGAATGCCAGCGCCAGTTGATCGATCCCGTACGGGCGACGCATCGAGGCGATCCGCTCGCGGCACCAGCCGTCCACGTCCTCGAACAGCCCCTCAATCGCGGACGGCTCGATCATCGGGCCGGCGAGCATCCAGTCCTGCTTCGACAGGCCGGTACCCGCGCGGATCGATTGCTCGATCCGTCGCCGGACCGGGTCGGGGCGCAGCCGCTGGATGATCTCGGTCAGCAATGCTCGCGCCTATCATGGGCCGTTGTCGGTTTCACCTAGGGGCGTTCCCTGCTGAATCATCGGCAGGGTTTCCCCGATCACCAACGCCGCCAACCCCCATCTGGGGACCGTCATCCGACCGTCAGTTCCCCCCTCGCCGGGCACACCAGCGCCGCCCGCGCGCAGTCCCCGCGACGCTTCGCCGTAGAATGGGCACATGGACGGTGGCCCCGGCTCTGATGTTGAAGCGGTCCGCCGCACACTCCGCGAGCGTGATCACGCCCTCTTCCGTTTCGAGACCGTCCCCCACCGCCTCCTCATCGACTTCCGCTCCACCTCCGAGGTTGAGCCCGCCGTGCACGTCCTCGAACCTGTCCGCTCGCTCCGCGAACGGATCGCCACGATCCGCCGCGTCCGCCCCGCGCTCCCCGTCCCCACCGAGCTCCAGGTCGTCGGTTGGTCGCTCCGCATCGGCTCGCTCGAGCGCCTCGGCCTCCTCGAAATCGTCCGCACGCGCCTCGCCGACAGCGGCGCCGCCGAGACCCTTCGCCAGCTCACCGCCGCCATCGAACGGCTCGAAACCCTCGAACGTGACGAATTCCGCCGCGCGATCACCGGCGAGGGCTATCGCACCCTCTGGCCCGCGCGCGGCTCCTAGCGCCGCCCCCTCGTGGATCGCGATCGCTTTCGCCGCCTCGTCCAGCGCGCCCTCCGCGGACTGCCCGTCGCCGCCCGCGATCAACTCAACAACCTCGAGGTCGTGATCGAACGCGAGCCCGGCCCGGACGACCTCGAGAGCAGCGATCCCGGCGACACCCTCTTCGGCCTCTACATCGGCACCCCGCTTGTCGATCGCGCCGACTACCACCTGACCCTGCCCGACCGTATCGTCATCTTCCAAGGCCCCCTGGAGCGCTCGTTTCACCCGCGCGACATCCCTGAACAGGTGCGCATCACCGTCCTGCACGAGATCGCGCATCATTTCGGCATCGACGACGATCGGCTGCACCAGCTCGGCTACCGGTAGCCGAACCGCCGCCACTCAGCACGGCGGCCCCGATCCAGCTCAGTGCGGATCACCGGCACGGATCAAGCAGAGAACTGGAGACGCCCATGGTCAGCGAACGCTTCGTCATCGGCATCGATGACACGAACGACGCGGATGGCGCCGGCACCAGCAAACTCGCCCGCGATTGGGCCGCCGCCATCGAGGACGAACGGTTCGCCACCAGCCACGGCGTCACCCGCCACCAGCTCTGGCAGAGCCCCAAGGTCGCGGCCACCACCCACAACCGCGCCCTCGCGATCGCCATCGAAACCGATCGCCACGTCCTCGATGTCGAGGACCACGTCGTCGACTTCGTGCGCACACACGCCGCGGCGAAGGCCAACCCCGCCGTCGCCGTGCTCTCCCGGCACACCGACATGCCGCACGCCCTCGCCTTCGGCCGCCGCGCACAGCAAGAGCTACTCAAGCTCGCCGACGCCGAGCGTTACTCCACGGAGGCGAACGTCTCGCTCCGTAGCCTCGGTGGGAATCGCAACGGCATGATCGGCGCCCTCGCCGCCGTCGGACTCCACGCTGGGGGCAAGGACGGTCTCTTCATCCAGCTCGTCGGCATCCGCGAACTCGCCGGCCGCGTCACCGCCGGCCAGATCCGCGAACGCACCGCGCTCACCCACGTCATCGACGAAGACACTGGCGAGGAACTGGATCGCGACGACCTCATCGACACCGGCGACTGGGTACGCCCGCGCATGATCGAGAACGACCCCGTCCTCCTGACCCGCCGCTCGCCCGATGAAAAGAAGCTCTGGCTCACCATCGACCGCCGCCCCGCAAGCTAGCGGGGCATCCCGAGGAGCCCCCAAGCTACCGAGGCGTTCCGCTAGGCCGAGGGTCAGCGCGCCGCGCCCTCGAGCCAGCGCCGCGTCAGCCGCTCCGCCGCCGCCCGCACCGGTTCCGCGCCCAGCGCCATCGCCTGCTCCACGGTCACGCCTTCCGGCGTCGAGCGCTCGGCATCGAGGATCCCGGCCGGCCGGCCGCTGACCTGCCCGCCGATAGCGACGCACGGCCGTCCCAGCTCCGCCGCCAGCGCGCCCACGTGCCCCACTGTCTTGCCGTACCCGGTCTGCGCGTCCACCGAACCCTCGCCCGTGATCACCAGATCCGACTCCCGCATCGCGCCCTCGAGATCCACGAGGTCCGCCACCAGCGCCGCTCCGGATTCGATGCCACCCGCGGCCCCGGCTGCGTGCGCGGCAGCCAACAGGCCCACCGGAATCCCGCCACCGGCCCCCGCGCCCGGCAAGCCGGCCAGCGCGATCCCGAGGTCGCGTTCGATGCACGCCGCCCAGCCCGCCAGTGCCGCTTCGAAGGCGGGGACCTGCCAGTCCCGCACGCCCTTCTGTGGGCCGTAGATCACCGTCGCGCCCTCGGGCCCCAGCAGTGGGTTTGTCACATCCACCGCCACCCGCAGCTCCACCGCCCCCAGCCCCGCCGGCGCCTCCCCACGCACCACCGAGGCCAGTCGCGCCAGACCCAGCGCGCCTTCCGGGATCGCCGCGCCACCACGATCGAGCAGCCGTAACCCCAGCGCGCGTGCCGCGCCCGCGCCACCGTCGTTCGTCGCCGTCCCACCGACACCAACCACGATCCGCCGCGCCCCGCGTCGCAGCGCGTCCGCGATCAGCTCGCCGACCCCGAACGTCGACGCCAGCGCCGGTCGCCGCAGCGCCGGCTCCACCAGCACGAGGCCGCACGCCGCCGAAGACTCGATCACCGCGGAACTGCCCGCGGTCGTTTGCAGCAGTGCGTACGTCGCCACGACGGGATCGCCCAGCGGACCGGCCACCTCGACGCGCACCCGCTCGGCGGCGCTCGCTGCCAGGCAGGCGTCCACCGTCCCCGGGCCGCCGTCACCCAGTGGCACCTGGCGGATCGCGGCCGCCGCTCCCAGCGCCGCGCGCACGCCTGCCGCGATCGCCGTCGCCGCCTCAATCGCCGTCAACGAGCCTTTGAACTCTTGCGGACACACCAACACGCGGAGAGGAACGCTCGCCGTCACCGCTCAGGCGCCCCAGCCGAACCACAGCCGCAACGCGGCGCTGATCAGGATCGCCGCGACGTAGGCAAAACCCACCCGCTTCGCGTGAAAGCCAATCCGCCGTAACCGCGCCGGGGCGAACAGCACCAGGTACGCCACCACGAACACCGAGACGATCAGCAATGCACGGATCAGTGAGCCCATCGGCCGCGCCCCCTCGGTCGCCGCTCGATGCTAGCGGAGTCCCGCCCTGCCTTCCCCGCGCGCCGCGCTCGCGAGCCCGGGGTCACACCGATGGGCAAGGTGACACGGATCCGTTGACAAGAACACTTGTTCTGACTACAGTCTCCGTACTAGAACATCTGTGCGCCTTCACGCACAGGCACCCGCACCAACCGCGGTACTCGACGACGACCCAACGAACGGGGGCACGCAATGACATCAACCAGGATCCGCAACACTCGACGCTCCGCGACTGGCCCCATCAGCGGACGCGCGGGCGCGCCATCGCTCATGCCGTTCGGGCCGGCACCGCGATTCGGACACCGTTGTCCCGACTGCGGCGGACCGCTCGCCTTCGGCGAGGGTTGCTCGCTCTGCCCGATCTGCGGACATTCCTCCTGCGCCTAACCTGATTCTGACACCGTCACTCCACCCTCAAATCCGAGCATCTCTCGCGTAATACGTCCGTGGACCGGGTCCCCTGGCGACCGTATACTCGCCAAACTTCCCAAAGATCCGGGGCGGAATGACACTGGCGATAGAGACACCGGCTGATTTGGCTGGCCTGACGCGGCGCGTGCGACGGCACGTTGTCGAGATGGTCTATGGGGCAAAGTCGGGCCACATCGGGGGTTCGCTGTCCTCAACGGACCTCATGTCCGTTCTCTACACCAAGTTCCTCCGCCATGACCCGGAACGCCCGAGCTGGCACGAGCGTGACCGCTTCATCATGTCGAAGGGTCACTGCACTCCCGTCCAGTACGCGCTCCTCGCGGAACTCGGCTACTTCCCGACCGAAGAGCTGAACACCTTCCGCCGCAAAGGCACCCGCCTCCAGGGCCACTCGATCCTCGGCAAGCCCCCCGGCGTGGACAACACCGCCGGCGCGCTCGGCATGGGCCTCTCCTTCGGCCTCGGTATCCGCCTCGCGCAGCGCCTCCAAGGTCTCGAGGACTCGCGCGTCTGGGTGTTGATGGGCGACGGCGAGCAGAACGAAGGACAGGTCTGGGAAGCCGCCATGGCCGCCGCGCATCACCGCGCCGAAGGCCTCTTCGCGATCATCGATCGCAACGGCATCCAGAACGACGACTTCACCAAGACCACCATGAGCACCGAGCCGCTCGACGAGAAGTACCGCGCCTTCGGCTGGACCGTGCTCTCCGACCTCGATGGCCACGACCTCACGACGATCGAGCAGGCCTACCGCTGGGCGCTCGATCAGCGCAGCGCCCCCGTCTGCCTCATCTTCGACACCGTCAAAGGCAAGGGCGTCTCCTTCATGGAGCACAACCCCTCCTTCCACGGCGCGCCCCCCTCCGACGAGGAGTTCAAGGTCGCGATGGCGGAACTGGCGGACGCATGACCACCACCCAGGCCCCCGCTCCCGCCGCCACCCGCGAAGCCGTCGGACCGACGTTGATCCGGCTCCAGCGCGAAGGCCATAACCTCATCGTCGTCGACGCTGACCTCGGCAAGTCCACCTCGGCGCGCAAGTTCCGCGACGAGTTCCCGGAGCGCTTCTTCACCTTCGGTGTCGCCGAGCAGAACATGATCTCCGCCGCCGCCGGCTTTGCCGCGATGGGCCACACCGTCTTCGCGACCACCTTCGCCGTGTTCGCCGAACACGCCTTCGATCAGTTCCGCATGTCGGTCGCGCAGCCCAACCTCAACGTGAAGCTGATCGCCAGCCACGGCGGCGTCTCGACCGGCGAGGATGGCGCCTCCGCCCAGTCCATCGAGGACATCGCCGTCTTCGCCTCCGTCCCCAACGCCAGCGTCTGCATCCCGGCCGACGTCGTTGAGTCCGAGGCAATCATCGAGGCCGCGGCCAACACCCCCGGACCGTTCTACGTGCGCACCGCGCGCCCCAAGACCCCGGTCATCTACACCGACGGACCGCGCTTCAAGCTCGGCAAGGCGGACATGCTCCGCGACGGCCGCGACGTCACCATCGTTGCCTGCGGCCTGCTCGTCGAGCGCGCACTGCGCGCCGCCGACCAACTCGCCACCGAGGGCATCGACGCCCGCGTCCTGAACATGGCGACCATCCGCCCGCTCGACGTCGCCGCCCTCGAGACCGCCGCGCGCGACACCGGCGCGATCGTCGTCGCCGAGGAACACCTCACCCACACCGGACTCGGCGCGATGTGCGCCCACGCGCTCGCCACCACCACCCCAGTGCCGATGGAGTTCGTCGGCGTCGAGCGCTACGGCGAGTCCGCCACCTGGTCCGAAGCCCTCGAGATCATGGGACTCACGCCGGAGGGCATCGCGGCCGCGGTGCGCAAGGTCGTCGCCCGCAAATAGCGGACCACCCACCGCTGCCGGTCGCATCCGTTGCAAGCGGGATGTCGGAACGGCCTACCGCTCCAGCAACGCCACCAACTCGCCCAGGTCGCTGACCTCGGCATCCGCTTCATCCGGGCTGTCGAACCGGCCGCCTCGGCGGTTCACCCACACACCGTGCATCCCGTGGCCGCGCGCACCCGCCACATCGTGATGCGGGTTGTCGCCGGCGTGTAGCGCCGCGGCCGGGCTGACGCCCAGCGTCTCCAACGTGTGCGCGAAGATCGCGGCATCCGGCTTCGTCACGCCGACTTCCTCGGAGATCACCAGCACCTCGAAGTAGTCGCCCAGCCCGAGCCGCTCGATCTTCAGCCGCTGATCGACGCCCAGCCCGTTGCTGATCAGCGCCAACCGGTGCGTCGCCCGCAGGCGATCGAGCGCCGGTAGCACGTCGTCGAACAACCGCAGGTGCCGCGGCCATGCATCGAGGTAGGCGTCGAAGACGGTGTCTGCCGCCGCTGCATCCAGGTCGGCGTGGCGACCGAGCAGTTCGCGGAAGCCCTGCCGCGCGAAGTCGTTGCTCCACTCGCGGCTGCCCGCCGCGCGTTGCGCGGCGATGATCAGCGGGCGCAGCTGACCTTCGTAAATCTCCCCGGAACTACCGAGGTCCGCGAAGAGCGGTGCTTGCGCTCGCAACTGCAGGGTCGCTTCCGCGAACCCCGCGTGCCAGGAACCCCTGGCGTCGACGAGAGTGTCGTCGAGGTCGAGGCAGA
>JAQCIU010000071.1:0-7395 GCA_027593235.1 Chloroflexota bacterium
AAGACGTCCTGAGCGTTGAGCTGGTCTGGCGTCTTCGCGGATCCGCGAAAGCAGTCGCGGAGTATCCGCGAGTAGCTCTCGACGGTTCGGCGTGATCCTGACCTGCGTTCCTTCTCCGCGAGGAACGCGTAAAGCGTGCGCTCCCAGCCGGCGATCGCACCTAGCGGTGCCGCAAGTTGCCCAGTCATGGCCGCACCACGACGTACCATGCCCGTCGAAGGTCAGGACGTCGTAAGAACCAAGTCTCTGGTGGACTTGCCAGGGGTTCGAGCCCCCTCAGGTCCACCAACTCCACCACATCCCTAGACCGGTGGAACTCGCTGGGATGCACCAGCTTCACGCCGCTATTACCCGCAACCAATGCTCGCTCCATCAGTGCCCCAACTGCGGGCTGCGGAACGATGGCGCCGATCCGGCCACCACTGACGTCGATGTAGGCTCGATCGATCAACTCAGCGACGATCTCGCATCGCTGCTCCGAGGAAGCGCGAGCCCAGATCGAGTCAATCTGCTCGAGCCGTTCAATCAATTTGGAGATCGTCTCGCTGTCGATCTCGTCGGTTTGAGCCAACTGAGCCTGAACCTCGGAAAGAATTAGCTCGTACCGAGCGCGGTCAAGACCTCCATTGAGATAGACCTCGTGAGCTCTGGTTGCGCGCCGGTCAAGTTCGTCAAGGTCAATCCCGCCGCCCCGCTCGATGCGAAGAGAGTCGACGCTCGCGTCGATCATGTGCCGGTCAAGGCGGATCGCGCCGATGACTTCTGCCAGGTCCGCATCGACCTTCTTCGACGAGACCGATCGCCCGCGCGTTTCACACTCATAGCGATGCCGCTCTCGGTCGTGGGGTGGCAAAACCCGATCCGTCCCAAGATCACTAGCGGTGTCGGCGTAATCCTAGGCGGCCGGAGGGCCGTCGATGCGGATGTACATACGTCTCTTGCTTGGTCTGTTCGGTCGGGCGCTGCGCTCTCGCAGCGATCTGCTGATGGAGAATCTGGTCCTACGTCAGCAGCTCGCGGTCTACGCTCGCCGACAGACGAAACCTCAGCTCCACAACGAAGATCGCGTCTTCTGGTCGGTCGTCGCACGCGGTTGGAGGCCGTGGCGAGTTCACCTGCAGCTCGTGCGACCCGAAACGGTGATTCGCTGGCATCGAACCGCCTGGCGTCGTTACTGGACGTGGAAGAGTCGCCGGCCACCCGGACGCCCGCGGATCGATCCCGATCTGCGCGAGCTGATTCGTCGAATCGCTCGAGAGAACCCGCGCTGGGGCGCGGTCCGCATTGTCGGCGAGCTCCGTGCTCTGGGTTTCACGGTGAGTGCGCGCACCGTCCATCGCTACCGGCGTGAGGTGCTGCGACGTCCACCGTCACAGTCGTGGCGCACTTTCCTCGAGAATCACGCGAAGGACATCTGGGCGGTCGACCTGTTCACCGTGCAGACGGTGACGCTGCAGACCCTCTACGCGATCGTCTTCATCGGACACGATCGACGCCGAATCGTGCACATCAACGTGACCCGCCACCCGACAGCGGTGTGGGTCTGGCGGCAACTGATCGAGGCAACGCCCTGGGGAGTGCAGCCGCGGCACCTGATTCGAGACCGCGACCGCTGCTACGGATCCGACTTCATCGCGCGGGCATCGCGGATCGGCGTCCACACGATCTTGACTCCAATCCATGCACCGAACGCGAACGCGGTCGCGGAACGAGTGATCGGGACACTACGGCGAGAGTGCTTGGACCACATGATCGTGCTCAACGAGCGCCATCTCTCACGCGTGCTGCGCGAGTACATCGAGCACTACAACGCGACGCGGCCGCACCGGACGCTCGAACTGGATTCGCCCGATGGCCGAGAACCGCAGCAGAAGCCCCGTAGCTCAGCTCGGGTCGTCTGCCGCCGGGTGCTCGGCGGGCTCCAGAGCGAGTACGAATGGGCCGCATGAGGTTTTGCCACCCCACGGGGCTAACGGAATCCGAATTCGACGGGCGGGTGCTCTCCCCCAGGGTCTCCCCGTTCGGTCTAGCCTTCCTCCCCATGACCGGAAGCAATTTCGGGGATGCCGGGGAGTCTCGGGGCTGGGCCGCGTCCTGACGGGAGTCTTCGGGCCCGACAGCTACTCCGCGCCCGTTAGCTCAGACTGCTACAGGGACTCGACGAGGACTCCTGAGGCGATGAGGTCTGGGAGATCGTCGGCGAGGCCGTACTCCCGGAGGACCGCGTTGCCGTCAGCCCCGGGTGCGGACGCCGGGGCGCCGGGGTGGACCGGGGTGCGGGAAAGGCGGGGCGACGGGCCGGTGGTGCGCACGCGACCGGGCCCCTGGTGTTCGCGCGTCAGGCTGATACCCCGAGAGATGAGCCAGTCACCCTCCATGTTCGATTGCACGTCACGGACGGCGTGTGCTCCGACGCCGGCCTGCAGCAGTCGCGCGACCGCCCGCTCGACGGTAGTGGAGGCGATGGCCGATTCCAGGACGGACTCGATGCCGCCGTCGTCGATCGGAATATCGAGCGAGGCGAGGACGGTCTCGCGCTGGTGCTCGTGCGCACCGAGGAAGAGCCAGCCGTCGCTCGCCTGGTAGAGCCGCTGGAGCGGACCGAAGCCGAGGTTGTCGGTGCCGCGCGGCTCGTCCCAGCGCTTGCCCTCGAAGGCCTGCATATAGGGGGACTGGAGGAGCGTGCCGGTATAGGCGAGGGCGGAGCGGACCTGCTGGCCTTCGCCGGTGAGGTTGCGGTGGCGGAGCGCGAGCGCTACGGCGTAGGCGCCGAGGACGCCGGTGGCATAGTCGTTGACAGGGAAGGGCTGCAGTTCAGGACGGGTGTCGCCGAAGCGCATCTGCATGCCGGTCGCAGCCTGGGCGAGGTGTTCCCAGCCGCGTCGGTGTTCCCAGGGGCCGCCGTGGCCGTAGGCGTTGAGGCTGGCGTAGACGATGTCTGGCTTGCGAGCGCGCAGTTCTTCGTAGCCGACGCCGAGCCGCTCGACCGCGCCGGCGCGGTAGTTCTGAAGGACCACGTCGGCGTCGTCGAGGAGACGCCAGAACACGTCCTTGCCGGCATCGGTGGCCAGATCGAGGAGGACGCTGCGTTTGCCTCGGTTGATGTCGAGGTGGGAGGCGATGCCGCCTTCGCGGTTGGGGTTGTCGATCTTGACGACGTCCGCACCAAACTCGGCGAGGGTGCGGCCGCAGGTGGGACCGGCGAGGATGATGCAGAGGTCGAGGACGCGAACCCCGTCGAGAGCCGCCAGGGGTGACGGCGGCGGATCGGTGGGTCGCTGCCGGGTGAGGTGATCTGCGGCGGCCTCAGCAAGGATGGCTTCTCGGTCGGCGTTGAGGCGAGGGGCCGGACCGCGGACGGCGCCTGGAGTGCGGTCGAGCCGCGGGTGAACGCCGGGCTGGCGCATGGGACCCAGATCGGGGTCATCGAGTTCGATGATCGCCTTTGAGGTGAGGGCGTGATCGTTCTCGAGCCATTCGGACGATTCGCGGCAGATGGCCAGTGGTGTGCCGACGTCGTTGACGAGCTGCTCCCACTCGGCGGCGGGGCGGGTCTTGAAGAGGGCGACCATGCGCCGGTCGAGTTCTGCGAGCTGGACTTCGTCGTGGGGGAGGGCAGCGTGGTCGAGCAGGCCATCGGCGGCCCAATGCGCGACACCCGCGGCTTCGACGAAGGCGGTGCGGTGACGGGTCGGGTTGGCGAGAAACTGTACCCAGCGTCCATCCGCGCATTCGTACTGATTGACCCAGGGAGTGGTCATTGCGCTGCGGCCCGGAGGCGGGGGCTGATCGAGCTGCTTCATGCCTTGCCCGCCGACGGCTGTGAAGGTGGCATCAAAGAGTGGCACCTCGATGCGTTGGCCGACGCCGTCGCGGTCGCGCGCGATCAGGGCGGCGGCGATGCTGGCGACGCCGAGGAAGGCGCCGTAGCTGGAGGAGAGGGGGAGTGCGGTGACGGCCGGGCGTTCCCTCGGGGGTCTCGCGAGACGGTTGGTGTAGGTGCCGGAGGCGGCGCCGAGGACTCCTTCCCAGGCGGGCGTCGCGGCGCGGGGGTCTTCCTCGGAGAAGCCGGGGAGAGAGCAGTAGACGAGCTGCGGGTTGATATCGGAGGCGGCCGAGTGGCCAAGGCCGAGACGTTCCATGACCCCCGGACGGAAGTTCTCGACGAGGACGTCCGCGCGGGCGATCAGCGCTCGGGCGGTCTCCAGGTCCTCAACAGCATGGAGGTCGAGAACGATGCTGCGCTTGGCTCGGTTCCAGGTGGCGTTGGCAGGGGTGGTCCAACGGGGGCCGCCTGGCGGGTCGATACGGATGACGTCAGCACCTTGATCGGCGAGCAGCATTGACGCAAGGGGGCCAGCGACGTACTGGCCGAAGTCGAGGACCCGAACTCCCTCGAGTGCCGCGCTCATCCACCCTCTCCATCCCGTCGGGGAGACGGTCCCGCGACGTCTCGCAGCCGCTCGACCGATACGGCCTCTCGCTTGAGTTCTTCTTCGATTCCGGTCATGTGAGGAGTCTACGCGCCTCGATGCGCCTCGGCTGGTACCGAGCACGAGGGTAGGATGCTCGAGACATGCCAAGGCGCCGGATCTCGATCAGCATCCCCTGGGACCCGCGCAACCGGGACGTCGTCGCAGCACGAGCGCGTATGGCCGATGACGCCGGCGTCGACACGATCTGGGTGAACGAGGGGTTCGGGCACGACGCGTTCAGCGGTCTCACAGTGCTGGCACTCGAGACGCAGAACGCCCGACTGGGCACCTCGATCGTCAATGTCTACTCACGGACCGCCGGTGCGCTTGCTCAACACTTCGCGACCCTCGATCAGCTCTCCGACGGGCGGATCGTGGCAGGTCTTGGAACCAGCGGAGTCGGCGTGATCGAGCGATTCCACGGCGTGCCTTATCGCCCGGCCATTGCGCGTCTCGAGGAGACCATCACATTGCTCCGGGCCTTCTGGAGACATGAGCGCCCGACGCTCCATGGCACGTGGTACGACATCGAGCGCGCGCTCGTGATGGGCGTTGACCCAGTACAGCCCGATCTGCCGATCCACCTGGCGACCCTTTATCCCCGAAGCGTGCGGTTGACCGCTCAGCAGGCGGACGGATGGCTGCCGGCGTGGATTCCGTTTGACCGCCTACCAAGCGCGATTGCCCAGCTGCGGGCCTGGACGGTGGAGGCTGCGCGACGCGAGGACGCCGTGGAGGTGAGAGCCCCTGGCATGGTCACGGTCATCGCCGATCCGGTGCGTGCCGAGGAGGCCAGGCAGGCTCGTCGGCAGCAACTCGCCTTCTTCGTCGCTCGCAACGGCGACTTCTATTACCGCCAGTTCGTGCGCCATGGACTCGCTGACGAGGCGGCGAGCATCCGCCACGCCTGGACGACAGGGGGCGCTGAGGCTGGCGTGGCTGCGGTCCCAGGCGGACTTGAGGACCGCTTCGACTTCGTTGGTCCTCTAGAGGCATGCGTCGAGCATCTCGACGCTCAAATGGAAGCGGGCGTCGACCTCCACCAGGTGTCGCTACCGGCCGGAAGTGAGTCGGACTGGACCGTCGCCGCGCTTCGTCGGTTGGCTGGCTAGCAGGAAGGCGGAACAATGGATCGCTAGCCTCTCCGACTAGAACCGCGCTCCTTGGTCGCGACCGGTGAAGTGGCACCCGAGACCGCCGGCGGAGCTGACCCAGCCAATGTCGATCTCGGGTGCGTTTACATCGACTCTGCGGCGGCGCGAGGCAATTCGGATTCCCGCCGGCCCTTAAGGGGATAAGGCGAAATCGGAATTCGCCTTGCTGTCCGAGTCCCGCGTCAGCCTCCCCTCGGGTCTTAGGCTTTTGACCTACCCCTTCCTATGGGTGCCCCTCAAACGACGGACGCCACCTGTTCGCGACTCAGGTGGCCAGTGCCTCGTGACGCAGACACGCGGTCGGAGAGACGCCGCTCGCGACTGGGGGAGGCCCGAATTGAAATGATCGGAGTCGCGAGAGGCCGGTCCGGCGACCCTCGGGCCGGTGGGGACTCGGCGCTCCGGCGGCCCAGATCATGGTTCAGAAGGCCGACGGACGCATGGCCGAGCGACTACGCTCGGACTCCCCATGAAGAGCAATCCTGCGTGGGCGCCCGCACGCCCTTCGGCAAGGCGATCCCCGCCCGTGATCTCTTCCCCCGTCCGGCGCACCGGCCAGCGCGGCTATCACCCGCTGCTCGCGGTGGCCGCAGGCACCGGCGAGGTGCTGATGGCCCGCCTGCGCGGTGGTCGCGCCCACACGGTGCGCGGCGCTGGCAGTTTCCTCACCGAGACCATCGGCCGGGTGCGTGCGGCGGGGGCAAGCGGACCACTCACGATGCGCGCTGATTCCGGCTTCTACGCTCACGCCGTGGTGGTGAGCTGTCGACGGATGGACGTGCGCTACAGCATCACGGTGCGCCTGCAACCAACGCTGCGTGAGCTGATTGAGGCGATCCCAGAGCAGGATTGGACGCCCGTTCCCTACTGGATGGAGGGTGGTGCCGACGTCGCGGAGACGCGCTACACGCCCTTCGCCGACCGTCCCGATGCGGTCCCGCTGCGCCTGATCGTGCGACGGGTACGGCCGAGTCCCGGCACCCAGCTCGCGTTGCTTGCCAGCTACAGCTACCACGCGTTCATCACCGACCGCGAGGGTGAAACCCTGGAACTCGAAGCCGATCACCGTCGCCACGCTGAGATCGAAAACGCCATTCGCGATCTCAAGTACGGCGTGGGCCTCAATCACCTGCCCTCAGGCAAGTTTGCCGCCAACGGGGCCTGGCTAGCGGTGCAGGTGATCGCCCACAATCTCGCTCGCTGGACTGCACGCATCGGCCTCGGCGCCGGGATCGTGACGACCAAGACCCTGCGACGACGCTATTTCAGTCTGCCCGGGCGGCTCACCCGCTCAGCTCGCCGGCTCACACTGCATCTCCCAGCCCGCTGGCCGTGGGCGACCAACTTCCTCGACGCGCTCACCCGATTGCGGGCGATTCCGCCTCCACTCTGACGTTGCCAGGGCCAGCGACCGCACCGAGCCTGGCGCCAGCATGTCCTGAACCGGCTGTGCTGCCCCGATCACCCGAGTTTCCCGAGCGCAAAGGTGCCCTCAGCTGGGCGTCGCAGCCAACCATCGACCCGGCAGCCGGTGAGGCACCGATCTCGATGCTCGGACAGGCGTGTCAGGTACTTCTTCGGTGGATTCGGGCTTAGCACTCATCGCAGAGAGTGCCAACGTAGACTGCCGGTCGCTCAGCAGATCTTGGACTTGCCCCGATCTGACGGACACCCAAGATAGGGCGTGTAGCCCTGAAAGGATGTCTGAATGGAATCGACAGGACGACGTGCACGGCGTGCGTTCACGGACGAGTACAAGGCGGAAG
>JAQCIU010000007.1:0-116982 GCA_027593235.1 Chloroflexota bacterium
CATGGCTCGCTCGGTGGCCGCCCACCCATCAGCCGTGTCTCACATGTCCGTGGTCAGTACAGCTAGCGCACCGTCTCCGGCCTGCTGGCAGGGGTGATCAGCGCCGCCAGCCGCCGCTGGACTTCGGCCCCTCGTCGGTCACACGGACCACGTAGGTCTTCGCCAGCTTGTCGTGCCAGGTCTGGGTGCGACGGTCGAAGTAGGCCCAGATGTAGCCCAGCAACAGCACCTGGCTCAGCACGCTGGCGGCGGTACGCATCACGCCCCAGCGCAGGCCCGGTGCCTCGCCCGCCTCCTTGACGATGCGAAGCCCCATCGCCAGCTTGCCCGGCGACCAGCCCCGAGGATTGAAGTTCAGCCCGTAACCGGTCTCGATCAGCGTCGTGATCAGGTAGAACTGCGCACTCGCCGCCTCCGTGCTTTCCGGCACGCCGGCGAGCCAGGAAACCGCGATCGCACAGGCCGCGATCAGCAATCGATCGATCGCGAAGCCCACCGCTCGCCGGTTGAAGGTCGCCAGCGCGAAGCCGTCCTGGCCCTCCTCGAGGGCAGGCGGGTAGACCTCGAACTCCACGTCCAGCGGCGTTCGCTGGCGCACGTGACCGGCCGCCAGCGATCCGTCGCCGGACCAGCTCAGGCCGGGATGCCCCAGCTCCGAGGGCGTCTCGGTGGGATCGGCCTCGGCGGGATCGGGCCCGGCGGTCATCGGCTAGCCATGCAGGCTGATCGCACCGTCGACCACCAGCAGCTCCGACGTGACGAAGCCTGCCTCGTCTGAGGCGAGGTAGACCAGCGCGCCTTGCAGATCCTCGCCGCGCTCTAGCCGCTGCAGCGGGATGTAGCGCTCCAGCGCGGCGCGCAGCTCCGGATCCTGCTGCGGCCCGGCCAGCTCCTCGGTAAAACCGAACCCGAGGGCGTTGACGGTGACGCCGCTCCGGATCCACTCGATCCCTAGCGACTTCGTCAGCCCCAGCAGCGCGCCCTGTGTCGCCGCGTACACGGCAGTATTCGGGACGCCGCGGTCGTGGAGGATCGAAACCAGGTTGACCACGCGACCGTGACCGCGTTCGACCATCCGCCGGCCGACCACGCGGGTCGTCACCATCACCCCCGCGAGGTTCGTGTTGAACGTCGCGCCAACCTCCTCGGCGGTCATCTCGAGGAACGGCTTGATCACCGCGCCGTGCGGTGCGTTCACGAGAATGTCGATCGGCGCGATCCGCTCTTCGAGGCCGGCGACCGCCGCCTCGACGGCGACCTCGTCCGTGAGCGCGAGCGTGATCGCTTCGCCGCGACGCCCGATCGACCAGCATTCGTTGAAGATCGAGTTAGCCTGGACCTCCTCGTCGAGCTGCGCGGAGGCCGTGGTCAGCGACACATCGGCGCCGGCTTCCGCGAGCGCGACCGCGAGGGCGCGCTGGAACGGACCGACGGCGCCGGTGACGAGGGCGTGCTTGCCGGCAAGGCTGAAGAACGTCATGCGGCACCCCCGGGGACGACCGGCGCGATGCCCGCGGGCGTCACCCCGGCGGCGATTGCGCCGCCGTCAATCAGCACCGTCTCGCCCGAGAGGTACTCGGCAGCGTCCGAGGCGAGGAACACGGCAAGCGGCCCGATCTCGTTCATCCGCCCGAAGCGCCCGGCCGGCTGCAGCCCCGCGCGGTTCTCGACCTCGGGGGTCAGTTCGTGCGGGAACGCGCCGGGGGCGATGCAAGACGAGCGCACGTTGGCGCGGGCGTAGCTCATCGCCAGCGCCTTCGTCAGCGAGATCACGCCCGCCTTGGAGATGGGATACATGTAGCGATCGCGCGCGCCGCGGAAGCCCCAGCCGGAGGTCACATTGATGATCCGGCCGTGCTCGTGCTCCACGAAGTGCTCGATGATGGCGCGCGAGCAGAAAAACGCCGACGTCAGGTTGGTGTCGATCCCGAGGTGCCAGTCCTCGTCGGTCAGTTCAGGCAGCGTCTTGCCGCGCCCGGCCGCGCCGCCGCCGGCGTTATTCACGAGAATCTCGATCGTCCCGAACTCCGCGATCGCCGCGGCGACCATCGCATTCACCTCAGCGGAGTCGGTCACGTCGGTCGGTCGCGCGAGGAACCGTCGGCCGCGCTCGCGCACGAGGGCGCCCGTCTCCTCGAGCGGTTCGGGACGCCGTCCGACGCCGACGATGTCGGCGCCCGCCTCGGCGAGCGCCAGCGCCATCTCGCGGCCGAGGTTGCTCCCCGCCCCCGTGACGATCGCGGTGCGGCCGCTCAAATCGAATCGATCGAGGATCGGCATGCCTGCCTCCTTCCGAGGCTAGTCGACGCGAACGACCTCGCCGGTGGCGTCGCCACTGGCGAGTTGGAGTGCCGCCGCGCTGATCGCATCCGGCTCCGCGTCACGTCCGACCACGAGACCATTCACCCGGATGCCGTTGGACGCCAGTTCGCGCCCGGCTTCGCGTACAAGCTGGCGCGCACCGGCCTGCGCTCCGGCGACCGCCGCCATGCCCGGTTCGCCCTCGTGATCGCGCGTCACCACCAGCACGCTGCCGCGCATCCCGTCGCGTTCCTCGTTGCGGGCGAACTCGCCGGCGGCGGAGCGAATCACAAACAGGTGCGCGCTGTAGTTCAGCGCCACCACCCGCGCGAGATCGGTCTCGCTGATCTTGTCGAGCGGCACCGACAGCGCCAGTTCGCCGGCGCTGACCACGAGGTCCAGCCCGCCCATCTCCTTCGACACCTGCCGCGTCGTCACCTGGACGTTGCGGCCCAGCATCACGTCCATCACGTACTCGGCGGAACGGCGCCCCAGCGCCTCGATCGCGCGCTTCACCTTGCGAGAGGTCAGCACGCTCTGATCCGGCTGCAGCGCGCAGACCGCGACGTCCGCACCGGCTTCCGCGAACGCCAGCGCGATCGCGCCGCCGGGCGCGAACTCCGCGCCGATCACCATCGCGCGGCGGCCCTCGAGTGTGCCGCTCACCGCGTCACCGCAGCGGCGCGATCAACCTCGGTCGAGCCAGGGCGGTCGGAACGAGCGTCGTCCATGGGTGCCGGCGATTCATCGAGGTCAGAACGGGAGTTGGTCAGATCACGCCCGTCGCGCTCAGCAGGAGCACCAGGGCGCCGAGGCCGATCCTATACCAGACGAACGGGAGCAAGGTTCCGCTCTGGAGATAGCCCAGTAACCAGCGGATCACGAGTGCGCCCACGACCGCGGCGACCGCCGCCCCAACAATCGTCGGGCCCCAGGCGATCGTCTCGCCCGAAGAGAGCGCGTCACTGAACTTCAGCACGCCCGCACCGAGGATTACCGGCGCCGACAGCAGGAACGAGAAGCGCGCGGCCGAGGGTCGATCGAAGCCCAGGGCGCGCCCGGCGGTGATCGTGACCCCTGCCCGCGAGACCCCGGGAATCAGCGCGACCGCCTGGGCAACGCCAACCACCAGCGCCCGCGACGGTGTCATGTCCAGCAGCCGCGCCACGGTGCCACCCCAGCGGTCCACCGCGCCCATCACCAGGCCAAACACAATCAGGTTCACGCCCACGATCCACGGCTCGCGGAGCTTCTCGTCGATCGCGTCGCCAAAGAGAAACCCAACGACAACCGCCGGGATCGTCCCAACGACGATCCACAGCCCGAGCAGTCCATAGGGCGACCATCGCTTGAGCGCGATCCCGTGTCGCGCGATATCGCCCAACCCGGCGCCGATGATTCGCGCCCAGTCACGCCAGAAAAAGGCGATCACCGCAAGCATCGTTCCCAGATGGAGCGCGACATCGAAGGTCAGCGTGCTGACGTTGTCGCCAACCAGCTCAGGCGCGAGGATCAGGTGGCCGGAGGAGGAAACCGGCAGGAACTCGGTCGCAGCCTGGATCAGCCCGAGGAAGGCGGCGCGCAGCAGGTCGTCGAGTTCACCCACGTCCCGACTCTACGGCCTGCCACGACCTCGGGACATCGGGGCCGTCACCGGTAGCTGGCTCGCCGGCGCCGTCCCTCCCAGCCCGGGATTCCGAGGCAGCCCCTCATCCCATCCCGGGATTCCGAGGCAGGCGCGCTAGCATGGCCGCGTGGATATCGGACCCTGGCTCGATCGCATCTTCCCGGAGGTCGCGCCCGACCCACGGCCCGAGAACCCCTCCTGGGTGGCTCGTATCAAGACGCGCACCCCCGAGCACAACCCACCGCTCTTCTGGCTCGGCCGGGCGCTCGACATCGTCGAGGAACACGGCGCCCTCGAGGCCTTCGCCGCACGCGCGCGCGCCGCGATTGTCAGCCCCCGCCGCGCCACCTGGGAGTCCGAGCAGGCGATCGAGGACGTCTTCAGCGAGGCCTGTGCCTTCGCCTGGGCGGCGGAACACCTCGGTCGCCCCGAGTTCATCGAGGAGCCCGGCGGCACGATGTGTATCGCGGTCCCGGATCACGACGCGGTGATCGCCGCGCGCCGGCTTCATCCGCAAGAAAGACTCGAGGACGTCCTCGAAACCGTCGCCCGGCTCGCCATCGACGCGGCCGCCGATCTGCCCACCGCCGCCGGTCGCATCCTCTACGTGGACACGTACCTCAACCTGCGGTTCTACGCGCAGGACGTCGGGTACCGACTGGAGCTGACCGAGCCCGTGATCGCGGCCATGCGTCAGTTCGCCGGCGAGCGCGACCTGGGGCACGTCCTTACGCGGCCATTCCAGTGGGGCAACCCCGTCGACGCTGCGTACTGAGCCTGAGCCCTTCGTTCGAGCTGGCGGAGCTGAACCGATGCCCGACCTCTACCCCGAACCCGCCCTCGACGATCACGGCACCCTCGAGGTCGGCGACGGCCACGCCCTGTACTGGGAGAGCTGCGGGAATCCCGAGGGCAAAGCGGCGCTCGTGCTCCATGGCGGGCCCGGGTCCGGCTGCACGCCCTGGCACCGCCGCCTCTTCGATCCGGCGCGCTACCGCGTCGTGCTATTCGACCAGCGCAACTGTGGCCGCAGCACGCCGCACGCCAGCACGCCCGACGTCGACCTGAGCGCGAACACCACGCAGCACCTGGTTGCGGACATCGAGCGGCTGCGCGAGCACCTCGGGATCGAGCGCTGGCTCATCCTCGGTGGGTCGTGGGGCAGCACGCTCGCCCTCGCCTACGCCGAGGCGCATCCGGCGCGCGTGAGCGAGCTGGTGCTGTTCGGCGTCACCGCCGGCCAGCACGCCGAGGTCGATTGGGTCTTCCGAGGTGGCCTCGCCGCCCGCTTCCCGGCGCAGTGGGAGCGTCTCCGCGACGCCGTCCTGCCCGCGGGCGATCGCGACGGCGATGTCCTCGCCGCGGTCCACCGGCTCCTCTTCGATCCAGACCCCGAGGTTCGCGAACGCGCCGCTACCGAGTGGTGCCTCTGGGAGTCGGCCAGCCCGGACTGGCCGCCGAAGACCGAACTGGCGCCGCGCTTTCCCGACCCCGCGTACGCGCTGGCCTTCGCTCGCATCGTCACGCACTACGCGCTCCACTACCTCTGGCTGGAAGACGGAGCCCTCCTTGAGGGCGCCAGCGCCCTCACCGAGATCCCGGCGGTGCTGATCAACGGCGAGCACGACGCGCAGACGACCGACGCTGCGGAGAAGCTCGCGCGTCGGATGCCGCTCGCCGAGCACGTCCTCGTCAAGGACGCCGGGCACGCGGCGGGCAACAGCGGCATCGCCTCAGCGATCGTCGCGGCGACCGACCGCTTCGCCTCGACGTAGCAGGCGCCCTCGGCCGCCTCGATATGCCACACTCCGCTCGCGTCACCGCGCGCCCGTGGCGCTCAGCGAGGAGATCCCCATGACCGACCGTTTCGAGGGCAAAGTCGCCGCCGTCACCGGCGCCGCCGGTGGCATCGGCCGCGCCGCCGCCCAGCGCTTCGCTGAGGACGGCGCGAACGTCGTGCTGATCGATCTCCCGGGCGCGCCGATCGAGGAAACCGTCGCCGCCGTCCAGAACGCGGGCCGCGAAGCGCTCGTCGTTGAGGCGGACGTGACAAACCCCTCGGACGTGAAGCGCTACGTCGAACGGACGCGCGAGCACTTCGGCCGCCTCGACGCCTTCTTCAACAACGCGGGCATCCTCGGGCCGGTCTCGAGCCTGTTCGACTACCCGGACGACGCCTTCGACAAGGTGCTGCAGGTGAACGTGAAAGGCGTCTGGTACGGCATGCGCGAGACCGCCCCGCTGCTCGCCGAGAATGGCGGCGGCGCGATCGTCAACACCGCCTCGATCGCCGGGCTACAGGGCACGCCGACGCTCTTCGCCTACGGCGCGAGCAAGCACGCGGTGATCGGCATGACCAAGTCAGCGGCGATGACCCTCGTGGGTCAGGGCATCCGCGTGAACGCCGTCTGCCCGGCCGTCATCGACACCCCGATGGGTGCCGAACTGGAGCGCGGCTCCAGCCCCGACGCCCCGGAACTCGCCCGCCAGGCGATGCAGGCATCCAACCTCATGGGCCGCTACGGCACCCCCGAAGAGATCGCCGCCCTCGTCTCGTTCCTCTGCAGCGACGAAGCCTCGTTCATCAACGGCGCGGCCTACCCGATCGATGGCGGCGGCACCGCCACCCGCCGCGCTTAGCGCCACCTCAGGTACTGCGTATACGAGAGCAGGCAATCGCCGAGCTAACGGATCTCGGGTATGAGGTCTTCTCCCCTATGCGGCACAAGCGGCACCTCAAGGACACCTTCAGTCACACTGCCTACAGCGGGGCTGAGGTACTAGCTCTCCCTATCTGAGACAGCGGAAAACCCCGAGGCGTCGTTCATCAACGGTAGGATTTGCCTGATCGAAAGCGGCGGGACCGTGACCCGCCACTAGAAAGGCGGACGACACGAACATCGTCGTCGCGTGTGACACCTTGAACGGAACGAGGAATGGCGAAGGCGCTTCCGTACTCCCAGGGCGATCTCGTGGTCGTCCCGTTGCGCGACAGCAAGGGATTCGCGGTCGGGTTGGTCACCGTTCATGACGGCCGCGGGATCGTAGTCGCGTACTTCTTCGGGATGAGGTTCCCGGAAGTTCCGTCGCTCGATGACGTCGCAGACCTAGGTCGTTCCGACGTCATATGCGTGAGGCGGTTTGGTGACAACGGGCTGATCACTCGCAAGTGGTTAGTGCTGGGTCTGTCACCTCGCTGGAACGAGGAAGAGTGGCCGCTACCCAACTTCTGCCGCAATCCTCCACTACTGAACAAGCCGTACCGGGTCATCTATTCTCCGGAGAACCTCGCCCGGCCTATCCACGAGTTCCGTATCCGCAAGGACGAGTGCGAAGAGCTGCCTCCAGATTCGCTGGCAGGCTCAGGCGCCATCGAGATTTCCTTGACCCAGCTACTGGCTAGCAGGTGATCAGCCACGCTCCGAGGGCGGCCGCACGAGCGGCGGCGCGTGCACCTCGGCAGGTACGCGCACCCCGTCCACCTCGACCTCCACGCGTTCGAGGCCCGGCGGCAGGTACGCCAGCGCCACGAGATAGCGACCGAGGCTGCTGACAGCCTCGTCTCGGTCCCGCTCGAAGGTCGCCAGCAGATCGCCGATCGCCGCGAGGCCCATCTCGATCCCGCGGAGCAGCGCGATCAGACGGCCGCGCTCGACCTGATCGGCGCGGTACCGGCGGTAGCCGGTCCGGCGATCGACGCCAGCGGGCGACAGCAGCCCCAGCTCGTCGTACAGCCGGAGAGCCTTCGGCGTCAGCTGCGTCAGCCGGGCCATCTCGCCAATCGTCAGCGGCGCGCCGGCGGGTTCCTCGAGCGTCATGGACTCAACATCGCCGCTGCCCCAGGGGGAAGGTCAAGCGACCGCGTCGACGGCCGACTCACCCGCTATGGCGTCGCTCCCAGTTCGGCTGGCGGCCCGTGCCCGAAGTGCAGCCAGCGCGGCTCGAACGAGGCGATCCGCCTCAGCGACGGATCCGTCGCGACCCGCGCCTGGTAGTCCGCGAGATCCTCTGCCGCCTGCGCCACGATCACCTCGAGGCCACGCGCCGTCTCGACGAGCGCCGATTGGTGCCCGGGCGTGTGGCCGGGCGTCGAGATCAATCGGACGCCCTCGGCAAGAGCGAAGTCGCCGTCGAGCTGGCGATAGTCGAGCGCCTCGTGCGCGACCCATTCGGGGATGGTGTAGCGCGGCTCGCGCGACGCCTCTAACTCGGCGCGCTGCACGTAGATCGGCGTCGCCGCGAAGCGCGTGTTGTTCCCCGAGTGATCGAAGTGCAGGTGCGAGTTCGCGACAGCGAGCACGTCCCCGACCGCGACACCCTCCGCCGCGAGCAACGCCTCGAGGTCCGCGTTGCGCGGCTGGTACTGCGCGTCGATGAACGCGTTGCCTGAGCCGATGCCGGTATCGAACAGCAATGGCCCGTCGTCGTGGATCACGAGGAACGCGTAGACCGGCAGTTCGGTGTTGGGTAGCGGATGCCAGCCGGGCGTCGTGAACTCGGTGAGCAGGAGCGGGCGGATCTGAGCCAGCATGCAATCAGATTAGATGATTCGCTCGGCGCGGAGCCGCATCGGCCGAATGAACGAGGGCGGAACACTAGACTTCCGCCAGACATTGCTGAGGCTTGCCGAGTGAGTCGGAACGGCAGAGGGGATCGTGAGGGTGGTCGACACGCCGGTGCTCGTGCTGATCAGCGGCCCAGTGGCGTCAGGGAAGACAACGCTGGCGTGGCGTCTGGCCGCGCTGACCCGCGCAGCGGGCGATGTGGCGGCTTCGATCGACATCGACGAACTGACGGAGATCGGCGGCGGCTCCGACTGGACGCAGGTGACCGCGCAGCACCGACGGCAGGCCTGCGAACTCGCAGCAGCGCTGATCGACCGCTTGGCCGAACACGGCAATCGCTTCGTCGCCGTGGCCGGCTCCACGCTGTCGCCGTACGAGTGGAAGGCGGTAACCGAGCGAGTCAGCGTGCCGGTGGAACCGACTCTCGTGCGCCTTCGCGTCTCGGTCACCGAGGCGATCCGCCGAGCGCAAGCGGACCCGACCCGGCTGCTCACGCGGGATCCGCAGGTCGTCGAGCGCCTGCATGCGGCGATCGAGTGGGACGCCACCGCGTCACCAGACCTCGAGATCGACACAGACGAGGTGACAGCCGACGAGGTCGCTGACGCAGTGATCGCGTACGTGCGGAATCCGGATCGCGGCGCCCGCTAGTTCGAGGCGTCCCCACGCTCCGAGGGCGGTCGCACCAGCGGCGGCGCGTGGACCTCGGCCGGTACGCGCATCCCGTCCACCTCGACCTCGACGCGTTCGAGGCCCGGCGGCAAGTACGCCAGCGCCACGCTCGCCTCGAGGAAGGCCGAGTACGCCGCGTTCACGCAAGCGCCGATGTTCTCGCCGCCCGCGTAGACGCGGTCGCCACGCGACGCGAGCCCGCGCCCGGTGAGCTTCAGTGCCCGGATCGTCCGCTCCGAGGCCGCAGCCGCCCTCGCTGCCGCGGCGCCGATCGCATCGACGGCCGCGCCCTCCAGTAGTGCGCCTAGGCCGGCTGCGGCCGGCGTGGCGGGCACCGGGGTCTCGTAGGGCGCCTCGAGCACGCCGGCTTCGATGCGCAGCGCGTCGTGTGCCGCCAGCCCGGAAGGCACGATCCCGGCGGCGACGCTGTTCTCCCAGAAATGCTCGCCGACCTCGGGCGACACGACGAACCAGTAGCCGTCCTCGGCGATCTGCGAGATGTGCGCGACCAGCGCGCGGTAGCCGCCAAGCAACAGCTCGTGCGCCTCGCCCTCGGAAACGGCGCCGGGAATCGTCGTGCCGACGACCGCCTCGAGGAGTTCGGCCGCCTGTGGTCCCTGCACGGAGAACATCACGCTCTCGGTCAGCCGGTCGCGCACCAGTACCTGGTCGACCAGCCCCAACTCCGCAACCGTCGCCTCGGCGATGTCCGGGAGGTGCACCTGCGTTTGCGGCCCGGTGACCACGAGCCAGCGCCCCTCATCGAGGTGCCAGACCGTCGGGATATCGAGGATCGTCCCGTCCTCGCGCAGCGCGAGTACCCGTCGCATCCCGCGCGGCGGAATCCCCGCGATGTCCGAGGCAAACAGCCGGCTGAGCACCTCGACCGCCCGCTCACCGGTGACATAGAACCGCCCGAGGTGCGACCGATCGAAGATCGCGGCGGTCTGCCGCGCCGCCCGCTGCTCGTCGTAGAGCCCGCCAAACCACAGCGGCAGCGTGAAGCTGTGCACCGGCGCGGGGTGCCACCCCTGCGCCATGTAGACGTGCGCCAGCGCCAGCGTGTTCGTCTGAATCCCGAGGTCAGGCGCGCCACCCGAGGGCACCACGTTGGGATCCCGCTTCGGAATCAGCGGAATGAAGTCGTCGAACGATCCGCCGTTGGTCACCGGCTGCTACGCCTCGTGCAGGTGCGGCAACCCCTGCCCCTCGGGCTCAACGTCCATCCACTTGCGAAAGCCCTCGGGCGTGCGGGTCATCCGCCCAATCCCGGGGTACGTCCCGTGGCAGAACATCACCAGCGCCTCTTCGTCGATACACCGCTCGACGAGCTGTTTCTTCGTCTCCATCGAGACGAGCGGCAGCACGTCGAGGCCTGACACCCAGGCCGTGCGCTCGAGCTGCGAGGTGTGCTGGACCATGTCGCCGACGTAGACGCCCCACTCTTGGCCGGAGCGCACGACAACCGCGCCATGGCCTTCGCTGTGACCGGGCGTCGGCAGGAAGACGATCTCGTTCGTGATCTGCACCTCGCCGTCCAGCATCTCGACGCGATCCGCGATCGGATCGAGGTTGCGCGGCAGGTAGGTGGCGCGCGTCCGCTCGTTCGGGTGGTTGGCGTCGTCCCACTCGCGAGCGCTGATCAGGTACTTCGCGTTGGGGAACGTCGGCACGAACGCCTCAGTGTCCTTCGGATCGGCGCCCGGCGCGACACTCGTGTTCCACCCGCAGTGGTCGTAGTGCAGGTGCGTGTTCACGACGATGTCGATCTCCTCGGGCGCTACTCCGAGGGCTGCCAGCGAGGTCATCAGCGTGCCCTCGGAAGCCGGCGAGGCGGAGTCGCGGTCGCCGGGCTTGCCGCCGACGCCGCTCTCGATCAGCACGGTCTTACCCTGCGACCGCAGCAGCAGGCAGTTGAGCCCGGTGGTCATCCGGTAGCGGTCATCCAGCCCATCGATCTGCCGCTCCCACATCACCCGAGGCACCACACCGAAGATCGCGCCCGCGTCGTAGTAGTGCGAACCGTCGTTCACGACGGCGAACGGCACGCTGCCGATCGAAAAACGCGCACCCGAGGGAATAGGCACGCTAGTAGCCCCAGCTGATGGTGCGCGACGGCCGCAGCCGGAACACCACCGAGTCCGAGGGATCGCCGGTCGTACTGCCATCCGCGTAGCGGTTGCCCGCCTTGTCGCCGAGGTAGTGGATCGCGAACTCGCGCAGCAGCGCCTTGTACTCCGCGTCGGTGACCTCTTCCACCTCGCCCTGGAGGATCGCCCCCTGGTACGGCGCCGTCTTCGTATCGACACACAACGAGGCGTGTGGGTTTGCGAGGAGGTTGCGCCACTTCTTGCTGCCGCGGTCGGTCAGCAGCAGCGCCGCGCCGTCGTGCCAGCCGTACCAGATCGGCACCTGGTGTGGCCGGCCCTTCGCGTCGACGGTCCCGAGGACCGCCACGTGCGCTTCGCTCAATAATTCGTCGATCTTCGCCTCGGACAACGCCATCGCCCCGCCTTTGTTGCCGCGTCAGTCTGCCACACCTCGTGAGCGCGGCCTCGCCTCAAACTGGCGCTACGCCGACTCCCAGCGGTAGCCCGAATCCACGCGCCGGACGCGGCCCAGCGTCAGGATCGGGAAGTGCCCGCCGGTCACCAGCGCGTTCTTTTCGACCGCCAGCGCGGCGATCTTGCCCCGCGACCGCGTCGACTCCGCCGGATCGAGGTCCACACCCGGAATCCAGTCGTGGTGCTCCAAGTGCACCGGGTGGTGTTCCGCGTCCCCCAGGATCACGAGGTGCTCGCCCTGCGACGCGAGGAGGATCGAGCAGTGGCCCGGCGTGTGACCGGGCGTCGGCACCATCGTCAGCGCCTCGGAAACCGCGTACTCGCCGTCGGTCGGCTCGAGGCGCCCTGCGTCGACGTACGGCTGCGTGTTCTTGCGCGCGACCTCGGCACGGTCGTTGCCATCGAGGTCAGGCCCGCGCCAGTGGTCCAACTCGGCACGCGCGACGTAGACCGTCGCATTCGGGAAGGTGACCTCACCGCCCGCGTCGGCGTTCGTGTTCCAGGCGCAGTGGTCCGGGTGCAGGTGCGTGTGGACGATCGTGTCCACCTCGTCGCGCCCGACGCCCAGTTCGTCGAGCCGCAGCAACAACTCGCCGCCGCCCGGGATGCCCATCTCGCGCGCCGGGACCGCCATGCCGGTATCGATCAGCGTCGTGCGCCCATCGCCGCGGATCAGGAACGATCCGAAGTTGAACGGCACCGGCTGCTCCGGATCGGAGATCCCGAGGGCGGACGTCCAATCCGCGGCGTCTACGCCGTGAAAGAAGCCACCGAGGGCGCGATCCGGCGCCCCATCCGACAGCGCCGCGATCTCCAGCGCACCAAGCGTGAACGTTTCGCTCAACCGACTCATCGTTGCCCCCTTCGCTCGCGCACGAGTCTAGCCGCGACTCGACTCGACCTCGCCGTCGCCCCGAACGAAACTCCGGTGATGGCGACGATCTTCCACATCGCGACGCGTGACGACTGGGCGGCCGCGCAGGCAGCCGGGGCCTATGCCGCTGCCTCGCTCGACCTCGAGGGCTTCATCCACTGCTCGACCGCGGCCCAGGTCGAATCGACCGCGAACGCCTTTTACCACGGGCGCAACGACCTCGTCCTGCTCTCGCTCGACGAGGATCGCCTGACCTCGGAGCTGCGGTACGAAGCACCGGCGACCGTGGCGCACGAGGGCGATGGCGAGCTGTTCCCGCACCTCTACGGCTCGCTCAACCTCGATGCGGTAAGCGCGGTCGAACCGATGGTCCCAGGGACCGACGGGGAGTTCGCGAACCTCGTGCCGAACGGGTAGCTGACGCCGCCTTGCCGCTCGATCCCGCCGGACCCTATGATCGCGCGCACCTCACCGGCTCGCCCCGGACACCGTGAACGCACGCCCACGCGTGCGAAGGGAGCCCCAGATGCCGACACCGACCGCATTCCTGCGGGGTGAATTCGTTCCGTTGGAAGACGCGACCATCAACGTGATGACGCACGCCTTCAACTACGGGACGGCGGTATTCGAGGGCATCCGGGGCAACTGGAACGCCGAACACGAGCAGCTCTACCTGTTCAAGGTCCGCGCGCACTTCGAGCGTCTCCGCCGCAGCGCCAAAATCATGCGCATGGAGCTGAAGTACAGCGACGACGAGCTGGTGCAGATCACGCACGACCTGGTGAAGCGCAACGGCTACAACGAGGACGTCTACGTCCGCCCGATCGTCTACAAGTCCTCCGAGGTCGTCGGCGTGCGCATGCACAACCTCGAAGACGACTTCCTTCTCTTCGTGACCCCGTTCGGCGCCTACCTCGACCCGGAGGCCGGCGTGCGCTGCATGACCTCCTCCTGGCGCCGTATCGACGACACGATGATCCCGGCCCGCGCCAAGGTGAACGGCCTCTACGTCAACAACGCGATGGCGAAGACGGAAGCGCAGCTCAACGGTTTCGACGAAGCGATCATGCTGAACGCCGACGGCCACGTGTCCGAGGGTTCCGGCGAGAACATCGTCATGATCCGCGACAACGTGCTGATCACGCCGCCCGAATCGGACAACATCCTCGAAGGCCTCACGCTCGACACCGCGTTGCAGTTCGCGCAGGAAGAGATGGGCCTCACGGTCGTGAAGCGCAGTATCGACCGCTCCGAGCTGTACATCGCCGACGAGATCTTCATGACCGGCACCGCCGCTCACCTCACCCCGGTGATCGAGGTCGACCGCGTGCCGATCGGCAACGGCGGTTTCGGCCCGATCTCGAAGCGTCTCCAGGAGACCTACTTCGACATGATTACTGGCCGCCTGCCGCAGTACAGCGAGTGGCTGACCCCGGTCTACGAGCCGGCGGCGGTACCCGCGTCTAACTAGGCGTCAGCCGCGGACGGCAGCCGGTGAGCCCGATCCAGGACGCGCGGTCGCGGTGCGATCCGATCGCTGACGCCCGGCACGCTCTACGCTAGTCTGACGGCACGATCGGTCGCCCGGCAGGGTGGACCGTGGCGAGCGACCCTCTCCCCCGAGGCGCGACATGACGTATCAACCACCGCGTGCGCTCGGGATGCTCGTCGGCGGCGCGCTCACCCTCTGGGCGCTGGCGATTGCGGCCCTGATCGTTAGCTACGCGGTTGGCGCGGACTTCGGGTTCACCGTCGTGCTCACCGTCACCGGCGCCCTCGCCGCTGCCGCGCTCGCCTCGCTCTTCGGCTACTGGACCTACGCCCTCGGCACGCTCAGCTACGCCCTCGATCGCAACGGCCTCGTGATCCACTGGGGTGCCACCCGCCAGGTGATCCCGCTCAGCGACATCGAGCGGCTCGTCCCCGGTACCTCCGTCGGCGTGCCCGCCGTCCGAGGTGTCTCGTGGCTTGGCTATCACGTCGGCAGCGCCACCATCGATCGCATCGGCAACGTGCTCTTCTACTCCACGCACCAGGCGCCGGAGCAGGTGCTGTACGTGATGACATCGGAACGGAACTATGCCATCTCCGTGACCGACCCGGCCGGCTTCGCGCGGCAGGTGCAGATCCGCCAGGACCTCGGGCCAACCGCGCGCGTCACCCACCACGCGCAGCGCCTCGGTAGCGCCGCGCAGGCGTTCTGGTACGACCCTACCGGTCGCATCCTCGTCGGCGTCGCATTGGTGGCGGCGTTCGTGATGTGGTCGATCGTCGGTCTCCGCTACCCCAGCCTGCCAGCCGCCTTCGAGCTGCAATTCCCGGCGTATACCGACAGCTCGCTGGTCAACGTGCAGACGAAGGACGCGATCCTCCAACTCCCGCGGATCGCCACCGTGCTGCTGATCGTCAACCTGCTGATTGGCTTCGTGCTGCACGCGTGGGAACGCGTCGCCGGCTACGTGCTCTTCATCGCCGCCGCGGCCGTCCAACTCGCCTTCGCCGCCGCCGTCGCGATCGCCGTCCGCGGGGTCTAGCACCCATCGAGATCCCGCCACCGATCGCTCGCGGCGTCGGTTCTGTACGATTCCGCCGCGGAGCGGCTCCAACCAACTGGAGCGCTCAGAGGAGGAACCCCCCATGCCAGATCACCTCGCAGGCAAGACTGCCATCGTCACAGGCGCTGGACGCGGTATCGGTCGCGGCATCGCGCTCGCCCTCGCCGAGCAGGGTGCCTCGGTGATCGTCAACGACTTCGGAGGATCGGTGGAGGGCGAAGGCCGCGATACCACCGTCTCGCAGGGCGTCGTCGACGAGATCCGCGCCGCCGGCGGCACCGCCGAGGCGAATGGCGCCGACGTCTCGGATCACCTTGAGGCGGAGAATCTCGTGCGCCAAGCGCTCGACTCCTTCGGCAAGCTCGACATCCTCGTCAACGTCGCGGGCATCCTCCGCGAGCGGATGATCTTCAACATGTCCGAGCAGGAGTGGGACGACGTGATCCGCGTGCACCTCAAGGGCACCTACAACACCACCCACTTCGCCTCGATCCACTGGCGTCAGCGCCGCGAGTTCGGGCGGCTGATCAACTTCAGCTCCACCGCCGGCATCAACGGCTCGGCCGGCCAGCCCAACTACGCCGCCGCGAAGGCCGGCTTGATCGGCTTCACCAAGTCCTGCGCGAACGCCCTCGCGCGCTACAACGTCACGGCGAACGCGATCGCCCCGGGCGCCGCCACGCGCATGACCGACCGAGGCCTGCGCAACGCCGTCGCCATGCGCGAAGGCACCGCCGAGAGCGCCGCCGTCGAGGGCACCGAGCGTGATCCGGAAAACGTCGCACCCGTCGTCGTCTACCTCTGCTCCGAGGAAGGCGGCAACGTCTCCGGCCGCACCATCGGCGCACGCGGCTACGAGATCCAGCTCTACAGCGACATGGAGATCGAACGCCAGATCTGGTCCGAAGGCCCGTGGGACATCGACAAGCTCTTCGAGCGTGCGCCGAACAGCATCTTCGCCGGGCTCACCCCGCCCGGTGGCGACCGGCCCAGCGGCGCCACCAACTCTGACGCCTAGCGATCGCCCCCGTGCCTGCACCGGGCGTGCCTGAACTGCGTCGACGCCGCCTCGGTCGGACCAACCTGCTGGTCACCGAGGTCGGCCTCGGCGCGATGGACACGCCAACCTCGCCCGACGGTGCAGCCACCCTCGTCGCTGCCGAGGATGCTGGCATCAATTTCGTCGACACCGCGCGCGACTACGCCGGCAGCGAGTTCCTGATCGGCCAGCACGTCCGCGCGCTTGCCGAGGTCGGTCGCGGCACGAACTTCCTGCTCGCCTCGAAGACCTTCAGCCACAACGTCAACGGCAGCCAGCGCGATATCGACCGCTCCGCCGCCACGCTTGGTGTCGACCAGATCCCGCTCTACCAGCTCCACGACATCTCGACGCCGGAGGCCTGGGCGGAAGCCCGCGACGAAGACGAGGGCGCACTCGCCGGCCTGAAGGTCGCCCAGCTCCGAGGCCTGATCACGCACATCGGCGTCTCCAGCCACAACACCGCACTGCTCGCGGAGCTGATTAGCTGCGGTGAGTTCGACACCGTGATGCTGGAGTACTCCGCCTTCCTCACCGAGACCGCCCCGCTGATCGACCTCGCCGTCGAGCACGACGTCGGCGTGATCGTCATGCGCCCCATCGGAGGCTCCGGCCGCACCAGCGCCATGCGCACCGCGATCGCCGAGGGCGACTCGGGTCCGCTCACCCCCGCCAACCTGCTGCGCTACGTCCTCGCCAACCCCGGCGTCTCCGTCGCCATCCCCGGCGCGCGCCACCCCTCGCGCATCCTCGAAAACGTCGCCACGGCGACGGACGCACCGCCGATGGGCGAAGCGGAGCGCGCGGAACTGGAGGCAGCGGCAGCCCGGCTGTACTGAGCGACGGACGCTGCCGAGTCGCGCCCTAGAACATCTGGTCGGCTAGTGACAACGCCTCGCGCCCCGACTCACCATCGACTCACGCACTCCAAACGGAAGCGAGGTCGATCGTGGAAGCACGAACCCAGACGAGCCTGCCAGCGGTCACCGATCGCCAGCTCGAGGTCGCCGCCCTGATCGCGCGCGGCCTCGACAACCCCGCGATCGCCCGCGAGCTGGGCATCTCGCTCGCCGGCGCGAAGTACCACGTCTCGGAACTGCTCGCGCGGCTCAACCTCGGCAGCCGCGATGAGGTCGCCCGCTGGTACCGGGGCCACCAACGAGGCGGCACGTTCCGCCGCTTCGGACTGGCTCCGCTCGGCTGGGCGCTCGGCGGCCTCGCCGGGGCGGCGATCGCCGCCACCGCCGTCGCCGTGTTCGCACTCGGCGGAGCCGTGGGCGAGGAGAGCGTCGAAGCTCCGGCGCCGACTGCCGCAGTCGTCTCGCAGCCGACCGGCAACGGCGGATTCATCGCAACTGGGTCCCCGACGACCCCGACCCGCGCGCAGTTCACCACAAGCCTGCTCGAAGACGGACGCGTCCTGCTCGCGGGCGGCGCGACCCTGGACGGTGCCCGAACCACCGAGCTCTACGACCCAGCCAACGGAACCTTCTCGCCGGGTCCCGAGACCGCCGAGGGCAGGCGCGCCCACGCGGCCGTCCGGCTCGCCGACGGCCGCGTCCTGCTGGCCGGCGGCATGTCGCTCGAGGGCGCGCTCGTCCTGCGTTCAACCGAGGTCTATGACCCGAACGACGGAGCCTTCCACAGCGCCGCCTCGATGACCGATCCGCGCTGGGACGCGGCGGCGGTGCTGCTCCAGGACGGGCGAGTGCTGGTCAGCGGCGGCGTGATCGAGAACCTCGAGGACGGCTCACCCGTGCTTAGCGACCGCGCCGAACTGTACGACCCGGTCACCGATGCCTTCGCCGCGACGGGCTCGATGCACAGCGCACGCCGCAGCCACCACCTCACCCTCCTCGAAGACGGCCGCGTGCTCGTGACCGGTGGCGGACCGCTGGAGGTCTACGACCCGACGACCGGCGAGTTCACGCTGCTTGGCGGGGAACCGGTGGTCGACAACGAGCCCGCCGTAGCGACGCGCCTGGCCGATGGCCGCGTGCTGATCACCGGAGTCTACGACGACCCCGAAGCCCGCCGGCGTGGCGACTCAAACCGGGCAACCGCGGCCTACCTCGTCGACCCGACCTCGGGCACGATCGACCGCACGGGCGATCTGACGACAGGCCGCTCCGGGTACCACACGGCAACCCTGCTGCCCGACGGTCGCGTCCTCATCGCAGGTGGGAGTAGTGGATACGGCCAGCAGACCGTCTACCCGCCCGAGGAGATCTTCGACCCGGCAACCGGCCTCTTCGAGGTCATCGCGTCGACCGAGGATGGCCAGACCCCGTCCGGCCTGCGGGCGACCAACGTCGCGACTCACCTCGCCGGGCACACCGCGACGCGGCTGTCCGACGGCTCGGTACTCATGATCGGCTCGACGCGCACCGCCACCGCGCCGGCCCTCGTCGCTGAGCGATTCGACCCGATCAAGCAGGACGCAGGCGACCGCTTCGCCGAGGCGGGGCGAAACTCCCCAATTCCGGTCCCGACGCCGGGCCGGGCGCTGAGTACTGACTACACCGGCTTCCTCGGCAGCGGCGGAACACCGCTCAATGCATCGACATTCGTCGCCGCCGTCGAGGCGCTGGGCGTACAACTCCGCGAACTCCCGAGCGGCCTCGGTATGTGTGGCGCAGGTGCCGAAGGACGGATCGGACTGGGCATCCGCGCGACACGCGTCGACGGCAACCCCGGCGCCGAGGATTTCGCGCTGTACGTCTACTCGTCCCCCGAAGCCCTCGCGGCTCACTGGATCACCGACGAAGCCGGGGCCGTGCGAACGAACCCTGGATCAGACTGCGATGACGCGTGGGGACAGGGAACGATGTCGTGGGAGCTTGGGGGACTCCTGATCAACGGCAACCAGCTGCTGATCTTCGACGTCCCCTCCTCGACGTTCGACCAGCACGACCCCGACCTCCGAGCGCGGCTCATCGAGGCCTTCGAGTCGATGCAGCCGTAGCCCGGCCGTGACCGCCCTCACCTCCGCCTCCGGGCGCGCCCGCGATACTCGCCTCCCGGCCGGGAGGTTCGAGGCCCATGGGACGCACGAGGTCGATCGCCCTGCTCGCGGTGGGGTTGCTGGTCGTCGGAGCCGCGGCGATCACCGCGCTGCGCATGCTTCGCTCCTCGGACCGGGCGACCGAGGAGTGGGCGGTCGCCGTCTGTTCCGCCTCGGCGTCACACCCCCTCGACGAAGCGCCGTGGCAGGCGCTCGTCGATCGCTTCGCCGAGGGACTGCTGCTCCTCGATGCGCACGATCCGCCCGACGGCGCGGAGGCGTTCCACGCGATTGTCCACGCGAGCCGCGAGCAGCAGCTTGTGCCGCTCCGCGCCTTCGCGCGGACGGACCCGGACGGCAGTCTCCGCGGGATGCTCGACGACCTCCAACGCATCGCGGATATCCGGCCGCGTGGCCCGAGCACGGACGCCGCCCTCGGCACGTTCTTCGCCACCGTCGGCAGCGCCGATGGGCGCATTCGCGAAGCGGCCGGTTCGCTCCCGCAGCGGAGCCGCGAGGCGATCGAGGATCAGCCCGACTGCGCCGATCGGCTGCTGGGCTAGCGGCTGGGAGAGGCGCGACGCGGCGAACCCGGCCCGCCGCCTGACCCCCATCCCCGCGCGTCGTAGCATCGAGGGATGGACGTCGACGTGATCGTTGTCGGAGCCGGACCGGCCGGAAGCACCGCCGCGCGAGAGATCGCCGCGACCGGCGCCAGCGTGCTGATGCTGGACCGCGCGAAATTCCCCCGCGATAAGCCCTGCGGCGGCGGCGTCACCATCCGCACCGCCGGCCTGCTGCCCTTTTCTCTCGATCCCGTGATCGAGACCGTCGTCGATACCGCCCACCTCCGCTACCGCGGCGGCAAGGACATCACCCGCCGCCACTCGCGACCGCTGACGTACATGACGCAGCGTTCGCGGTTGGATCACTACCTCGCCGAGCGCGCGCAGGAAGCCGGCGTCGAGTTCCGCGACGGCCAGCCCGTGAAGCGCGTGCTTCGCCTCGCCGATGGCAACTACGAGGTGCGCCACCGCGACGGCTCCACCCACCGCGCGCGCGCCATCATCGGCGCCGACGGCGCGAACGGCGTGGTGCGGCTCAACCTCGGCTACGAATCGCCGATCGAGAGCGCCGTCGCCCTCGAAGGCAACATCTACTACCCGGACGGCATCCCGGAGCGGTACCGCAGCGGGATCGCGCTCAACCTCAGCTACCTCCCCGGCGGTTACGGCTGGGTCTTCCCGAAAGGCGATCACGTCAATGTCGGCGTCGGCGGCTGGAAGGCGCAGGTCGGTGGCACGCTGCGCGCGGACCTCGATCGCTTCTGCCACCTCTACGGCTTCGATACCGCCAGCGTCACCAAACTCCGCGGTCACCACCTGCCGCTGATCCGCCCGGGCGCGCTGGTCGCCGCTGGCGGATCCGCCGTGATCGGCGACGCTGCCGGCTTCGTCGATCCGCTCTCTGGCGAGGGCATCCACGGCGCCGTCGCTTCCGGCATCGCCGTCGCACCGGCGGTCGAGGATTACCTCGCGGGCCGCGTCGACTCGCTGGATGGGTATCACCACCTCGTCAGCCGCGAGCTGACCCCGAACATCGAGGCCTCGCGCGCGCTGATGGAGATCTTCCACGCGCTGCCCCAGCCATTCGTCTGGCTGCTCCAGCACTCCGATCGGTTCTGGGACCCCGCCGGCGAACTGGTCCGCGGTGAGCTTGAGTACCGAGTGATCGTCAACAAGTTCGGCCCCGTTGTCGCGGCCGCCCTCGATCCAGTCGCGAAGCTCGCGAAGTGGCGCACCGGCCGCCGCTCGCTCGCGGCATCGACGATTCGCTGAGCCAACGCGTGTCGCGACGCCTCGTCGATCCCCGCTTCGCCCGTCCCAGCGTCGCCGTCGCCATCCTCGTCGCCGCGCTCGCCCTCGCGCTGGTCGCCTGCGCCGAGGAGACGCCGGCTGGGGGCGCCTCCGCCGTCTCCACGCGGCTCCCAGTGTTCGCCACCGCCACTACCGCGACACCTGAGGCGTCCGCCGTCGCCGGTATGACCGACACCGAGGTCAGCGCGCTCCTCCGCGAACTGATCTGCTGGTACGACGCACCGCGGCTCGCGAAGGACTGCCTCCCCGTCGGACCGGAGGTCGCCGAGCTACTCCAGCAGATCGCCGAAAGCGGCGATCCCCGCTTCGTCGCGCCGCTGATCGACATGCTCTGGATCGACCTCGGCTGGGACCGGTGGGTCGCGGAAGCGCTCACCGCGATCACCGGCCTCAAGTTCCCGGACGCCTACGGTTGGTCTGCCTGGATCGCGGCCGAACGACCGTCGTTGCCGAACGGTTACCTCACCTGGAAGGGCCATCTCCTCTCGCTGGTCGACGACCGCTTCACCGACCTGCTCTCCGCCGATCTCCGCCTCGGCGTCCGCCCCGAGGAGCTGATCTGGTCCCGTACCGCCATCGATGAACAGGTACCGCTGGTCGCCCCGAAGACGGTGCACCGCGTGGAGGAGCGCTACCTCCTCCCCTTCGACGTGGTCTACGGCGTCTTCCTCAACGGCGAGGCACACGCCTACCCGGAGCGCATCCTCGGCTGGCACGAGGTCGTCACGGACGAGGTGGGCGGCCGTCCGCTCGTGGTCACGCACTGCGTGCCGTGCGGCGGCGCCGTCGCCTACAACGCGACGGCCAGCGACGGCGTCGCGTACGAGTTCGGCAACTCCGGCCTCGTCTACCACTCGCGCCGGCTCTTCTACGATCACCAGACGCAAAGCCTCTGGGACCAGCTCACCGGCGACGCGATCGCCGGCGACGCGTTTGCCGCAGGCGCCTCGCTTTCAACGGTCCCGCTGTTGCGCACCACCTGGGCCGAATGGGCTGGCCGGCACCCCAACACCACCGTGCTCTCGCTCGATACCGGCGTCGTGCGCAACTACGACGCCGGCGCCGCCCTCGTCGAGGACCAGTCCACCGATGCTCCGCTCTTCCCCGCGCCCGCCTCGAACGACGCGAGCATCGCGCCGAAGGATCGGGTGATCGGCGTCCAGCTCGGCGGCGCCGCACGCGCTTACTCCGTCGCCGCTGTCGAGGCCGCCGGCATCGTCCACGACGCCGTCGGCGGACAGAGCGTCGTGCTCGTCTCGCGCGGCCCCGGCCTCGGCGTCGCCGTCTACGAGGAGTACGACATCACATTCTCCTACCTGCAGGGCGCGCTCGCCGGCCTCGAACTGGTCGACACCGCCGGTGAACGCTGGTTCCTGGACGAGGCGGAGGTCGTCAGCGTGATCGATAGTCGCCAGCGCAACGCGATCCCGGGACGCCTCGCCTACTGGTTCGCCTGGTCGGACGCGTTCCCCGACACCACGCTCTGGAGCGGATAGAGCCCGCTCTTCCGTGTTCCGGCGAGCTCGCGCGAAGCGCGGCCTCCGAACGAGGTACAGGGGCGAAGCCCCTGGGGGTGATCCCTCCCCCACCCAGACCACCGCCGAGGCTAGCGACTCCACCCTCGGGAAATCCCGCAGGTTGACTGCCGCTCCGGTGCGCGACAATACTGAACACATCATGCGAACGGACATCAGCATCGACGCCTCTTCGACGGTCGCCAACGGCGGCCCGCTCGTGATGCCCGTTCTCCTCGTACTCGTACTTATCTAGGCGACGCTGCGCGTCCATCTGGACGTACAGTGTCGCCGCCGGCCCGCGTGACGGGCCGATTCGCATGCCCGAGGACAGATCCCCAGACCGAGCAGTGTGATGGACCAGTACCGATGACCAAGATGATGGGCGCCGACATCGTTCTCGAATGCTTGAAGCGGGTCGGCATCGACACCGTCTTCGGCTACCCGGGCGGCGTCGTACTGCCGCTCTACGACCGCTGGCCCTCACACCCCGAGGTGCGCCACGTCCTCGTGCGCCACGAGCAGGCCGCCGGCCACGCCGCCGAGGGCTATGCGAAGGCCTCCGGCAGGCTGGGTTGCGCCCTCGCGACCTCCGGTCCCGGCGCGACCAATCTGGTCACCGCGATCACCGACGCGATGATGGACAGCATTCCGGTGCTGTTCGTCACCGGGAACGTCTCGCGCGAACTGCTCGGTCGTGACGGCTTCCAGGAAGCCGACATCACCGGGATCACCATGCCGATCACCAAGCACAACTACCTGGTGATGCGCGCCGAAGACATCGCACCCGCCTTCGCCGAAGCCGCCTACATCGCGATGACCGGCCGCACCGGCCCGGTCCACATCGACATCCCGAAGGACGTCTTCCTTGAGGAGGCCGAGTTCGAGTGGCCCGGCGAAGTCTCGATCCGCGGCTACCGCCCCAGCTCCCGAGGTAACCCCGCGCAGGTGAAGCGCGCCGCCGAGCTGATCCGCCGCGCCGAGCGCCCGATCATCTTCGCCGGCCACGGCATCATCCAGGGCAACGCCTCCGAGGAGCTGATCGAGTTCGCCGAGAAGTCCGGCACCCCGGTGCTGAACACCTTGCTCGGCCTCGGTTCGATCCCACAGGACCACGTGCTGTCCTACGGCATGCTCGGCATGCACGGCTCCTACTGGGCGAACCACGCCGCCTCCGCCGCCGATCTGATCATTGGCCTCGGCATGCGCATGGACGACCGCGCGCTCGGTCGCTTCGCCGACCTCAACCCGAAGGCGCAGGTCATCCACGTCGACATCGACCCCGCCGAGCACAACAAGAACATCCTTGCCACCGTCCCGATCGTCGGTGACGTCCGCGAGGTGCTGACCCAGCTCGTCGCCGAGTTCGAGCCAACGACCCACGTCGAGTGGATTCGCTGGATCGACGATCTGCGCCGCGATCACTCCGAGTCCTACTCGGTGCCCACGGGCCCCGAGCTAACCACGCAGTACGCGGAGTCGCGCATCGCCGCGATGGCCGGGCGCGAGGCGGTCGTCGTCACGGGCGTTGGGCAGCACCAGATGTGGGCCGCCCAGCACATGGACATCTCCCGCCCGCGGCAGCTCATCACCTCGGGCGGTCTTGGCACGATGGGCTTCGAGGTGCCGGCCGCCGTCGGCGCCGCGGTCGCGCAGCCGGACCGCATCGTCTGGACCATCTGCGGCGACGGCGGGTTCCAGATGACCTCGCAGGAGCTGTCGACGATGGTCGACGAGAACCTGCCGGTGAAGATGGCCATCATGAACAACGGCTTCCTCGGCATGGTCCGCCAGTGGCAGGAGCTGTTCTACAAGGACAACTACGTGTCCGTGCAGATCTCCCAGCCCGACTTCGTAAAGCTCGCCGAGGCATACGGCGTCAAAGCGATCCGCGTCAGCGAGAAATCCGAGGTCGACGGCGCCATCGCCGAGGCCCACGCCCACGACGGCCCGGTCCTGATCGACTTCCAGGTCCAGGCAGAGGGCAACGTCTGGCCGATGGTGCCCGCCGGCGCCGCCTTGAACGAAACCATCGAGTCCCCGAACGAAGTCGAGGCACCAGCGTGAGCTTCCGAGCGAACGCATCAACGCCCCACAGCGTGAGATTCCGAGCGAACGCATCGAGACGGCCCAGCGCGAACTTCCGAGCGAGCGCATCAACGCCCTGCAGCGTGAGCTTCCGAGCGAGCGCATCGAAGAGAGACGACGCATGACGACCGCCGGGAAGACGATGAGCCACACTGTCGCCGCGCTGGTCGAAGACCGGCCCGGTGTCCTCAACCGCGTCGCCTCGCTGTTCCGACGGCGCGGCTTCAACATCGAATCGCTCGCCGTCGGCTCCACCGAGGAGCCGGGCATCTCGCGTATGACCTTCGTCGTCGAGGGCGGCGAGGGCATCGTCGAGCAGGTCGAGAAGCAGCTCTACAAGCTGATCGACGTGGTCAAGGTCTCCGACCTCACCCACGAGGACGCCGTCATCCGCGAGCTGGCGCTGATCAAGGTGCGCTGCCGTCCGGAGCAGCGCCGCGAAATCCTCGACCTGGTCGAGATCTTCCGCGCACAGGCGGTCGACGTGACACAGAACGGCATGGTCATCCAGCTCGTCGCGCAACCCGAAACGCTCGACGGCCTGCTGGACAACCTGCGACCGTACGGCATCCGGGAGATGGTCCGCACCGGTCGCATCGCGATCGCGCGCGGCGCCAAGACCACCGCCGTCCACGAACCGGAATCGGAAGCGGCCGCCCGCTTCCACCATGAATCCGGTCGTCGTCCTGAGGGCGAGCTGCCCTACGTGTCAAAGTAGCGTGGGCGAGCTAACGTACGGATCGAAGTAGCGAGAGGCCCGCAGGCATGTCCGTCCAGCAGCGCGAGCGCGTCATCGAACGCACGGGAGTCCCGGACCTCTGCTCGCCGCTGCACGTCAGCCTGTCCCGCTCGCTGCTGCTCGGCCTCGTCCTTCGTCGGCCCTCCGCCGCCTGATCGGGCGGACGGGAGGGCGCTACGCACCGACCTGGTGCACCACAGGGGCGCACCGACCGCAGCACGAACAAGCATTGACGGAGCGACATCATGGCTGACACCGACAAGGTCTACATCTTCGACACCACCCTGCGCGATGGCGAACAGTCGGCGGGCATCGGATTCTCGATCGACGAGAAGGTCGAGATCGCGAAAGCGCTCGCCCGTCTGAACGTCGACATCATCGAGGCCGGCTTTCCGATCTCCTCCCCCGGCGACCTCGAGGCCGTCGCGCAGATCGCGAAGCAGGTCAAGGGCCCGGTGATCGCCGGCCTCGCACGCGCCGCCTTCGGCGACGTGGACGCCGTCTGGGAAGCCGTACGCCACGCGGAGAGCCCGCGTATCCACGTCTTCCTCTCCTCCAGTGACATCCACCTGGCGCAGCAACTCCACAAGAACCGCGAAGACGTGATGGAGATGGCGCGCGCCGCCGTCTCCCGCGCCGCCGGCTACACCTCGGACGTCGAGTTCTCGCCGATGGACGCCACCCGCTCCAACCCGGAGTTCGTCTACCAGCTCGTCCAGGCCGCCATCGAGGAAGGCGCCACCACGATCAACATCCCGGACACCGTCGGCTACGCCATCCCGAAGGAGTTCGAGGCGTTCATCCGCTCGCTGCCGGAGCACGTACCGGACATGCACAAGGCGCGCATCTCCGTGCACTGCCAGAACGACCTGGGCATGGCCACCGCCAACTCGATGGCTGGCATCCTCGGTGGCGCGCGCCAGGTGGAGGGCACGATTAACGGCATCGGCGAACGCGCCGGTAACGCCTCCCTCGAAGAGATCATCATGGCGATCCAGACCCGCGCCGACTTCATGCACGTCCACACGGACGCCAATCCGCGCGAGATCTACGCGATCAGCCAGCTCGTCGAGCGCGCTTCCGGCATGGCGATCCAGCCACACAAGGCGATCGTCGGGAAGAACGCGTTCCGCCACTCCTCCGGCATCCACCAGGACGGCGTCCTGAAGATGCGCGAGACCTACGAAATCATGGACCCGGAGGCCATCGGTATCCCCGGTGGCTCCTCGATCGTCCTCACCAAGACCTCCGGGCGCCACGGCCTGCAGTCACGGTTGAGCGCGATCGGCGTCGAGCCCGCCGACGACGAGTTCCAGCGCATCTGGGAGGCGTTCCTCGACGTCGCCGACGCCAAGGACGAGGTCGACGACCGCGACCTGATGGCGATCGTCGCCGAGCAGACCCAGATCAAGATCGAGGATGCCTGGACGCTCGACCTCGTGCAGGTCTCCAGCAGTGACCACGGCACGCCCACCGCCACGATCCGCCTGATCGGCCCCGAGGGCGCCGCCCACGAAGATGCCGCGATCGGCACCGGCCCGGTGGACGCCATCTACCGTGCCATCAGCCGCGTCACCGGCACCCAGCACGACCTCACAGAGTTCGCCGTGAAGTCCGTCACCGAGGGCATCGACGCCCAGGGCGAAGTCACGATCCGCATCGAGGCAGACGGCATCATCTACCAGGGCCGCGCCGCCGACACGGACATCCTCGTCGCCAGCGCCCGCGCCTACCTGCACGCGCTCAACCGCTCGATCGCGGCCGCAGCACAACGCCAGGCCGTCCCCGCGACCGTCTAACCGGTGATCAACAGACGTCGGGGTTCGATGTGAACCCCGACGTTCGGCAGTCGGCAAGGTGGCTGTCGAAGGTGGGGCTTAGTTGACCCCGCGAGCCTTCTCGCTGATCACGCGGCCCAGAGTCCACTTGCCACCGCGTCGCCGAACACGACCGTCATCCTCGAGGTAGAGGAAGACGGTTTGATCCTTCTTCGCCGCGTACCAGGCGACATACAGCAGGCCTGGTATGGCGAACAGGAGCAGCAACAAGATGAACGCAAGGAAGCTAAACCGCTTCCGTTTCACCAGAGATGCGGATGTCTCCGTTTGGCTCGTGACTTCGAACCCACGGCCGACGTAGCGCGCGATCTCTTCCTGGAGTGCTGGTGTTGCCAAGGACTCCCCCATCCAAGTCGGACCACCGAGAAGTATTTCGGTAGTGTCCTAGCAGATTCATGACATTATCCCGAAGGACCGGTTGCGAAACAGCAAGAACAACATCCGTCCCGCGCGACCCCACGGTCGCCGCCTTCGATCCGGCGCGGCGAACGACGTGTGCTCACCGCCCGGGGGGAAGCGAAGCCCTCGCGCGGTGCGCGACCAACGGAGAGGCGCCCCGCAGACATGCAGGGTGGGTAGGCGGGACTACCTGCAAGTAACGTCGCGGGCAAAGCCGGCTCCCTCTCCGCGCAGACGGTCCCTATCCTCAACCTCACCGTGCGGACGACGAAGCAGCGGCAAGGAGCAGCGGCGATGGAGGCGACAGAGGTCTCGCGGAGATTGACGGCAACGACGGCCGTTGCCTCGGAGCTCGGCCTGCTGGTCGAAGAGACGATCGTCATTCAGCCTGCGAACCGGCTCACGGTGCGACTGCTGCCGTGTGATGTGCTCGCTCGCGTCGCGGCCACGGTTCGACGGAACCAGGAAATCGCAACGTTCGAGATCGAGGTCGCACGGCGCCTCGAGGAAATCGACAGCCCGATCGCTGTACTCGATCCTCGGGTGGAGCCGCTCGTCTATCTCCGTGACGGCTACGCCATCACCTTGTGGAAGTACTACGACCCCCTGCCCGCAGCCGACATCACACCGGCCGCGTACGCGCAGGCCCTCGAACGCCTGCATACCGGCATGCGGCAGCTCGATGTGGCCGCGCCACACTTCACGGACCGGGTCGATCAGGCGCAGTCGATCGTCCAGGACCGTTCGCTGAGTCCGGAGCTCACTGACGCCGACCGGGAGCTCCTGACCAACACACTGCGCAGCCTGCGGCGGGCCGTCGTCGACCGAGGCGCGAACGAGCAGCTACTGCACGGTGAACCGCACGCCGGCAACCTGCTGAGCACCACGAGCGGCATGCGATTCATCGACTTCGAGACGTGTTGCACCGGGCCCGTCGAATTCGATATCGCCCATGCGCCCGACGAGGTTGGCGATCACTACCCGCTCGCCGATCAGCTCTTACTGCGCGACTGCCGCATCCTCAAGCTGGCGATGGTCGCGGCGTGGCGAGCCTATCGGGACGATGTATTCCCGAACGGGCGCGAGATGCGTGATTCACTGCTCAGCGAAATCAGAGAAGCCCTCGAACTGCACCGCATCGACGTACGTCAGTGAGTGCGGTGCAACTCAGCCGAACCGTCACGTCTCCTGGTTTGGCCGTCTCTTGGGACCTGAGACGCGACCTCCTCGGTACCCGCGAATAAACCGCCAAGTCCCCGCGCTAGATCCCGCGCGGCGAGCGACGCGAGCTTCGCGCTCCGAAATGAGGGGAAGCGGGGCGCAGCCCCGCAGACATACAGGGTGGGTGGGCGGGATACCCTTGAAGACGCGTCGCGGGCGAAGCCCGTGACCCGATCCGCCGCAGGCGGCTCCCTCCCGCGCAATCCTCGAAAGGATGACCGCAGCGCGCCGCCGGGCATAATGACAACTCGCACTGCGCCGACAAGACATGGACCCCCAATGACCGACCCCAAAACCATCATCGAAAAGATCTGGGACCAGCACGTCGTCCACGAGGAAGCCGGCAAACCCGACCTCCTCTACATCGACCTGCACCTCGTCCACGAGGTCACCTCGCCCCAGGCGTTCGAGGGCCTGCGCCTCTCCGGCCGCAAGGTCCGCCGCCCCGACCTCACGCTGGCGACCGTCGACCACAACGTGCCGACGACCGACCGCACCCTCCCGAACCCGGACCCCCTCTCGGCGAAGCAGATCGAAGTGCTTCAGCAGAACTGCAAGGAGTTCGGCGTTCCGCTGTGGGACATCTTCGATATCCGTCAGGGCATCGTGCACATCATCAGCCCCGAGCACGGGCTCACCCAGCCGGGGATGACCATCGTCTGCGGTGACAGCCACACCTCGACGCACGGCGCCTTCGGCTCGATCGCCTTCGGCATCGGCACCTCCGAGGTCGAACACGTCCTCGCCACCCAGACCCTGCCGCAGCTCTACCCCAAGACCATGTCCGTCGAGGTCACCGGCGAGCTGCACCCCGGCGTCACCGCCAAGGACGTCACGCTCGCCGTGATCCGCAAGACCGGCGTCGACGGCGGCGTCGGCCACATCATCGAGTACCGCGGCGACGTCATCCGCAACCTCTCGATGGAGGGTCGAATGACCCTCTGCAACATGACGATCGAGGGCGGCGCACGCGCCGGTCTTGTCGCCCCGGACGACATCACCTTCGAGTACCTCAAGGGCCGCGAGTTCGCCCCGCAAGGCGAGGACTGGGACCGTGCCGTCGAGGCGTGGCGCGACCTCGCGACCGACGAGGGCGCGACCTTCGACACTTACGTCACGCTGGACGGATCCGAGATCGCTCCGCACGTCACCTGGGGCACCACCCCGGCACAGAGCGTCGCGGTCACCGAGCGCGTCCCCAGCCCCGAGGACGCCCCGACCGCCTCCGCCAAGGAGACGGCCGAGCGCTCGCTCATCTACATGGACCTGAAGGCCGGCACCCCGATCGAGGACATCACGATCGACCGCGTCTTCATCGGTTCCTGCACCAACGGCCGCATCGAGGATCTCCGCGCCGCCGCCGAGACGATCAAGGGCATGAAGGTCGCCTCGACCGTCGCGGCGATGGTCGTCCCCGGTTCAGGACTCGTGAAGAAGCAGGCGGAGGAAGAGGGCCTCGACGTCATCTTCAAGGACGCCGGGTTCGAATGGCGTGAAGCGGGCTGCTCGATGTGCCTGGGCATGAACCCCGACACCCTGCTCCCCGGCGAGCGCTGCGCCTCCACCAGCAACCGCAACTTCGAGGGCCGTCAGGGCGCGGGCGGACGCACGCACCTCGTCAGCCCACAGATGGCCGCCGCCGCCGCGGTCGCGGGCCACTTCGTCGACATCCGGGAGTTCAACGTATGAAGGCTGTGAAGCAGGTCCAGGGCAACGCGTTCCCGCTCAACCGCGCGGACGTCGATACCGACCAGATCATCCCCAAGCAGTTCCTGAAGCGCATCGAGCGCACCGGCTACGGTGAGTTCGCATTCTTCGACTGGCGCAAGGACGAAGACTTCGTCATCAACCGCCCCGACTACCTCGGCGCGCCGATCATGCTCGCCCAGCAGAACTTCGGCTGCGGCTCCAGCCGCGAACACGCCGTCTGGGCGCTCGACGACATGGGGGTCCAGGCCGTGATCGCCCCGTCCTTCGGCGACATCTTCCGCAACAACTCCTCGAAGGTCGGTCTGCTCACCATCCAGCTCCCGCAGGACGACGTCGACTACCTGATGTCCCGCGCCGAGGAACTCCCGAGCAGCCAGATCACGATCGACCTCGATACCCAGACCGTCAGCGTCGGCGCCGACTGGGTCCGCAAGTTCGAGGTCGACCCGTTCATCAAGCACCGCCTGCTCAACGGCCTCGACGACATCGGCATCACGCTCCAGGACGAGCCCGCCATCACCGCCTTCGAGGCAAAGCGCGACGCCCTCAAGCCGGACACCACCCCCGCCCTCGAGTCCGCCACCAAGATGGGCTGACGCGCTAGCCGCATGCCGGTCTTCGTCCTCGCGATCCCCGAGTTCAGCGAGACAGACTCCGCGCGGATCGAGGCGATCCGCGCGGAGCACGATCCACAGCACACCCTCGTCCCGCCGCAGGTCACCCTCGTCTTCGCGATCGACAGCATCGACGCGTCGGACGCCCATGCCATGCGCACCCTCGAGGCCCACACCCGCATCGCCACCGCGCGCCAGCGAGCCTTCGACGTCGTCTTCCGCGCCGCCACCCTCTACCCCGCCAGCACACCCACCGAGGACGACTACACCTTCCTCGTCCCCGACGAAGGCAACTCGCGACTGATCCGCCTCCACGACGCGCTCCACACCGGCATGCTCGCGACCGAGCGCCGCCTCGACCTCCCCTACGTCCCCCACGTCACCATCGCCCGAGGCACCCCGCCCGCCATGGCAACGCTCGCCACGACGTGGAACGCCGAGGAGCCGCCAATCCAGGCCCGCATCGCCGCCCTCGACATCGTCGAACTCGCCAGCGGTGCCGCGACCACACTTGTCCGCGTCGCGCTCGCCTGACCCGCGCCCGTAGCCTGAACCGATGAACGCCATCCCCCGCGCCGCGCTCTCGACGCTCCGCGCCGCGATCCCCACGGCGAAGTGGGCGCGCGCCTCGAAGATCGGCGAAGGCTACGGCGCTGCCGCGTTCCGCGTCCCCGATCCCGAGGGCGACTGGTCCGTCCGCTTCCCCCGCCCGGAGGCGGCCTGGGCGATCCCCGACCTCGAACGCGAGACGCGCCTGCTCCCCGCCCTCGAGCGCCGCATCGCCAGCGTCGAAACCCCGTGCGACGCCGCCGTCGTCCGCGACCCCGCCGGCGCCTTCGTCGCCGCCATCCACCGCTTCGTCCCCGGCTCTCCACCTTCGACTCGCACCATCCGAGGCGCGCGCCGCGACCGCCTCGCCACGCAGATCGGCACCTTCCTCCACGAACTCCACGCGGTGCCTCGGAGCGTCGCGAAGCGACACGGCGTCCGCGAGATGGACCTCTGGCCCGACCGTTACCAGCCGCTGATCGCCAACAGCCTGCCCCACCTCGGTCCGGGCGGCCGCGCCTGGCTCGAGGCGCAGGGCGCCGCCTTCGCCGCGGCGGGCGGCACCTCCGAGGCCCCGCGCGCCCTCATCCACGGCGACATCGCGGGACCGCACCTGCTCCTCGACGACGACTCGAACCTCACCGGCGTGATCGACTTCGGCGACGCGATGCTCGCCGACCCCGCGCTCGACTTCGCCGGCATCCTCAACGAGTTCTCGTGGTCATTCCTCGAACGCGTCCTCGTCGCCTACGAGGCCGCCGGCGGCGCCATCGACGGGCGCGCGCGCGATCGCGCCCGCTTCTACATCGAGGTCGAGCCAATCTTCCAGATCGAGTACGGCGCCTATGTCCGAGGTGGTGCGGAGCGCCTGACCGGCATCCGCCGGATCGCCGCCCGCGCCGGAGGCGCATCAAAGAGATAGCTGCGCTGGACGCGCATCGCGGAAATAGCCACGCGGCCGCCGCGAACCGCGCGCGGGCGTGAGCTACAGCAGGGTGTAGAGGTACGCCTGGAGCCGGTCGTAACTCTCCGCCGCGCCCTGCTCGAGGCCTGACTCCAGCATCACGTCCAACAGCTCCGGTGATGGATAGCGAGAGACGATCGTCATCGTCGTGACGTTGTCAGATTCCTCTAGCGTCATCGTCTCGATCGACTCTGCATCAGCGAATGGCTCGACGTCGTAGGTAAACGTCTGGACCACGCGTACCGGCGGGGTGATCTGGTGATAGACACCCGTGAAAGGGTGCTCCCTGCCGTCCTCGGCCATCGTCACAACACGCCACCGACCGCCGACGCGAAGGTCGAGCTCGGTCACCGTGGCCTGATAACCATGTGGCCCCCACCAGCGTTCGATGTGTCGGGCCTCGACCATCGCGCGGAACACCATCTCGCGAGGCGCGCGGAACTGTCGAGTCATCACCGCTGCTCTGTCGGAGATCACGTGGAGCCTCAGCGAAGGCCGAACGTCAACCACCGCGTCCCCCTAACCGAACGATCGACCACTCGAAGACTGAGCCGCAGGCGAGTCTGATACGACACTGGCGGGAAGCTAACCATCGCGACGATCGATCCGCAAGTCACGGCCATGCAACTCCCCCGACCCAGCTCCGCGATGCGTACCGGGGCGCTGACGCCGCCCGGATCAGGCCGTCCGCTTCGGGCAGAGCGACGGCTACTCCCCGCGCACCAGCCCGGGCGACACTTCCGCGATCACGCCGGCGGGCACCTCGGCAGGCACGCCGGGCCGCATCCAGGCGCGGATCCGCCCGGCACCGAAGTACAGCAGCAGCAAGGCAGCGAGCAGGATGCCCGCGGCCGCCTGCGTTTCCACCGCACCGAAGTGATCGATCGACCAGCCCATCGGTAGCAGCGCCACCGGGCTCAGCGAGAACGTCAGCATGTAGATGCTCATCACGCGCCCGTAATAGGCGCGGTCCGTCCGCTCCATAATCATCACGCTGTTCAGCGTCATGTACCCCTGGCTCGCCAGCCCCACCACCGCCAGCACGACCAGCGACAGCCCGAGGAATGGCGACAACGCGAACGCCACGAGGAGCGCGCCGAACGCGATCCCGGCGAACATCTGCAGACGCGCGCGGGTCTCCGCTCCCTGGATCGCACCGACCGAGAGCGATCCGATCAGCGACCCAACTCCGACCGCCGCATACATGAAGCCCAGCGACGCCTCGCCGACGTGGAGCACGTCCTTCTGGAACACCGGCAGCAGTTGCTGGAACGGCATCCCGATCATCACCGGAATGAACGCCAGCACGATTAGCGACCGCAGCGCCGGGTTCGCGCCCACGTAGCGCACGCCATCGACCATGTCGGCCAGCGCCGACCGCGACCGCTTCGCCGCCGGCGCCAGCGAGGGCAGTCGCAGCAGCATTAGCGCCGCCATCCCGTAGAAGACGGCGATCAGATCGAAGGCCAACGCCGGATGCCACGCCAGCAGCAGGCCAGCCAGGCTTGGCGCCAGCACGCGGTTCAGATTCATCCCCGACGAGTTCAGCGCCACCGCGTTCGGTAGCTGATCCTCCGGGACAATCTCCGGAATGATCGCCTGCCGTGTCGGCATGTTGAACGCGAAGATCAGCCCTTGCAGCACGCTCAACACCACGAGGTGCCAGACCTGCACGATGTCCAGGTGCACCAGTACCGCGTTCACCGCCGACAGCGCGGCGAGCATGAACTGCACAGCGATCAGTAGCGCCTTCTTGTTCGCCCGGTCCGCGATCGCGCCGCCGAACAGCGACAGCGCGCTCTGCGGCAGCCCTCGAGCGAGCGACACGAGGCCCAGCGCGACCGCCGAGCCGGAGATGGTGTAGGCCAGCCACGCCCGCGACACCAGGTTCATCTGCATCGCCGCCTGGGCGAACAGCATCCCGAACCACAACATGCGGAACTGCGCGTTTTGGAGCGCCGTGAACGCGTCACCAATACGCGGCTTCGAGCGCGGCGGCGGTACGGGTGCTGACTGCGGAGTTGCCTGATCGGGACGGCGGGACGATGCCATCGGAACCCTCGCGAAGTGGCTCGGTCTGCCCGTGGGCAGGTCGCTCATCGACTCCCGAGCCTGCGAGGTTAGCTGTCGGGTTCGGGCGGGAAGCCCGTCCGCATCACGCGGATTCACCCCAGAACTGGTTCCCCCGTTCCGCCCTGTTCACGGGCGGATTCGGCTATCGGCGAACGTACTCTCACGTGCACGTCATGTCTATGAGCGAGCCCGCGAATCGTGCGGTCGAGCACCGAGTAGCCCGGCCGTGAGGCGAGGCACTACCTTGCTGCAATGACGGCGGTTGAATGGTCCACCTTCCGCGACTCCGCCCCGACCCTAGAGGCGATCGGTCGCATGCGGCTGCACGGTCGGACTTGCTACCTCGCGACCTCTCGCCGCGGAGACGGTGCGCCGCGCGTGCACCCGGTGACGCCCGATATCAGCGCCAGCCGCCTCTTCGTTTTCATGGAACCAACATCGCCAAAGGGTCACGACCTACGGGTCGACCCACGCTTCGCGCTGCATTGCGGAGTCGAGGACAACGCCGGCGGCGAGGGGGAATTCTTCGTCAGCGGCGCGGCGGTCTTAACCGACGACCCCGAGCTACGCACCGAGGCAGTCCAGGCCGGGAGCTACGCTCCGGCGGATCGCTACATCCTGTTCCATCTCCTCATTGACCACGCGACGCTCCGCCGCTACGAGGACGGCACACCCGTTCACCAACGCTGGCGAAGCGACGACTGACCGGCAGCCCTCAACCCCAACCCACGCTAGACTCGCGCCCGCACCCCGATCGAAGGGCGCTGTCCCAGGCGCGCCGAAAGGATCCCCACCTCATGGCCACGTTCGACATCCTCGTCCTCCCCGGCGACGGCATCGGCCCCGAAGTCACCGCCGAGGGCGTCCGTACCCTCGAGGCCGTCGGCCAGCGCTTCGAGCACGTCTTCCGCATGACCGACGACGTCGTCGGCGGCGCCTGCATCGACGCGCACGGCGTCGCCATCCGCCCCGAGACCATCGAGGCGGCACGAGCTTCCGACGCGGTGCTGTTCGGCGCGGTCGGTGGACCGAAGTGGGACGACCCGACGGCGAAGGTGCGGCCGGAGCAGGGCCTGCTCGCGCTCCGTTCGGAGCTGCAGCTCTGGGCGAACCTGCGGCCCGTGGTCGCCAACCCGGCGCTGCTCGACGCCTCCACCATCAAGCGCGAGGTCCTGGAGGGCGTCGACCTGCTCGTCATCCGCGAACTCACCAGCGGCGCCTACTTCGGGAAGCCGAAGGAGCGGCGCATGGAGAACGGCCTGCGCGCCGCCGTCGACACCATCTACTACCGTGAGGACGAAGTGGAGCGCGTCGCGCGCCTCGGCTTCAAGCTCGCCCGCGAGCGGCGCAACAAGCTGACCAGCGTCGATAAGGCGAACGTCCTCGAGTCGTCGCGCCTCTGGCGCGAGATCGTGCACGAGGTGCGCGCCGACTTCCCGGACGTGGAGTACGAGGACGTGCTCGTCGACGCGATGACGATGCACCTGATCCGCCACCCGAAGAATTACGACGTCATCATCGCCAGCAACATGTTCGGCGACATCGTCACCGACGAGGCCTCGATGCTGATCGGCTCCATGGGGATGCTCGCCTCGGCGTCGCTCGGCACGATGGAGGACGGCGGCACCGCGCTCGGTATGTACGAGCCGATCCACGGCTCGGCGCCGGACATTGCCGGCCAGGGCATCGCCAACCCGCTGGCGATGATCCTCTGCACCGCCATGCTCCTCCGCCACTCGTGTGGCCTCGAGGAAGAGGCGCAGGCCGTCGAGGCCGCCGTGCAGGCCGTCATCGAGGCCGGTCTCCGCACCGCCGATATCGCCGCCCCCGGCGCGCCGACGCTCAACACGAAGGCGATGGCGGACGCTGTCCTCGCGCAGCTCGGGAGCTAGGCCACGGGCCGAGGGCCGTCGTTACTGGCCGGGCGTTACTGGCCGGTCGCGATCGGCGGATCGGGGTACTCGCCCGCGATGATCGCGGGCAGCAGCTCGGCGAGGCGCAGCGGCGACACCATCTCCGCGCAGTTGGCGATCTCCTCGAGGCTGAGCCAGCGGTGTTCCAGCAGCGACACCATCTCGTCGTCGACCTGCGGTCGCAGTGTCGGCGCGGAGCCATCGACGCGCGCCGGGTAGAAATACTCGAACGTGTCGTACCAGGTGTCGTACGCGCCGTAGTACCAGACCCACTCGCGTTCCCAGACACACGGACCCAGCTCCGGTGTGAATCCGGTCTCCTCGAACAGCTCGCGGCGCGCCGTCTGCAGCGGTGTCTCACCCAGATCGGAGCCGCCACCCGGCGTCATCCAGATGATGTCCTCGTCGGGCTTGGTGGGATCGGGCGCCGTCCGGAACAGCAGCAGCCGGTCGTCGCCATCGAGCAATAAGACCCGCGCGCCGGGCCGCGGAACGGGATCAGCCTCGGTGCCAGCGTGGCTCATTCGAACAGCTCCAGCGGCATCCCGGAGAAGTCGCTTTCGAGGATCGGCGGCAACAACGAGGCAAGTTGGCGCGGCACGATCCGTTCCGCTCCCCGGTGCGCCCGGATCTCGTCCAGCGACCACCAGCGGTACCACTGATCGCCCGTCATCCATGCTTCGTCGGCCTGCCGCGCCGCCGGTTCCGGCTTGAACGATGGGGTTCGAACGACGAAGTACCGCTCATCGAAGCGCCACCGCTGCTGGCCCTCGAACTCGATCGTTCGTCGCCAGACCAGCGGACCCAGTTCGGCGTTCGCCAGACCGGCCTCTTCCCACAGTTCGCGGGTCGCCGCCTCCTCGTAGCTCTCGCCCGCCTCGACACCACCACCTGGCGCGAACCAGTACAAACGCCCTCGATCGCGCTGCACCAGCTCGGCGCGCAGCAGCAAGAGCCGATCAGCCTCGTCGATCAACAACACCCGCGAGGTCGGGCGGGGGACGGGTTCGCCGGACCGCGGCCGTTCGCTGCTCATCGCAGCAGATCGATCGGCGCGTCGGGCAAGCGTCCATCGAGGATCGGCGATAGACGATGGCTCAGGTCGGGCGGCAGCAGCAGATCCGGGCCGCGGTGCGCACGCAGCTCCTCGTGGCTCCACCAGCGGAACCAACCCTCTTCAATCATGTAGCGCTCGTACTCCGGATCGGGCGCACCCGGCACTGGCTCGAACGACTCCGTGTAGATCACGAAGTAACGCTCCATGAAGCGAATACCTCGGTACTCCCGATCACGCTTCCACACCCAGGGCCCAACATCCGGCACCGTCAGGCCCGTCTCCTCCCACAGCTCGCGGCGCGCGCCCTCCTCGTAGCTCTCGCCGGGCTCCACGCCGCCGCCGGGCGTGAACCAGAGCATCCGATCCGGGCGCTCGTCACTGGGAGCGCGAAACAGCAGCACCCGACGCAACTCGTCCACGATCAGCAATCGTGAGGTCGGACGCTCCTGAGGAAGGTGTGCGGTCCAATCGGCCACCATTGCTCCTCGAACGCTCCCCTACCCAAACGGCCGGAACGGCCCTCGGGGAGTTCTTCATTGCTGCTGTCCGCGCGGCCAGTCTAGACTGGCTACATCGTGATGAAGACGCCAACGACGTTCGAGGTGGTGCGCGCCGTCCGGTCCCTGCGGCCGACGGCTTCGCTCATTCTGAGCTAGCCCCTACCATTCACCTCGACAGCGCGGCCCCAGCCGAGCACCTCACGAAACGACAACCATGACACTCCCCGACGCCAGGGCGATCCGCCTCTACGACACCACGCTGCGTGACGGTCTCGGCATGGAGGGGCTCAGCCTCTCCCTGCAAGACAAACTGCTGCTCCTCGAAAAGATCGACGAACTCGGCGTGCACTACATCGAGGGCGGCTACCCCGGGTCGAATCCCAAGGACGCCGAGTTCTTCGAACGCGCGCGCGACGTCAAACTGAAGCACGCGAAGCTCGTTGCCTTCGGTTCCACCCGCCGCGCCGGCGGTACCGCCGCGACTGACGCGGCTCTGCGCAGCGTCCTTGATGCCGGCACCGAGGTGATCACCCTCGTCGGCAAGTCCTCGCAACGCCAGGTCATCGATGTCCTCCAAACCACCGAGGAAGAAAACCTCTCGATGATCACCGACTCCGTCGCCTACCTGCGTGAGCAGGGGCGCGAAGTGGTCTTCGACGCCGAGCACTTCTTCGACGGCTTTCGCGCCAACCCGGAGTACACCCTCTCCACGCTGCGTGCGGCCGAGCGCGCCGGCGCCTCCACCGTCACGCTCTGCGACACCAACGGCGGTGCCACCTCCGACGAGGTGCGCGCCGGCGTCGAGGCCGCTCGCGCCGCCGTCGACTGCGCGATCGGCATCCACTGTCACAACGACGCGGACCTCGCGGTCGCGAACACGCTGATTGGTGTTCAGGCCGGCGCGACCCAGGTCCAGGCCTGCGTGAACGGCTGGGGCGAACGCACCGGCAACGCCAGCATGATGTCGGTGATCCCCAACCTGAAGCTGAAGCTCGGCCTCGATGTGGTCACCGACGAGCAGCTCGCGCGGCTCACCGAAACGGCGCTCTTCGCGACGGAGCTGGCCAACCTCAACCTCGACCCGCAGCAGCCCTACGTCGGTTCGGGCGCCTTCGCCCACAAGGCTGGGCTCCACGTTGCGGCGATCACCAAGAGCCCCGGCTCCTACACCCACGTCGATCCGAGCGCCGTGGGCAACCGCGAGCGCGTCCTCGTCTCGGAGCTGTCCGGTCGCCGTAACGTCGTCGAGAAGCTGCGTGAGCAAGGCGTCGCGATCGAGCTGAGCGACGCTGCCGCCTCGGAAGCCCTCGCCCAGGTGAAGCGCCAGGAAGCCGCCGGCTACCAGTTCGAATCCGCCGAAGCCTCGTTCGAGCTCCTCGTGCGCCGGCTTGAGCCGGGCTACGTGCAGCCGTTCGACCTCGAGGATTTCCTGATCGTCCAGCGCCGCCGCCACGTCGCCAACGGCGGTGAGCGGGTCGAAATGCAGGCCGAGGCGATGGTGAAGCTGCGCATCGGCGACCACCTGAGTCAGGTTGCCGCTGACGGCAACGGCCCGGTCTCCGCGCTCGATGCCGCGGTGCGCAAGGCCCTCGAGGAGGTCTATCCGGAGATCGCCCGCGTCCACCTCGTGGACTACAAGGTGCGCATCATCGACTCCGGCGCCGGTGCGGACGCCGCCGTCCGCGTGCTCATCGAGTCGAGCGATCGCTTCCACCTCTGGCGCACCGTCGGCGCGTCAACGGACGTCGTCGAGGCGTCATGGCTCGCCCTCCAGGACGCGTACGAGTACTGGCTGCTGCACTGGAGCGGCGCCGCGCCGGATTAGACCGCTAGCTGGCGGTCAGGACGAGCACCGCATCGCCAGCCGCGTTCGACGCGACCGACGACACCGCCCAGAGCCGAGGCGCCGATCCTACGATCGCCGTCTCCGCGGTCAGCGCGAAGCCGATCGCGCCGCGCGACCCGTCGAGGATGATCCGCGTGTCGGTCAGCAGCGTCACCGTTCCGCGGAACACCGTGAGATCACCAAACGTCGCCGCAACCGACGGCGCATCCGCAGGCACTGATGTCGCATCCGCGGGCGCCGGCGTCGCATCCACCGGTGCCTCGGCGCGCGGCGCGGCGTCACGCATCGCATCCGCCACCAGTGCCTCGATCCGACCGCGAAGTCGCTCCCCGAGTTGATCGATGAACACTTCGGATCCCAGGAACGATCGCAACGCCTCGAGGTCGTCGAGTTGCCCGCTGAAGCGCTCGGGTGTGGCCGTCGCGTTCGGCAGCGCTGGATCGAATCGGTCGCCCGGCACCACCTGGATCGGCGGTCCCTGAGGGAACTTCGCTTCGATCGTCAACCGCCGGTCGCCGCGCTGAACGAGCAGCTCGATCACGTGCACGATCGAGGATCGCTGTCCCCGTTCCAGCGTGGTCCGCGGCAGCGCATCGCGGAGCGTCTCGACGTCGCTCGCCGCTACCCCTTCAACCTCGAGGATCACGTCGCCTTCCTCGAGCCCGGCCACCGCCGCCACTGAGTTGGGATCGACGCTGACGACGCGCAACCCGTCGTTCGCCTGCACCACCGCGATCCCGAGCACGGGTCCCAGCCGCTGCCGCCCAAAGCGATCCGGGGCGGGCTGAGACTGACTGCCTCCCCCGCCGCTGGGTGCGAACCCAAAGTCCCGCAGGTCGAAGTTGCCGAAGTCGTACCCCCGGAGATCGAACCCCTGCCCCGCGAGTTGCTCGAGGAACGAGGTGATCGCTGGTTCGATGCCAAGGCCGCGCGCGACCGTCAGCGTGTGTTCGTCGCCGTCGCGCCGGATCTCCAGTTCGTAGTCGTCGCCCACCTCGATCGCGGAGACCGCGGCGCGCAACTGCTCGCTGGTCTCGACACGATCGCCGTTCACCGCTCGTATCTCGTCGCCGACCTCGATCCCGGCGTCATCCGCGGGACTGTCCGCGTCAACGTGACCGACGACCAGCGTCCCGTCCGCCTCGCTGACGCTAACGCCCAGCACCGCGCCGCCCATCAGGAACTGTTCGAGCAGCCCGCGCAGTCCCTGATCCGCGAATGGACCGTCCTCGAACGCATCACGGGCAAACGGGCCGTCCGCGAACAGGCCGCCCCGCCGGTTCGCGGTGTCGGCGGTCGGCACGCGCACGTCGTCGTCACGGCTGCGATCGACGACCACCACGATCGCGCCAACGATCGCGACAATCGCCGCGACGCCAACGATCAGCGGTGGCAGATTGCGACGGACGTAGCTTCCGGTGGAGCTGGGTGGCGTACTCATCGCAGTTCCCTTCTCGGCTACGGCCGAGGTGACGCTTCGGGGTTGCCAGGTCCGCCGATCGGCAGCCACACGCTGAACGTGGTGCCCGCGTCGCGCGACGACTGCACGTGGACCGAGCCACCGTGTGCCTGCACCAGCTCCTGGACGATCGAGAGTCCGAGGCCGCTGTGCCGCGACTCCGCGCGCGCCGGATCGACCTGGTAGAAGCGGTCGAACACCGCGGCGAGGCCCTCCTTCGGGATCGGTTCACCGCCGTTGTTCACCTCGATCGCCGCTTCGTCCTCCAGCGCGTAGGTGCGGATCAGCACCTCGCTGCCGCTCGGCGCGAAGCGGATCGCGTTGTCCACGAGGTTGGCCAGCACCTGCTCCAGCCGCCGCCCGTCCGCGCGTACCGTCGGGCCATCGAGCACCAGCCGCAGGCTCACCGCCGCCTCGTCCGCCTGGAACCGGAACCGCGCCGCCGCGTCCGCGACGATTGCGTCCAGCCCCACCCGATCGAGGTTGAGCTGCAACGTGCCCGACTCGAGCTGGGAGAGGTACAGCAGGTCATCGACCAGCACGCGAATTCGTTCGGTCTCGCCGACGATCACGCCGGACATCTCCGCATAGTCCTCGGGCTTCGTCGCCAGGCCGTCGACCATCGCCTGCCCGAATCCCTGGATCGAGGTCAGCGGCGTCTTCAGCTCGTGCGAGACGTTGGCGATCAGGTCGCGCATCGCACTGTTGCTTCGCGCCACCTGCGTCGACATCTGGTTGAACGCCGCCGCGAGGCGGCCGATCTCGTCGTCGCCCTCGCCGCGGATGCGCTGATTGAGGTCACCGCGAGCCATCGCTTGCGACGCCCGCGTCATGTCCCGCACCGGCGTCGTGATCCGCGCAGCGAACAGGAACGCGAACAGCACCGCCACCACGCCGGCCCCGACACCCGCGATCGTCAACCGCGGTAGCAACGCCGCCCACGCCGAGTTCACGTCCCCGGCCGGCACAGCCAGCACGAGCTGACTGCCCGGCACCCGCGGGAACGAGATGTCGGACGACGTGGTCGCAACGCGGAAGAAGTACAGATCGTCATTGTTCATCGTCATGCGGACCGATTGGAACGGAGCGATCTGGCCCACCTCGGCGGGCGCTCCGTCCGGAAGCTCCAACACCTCGCCGAGCGCCGGGTGTTCCGGATCAGTATCGATCAGCACCTCGTTGTTCGAGTCCAGCATCAGAATGCGAATGTCGTAGTAGGTTGCGAATTCGACGAGCTGCGTGCTGATCTCCGAGCGTGGCCATTTCTGCAGTTCCATACGCTCGACACTGGAGTTGATCGGACCGACCAGGATGCCGATCCGCTGCTCTGCGGCCTCCGCCTGTTGCTCACGAAGCAGCAGCACGAACGCGGACGCGGAGAGGAACAGCGTCAGGAGAATGACGATGCCGAACCCGGCGAGCAGCCGGGCCCGGAAGCTACCCAGCATCTCCGGCGGGCACGAACTTGTAGCCCACGCCCCAGACGGTCTCGATCGCGGGCTTGCCGCCCTTGAGCTTGTCCCGCAACCACGCTACGTGGACGTCGATCGTCCGCGCGTCGCCGTAGAAGTCCTCGCCCCAGACCATCGCCAGCAGCCGCTCGCGGTCCAGCGCCACGTTCGGATGGCGCATGAACGCCTCGAGAAGATCGAACTCGCGCTGCCGGAGCTTCACCCGTTCGCCCGCCACGTTCACGTCGCGCCCGGCCGGGTCCAACGTCACATCGTTGATCGTCACCGGACTCGGTCCGTTGTCGCCCTCGATCTTGTCCCACTCGCGCCGGCGCAGCACCGCTTTCACGCGCGCGACCAGTTCACGAGGGTTGAACGGCTTCGTCACATAATCGTCCGCCCCCATCTCGAGGCCGACGATCTTGTCGACGTCGTCGGAACGGGCGGTCAGCATGATCACCGGCACATCGGACTGCTTGCGAATCTCCGTGCACACGTCGAATCCGCCGATCTCCGGCATCATCAGATCCAGCAGCACGAGATCGGGATTCTCGGTCGCGAACCGATCGAGCGCTTCGCGCCCGTTGCGCGCTACGACGACCTCGTAGCCCTCCTGGCGGAGGTACAGCCGCAGTAGTTTGGTGATGTTCTGTTCGTCATCGGCGACGAGGATTTTGGCGGTCATGGGTACGCCTGGACGGTGGGGGGTGGAGGTCGGGGCCGAGCCAAGTCACCACAAGGGTGACCCCGTCGTCGTTCGCAACCGCTCCCACCACTTGCTCTTTTCGACGAACGTCGCCGGGTTGGCTCGGCCCCTACAGTCCATAGGATGCCGGAAGCCCATTGGCGCGCCGCTATCCAAGTGTAAACGAACTATGATCTTTACCCGGCTCCAATTCACCGGAAAAACGCCCTATTTCCGGGGCGATCCCGCCCCTTACTGCGGCGGACGCCGCAGCCGCCGAAGCTGATCGGTTCCCACGCTCGGCCGCACCACCGCTTCGCGGTTCTCGCCGGCCACCTCGGCCAGCAACTCCTCGCGTAGGACCGAGATCGATCGAGGCGCGTCGATGCCGATCTTCACCCGCTCGCCGTCAATCGACAGCACGCGAACGATCACATCGTTGTTGATCACAATTCCTTGCTCAACCTTGCGCGTCAGAATCAGCACGCTGGGCCTCCTGCCGCTCGTGCGCTCTGGGGACGGCGCCGAAGCACCGCTCGAGGGCGGTTAATCTCAGGCGCTGGCCGCCAGGCCCAGCATGGTGAAAACGGGTCGTCGAAGCGCGTACTCGGATTCCTGCAGCACCACCTGGCGTGCCAGGTGCGTCCGCCGGCAGAACACGATCGGCGCCAGCAGGTTCGCCGTAATGTCCTCCGGCACCTCGCGCAGCGTCAGGATGCACCGGACGAACGCGTCCTCCGGGCTCTCCATCCCCAGCTCCTCCGCATCCCGATCGGGAAGCTCGAAGCCAAAGTCAGGCTCGAAGAGGAACGGCTCCAACAGCGGCAGCGCGATGTCCGGATCCTCGACCGACTGCAGCCACTCCACGGGCGAATCGTTGCCGTCCGGGATCAGCGCGAAGCGGCGAAGCTGCTCGAACCCACCCAGTGGTGGCTCGAACGCAAACGATGCGCGGGCGGTACCGCGCGGATCTGCTCCGCGACTTCGTGCTCATGCTGGGATCGCTTGAGCTCCCGGATGAGGGGATGCTGACGCCGTTGCACCCCCCGTTGGAGGCTGCAAAACCCGCGTTCCGGTCGCCGACCATCTAGCGACGATCGGCTTGCGGCGCGCTGTCAGGCGACAGCAGGGTCGATCATGTACGGCGGCGGGGCCGCACATGTCCACGGAACTGCGTCGACGACGTTCCTTCGCCCGGGAACCGATCCCGAGCCCCAAAGAACCGCCGAGGGTTGAACCCTAGAGGCGCAGCTTGCCGTGCGAGGGCTGACGGCGGCGCTGCTTGCCGGCCATCAAACGCTCTTCTTCTTCAATGTCCTTGGGGTCACAGCGCTCGCTGTCGTGGACAAAGCCACAAGCGATGCAGGTGCCGAACTTCCCGTACCAGTCGTCCTCGATAAGCATGAGGCCGCGGCAACGCGGGCAGTTCTTTGGCGGGGCGCTTGAAATCATGGCCCGCACTCCTCTGTCTGTCGTGCGTCCGGCGTCCCGCCGGCTGGGCCTGAATCGTCTGCTTCCGGGGTTAGCTGACGGGTTCGGGTCGGTCCAGGTTGACCCGTCCTCCCATTGGAGGATTCACCCCTAGGATTGGTTCCCCCGGTCTCGACTGTCCTGGCGGGCAGCCGAGATTCAGCAGAGCGCTTACGCGCCATAGCACAATTACAAGCGGAATCCGTTCGTGATTGTGCTAACAAGAGCATACCCCGGCGCCTCGTCATGTCAAGGTTCGGTAAATGGCGTTTACGCACAGTCTCATCACGGCTGATCGACCGCTGCTTCGATAGGATTAGCCCCTGAATCCCGCTTGCAGCCGGCGAAAGGTCGCCCCGTGTCCGCCCTTCCCGATCCTCGCACGGTCATCCACGACACCGTCACTCGCATCGCTCCGGTCAGCGACCTAGCCGCGGAAACGGCGCGCGCACGCCACGGTCAGCTCACCAAACCGCCCGGATCGCTGGGCCGACTGGAGGATCTGGCGGTGCGGATCGCGGCGATCCGCGACGAACCGCGCCCGCGGCTGGATCGGCGATTGATCGTCGTGGCGGCGGCGGATCATGGCGTGACCGCACGCGGGGTCTCCGCCTACCCGGCGGAGGTAACGGCGCAGATGGTGGCGAATTTCCTGGCTGGCGGCGCGGCGATCAACGTGCTGGCCGATCACGCGGGAGCGCGCGTGCGTGTGGTGGACGCAGGCGTCGCAACCGACACCGGCGACCACCCGGCGCTGGAGACACTGCGACTGGGTCGCGGCACCGCCGATATCACCGCGGGGCCAGCGATGCCGCAAGCGGTGGCGGAACGCGCGCTGGCCGCCGGGATCGCCATCGTCGAGGACGAACTGGACGCCCGAGGCCTGAACCTCGTGGGGTGTGGGGAGATGGGGATCGGCAACACGACCGCGGCGGCGGCGATCGTCGCGGCGGTGAGCGGACGACCGCCGATCGCGGTGACCGGGCGCGGGACGGGCATCGACGACGCGACCCACGCGCGCAAGGTGGAGGCGATCGAAACGGCGTTACGGGTAAATCACCCGGATCCGCTGGACGGTGTGGACCTCCTCGCGAAGATCGGCGGCTTCGAGATCGGGCTGCTGGCGGGCGTTTATCTCGGCGCGGCCGCGCGGCGGGTGCCGGCGATCGTCGACGGCCTGATCTCGGGGGCGGCCGCGCTGATCGCGGTTGCGATCGAGCCACGGGTGCGCGACTACCTGATCGCGTCGCACCGCTCGGTCGAGCCGGGGCACACGGCGACGCTAGAAATACTGGGGCTCGACCCGCTGCTGGAGCTGGACCTGCGGCTCGGCGAGGGCACTGGCGCGGCGTTGGGGATGACGATCTGTGTCGCCGCCTGCCGCGTGCTGGACGAGATGGCCACGTTCGCGGAGGCCGGCGTCTCCGACTCCGACACGGTGATCGAACCGGAAGGATGAACGCGATCGGGCGCGTGCTGAGCGGCGCGCCGATCGCCCTCGAATTCCTCACCCCGCTGCGGCTCCGCGCGGTGCAGCGTCATGACGACCGCGTGTTCGCGGAGGCGGTCGGCTGGTACCCGGCGGTCGGCCTGCTGATCGGCTGCGGGCTGCTCGCGCTGGACCGAGGGCTCTCCGAACTGCTCCCGCCGGCGCCGACCGCCGCGCTGCTGATTGCGGCGCTGGCGCTCGTTTCGGGCGGGCTCCACCTCGACGGCGTCGCCGACACGGCCGACGGTCTGGCGGTACAGGGCGACCGCGAGCGCCGGCTCGCGGTCATGCGCGACAGCACGACAGGGCCGGCCGGCGTGATGGCGCTGGTGTTGGTGCTGTTGGTCGGCTGGTCCGCGCTCGCCGCGCTGGAGGATCCGTTCCGGTCCGGTGCGCTGGTGCTTGCGCCGGCCCTCGGACGGTGGGCGGTGATCCCGGTTGCCGCGACCTTCACCCCGGCACGCGCGGGCGGCCTGGGCCAGACGATCCACCGCGGTATCTGGCCGTTCGCCGGGCCATTCGGCACGCTGACAGTCAGCGCGGCTGCCGTCGCGCTGTTCGGCCTCGGCGGGCTCGTGCTGGTGCTGATCGCGGGCGTTGCCGCGTTGATCGTCGCGGCTGCGGCGGCGCGGCTGCTACGCGGCGTGAGCGGCGACATCTTTGGCGCGTGCATCGAGGTGGCGCAGGTGGTGAGCTGGCTCGCGATCCTCGCGGCGGCGCAGCGCGACTGGATCGACGCGGCGCTGCTGGGCTAGGGCGGCTCGAGGGAAGAGGCAGGGCGGCAATGGGCCAGATCACATTCGTCACCGGTGGCGCGCGCAGCGGGAAGAGCGCCTTCGCAGAGCAGATCGCGGCGGCGTCTGACCAGCCGGTCACCTACATCGCCACGCTCGAGCCGTTGGACGCGGAGATGCGCGAGCGAATCGCTCGGCATCGCGAGCAGCGACCGACGGCGTGGCAGACCATCGAGGCGCCTCGAGACGTCGCGGCCGCCTGTAGCGCCGCGCCGAACGACACGACGATCCTGCTCGACTGCCTTTCGCTCTGGGTGTCGAACCGGCTCCTCGCACTGGGTGACGAACCCAGCCTCGAGGGCGTGCGATCGCTGGAGCAGGCGTTGGATGCCGAGATCGACCAACTGATCGGGCTCGCGCGCGGGCGTCCGGGTGCGCTGGTTGTGGTCAGCAACGAGGTCGGCAGCGGCGTGGTGCCGCCCTCGGCGTTGGGCCGCGCGTACCGAGACGTGCTGGGGCGCGCGAACCAGCGGGTATCGCTGGCGGCGGACCGCGCGTGGCTCCTCGTGGCCGGGCGCGCCCTCGAGCTGCCGTCGCCCGAAGGACGCTAGCGGGGACGGCTGGCGAACGGACTACGCGCCGGGTTTCACGACCATCAGGTAGGGGAAGACGATCAACAGGATCGTGAGCACGGCCCCGATCGCCTTCACCTTCGGCGAAGCGAACTCGGCTTGCAGCTCGGCGCTCGCGGACACCCCGCTCGCGATCAACTCGTCGGCCTTCGCCCGCATCTGCTTGGCGTGGGGCCCCATCACACCGGTGCCCAGTCCCATCGCGACGAACCAGAGGAGGAACGAGGCGCTCACCCACGCGTCGCTGAACTCGACTCCGGGATGGTCGATGACCAGCAGGCTGCCGAAGACGATCGCCAACAGCGCTCCGGGAATGGTCAGCACGTATTCGAGCTTGTGCTGCAGATCGGCCGCGACGCGCATCGTGTGGACCGCCGTGCCGTTACCCGCGTAGATCCCGAGCGCCGTCGCCGCGAGTGACCCACCGGCAATCATGAAGGCACCCGCGATGTGAACGATCAGATACAGCTCGTACGTGCTCAAGATCATGCCTCCTCGACCGGCGACCTTGCCGGTCACGCAGCGCACGCTACACCAGCAACCCCGGTGGTTGTAGCCACCGGGGTTGCAGTGTGGAGGTACTTGGGCCGACCCGCGGGGGCTAGCCGGCCCAGGTCTGTAACGTTGCGGTCAACTCCAGATCGGAGCCTCCGCGGAGGATGCTGAGCGTCACCTGATCGCCCACCTCGTAGCTGTCGATCTCCACGGCGAGTTCCTCGAACGACTCGATCGGGACGCCCTGGATATGGGTGATGATGTCGCCGGCTTGCACGCCAGCCTCAAGGGCAGCGCCTTGGAGTTGGCCGCCGACGCGGAACCCTCGGGTGACGGGGAGGCCTTCGTCCGCGGCCAGCACTTCGTCGACGGTGGCACCACCGACGCCAAGCTGGGTGTGTTGGACCACATCGCCGGCGATTAGTTGCGGCAGGAAGCGGAGCGCGGTGTTGGACGGGACGGCAAAGCCGAGCCCAACGCTACCGCGGAACCCCTCCGGACCGGCGATCGAGGTATTGATGGCGATGACCTCACCCTTCGCGTTGAAGAGCGGGCCTCCAGAGTTGCCGGGGTTCAGCGCGGCGTCCGTCTGGATGACGTTGAGGATCCGACGATCCGTGAAACTGGAATCGGTGTAGCGCCCGGTGCCACTGACGATCCCGGTGGTCACGGTGAAGGCGTGCGAGTAGGGGTCGCCGATGGCAAACACGGCATCACCCACGCGTGCGGCGTCCGAATCGCCCAGCGTCGCCGGGTGGAGCAGCGCGGGATCGAAGTCCGCCTGAATGACCGCCAGATCGCTGCTCGGATCAGTCCCCAGCACCGTCGCGACCGCAGCGCTACCGTCCGGCAGGTACGCGACGATCCGCGTCCCGGACTGCAGGGAGTCCTCGATGACATGGAAGTTCGTGAGGATGTGGCCGTCGGTGTCGAGGACCACGCCGGAACCTTCGCTGTTGCCGATGGAGAGCTTGACCACGGAGGGCATCACCGACGCAACGAGCGTCGGGAGATCATCAAACGATGAGAGTTCGCTGATTGTCACTTCGGTCGCGGAATCATCTGGGGTGCGAACGACCGGTAGTGAGCCGCCGCTGAGATCGCCCTCGGCGGTTGCGGCGGGCGCGGCCGTTGGCGCGTCACCGTCCACCATCTGGGCGGTCACGAATCCGCCGACGAGCATGGACGCGACCACCAGCAGTGCGATCCCGCCTGCACGTAGTCCCGCCACCGCACACCTCCACTGCCAACCGTTCAGTCAGACCATCTTCGGACGCGCGCACCAACCCCGCGTCTTCAAAGTGTGAAGGGGCTGCTAAGGCTCCGGGAGCGCGGGGACCCCGATCTGGCGGCGTGCGGACCCGTAGCTAGCGGCCGACGAAGTTGGGGGCGCGCTTCTCGCGGAACGCCAGCGGTCCTTCCTTCGAGTCCTCGGTGGACTGGACGATCGTCATTGCGTGCTGGGCGGCGTTGAGCGCCTCCATGAAGGAGAGCGTCTCGCTGCGGCGGACGAGTTGCTTGGCGAGCTGGATCGCGACGGGCGGGCCGGCGGCGAGCTTCAGCGCGTAGGCGCGCGCCTCTTTCATCAGCGATTCGTGCGGGACGACCTTGAGCACGTAGCCCATCTCCAGCGCCTCAGCCGCGCCGAACATCGTGCCGTTCCAGATCAGATCGAGGGCGCGCTGCTTGCCGATGAGCCGGGGCAGCAGCCAGCCACCACCGTCGCCGGGAATGAGCGCGACGTTGACGTACGACATCGCGAAGCGCGCCTGCTCCGAGGCGATGCGGATGTCCGCCATCGAGACCATGTCCATGCCCGCGCCGACGGCCGCGCCATTGACGGCGGCGATGTACGGCTTGTCGAGGTATTCGAGGGCCTGAGGCACGCGGTGGACACTGTAGCGGAGGGAGTTGCGGCGCTCGGCCGGGCCTCGATGCTGCTGGAGGGCGTAGTCGTCGTCGCCCTGCGCCTTCAGATCGGCGCCGGCGCAGAAGGCGCGGCCGGCACCGGTGATCAGCACGACGCGCACATCGTCATCGTCCTGGCAGCGGATCACGGCGTCCGCCCACTCGGTCAGCAATGCCTCGCTAAACGCGTTCATCCGCTCGGGACGATTCAGGGTGATCGTGGCGACGCCACTCTCGATCTCGAAGAGAATCGCCTCGTACGCCATGCCGCCACCTCGATCTCAACGTGTGCCCGTGTTCGCTGGTCAGATCGGGAGTGTACGTGCGCGCTGTGGATGACGCGTCCCCGTCGGGAATCCGTCAATTCTGGCCGGAATGCGGATCATCACGTCCGGCGCTAGTCAGCGGTTGCGTGGAGACAGTACGGTGGCGCATCGATGTCGCGAACTGGTCTTGTCGCACTCCTCCTCCTCGTCGCCTCGATCCTCGCCTGCGAGCAAGCTGGCGATCTGATCCCTGGCCAGGGGTCCGCGACGCCCGAAAGCACCGTGGGTACAGACCCGACGCCGATCGTAGTGACGCCCGATCTGCAGACCGGTAGCGACACGGCCACGCCGACGCCGTCGATCCCGGATCACGAACTGGCTCGATCCGTGGTCCAGATCCGGGCGGTCGATACGGCGAACGGACTGGAACGAACGACGCGCGACGGCAGTGGCGTGATCGTCGACAGCGAGGCCGGTCTGATCCTGACCGCGTATTCGATCGTGCGTCCGTATCTCTCAACCGGCGCACCTGCGTACACAACGATCGCGATTGGCGTGAACGACGGAAACGGCGGCGCGCCACGACTGGAGTACGAAGCGCGGTTGGTCGCGCTCGACGAGTTGCTTGGTCTGGCGGTGCTCCGTGTGACGAGCGAATACGGGGGCGACGCACTGCCCTCGGACGGCCTCGTCTTTCCGGCAGCGGACCGTGGCGACGCCTCGATCGTGGAACCGGGGAACGCGCTGCGGCTGTTCGGGCACCCCGGGCTGTCGGGTTCCTCGGCGGAGTCGCAGACGCTGACGGTGACCGAGGGCAAGGTGACCGGGCGGCGCGGCGAACCGGATCACGCAGGCACGACGCGGTTGAAACTCGACGTGCAGCTCCCCTACGGCACCACCGGTGGGCCGGCCTTCAACCGAGGCGGATCGGTAGTGGGCATCCTGGTGCCGGAGCACTACAACGTGGGCGCGCCGGTCACCCAACTCCGCCCGATCAACGTCGCCGAGGCCCTGATCGCGAGTGCACGCGCACTACCGGAAGGCGTTCCGTTCATCGCGCCGCTCCACGCCCAGGAGCCCCCGGGCGGGTTCGAGGCGCCGATCCCGACGGACCAAATCTGGGTCAGCGAGCCCTACTTCGCGGAAAACACGACGAACACAGCGGGACAACTCGATCTGTTCGACTACGAGCGCGGGTTTGTGAGCGGGACCCAGGAGCTGTACTTCGAGTACGTCGTCCAGGGCGCGCAGACCGGCGCGATGGTGGAAGAGCGCTGGTACCTGAACGATGTCCTCCAGGACGCGCTCTCATCTGACTACGCGTGGGATCGATCCACGTTCGCGTTCGTCGCGGACAAGATCAGCGTCGCGGGCGCGGCGCTGCCGGATGGACGCTGGCGACTGGAAGTCTGGGTGAACGGCACGCTCCGCGCGGATGCCACGGCGGTGGTAGGCGTGGACCTGGATCCACCGGTGATGTTCAACCCGGTCTTTGGATCGCTGGCCGGCGCGTCCGGTCAGAGCCTGAGCGGACCGACCGCCGCAGCCAGCCAGATTCTGCTCTTCTTCGATTACACGGGGATGGACATCACCGGCGGTGTGCGCTGGTTGATCCAGCGCGACGGCGAGCTGATGTACCAGTCGCCGGAGATGCGCTGGCCGGGTGATGCGCACGGACGGTTCTGGATCGGCTTCTCCACGCCTGACGGGGTCGGTGCGGGGCGCTGGACGTTCCAGGTGCTGGTGGACGGCGCGCAAACGCTGGAGTCCGCCTGGGACGTCTTCTAGCGTTCTTGGGGCCGAGCACGCGGAATCCCGTGGCGAGCGACCCCTCAGGCCAGCACCGTCAGCTCAGCAGTGCCTGTAGCTGTGCGCGCGTGACGTTGGCACCGGAACAGACGAGGACGACGCGACGGCCACGGAGCCGTTCGCGCTGAGCCAGCGCCGCAGCACCTGCCGGTTCCACCAGCAGGTGCTGCAGATCCAGAAGCAGCACGACCGCCTGATTGATGGCGTCATCATCGACGAGCAGGAAGTCGTTGAGGCTGCCACGCATGATCGCGAGCGGGAGCGCGAAGCCCTCGCCGGTCGCAAGGCCCTCGGCAGTGGTCAGGTTCGGACGGACGACCAACTCGCCGGTTCGCCAGGACTCGTAGGCGGCGGGTGCCTGCGCGGACTGGACGCCCCAGACCTCGGCGGGATGCCCGAGGCCGTCGCGAACGGTCAGCCAGCCGCAGACGCCGCTCCCGGCGCCGACGGGCACGATCACCAGCTCGATGTCCGGCTGCTGGTCCTCGAGGACCTCGAGGGCGGCGGTGCCCACGCCGGCGATCAAGGCCGGCTCGTCGGCGGAGGAGACGAAGCGCATGCCGGTGGCGTCCGCATGCGCCTTCGCGGAGCGGATCGCGTCATCGAAGCGGGCGCCACCCTCGTGAATCTCGGCGCCGAGCCGGCGGATCGCGGCGACCTTGTCGGGATTGGCGCCCTCAGGGACGAAGATCGCGGTACGGACGCCGTAGATCCGTCCGGCGTACGCGATCGACTGGCCGTGGTTACCGGTCGAGGCAGTGACGAGGCCGGCGGCGCGTTCGTCGGCGGAGAGCTGCGCGCCGAGGTTGAGCCCGCCGCGCACCTTGAACGCGCTGACCGGCGTCGCCAACTCCAGCTTCAGCGACACCTCGGCGTCCAGCAGCTCGCTGAGCGCCGGGGACGCGACCAGCGGCGTGGGAAGCGAGAGCGCCGAGGCGATCTCAACCGCCGCCGCTCGAACATCCTCGATCGTCGGCGGCCGGATCGTCATCGCTCGCTCCTCGGATCAGCGCTCGATCGGCGCGCGGTCAGTCGAGCGCGCCTGATTCGTACAGCGCATCGACGAACGAGGCGATGAATGCCTCGTTGACATCGGTGGGCTGCTCAATCACCTCGAACTGGATCAGGAGATCGACCAGCGCCTGCCATTGTTCCGGATCGGAGCGACCAATGCCGTCGGCACGCTGCGCGGCGGCGAGATCGGTCTCCAGCAGGAACCGCTGGTGCTCGGGATCGGCTCCGTCGGCGTAGACGAGGGTGGCCTCGACCGCGGCGTCCAGGTTGTCCTCGATGAACGCGACCGCGCGCAGCGTGGCGCGGAGGAAGCGCTCCACGAGCTCCGGATCGTTCGCGATCGTTGCCTCGGTAGCCATGTAGGTGAGGCCGAGGGTGGGGACGCCGAACGCGTCCGGATCGATCACGTTGATGTCGACGCCGGCGCGGCGGACGGTGTCCGGCTCGTTGTTCAGGAAGACCGGGTAGATATCGACCTGGCGCTCGATGAAGGCGCGTGGATCGAAACCGACGGCGACCAGCTCGACATCATCGACAGTGAGACCGACGGTCGCGAGCAGCGCGTGTAACTCCGCGGGTACGACGCCGGCCTTGAAGCCGACGGTGTGCCCGGCGAAGTCGGCCGGGCCCTCGATGCCGGAATCGGCACGGGCGATGAAGCCCTGGTCGCCGCGCTGGCCGAAGAGCGCGATCGCGCGCACGGGCAGCTCGTCGACCCGCCGACGGATCACCTGGGCGGCAGTGCCGGTGGTGAACGCGATCTGACCGTCGAGCAGCAGCTTCAGGTGCTCGTCCTGGCCGGACGAGTGCTGGATATTGACATCGAGGCCCTCATCGGCGAAGAAGCCCTGGGCCTCCGCGACGTAGACGGCGACGAACGGCAGGTTCGCCTGCGGCCGGAAGCCGGCCATGAAGGTGATCTGGCGCGGTTCGGGCGTTTCGGTGGGCGCCGTGGTCGCCGATTCCGTGGCGACGAGGGTGGCCGTCACCTCGGCGGTGGCGCTGGGTGAGGCGGTGGCGGCGGACGAGTCGCCGTCGTCGCCGCAGGCGGCAGCGACGAACAGTAGCGACGCGGCAAGTACGGCGAACAGGACAAGGCGCGGCGATCGGGCAGCCGCCGGTGCGACAGAACGCAACATGACAGGGACTCCAGAGTGCGGAGCGTGCATCCGCGCCGTTGGCGCGGGCGCTACACGCGTGGCGAATTCGTTCGGGACGCATCCGCGGCGTTGCGCGGGAGCTACGACCCGGTCATCGAGGCGTGCCAGAACAGCACGCGACGTTCAATGTACGCAACCAGCGCGGTGAGGATCACCCCGAGCGTGGAGAGCACCACGATTGCGCCGAACAGAACGGGGGTGTCGAAGTCGCCGTTCGCGATCAGGATGAGCTGTCCCATCCCCGAGGAACCGGAGAGGAACTCGGCGACGACGGCGCCAATCAGCGACAGCGGCACGGAGATGCGCAGCGCCGCGAACACGTACGGCAGCGCCGACGGCAGCCGCAGCGACCAGAGCACGCGCCAGCGCGAGGCGTCGAGGGCACGCATGAAGTCGAGGGCCGCCGGGTCCACGGCGCGCAGCCCGATCAACGCGTTGACGAGCATCGGGAAGAACGCGATCAAGGCGGCGATCGCGATCTTCGGACCGATGCCGAACCCGAACCAGATCGCGAACAGCGGGTAGACCGCGACGATCGGCGTGACCTTGATCATCAGCGCCGGCGGATAGAGCGCCCGCTCCAGCAGGCGTGAGTGCGCCATCACGACGGCGAGCGCGAACGCACCGAGACTGGCCACCAGCAATCCGCCGAGCGCGGCGGCGAGCGACTCGCGCGCGGCGGTCGCGAAGCGCCCGGGATCGTCGCGCAGGGCCTCGAAGACGGCGGAGGGGCGGGGGACCAGGTACTCCGCGATCTGGCGTTCACGCACCCAGAACTCCCAGGCGATGACCAACACCACCAGCGCGACGAGTGGCGGGAGCGCGACGGCGAGCGAGCGACGTAACTGCACGCCGAGACTCGCCCGTGGCGCGCGGACCACGCCCGCGCCGCCCGTCACACCGGGCGCATTGGCGGCGCCGGGCACGCCGTCGAGCCAGCCGGTTTCCTGCATCAGGCGCCCGCCCGTAACAGTGCGCGGATGTGCTGCTCGGCCTCGAGGAACGCGGGCGCGCTCAGCAGCGCGTCGCTGCGCGGGCGGGGTAGCGCGACGGCGACGTCCTCAAGGATCCGTCCCGGCGATCCGCTCATCACGACGACGCGATCGGAGAGCAACAGCGCCTCACGGATCGAGTGGGTGACGAACAGCACCGACATCCGTTCGCGCTCCCAGAGCGCGAGCAGTTCCAGGCGCATCGCCTCGCGCGACAGTTCATCGAGCGCGCCGAACGGCTCGTCCATCAGCAGCAGTCGGGGCCCAACGGCGAGCGCGCGCGCGAGTGCGACGCGCTGCTTCATCCCACCGGACAACTCGCCCGGGTAGAGGCCGGCGTAGCGATCGATCCCGACGCGCTCGAGCCAGCCGTGGGCGGCGCCGGCTGCAGGCGAAGCGGCACTCGATCCCGCGAGGTCGATCGCGAGCTGGACGTTCGCCTGCACGGAGCGCCACGGCAACAGGCCCGGATCCTGCGTGACGAGTCCCAGCGCGCGATCCCGACGCGCCAACCGCGGCGACGCCCCGAACACCTCGATGCGACCGCCCGAGGGCTCCAGTAGTCCGGCGACGGCGCGCAGCAGCGTGGTCTTGCCGCAGCCGGACGGCCCGACGATCGAGACGAATTGGCCGGCCTCGATGGTCAGATCGACGGCGCTCAGCGCGCTGACGGTTCCGCTCTCCGCCGCGTAGGTGTGTTCGACGCCGCGAATCGCGATCGCCGCCGCGGCGCCCTCCGGGGTGGCGCCGGCCGGCGATGAACGATCGACGGTCGGACTGGGGGTCATCGCGTTCCGTCCGGTGCACGCGCCGTTCCGGTATCCGATCGGGCGCGCAGATGCGCAACGAACATTGTATGTTCCGAGGCGGTCGACTCCGCTTGCTCGGACGGCCCTCAGCAGTCGCACGGTCGTGATTCCATCGCGGCGCCACCGTCCACCCTCGATCACGCGGAAGCGCCGACGAACGGATCGCCGAGCGACCGGCACGCGGATCAGATACAGATCGGAACCCCCATGACTCATCGCATCGCGCTGGTCGGCGGCACCGGCCCCGAAGGCCGCGGCCTCGCTACCCGCTTCGCCAAAGCAGGCCACACGGTGGTCCTCGGTAGCCGCGACGCCGCGCGCGGTGCGGAGGTGGCGGCGGAACTGGCGGCCAGCCTCGCGGTCAGCGCTCCCTCGGCCACTACGGTCACCGGCAGTGACAACGAAACCGCGGTCGCGGACGCCGACGTCGTCGTGGTCGTCGTGCCCTACAGCGCGCACCGCCCCACCCTCGAGGGCCTCGGCTCCGCGCTGGACGGCAAGATCGTCGTCGACGCGGTCGTGCCGGTGCAGTTCGATCGCGGCCCGCGGCCGATCGAGGTCGCAGCCGGATCCGCCACCGAGGAAGCGAAGCAGATCCTCCCGGAGGCGCGCGTCATCGGCGCGTTCCACAACCTCTCCGCGGAGGTCTTGCTGGAGCCCGATGCACCGCTGCACGCGGATGTGCTGGTCACCGGCGGCGACCAAGAGGCGAAGGCGCTGGTCATGGCGCTCGCCAACGAGATCGAAGGCGCACGCGCCGTGGACGCCGGTCCGCTGCGCTTCTCGCGGTTCGTCGAAGGGATCACGATCTTGCTCATCGGCATCAACGGTCGCTACAAGACACATTCCGGCATCCAGGTGGCCGGGCTCGATGGCGAGGCGTCGTCATGACCCCTCCCAGCGATGCGCGAAGCAACGTGCCGAGCAACGCGGCGGCAAGCGGCGAACTGCGGATCATCGGCCTGCGCGGCATCCCGATCGTGCAGCCGGACGACGACATCGCCGCGCTGATCATCGAGGCCGCGACCGCCCAGGGCGTCGGGATCGAGGACGGCGACGCGATCGCCGTCACACAGCGGATCGTTTCGCGCGTCGAGCACCGCCTGCGCCCCCTCGAGGAGTTCGAACCCAGTCCGTTCGCGCTCGCCTACGCCGAGCGGACGGAGAAAGATCCGCGCGTCGTCGAAGCGGTGCTTCGGGAATCGGTGCGGGTGATCCGCCAGGTCGGTGGGGTGTTCCTCACGGAAACCCGCCACGGGTTCAAGTGCGCGAACGCGGGTGTCGATGGATCAAACGTGGGGAGCGAGGGCGTGATCTCCCTGCTGCCAATCGACCCGGACGGCTCGTGCGCGCGGATCCGCGCGCGAATCCTGGAGCTGACCGGCAAGGACGTGGCGATCGTGATGACGGACACCTTTGGGCGTCCGTGGCGTCACGGCCAAACGAACGTGGCGATCGGGGTCGCCGGGATGCTCCCGTTCCGCGACTACGTGGGGAAGCCGGACATGGACGGTCACGAACTTCGCGTCACGACGATCTGCATCGCGGACCAGATCGCCGGGACGGCGGAACTGGTGATGGGCAAATCCGATGGCGTGCCGGTCGCGATTATTCGCGGCTACGACTACCCGCGCGGCGAAGGGGCCGCGTCCGAGATCGTTCGTGAGTCGGCGCTTGACCTGTTCCCCTAAGCAATCGATTTCTGACAATCGGCGAAATAGTGCGCGCAGCGTGGCCCGGGAGCAACGCAGGCTCTAGCCTGCTGTGATGTTCGAGGCAGAAACCAGCGACGAGGATCCAGCGCTCCTCGAGTCGATGGAGCGCAACCTCCGGCTCCTCGGCTGGTGGTGGTGGCTGCGCGTGTTCTGGCTCGGCGAGGCGATCTGGGTCGTCTACCTGACCGAGGAGCACGGGCTGACGCTCGGCCAGATTCTGCTCTTCGAAGCCGCCTACGCGGGAACCGTGCTGGTCACCGAGGTGCCGTCCGGGATATTGGCCGATCGCTTCGGTCGCCGTCGCCTGCTGCTGGCGGCAGGCGTGATCTTCATGGCCGGGCTGCTGATGTTTGGTCTTGGCACCGGCCTGCTGATGCTGATCATCGCCTACGCCGCGTTTGGCGTATCGGACGCGTCGATCTCCGGCGCGGACAGCGCGATGCTCTACGACTCACTCCAACCGCTAAAACGCACCGACGAGTTCGAGCCAAAACTGGGGCGGTTGAACGCGTCGTTGATGGGCGGCTTCGCGGCGATGACGATCGCCGGATCGTTGATGGTGCGGTGGACGTCGCTCTCGTTCCCGATCCTGCTCTCGGCCGCGCTGACGCTGCCGAGCCTCCTATTCGTCCTGAAGATGCGCGAGCCCCCGCGCGAGCACCAAAGCTCAAGCTTCCGTGCGATCGGCATGAGCACGCTCAAGAAGATCGTGACGACCCGTTCGATGTGGTCGGTGGTGCTGCTCGGCACGGTAACGCAGCAAGCGATCGTGCTAATGGCGATCGTGCAGCAGCCGGTGCTGCTGCAGTTCGGGTTCCCGATCTGGAGCCTTGGCCTGTTCGTCGCGGTGCAGATGCTGGTGGGCGCCGCCGGATCGTGGACCGCCGGGGCGTTAGGACAGCGGATTGGCCTGCGCACGCTGTTCCTGGTGGTCCCGTTGATCAGCGCGCTCTCACTGCTCGCGGGGATCTCGGATTGGCCCTGGATGTACGCCTTCTTCATGCTGCCGGGGGCCGGGTTCCACCTGGTCTTCCCGCACGCCTCCGGGTTCCTCGCTCGCCGTGTCAGCGAGGGCGAGCGCGCGACCGTGATCTCGATGGCCTCGATGGTTGCGAGCACGGCAACGCTGGTGGTGGCGCCGGTGGTCGGTCTGCTGGTGGACCGCTCCAGCCTCGATACGGGGCTGATCGCCGCGGCGCTCAGCCTCGCGGCGCTGGGACTCTTCGCGTACCTCGTGTGGGTCACAAGCGACGACACGAACCGCGATCCGCGGGGCGCGGCGCGCCCGACGCTCGAGGGCGTCGCCACCGCGGCGGACAGCGGCCCCCCGTTGCCTCGGAGCGACGAGGCGCCGCCGTTCGTCTTCCCGCACGGCCACCCGTAGCATCGAACCGGCACGACACCGCGCGACACCGCGCCGCGCGCGAGGGGGTTCGATGTGACCGAGGACGCCCGCACGCCCGAGACCAGCGAGACCGCCGGGACCCCCGAGGGTGCCGCGGACAGCACCGGCATGGAGAACGCGCACGAACCAGCCGCTGTCGCGTCCGGCGCCGGCGAGCTGCTGCGCGACGCGCTGGTGGACGCCGACGATCCGCGGTTCCCGATCTGGTTGCCGTTGCCCGGCATCGCCGCGGCGAGCGGCTGGGCGCTCTACGATGCGAGCGCGGCGGGCGGATCGTTTCTCCCGACGCTGCTCTGGCCGGGGATCGCGATCTTCCTCGGCACGACCCTCGCGAGCTGGCTCGGCTGGCAGCTCGACATCGACTAGACGCGCCGCGCGACAGCGCCCGCCGCGATGACACACCCGGGAACGCGATGCTGCACGTCTACTACGGTGCCGATGACTTCCGCGCCAGCGAAGCGCTCACCGAACTGCGCGAGTCGCTGAACGGCGACGGGATGCTGATCAGCAACACCTCGGTGCTCGCCGGGCGCGGACTGACGCCGGGACAACTCACCCAGCACGCGATGGCGGCGCCGTTCCTCGCGGAGTCTCGACTCGTGATCGTGGAAGGCCTGCTGACCGCGCTGGGCTCGCGTCGCGGGGTCGCCGACGAGTGGCAGCCGTTCCTGGACGCGGCGGCGCAACTCCCGCCCTCGAATCACGTGGCGCTGGTGGAGCCGGCGCTCAAACGCGGCGATCGCGAGGGCGTGAGCCGGTCGCCGGTACTGCGCGCCCTGAAGGCGGTCCCCGGCGCGGAGATCCGCGAGTTCGGGGAGCTCAAGACCTGGGATCGCAGCGGCCCGAGCGAGGTCGGTCGCTGGCTCTACGATCGCGCGAGCGCCCGCCAGATCGCGATCGAGGACGCGGCGATCGACACGCTCGTCGATCTGATCGGCGCGAACCTCCGCGCGCTGGCGCAAGAACTGGACAAGCTCGCGGCCTACACGGCAGCGATCGATGCGCCCTCGATCACGGCGGCGCACGTCCGTCTGCTCACGCCGCAAGCGCGCGAAGAGAGCATGTTCGCCGTCGTCGACGCGATCGTCGAAGGCCGCGCGGAGCTGGCACTCCGGCTGCTCCGCAGCGTGCTCGACGACGGCAGCGTCGCACCGGCCCTGCTGCAAGTGATGATCGCGCGCCAGCTCCGGCACCTGATCCGCGCCACCGAACTCCTCGAACGCCACGCTCCCCAGAACGCGATCGCGGAGGCGACGGGCCTCCGCGGCTTCCCGCTCACGAAGCTGATGCGCCAGGCACGTGGCCTCAGCCGCGCCGCAGCGGAAGCCAACCTGCGTGACCTCGAGCACGCCGATCATTCGGTCAAGACCGGCCGGATGAGCGACGAGCTCGCCCTCGAACTCCTCGTCTGCAGCCTCGCCGAGCGCACCCCCCGAGCCTTCGGCTCTCGATGACCCCCCGGGGCCTTCGGCCCTCAATGACGCTTCGCGGGGTGTCGGCCTTCCTCGGCGGTCACGCGACGCCCTAGCACCCCAATCGGAAGTCAGGTCCGAGCACCACCGCCGCGAGCCATCACCAAGGACCCGAGCAACGACCGGAACGGTCAAGAAGCCCCGAAGGGACCTTCGGCCCTCGATGACGCTTCGCGGGGTGTCGGCCTTCCTCGGCGGTCACGCGACGCCCTAGCACCTCGATCGGGACGCGGTCAGGACCGGGCCGGATCGGTCATCGCCGCGAACCCGCGCTGCCGCGCCGACGTGCCAACGAGGGACGCAGCGTCCAAGCACCGCCGCCACAAACCGACACCCGAGATTCAAGTAACGACCGGAACGGTCAAGAGCGCCCCGAAGGGGCCTAGCGGAGGGGGACGGCGATTGGGTTGTAGCAGGCGGCGAAGTGGCCGGGCTCGTCGCCAACGGGCGCGAGGGGTGGGGCCGGATCGATACGGCACTGCGAGATCGCTTTCGGGCAGCGGGGGAGAAACGGGCACTGTGGCGGGAGATCGGTGAGATCGGGCGGCTGACCGCGTAGCGGGCGCAGGCGCGCCTGATGTGGGCCGGGCAGGCTCTGCAGCAGACCGTGGCTGTAGGGGTGACGAGGAGCGCGAAAGATCGTGCGGACATCGGCGCGTTCCACGATCTCGCCGGCGTACATCACGTGGACTCGATCGGCCATCCGCGCCACCACGCCGAAGTCGTGGGTGATCAGCAGCAGGCCGACGCCTGCCTCGTCGCGGAGCTGCTCGAGGATTGCCAGCGTCTCCATGCGGACACCGGGATCGAGGCTGGCGGTCGGTTCGTCGGCGATGATCACGCGCGGCTTGAGCGCAATCGCCAGTGTGATCATCACCCGCTGCGCCATACCGCCGGAGAGCTGGAACGGATACGAATCGAAGGCGCGCTCCGCATCGGGCAGGATCCGTTTGAGGGCCGCCAGCGCCTCGACTTCCGCCTCGTGCTTGGTGATGTCGCGATGGGCCTGGTACAGCTCGACGAGCTGTTCGCGTACGCGGAGCGTTGGGGTGAGCGCGCTCAAGGCGTCCTGGAAGATCATCGATATTTGTTCGCCGCGGATCTTGCGGAGCTCTTCGCCAGGGAGATCGAGCAACGATCGACCGCGGTACCGTAAGGCGGTGGCGGTCACGGTGGCGTTCGCCGGGAGCAGCCCGAGTACGGCGTGACCGACGGTGCTCTTGCCGGCGGCAGATTCGCCGACCAGCGCCAGCGTCTCCCCGGCGCGCACCTCGAGCGATACGTCCCGAACGGCGGCGATCGTGTCATCGTCCGCGCGGTAGCCGACGGAAAGGCCCTCGATCGAGAGCAGCGGCTCTTCGGACCAGCGCCCGTCCGGCCCCTTACCCGATGTCACGCCGCGCCACCCTCGCGTTCCATCGCGACAGCCTACCCCCTTCGGGGGCTTTTTGACCCTTCGGGGTTGGGTGCGGGACGTTTGTGGGCTGGGCGAAGCGACGGGGCCGCTTCAGCCGCTGCTGTTGGGAGCCGGATCTCGCGCGCGTCGCCTCGTCCCCGCGGTCCTCACGTCTGAACCCGGGGACAGCGGAAGAAACGAAACGCCCGCAGAAGGACGCCCGCACGCAGCGAAGCCCAGAAGGGGGTCGAAGACCCCTAGAGGGAGCGGATGGCGGTGACGACGCGGCCCTGGACCTCGATGTTGTCGGCGCCGGTGTAGATCGGGGCCATCGTCGAGTTCATTGGCTGGAGGCGGACGCGATCACCTTCGTGGAAGAACTTCTTGAGGGTGGTCTCATTCTCCGCCTTGAGCCAGACGGCGACCATCTCGCCGTCGTCGCAACTCTGGGTCGGCTCGAGAACCACGATGTCGCCATCGTTGATCAGCGCATCGATCATCGAGTTGCCCTCGACACGGAGCGCGAACACGTTGCTGCGGCCGCCGGTCTGCTCTTCGGTGAGTTCGATCGTCTCCATGGCGGTCTCCGCCGTGGCCGAATCCGGGGGCGTCGGGATCGGGATCCCGGCCGCGATCTTGCCGAGGAGCGGCACGGGGATCGTGCGGCGACGGCTGCCGTTGGTGCCACCGAGGAGTTCAATCGCTCGCGAGACCTCGCGGTCGCGGCGGATGAAGCCCTTCTCTTCGAGCCGTTTCAGGTTGTAGTCCACCACCGAGGTGGAGGAGATGTCACAGCCGGACTGGATGTCGCGAATGGACGGCGGATAGTCGTGATCTGAGATGAAGGCTTCGAGGAAGCGCAGGATCCCCTGCTGCTTGCTCGACAGTTCCTCGAATTGCGGATCAGCCACGGTTATCTCCTCTGCCCTCCGGCCGGCTCCACGCTGAGAGCACGACAACCGAGGAACGTTGCGCCCCACCGCGCGTGTCCCGGATCCGCCAATCGGTCCGCGGCCACTGACCACGGTAGCCGGCGGCTCCGGCACATATGTTCTGTTCCGAACAAACGTACCGCCCGTCCCGAAACACGTCAACAACGCCAGCGGTAGCCGCGCGCCGCGGCCCGCGCGGTAGGATCCGCTCGCTGCGCGGCCGCACCCGACCGACCGCGACCGACGGGGCGCGATACGGAACAGCGGCGGACCGCGCCACGAGCGAACATGGGACAAGGCGAGGAGCACGGATGGCGGCCGGACTCGAGGATCTGTTTGGGCGCGAGGCTCCCGGTGAGCCAGACGAGGCGGCCGGCGAGCTGCGCCGCGCACTCGTGGTTGCCGCGCACCCGGACGACGCCGACTTCGGCGCGGCCGGCACCGCCCACCTGCTGGCGCAGGCCGGCTGGGAGGTGCGCTACGTCGTCGCGACCGACGGCTCGAAAGGGTCGGACGATCCGGCGCTGACGCCCGATCAGCTCGTGACGATGCGCGCCCAGGAGCAACGCGATGCGGCGGTGCTGCTCGGCGTGCAGAGCGTCGGGTTCCTCGGGTTCACCGACGGGGAGCTGGTGCGCGATCTCGTGCTGCTCGAGGCGGTGGTGCGCGAGATTCGCGCGTTCAAACCGTTCGCGGTCTACACGCACGATCCGGAGCCGGTGATCATTCGCAACGGGTTCGTGAACCACAGCGATCACCGGGCGACCGGGCTCGCCACCGTTGACGCGGTCTATCCGGCGGCGCGCGATCGGCTCAACTTCCCGCAGCACCTCGCGGAGGGGCTGACGCCGCACAAGGTGCGCGAGCTCTACCTCTGGGGCGCGAATGAGCCCAACTTCGAGGTGGACATCACCGACGTCGTCGACGTGAAGATCGCGTCCCTCGTCGCCCACGACAGCCAGTTCGACGTGAACGACGAGTTCCTCGCGGCGATGCGCACGTACTGGAGCAACGCCGACGGGCGCTACGTCGAGGAGTTCCGCCGCATCACCCTCTTCCGCTGAGCCTTCGGCTCCTTGGCCACGATCTTGCGGTGCTGGTGGCGGTCGGTCGGGGCGTTGGGTACTGGGCCCGGTCGTTCGAGGGCCGGTCGTTCAAGGGCGGGCGCGGGGGAAGGTAGGTGGGGGTTGTGGCGACGGTGACACCGGCCTTCTGTCCGCGTTGCGGTGGGGCGATCCCGGAAGCGGCCGCGGGTGATCGACCGACCTGCCCCGCCTGCGGTTACGTCTCCTACGCCGATCCGAAGGTCGCGACCGGCGTGCTAGTGTCGCGACCCGCGAGGGCGCCCGCCACTCTCGATCACACCGGCGGCGCCGGCCTCGAGCTGCTGCTGGTGCGGCGCAATCACGAGCCGGCCCTCGGGCGCTGGGCCTTTCCCTCGGGGTTTGTCGACGCCGGCGAGGTGGTCGAGGAGGCGGCGGCACGGGAGGTGCGCGAGGAGACGAACGTCGAGGTGCAGCTCGACGGGCTGATCGGCGTCTATTCGGAGGCCGGCAATCCCGTGGTCTTCATCGCCTTCGCCGGTACCCACGTCGCCGGGGAGGCGGTCGCCGGTGACGAGGCGTTCGAGGTCGCCTGGTTCAGCCCCGACGCGCTACCCGATCTGGCGTTCCCTCACGACGGTCGAGTCCTCGAGGATTGGCGCGCCAGCTTCGCTCCAGAGCTGTGACGAACGTTCGGACCAGTCAGGAACGACTGGCGAAACGACGCTGATCCAGAATGGGCATCGGGTTATGCTCGGGCGCGAATCCCAACCCGCAATTCGCTGATGCACGCTGAATGATCTGGACCGAGGAGCTTCCCCATGAAAGTCACGCTCACCCTGACCGAACGCGGCGCCGATCACCACGAGCAGGTACGCGCGCTGCTGCGCGAGGCGCTCGACGATTCGGGCCTGCAGGAGGTCCAGGTCGAAGAGACGACGATCCGCGACGATGAGGACGCGATCAAGATCAAGTGCCTCGGCTCGCCGACGATCCGGATCAACGGGTTCGACGTGGAGTACCAGGAGCGCGAGCCGGACGAGACGACCGCGGGCGTGCGCTACTACAACACGCCGGCCGGCTGGAAGTCGGTCCCCGAGAAGGGGATCATCCTGCGCGCCATCGACAAGGCAATAGAGGCCGAAGCCGCCTCCTAGCCCCTTCGGGGCTCGACGGTGCTTCGCCAGGTCACTCGGCCCCTTCGGGGCTCGACGGTGCTTCGCCAGGTCACTCGGCCCCTTCGGGGCTCGACGGTGCTTCGCCGGGTCGTTCGAGGCGGGGTGCCGCGCTTCGCGGGGCCACTTCGTGGCTCGACGGTGCTTCGCCAGGTCACTCGAGGCGGGGTGCCCCGCTTCGCGGGTGCCCTTCGGGAGTCGGCGGTCGATTGAGGCCACGGGGCCGGGCTGCAGCGGTTACGATCGTGGTGATGACCAACGACGATCAGCACACGCCAGATCCGCCGCTGGGCGGCACGCCGCCGGATGCGCGGACCTCGTTCCGGTCGGCGCTGCGCGGGTTGCTCCGCGCGGCTTCCGAGGTGGCGGAGACCGGCGTCGAGGAAGCACGCAAGCTCGCCGAGGCCGCGCGGCCAGAGGTGGAGCGCCGCGCCCGACAGGCGAAAGCCGCCGCAGAGGCCGCCCGTCCGCACATCGAGGGCAAGGCGCGCGAAGCGACGGACTACGTCCGCGATCACCAGGACGACATCGTGCGCGCCTCGAAGCGGGGGGCGGAGGTCGCTGCTTCGACGGCGGCGCACGCGGTGACGCCTCGGCCGCTGCGACCGGCGATCGACGCGATGAGCCGCGAGCTGCGCGGCTCGGCAAAGCCGCGGTCAGCCGATTCCGACGCCGCGCAGCCCTCGACCGCGCCTGACGCGCCCGAGTCCGCCGCTCCCGAGACGAGCGACTCCGAGCCCACAGACATACCGACGGCGTAGCCGGGCCCCTCCCCGCAACTGATTGCGGGCTGATCAGCGACCGACGCCCAGTACCCAATACCCGCTCGACAGGCGCGAAGCGCTCAAGAAGGGGTCGAAGACCCCGAAGACATCCCCGCGCGGGCGGCGGCTTCGCGGAAGGTGGGGCGGCGCATCAGGATGGCGGCGGCGGTCCAGAGCAGGGCCGCCAGCACGAAGCCACCGGTGTAGAGGCCGAACGGGATCGAGTACGAATCGGTCAGATCGAACAGGAACGCGCCGGCGAGCGGGCCGGCTACCTGCCCGCCGAAACTGATCATCGAGACGAGCCCGCTCACCGCCCCGTAGTGGCGCACGCCGAAGGCGCGGGTGATCAGCAACGGCTCGATCATCGGCGCGAACGCGCCGCCGAGGCCCCAGAACGCCACCCAGGTCAGGATGCCGCCAGTCCCCGTGCTGGCCACTAGCGCCCCCGTCGCGATCGCCTGCGCGATCGCCACCGCCACGCCGAGGGCAAAGACTCGATCGACGCGGTACAGGACCAGGCTGAGCGGCGGCCGTGCCACCGTCCGGATCAGCGCCGTCGCCGCGAGCAGAGCGGCGCCCGATGAGACCTTGTGGCTGTTGAAGAAGTCGACGATCAGGTTGTTGACGGAGCCCTGGCCCAGGAAGAACAGCAGCATCCCCAGCGCGACGAGCCAGAACACCACCGACCGCAGCGCCTCGCGCGAACTGAACCCCCACTCGACGACGTCGATGTCCTCCTCGCCGACCGAGCCAACCGGGCGCAGCCCGAGGTCACGCGGGCGATCCGCGACGATCAGCAGCGCGACGATGCCGTGCAGCACGAGGATCGCGACACCACTGGTGAACATCACCTGCTGCCAGCCGGAGATGCTCTCAACCCAGGCAAAGATCGGGAGCACGACCGCCCCGCCCATACCGAAGCCGGTCGTGGCGAGGCCCAGCGAGGTCTGGCGCGGACGGCCCTCGAACCAGCGGGTGATCAGCCAGTTGTACGGAATTGGCATCAGGAACGGCCGGGCGAGGCTGACCGCGATCCAGCCCAGGTAGAACTGCCAGAGATTCGTCGAGAACGACGTCGCAATGAACGCGGCCGGCATCGCGAGACTGCCGATCAACAGCACGCGCCGCGCCCCGTTGCGATCGATGTACCCGCCGATCCACGGCCCGATCAGCGCGAACAGCACCTGTCCGACCGTGAACGCCCCGACCACCGCAGTCCGGCTCACGTCGAAGTCCTTCGGGATCGAGGTGATGTAGAGCGCGACGACCCAGAACGTGCCGCCCGCGGTCACGCTGTTCGTCAGGATTGCGGCGACGACGATCACCCACCCGTAGTGGACGGGCGATCGCTGCGCGAGCGCTCTCATCAGCGGAGCCACCTGCCGGTCGGGTACTCGATGGGGTGCTCGGGGGAACGATCACGATAGGCGCGCATCGAAGCACGAACCATTACCGAGCCTTGAACTTCATCACCCCTGCAATCGACTCGTTCGCCCGGCCCAACGCCTCTGGTATCGTGCGCCGGGCGCGACCAGCGCTCGCAGCGAGATCACAATGGGGGACTTCCGATGAAGGTAGCGATCAGCCTCGGGCGCGAAGCGATCACCGACTGGGACGCGGTGTCCACCTACGCGATCGAGGGCGAGAAGCTCGGCGTCGACTGCATCTGGACCGCCGAGGCCTGGGCGCACGACGTGATGACACCGCTCGCCTACCTCGCGGCAAAGACCGAGAAGATCCACCTCGGTACCAGCATCATGCAGATTGGCACGCGCACGCCCTCGCTGGTGGCGATGACGGCGATGGCGCTCGACGGCATGTCGAACGGGCGCTTCCGGCTCGGCGTCGGCAGCAGCGGCCCGCAGGTGATCGAGGGCTGGCACGGCATCCCCTTCGCGAAGCCGCTGCAGCGGACGCGCGAGGTGATCGAGATCGTCCAGCGGATCTTCAACGGCGAGAAGCTGAGCTGCGACGGGGAGTTCTACCAGCTCCCGCTGCGCGACGGCGGATCCGGCGAGGGCAAAGCGCTGATCCCGGGCGCGCCGTCACCCAAGAACGTTCCGATCTACATCGCGTCGCTGGGCCCGAAGAACCTGCGCATGACCGGCGAGTTGGCCAACGGCTGGTTGGGCACCTCGTTCCTCCCCGAGCACGCGAGCCTCTTCCTCGACCCGATCCGCGAGGGCGCCGAGGCGCACGGCCGCCGCTTCGAGGACATGGACATCCAGGTCGGCGGCACCGTCTGGTTCACGGACGACATCGACGCCGCCGCGCAGGCGCTCAAGCCGGGGCTCGCGTTCCAGTTGGGCGCGATGGGTTCGAAGGCCCACAACTTCTACAACGACGCCTACCGCCGCCAGGGCTGGGCGGACGAAGCGCTCGAGATCCAGCGGCTCTGGCTTTCCGGCGAACGTGACGCCGCCCGCGCGCGCGTCCCCGACGAGATGGTGCTCAGCGGCAACCTGATCGGTGACGAGGACACGATCCGCGAGCGCCTCCGCGCCTACCGCGACGTCGGCATCACCACCTTCCGCGCCGGACCGCGCGGCACGGACATGGCGGAGCGCCTCGAAACGCTCGGCCGCTTCATGGACATCGTGGCGCAGGTCAGCGCGGAACCCGTCGGCGCCGCGAGGTAACGCGAGCGTCACCTTCCCACCGAGGGATCAGCAGCCGTCCACACCCCGTGTCGAGGCGCGAAGCGTCAGGAGGGGGTCGAAGACCCCGAAGACCCCTCGCGGCCGAGGGTGAGGCCGAGGACGTTGGACAGCTCGATGAGTGAGGGGATCGCGGTTTCGCCACCGACCTGACCGCTCTCGATCTCTTGCGCGAGCTGGATCAGAGCGCGGATCGCGCCCGGGGTATCGAGGTCGTTGTCCATCGCGTCCATGAATGCGTTGCGGAACGGCTCGGCGCGCAACGCGCCATCGCCGGCGGCAGCGGTTCGCTCCGACGCGCGCAGCAGCAGTGCCGCGTTCTCCTCTTGCGAGGCAAGCGCGTCTTCCGAGAAGTCGCGATCGGCGCGGTAGTGCACGCTCAGCAGCAGCAGCCGGATCGCGTCGGGCGTGTGCCCGGCGCCCAGCAACTCGCTCACCTTCACCAGGTTGCCCAGCGACTTCGACATCTTCACGCCATCGAGGCCCATCGTCCCGTTGTGCACCCAGTAGCGGACGTACGGACCGGTCCCGGTGAAGCACTCGCTCTGCACGATCTCGCTGTCGTGGTGCGGGAACGCGAGGTCGCGCCCGCCGCCGTGAATATCGATCTGATCGCCGAGCGCCGTCCGCGCCATCGCCGAACACTCGATGTGCCAGCCGGGGCGGCCCGGTCCCCAGGGCGAATCGAAGGTGGCGCCCGGATCGTTCGAGGGCTGCCAGACCAGGAAGTCGAGGGGATCGCGCTTCAGGTGATCCGGCTCGTTCGGCATCGTGTCCGTACGCGGCCCGGTTCGCAGTTCCTCTTGCGTACGCCCGGAGAGACGACCGAAGTGCGGCGTGCCGGACCGATCGAAGAAGACGTAGCCGTCGACCTCGTAGGCGTGACCCGAGGCGACGAGCGACGAAACCATCTCGATGATCTGGGGGATGTGCTCGGAGACGCGCGGGAACGCGTCCGGGCGCTGCACGGCAAGCGCGTCCATCTCCTCCAGGTAGATGCGGTGGTTCAGATCGGTCAGCCCGGCGATCGTGATGCCGAGTTCCCTGGATTTGCGGACCATGTCGTCGTCGATGTCCGTGATGTTCTGGATGTGATGGACGGTGTAGGCGTTGAACTCCAGCCAACGCCGGAGCGTGTCCTGGACCACGTAGACGAGTGCATGACCGAGGTGCCCCACGTCGTACGGGGTGACGCCGCAGACGTACATCTTGACGACGCCTGGCTCCAGCGGCTCGAACGGCTCCAGCTCACGGGAGAGCGTGTTGTAGAGGTGAAACCCACCGTGTGGGCGCGGTTGCAGGTCGTCACGCGGGGGTTGCAGCAGGGGTCTACTCCTCGTTCGCCGGCCAGCGGCGCCCGCACCGATCCATGCCTCGCTCCGGAGGAAGGCGGGCGGACCGAAATCGTAGCACGCAGGCGGACCCTGCTGGCCCCGCGATCAACCAGCGATCATCGGCCGATCACGGGGCCAGCGAGACGGCTGACGAGACCGCCAAACCGCCGAGCAGCGCCGCGCGGGCAGGGCCGCAACACAGCGTCGAGGCGGTCGAATCAGGAGTCGCGTAGACTGCCCCAACGGTCGATCTCAGACCGCCGTCCCCACCTCTGTCGCTGCCACGGGAGTCCGAGTTGGCCCGTCCTTTGCGCGTTGCGCTCCTCCAACTCGAGGCCCGAGAGCTCGCCGATCACGACCGCGCCTGGGGCGAGTTGTTGCGCGCGATCGATGAGGCGGCGCTCCAGGATCCCGAGCTGATCGTGCTCCCCGAGGCCAGCTACCCGGCCTACTTCCTGCAGTCACGCGAAGCCTACGAGGACGCCGCCGTCCATCCCGATCAGCAGGTGCTGAGCACCCTGGCCGCGCGCGCGAGCCAGCACGGCGTCTACCTGGCCGCCGGGCTGGTGCTGCGCGGCGCCAACGGCCTGGAAAACACCTGCGTCCTCTTTGACCCGGATGGGCACGAAGTCGGCCGTTACGTGAAGAGCTTCCTCTGGCACTTCGACCGGCGCTGGTTCCAGCCCGGCAGGCAATTCCCCGTCTTCGAGCTGACCTTCCCGCGTGCCGGTCGCGCGAGCGCCGGGATCCTGATCTGCTCCGATAGCCGCCTGGAGGAGATACCGCGCGCCTACGCAATCGAGGGCGCGCGACTGATCATCGATCCCACCGCCTGGGTCTCCTCTGGCCGCGACCCGCAGCACCTCTCCAACCCGCAGATCGAGTTCCTGATGCCCGCCCGCGCCGTGGAGAACGGCACCTGGATCGTCTGTGCGGACAAGACCGGGAGCGAGGCCCACTCGGTGGTCTACGCCGGCCAATCCGGCGTGATTTCGCCGACCGGTGAGTGGGTCGTGCGCGCCCCCTCCTCCGGTGCCGGCATCGTGGTCTATGAGCTGGATCTCGACGCGGCGGCCGGCCCGCCGATCGCGCGCCGACCGGAGCTGTTTGGCGACCTCGGGATGACCGCCGATCTGTCGGAAGCGGCCCGGCTCGCGCGCGAACCGCTGATCGCGGAGGACGCCGCCGCTCGCGTCGGGGCCGCCGCGATGGACGCATCGCCCTCGGCGGTGGCACTCGTCGAGGGCGCACGCCAGCTCGTGCGCGCCGCCAGTACACAGGACGCCGCGATCGTCGTCCTCCCGGATCTCGCCGGCGCGGACACGCACGCGGTCACCGAGCGGGAGACGCTGCCGTTGTTGGAGGCGCTGGCGCACGAATGCTCGACGATGATCGCGGTCGTGCTCGCGGAGCGGGTTGACGCCGCCACGTTCAAAACGCAGTACCTGATCGACCCTTCGGGGGTGATCGCCTCGCACCGCCAGACGCACCTCTCCGACCGCGAGCGGCGAGCCGGATTCACGGCCGGCGATCGCCAGCCGCCGGTGATCGAAACCATCGTCGGACAGATCGGGCTCCTCGCGGGCGCCGAGGGGCTGGTCCCCGAACTGGCGCAATCGCTGAAGCTCCGCGGCAGCGAGCTGATCGCCTGGTCGGCAGGCGACATCGGGACGCCGCTCCGCACCTTCGCGCGGGCACGCGCCCTCGAACATCACTGTTATGTCGTGGCCGCTGGTGCCACCGGTGACGATGGTGGCGGCTACGTGATCGCTCCGGCGGGCGGGGTGCTCACGGAGACGCTCCCCCACCGCGCGATGGTGATGACGGCTGACATCAACCGGTTGCTGGCGCGCTGGAACGACATGGCCCCCGGTACCAACCCGATCCTCGATCGCGCGGCACTCCACGCTGGCACCGTCCAGCGCGCTGGACGCTAGCCGCGCGCGACGAACCTCCGCACTCCGGCCCCTCCCGAGCGGTCAGCGTCGCGCCCAACCTCGACGATCCGCAGCACGAGCCGAAGGCCCGTCAAGAGCCGAAGGCCCGTCGAGAGCCGAAGGCTCAGTCGTCCCAGAGCTTGCGGCGGCTGGCGCAGTGCGCGCAGAGGACGGCGGTCACCTTCCGAGGCGGCAAGTAGCGCCGCTCCACGATCTGCATAGCCTTCAAGTGATCGTTGCAGAAGAGCAGGCGGCAGCGGCCGCATTCATGCTTCATCCGCGTCTGGCAGCCCTCGATCGCGCAGATCGAGACGCTGTTCGCGCCGCGCACGCGGGCGATCCACGCCTGGTGTGATTGGACGTCATCGAACTTCGCGCGACACTTGGGGCGGTCGCAGACCTCCAGGTAGTCCTCGCCGTGCATCCCGTGATCCTCGCAGAACGGATCACCGCAATAGACACACTGGCCCGTGGCGTCCACGCCACATGAACCCCTCAAGAACCCCTTGCTGAACGAACAGGTCAACCCAACCTGGATCATTGGAGCAATCCCCGTGCGCGTCGCTATCCGCCCATTCTGGCATGGGCGCGCAAGCCCGGCGTACGGGATCTCACTGATCCCTGCGTCTAGGGCGAACGCCTGATGATCGCGCCGGTCGCGCTCCCCACCTGCAACTCACGAAGGAACGAGGCCGTGCGCACATCGACGATCGAGATCGCTCCACCCACCACGTCGCTCACGTAGAGCTGGTGGCCAGACGCGTCGAATACGAGGCCGTCCGGCACCCCGGCAACATCGACGCGACGTACCTCGCCAGAGCGATCGACGAGCGCGACCGCACCGGCCGCCGACAGCGCGACGGCGATCAGTTGGCCGTCCGGCGAAAACAGCACGCGCACCGGGCGCCCAGCGAGGGTGACCCGCAGCTCCTCGTCACCATGCGCGTCGAACAGCTGGAACTGGCCGCCAACGGCCCCCGCCGTCGCGATCGCACCATCCGCGGCGACGGACACCGTCTCCGGCAACGCCGACACCGGGAGTGCGCGATCCCCGAAACGCAGCGCGTTGTCGCGGGCGGCGGCGACCACGAGGCGGCCGTCCGCCGTCAGCGCAATCGCGTGCGGCCAGTCGCCCGTGGCGCTCGCCGGCAGCTCGCCCCAGCCATCGAGGGCGAAGCGTCGGATCTGGTTCGTCGCGCGATCGGTCACGAGCAGCGTCGAGCCCTCGAGCGCGAGTCCGTGCGGCGTGCCGCCGACGGCGATCTCCGTGACCTCGGCAGTGTCGAGGTTCACCACAGCAAGCAGGCCACGCTGCTCGATCGAGACGGCCACGCGGCCGTCCGGGAGCGTCAGCAGCTCGTGCGCCCCGCCGGGAAGCGGGATCCGCGCGCTGACGACGCCGTCCTCGGGGTTGACGAGCAACAGCTCATCGGCCCGCAGATCGGCGACCACCAGCGTGGTTGGCGGCTCGGCGGCAATCACGCGATCGAGGGTGGGCCTGGCGATCAGCAGCGCGAGTACCGCCAGCGGGAACCAGATCGGGATACCGCCGGAGCGTGGGGCCGTCACTACGCGGACTTCTTCGCAGCCTCGAGTTCGGCCAGCAAGCGGCGTGCGTCGGAGAGGCGTTCGCGCGCCATCCGTTCCAGACCGCTCTGCTTTTTCGAACCCGGGAAACGGGTCGCCGTCGATCCCGTGTCGTTGGACGCAAGCACCAGTTGATCGCCGGACGGTTCGTAGTACGCCGTCACGCCGGCGGTCGACTGGTTGATCCGCGTCATCAGCTTGGAGAGCGAATCCGTCGCCGTGTCGTAATCGAACGAGACGCCATTGATCTCGAACGTCCCTGTCGCGATCGGCTGTGTGGCGAAGCGTGCGGTGAGGATCGGCTCGCCGATCAGCGTGCCACCCATCCCGCTAACACCATCCCGGGTGGTCGTTCCAGGCGACGCCAGCAGGTTGGTCGCTTTCAAGAAGTTGCTGGAATCGCTGCCGGCGCCCAGCAGCACGGACTGGGCGCCGTTCACCGGATCGTCCGCGATCCGCAGGATGTTCGGTCGTCCGGACGCGTCGTTTTCGATACTCGCGATCACACCTGCGCCGGCGACGTTGATCATCAGCACGACATCGTCGAGCGAAATGAGGCTGGTGCCGTCAACTTCGACACCGACCTTCGCGCCGCCGCCGTCCAGCAACTCCACGGATTCCAGGAAGTTGCCGGTGGTGTCACTCAACGTGATCAGCCCCGGGCCGTTCGTCTTGTTGACGAGCGTGAAGGTGTCGGTCGCCGAATCGAACGAGGCGGTGACGCCTGCCGCGGACTGGTTGACGCGCGTGATCACGCCGTTCAACGTGTCCACGGCCGCATCGAAGTTGATCGTCACGCCGTTGATGACGAACGACCCGGTGACCGGCGTCACGTCGAAGCCGGCCGTTGCGAGAATCGCCGTCCCACTGTCACCGGTGCCAATCGCGCTGGCGCTTGCCAGGCTGGCGCCGGTCGCGGCCGCGACCGTGAATTCCGTGCTGTTGATGGTGAAGGTACCCGGCACGAAGGCTTTGCCGAAGCCCGCTTGATCGAGCGGGACGGCGGAATCGATCGCCGCGCCCACCGCAACGTCGCTACGCGCGCGCGTCGCCGTCGCGATCTGAGTCACGGCCAGCTTGAAGCTGCCCAGGGCCGCGCTGCCGTTCGCGGTGGCCAGCACCTTGCCGGCGTCCTGGGTCTGCGCCAGCACGCTCGTCCCCTGGGTCGCGAAGGTGGAGGTCTTGGTGAGCGCTTCCGCCTTTCCGGCCAGCGAACTGAGCGACGAACCAACCGCCTGAAGCGCGTTTCGCTTCTGCTGCTGGGCCTCACGGCGAAGCTCTTGCGTACCGATCGGCCGCCGCTGGATGTCCATCAGCGCGGTAATGATCGCGTTGGTATCCAGTCCTGAGGCCAGGCCGCCGAAGGTGATGCGGTTCTGAACCACGGAAACCCCTAGGAAGACACCCGGAGCAGGAGTCCCGGGGGGAGGCCGGTATCCTCGGCGAGTGCCTTCAACTCCTCGGGCGTGATCAACGCCACGGTCTCGTTTCGGGAGCGGTCGGTGATCCGGATCAGCGGTTCACCCTCGGAACCCAGTTCGAATCGCGCGGTCAACGACTCGCCGCGATCGGATTCCGAAAGCGCGACCGCCAACTCCTCGGCGCCTGGCGCTCGCTCTGCGTGCGGTTCCGGCTCGTGCCCAGGACCGCGACCGCCGGAGCCAGCATCATGTGACACCGCTACCGGGCGCTCTGCTGATGCGTCGGTGTGCTGAATGCGTAGATCGGCCACAACCTCTGCTCCCGGCTCCATCATCGGGAGCCGGAGGGCAGGTCCGCACTGGGGAACACGCTCAGTCAGGGAATCAACAACCCCGCCGTAGCCCCGTGAATCGGCGGCTCCTGGACCTAGTTCGTCCCGCGACCCACCTGGATCTGCACGATCACGCTATTCAGGTCCTGATCGGATTCGAACTGATCGATGTTCGCGACACCCACCATGTTGTTCGGGATGTGCTCGAAATTCAGTAACGTCCCGAACCCCTGCGCCTCATCTCCGGTCAGCTCCCAACCCGCCGAGGCCAGCGCGTCGCGGTACTGCTGAGCGACCTCGGTCCCCGAGCGCGGCGTGACCATCGTCACTTGGTAGATGTCGCCGGTCGGCTGGTTGTTCCACGTCACCTCGACGACAGTCAGATCGTCGATCACGAGGAAATCGGCCGGAAATCCCTCGGGCAGCGGACGCGCCGCCGGGATCGCGAACACCGGATCCTCCACTACCGCCGGGGACTGAATCGTCAGCCGGTAGAGCACCGCGGATCGTGGTTCGTCGCCTCGTCCGAGCGCTCGATAGCCCGTGAACAGATCGAGTGCGCTCACCACCGGCATTTCGCCAACGGCGGTGATCACGTCACCCTCCTGAAGTTGCCGATCGGAGAGCACCTGCGTGACCTCCAGCCCATCCGAAAGCTCCCGGAAGCGCGCATCGATCTCCGGGATGAATGCCCCTCGAGGCAGCTCCAGCTCCAACGTCTGATCGCCCCGCCGCACCGTCACACTGAAGGTCGGGGTCGCCGGCAGTGACTGCACGGTCGCAAAGCCCTCGATGTCGCCGGAGCGCGTGCTCTGGAAACTGATCGCCGCGAACAGTTCGTTCGACTGACCGCCGGTTACCTGCCACGGCGTCTCATCGAGGAGCTGGCGCAACGTCTCCTCAATCGCCGTGTCCACGAATGGCACGTCGTACGAGAGCCAGATCTCGTTCGTCCCGTCTCGCCGGCGGACGTGGTACGAACCGATCAGCACGCCGTCCGCAGGGACCGGCACCGCAATGATGTCCGCGTCTGGCGTGTCCTCGGTCATCCCGGGGTTCAGCAGCTCCGCGAGGTCAGGCGGCAACGCCGCGTCGTAGACGAAGAGGCTGGACCCGAAATCGCGGACCTCGAACAGTCGCAGGTAGCGATCGCCGACGCTCGATCCGGCCGTACCGTCCGGCGTGGCGTCCGATCCACCGCAGGCCAGCGCCAACAGCACCGGGACAACAACGAGGATGGAGAGCCAGCGGAGACGCACAGGCGGACCTTTCGCGGTGTGGGAGCGGGAATCGTAGCACCGCGAGGAGGACCGACCGGAAACGGATCGCGCGACGGTGAGTCGGCGGACGTCAACGCGTCAGCCAAGGACGGTCACCGCTCAGAGCACAAGCGACACGGAGTTATCGGCCGGAGGGGGTTCGATGGGGTGGGTGAGGGGACTTGAACCCCCGATCTCCAGGGCCACAACCTGGCGCCTTAACCACTAGGCCACACCCACCATCGAGACACGCCGGTGGGCAACCCTCCGACGCGTCGGCGATCGTAGCATTCGCGGTGAGACCGGACTATGCGTCTAGAGCGGAAGAACGTATCGACGAGGGTCGAGCGAGCGTCCCTCGTAGCTGATCCCCAGACGGAGCTGCGCGTTCTGTTCAGCCGCTCCCGGCAGCGTGCCCAGCAGCTCGCCACGCTGAACCGTATCGCCGGCCGCGAGTCCCACCTCGCCAAGACCGAACAACGAGGTCCGCCAGCCGTTCCCGTGATCCAGCAACACCGAGTGGAATCCGCCGATGCGATCGACCGAGACCACCTGCGCCGCCGAGGGCGCTCGCACCTCGCTGCCACCATTCGCGAAGTAGTCCAGCCAAGTCGGGCCGCTGCTCGTACTGGTCGCCTGGACCGGCGTGCTCAGCACGCCACCCGGCCCGCGCCCGCCGAACACCGCTACCTCCGAGGGCGCGACGGGATCGTAGCGAGGCACATCCGACCCCAGGATCGCGTTCAGATAGTCCTTCGTCTCCGCCGGCAGCGCCTGTTCCCACTGATCGCCGTGTGCCTCGACCAGCGATCGCACGCGGCCGAGTCCCGCGTTGTAGGACGCCAGCGCTTTCCGCACGTCGCCATCCCACGCCGTCAGGTAATGCCGCATCGTTTCCGCGCCGGCCTTCAACCCGGCCTCCGGATTCGCGCGATCCACGCTCGGGTAATACTGCGGCATCAGTTGCGCGATGCCCTCGGCACCCGCCGTCGAGACGCGCTCGCCGAACACGACGTCCGGCGAGAACCCGGACTCCTGGCCGATCTGACGCTCGAACAACCAGCCGTAGCCGGGCCCAATCACCTGCTCCGCGGTGTCGCGTGCCATGGCGCGCCAGCCGTACGGATCGTCTACGTCGCCCGTCGCGTACTTCGCCGCCAGCGCAGCCACGTCCCGTGACTGCCGGCCGCCTGACGAGGTGATTGGAAGCTCGCTGCCGGCCGGGGCGAACAGCGCGCCACCGCCGCGCAGTGCGGCGATCTCCGCGCGCACGCTCGCGATCTCGCTCCGGGGCCGGTCCAGGTGGCGCGTCAGTACCGCCGCGAACTGATCGATCGCCGGCGAACCCGCCGGACGCGCGGATACCGCCTCGGAGCTACGAGGTTCGCTTGTGCCGCTGATCGAATCGATTGCCATCGCACCACCCTGGATGCGATCGCAGCCTAGGACCGGCGGGAGACGTTGCGTATGAGGGATGACCCGCGGACCGCGGATCGGCGCGTCGCCAGCGACGGGGTTGCGCTTGGCCTCGCTAGGCCCCGCTAGGCCTCGTCGCCAAGCAGCCGGTAGCGCCCGCGATGGAACAACAGCGGCGCGAGGTCGGGGGCGCCGAAGCCAACGGCGGTCGCCTCGCCGATCACAATCATGTGATCGCCACCCGGCAGCCGCTCCATGATCCGGCATTCCGCGTAACCCAGCGTGCCCTCCAACAGCGGCACGCCGCTCTCCCCGGTGCGGTACGCGAAGCCGCCCATCGGCTCCTCGGGCGCGCCATGCTTGGCGAAGAGATCGGAGATTGGCCGCTGATCGGCGGCAAGGATGTTCACACCGAATCCGTCCGCGTCCACGAACAGATCGTGCATCGATCCCGTCTGCTGCACGCACACCACCACCAGTGGCGGATCGAGGGACAACGACAGCACCGCGTTTGCCGTCATCCCGCGTGGCTCGCCGTCAACATGCAAGGTGACGACCGTGACGCCGGTCGCGAATGCGCCCATCACGTCACGGAACTGGCGCTGATCGACCGCGCTCTGCTCACTCATCGGGTTGGCCCTCTCGTTCGCCTGGCACTGCCCGTGGAGCCGCACCTTACCTGCGCGGATGGCCTGTCGCCTAGGCCTGCCGGGACGACCGGTCGCGTAGCAGATTCGCGTGCGGAATGCTGACGCCGTGCAACGGACCGGGGGTCAACTGGCATGGCTCTCGGACGGGTCCTCGGACGATCGCGCGGGACGACCACGCTCCGCGATCAGGTACGCCAGCCGGCCGCGGAGGTGGTCGGTGCATACGCCGCAGACCTGCACATCACGCAGCCGGGAACGATCGGGCGTCACCCGGATCTGGGACTCTCCGTAAACGAACGCCCCACGCGAGTACTGGACCTGCGTCACTTGCCCCTCGATCGTCGCGAGGCAGAGATCGCAGCCGAAGTACCCGCTCGCCGTGCTCACGAGAGCGCCCCGTGCTCGGCGGTATCTGCCTGTCGTGCCATCGCCCGCCCCACCAGTTCGCCAAACCCGTGCTCGAAGTACCGCGCGCACGTGCGGCAGAGCAGGTACTGGTCCAGCCCATCGGGAACCGGGAAGAGGCGCCCCTGCCCATCGACGACAAACGGGCGGAACGTCACCCCCACCAGGTTGCCTTGCATCCGGTAGCCGCAGGCCGCACAGGGGATCGAGAGCGCCATGATCTGACTCCTCTGCTGATCGTCGGCAGCGGATCATCAGGCTGATGCGGAACTCCCCCAATACGCCCCGCCGGCCGTCAACCGCCCCCACGGATCGCGGGCCTCCTTCGCTTGCACGTCGTCGACCCGTACGCTGGCTATGCGGACAAGGATCGAAGTGACGCAGGCCCCTGAACCCAGCGAAGACATGGCAGTCGAGGTCGCCGAGGAGCCGGTACGGCCCTCGGATGCGGTCGAGGCGCTCCTCGATGCCGACGACCTTGCGGGCGCAATCGAGTACGCCCGCACACTTCACGGCGCGGAACTCGCCGACGTCTTCGAACAGCTCGACGACGACGATCGCGACCAGGTCCTTGGCGCCCTCGATGCCGAAACAACCGCCAGTGCGCTCAGTTATGTCGAGTCACATTTCCGTGGCGAGCTGCTCCAGAACATGTCCGCGAACCAAATCGCGGAAACGCTGGTCCTGGAAGACGACGACGTCGCCACCGACATCGTCCAGTCGCTGGCCGCCGATACCGCCGAAGAGGTGCTCGACGCGCTTCCCGACGGGCGCCGCGAGGCGATCGACGCGCTACTGATCCACGAACGAGACACCGCCGGCGGTCGCATGACCGGCCAGCTCGTCACGCTCGCCCCGGACTCCACGGTCGACGAGGTCCTGGACCAGCTTCGCGGAGCCCCGCTGGACGTCTCACAGCCGTTCTACCTCTACGTCTGCGACAGCGATCGCACCCTGGTGGGCGTCCTCAACCTGCGAGGCCTGATCGCCGCTTCGCCGCTTCGCCGAGCGCGCGGGCCCGCGATCTGATGGTCGCCGACCCAATCTCCGTCCCGGCGGACACCGACCAGGAGGAGGCAGCTCGCCTCCTCAAGCAGTACAAGCTGCTCGCGCTGCCCGTCGTCAATGAACGGAACCACCTACTGGGCGCCCTCACCGCCGACGACCTGATCGACGTGCTCGAGGACGAAGCGACCGAGGACATGTTCCGCATCGTCGGCGTCAGCGAGGACGAGGACCTCCGGAGCATCTGGCGTTCGGTGCGTCACCGTCTGCCGTGGCTGACCGTGAACCTGGTCACCGTGCTCGCCGCGGGCTGGATCGTCTCGCTCTTCGAGGACACGGTGACCCGCGTTGCGGTGCTCGCGGCCTTCCTCCCGGTAATCGGCGGGATGGGCGGCAACGCCGGCATCCAGACCGTCACCGTCGTGGTCCGATCGCTCGCCCTCGGACGCCTCGCGATCGGCGACACCGTCGAGGTGATGAAGCGAGAGATGCTCGGCGGGATGATCGTCGGAGTCGTGACCGGCGGCGCGGTGACGATATTGACCGTGGTCTGGCAAGGGAATCCCTGGCTCGGCGCCATCGTCGGACTCGCGCTGTTCGGAAACGTGGTCGTTGGGGTCGTCGCCGGCGTGCTGATCCCCATGACGCTGCACCGCCTGGACCAGGACCCGGCGCTCTCCAGCGGGATCTGGCTCACCACTGCCACCGACCTGCTGGGCTTCCTCGGGTTCCTCGGCCTCGCCGCCTTGCTCGTCGAACGCATCGACTGATCCGCCGCCGTTCCGAAGGCGAGTGCGCCCACGGCGCGGACGCGAAGACGCCCCCGCGTTGCCGCGGGGGCGTCCCCAGATACTCCGACCGCCTACCGACGTCGTGGTCGGCGGTCGGATACCTCGAATGTTGCTTACTGGAGCAGCGAGAGCACCGCCTGCGGGGACTGGTTGGCCTGAGCCAACACGGAGACACCCGCCTGCTGCATGATCTGACGCGTCACCAGCTCAGAGGACACCATCGCGATGTCCGCGTCACGGATACGTGACTCGGATGCACTCAGGTTCTCGACGGAGACCGCGACCGAGTTGATCGCCGACTCCATCTGGTTCTGAGCCGCACCCAGCTTCGCGCGCTGGGTGCTGACCTGGCTGATCGCCGTGTCGAGTGCACCGAGCAGAGCGTCCGCCAGCGTCGTGGTCCCGACAGCGGTGTTATCCGCCACCAGCGTGGTCAGCGTGGTACCAGTACCACCGAGTGCCGACGCGCGCAGGTCGGAGAATCCGACCGTCACGTTGTCGGTCGTCTCCGAGCCAACACGGAACGTCGCGTTGCCCTGACCGGTGGTGACGACGTCGGCACCAACACCGATGTCCAGCACGACCTCGGCCGCGGTGATCGCGCCCGCGCCGGTCTGGGTCACCGTGAACTTCACGCCCAACGCATCGAAGTTCAACACCTGCGTGTCGCCGATCGAACCGCCCATGGCGGCCGCCGTGATCGTCTGCGCGACGTTCGTGGTGCCGTTCGTCACCGTCAGGTTGTTGCCAGCGCTGGTCAGCGCGTACGTCACGCCAGCCTCTGCCTTCGAGACGTCGATCGCCGTCGTCGCCGCACCGGTGTCGGCAATCGCACCACCGGCGGTCGCCGTCGTCACCGACAGCGAACCCGTCAACAGGTTCAGGCCGTTGAAGCGCGAGCGACTGGCAATGTTGTCCAGCTCGTTTCGCAGCGTCAGCAGCTCTTCGCCGACCGACTCGCGGTCCGAGACCGAGAGGATCGTCGAACCAGCCTGCACCGTCAGCTCACGCATACGCTGCAGGATCGCGTGCGTCTCGTTCAACGCACCTTCTGCGGTCTGAATCATCGAAACGCCGTCCTGGGCGTTCCGCAGACCCATCTGCATACCGCGAATCTGTGAGCGCATCTTCTCACTGATCGCCAGACCGGCCGCGTCATCCGCTGCTCGGTTGATGCGCAAACCACTGGAGAGCTGTTCCAGCGCCTTGCTCATCTTGCCGCCAGTCACGTTCAGGTTTCGCTGAGCGTTGATCGCGGCAACGTTCGTGTTGATGAACATTCCCATGGGTGTGGCCTCCTATGCCTTGGGAGCCGGCATCCGTACCGACTCGCCCCATGTCCCCCCGGCCAGAACACCGACAGGGACTCTCAGCCGAAATCATCGGCGTTGGTCGCCCGTTCCTTAGGGGGTCCACCGGATGCCACACCTGACGACTCGGTGATGAGATCGGCTCCCGGCGGGGTGCGCCACCCGCGATGTAGGGGGATTCCCCGAGGTGGAACCAGCGGGAAGCTCCGTAAGTTCCTCATATGAAACGACTCGTCGTCTGTGGTTGGGATGAACAAACCGCCGCACTGCTGCGCGCGGTTTCCCTGCGCTCCGACTTGCGCGCTGTCGCCATTGGCGACGATCGACCTGCCGCGCTCGTGCGCGCGCGCACGGCGACCGGACTGCCCTGCTACCAACATCTCCGCGAGATGCTCCGTAGCGTTGAGTTCGATGTCCTCCTCGTTGGCGACACCGCGGACCGAGAGGCGCTGATCGAACTCGCCACGGAACAGGGCGCCTCGATCATCCTGCGCGGCGATGCCGCCGATGCCCGCACCCTCGGTGCCGCGATCGACGCCGTGCCGCTGGGCGCCGGCGGATTGAACGTGACGCGACCGGACCTCAATCGGGCCGGAATCGATCTCCTCGCAAGTCTCACTTCCGGCGATCCTGACTGGGCGCCCGATCTCTTGCACATCGAACTGAGTAACCCGAACGGCGTCGAGTCCGCCCTCAACACCGCGGTCGCGCTGCTGGCCCGCCTGCAGCCGGAAACCGCCACCCAGACCGCCGCCGCCGCACTGCGCGGACACACGGACATGGTGCTGAGCGCCAGCGTCCAGGTCCGTCACGAGGACAGCGCGGTCACGATGTTGACCGTCCAGGGTCATCAGGCCGACCGCTGGCGGATCGCCGTCCAGTCCCCCGCCGGACGCGCGGAACTGCTGAGCGAGAACGGCGAATCGACCCTCACCCTCGAGCCGATCGATGGCGGCGCGGATCGCTCGGAGCTCGTCTATGACGATCTCGTCGATCTCGAGGCGGTGCGCATCGCCAACCCGGCCAGCCGCCGCCACGACGAGCGCTTCGCCCCAATCGAGGCCGCGATCCTGACCTCGATCGAGGCATCGCTGAACACCGGCTTCGTCACACCCGTCCGCGATCCCGGAGCGCGCGGCAACCTGCGCGTCCTCGAGGGCGGGCAGGCCACCACCTCCCGACGCCAGGGGCATCTCCGCATCCTCGGCGGCTAGCGCCCCGACACCCCACACCCAGCAGCCTCACCGCGCGGCAGTCGAGGGGTTCGACCACCCGTTTCTCGGGCGGACTCCGATGCGATCCCAGACCCAATACCTCCCTACTGGAGGCGTTTGGTTCCGGGAGGATTCGTGGACCGACTACCGCTGTTCCCGCGCGCAAGCGCGCGTATCGCCCTCGCCGCCGCGCTTGCCGCGCTCGCGCTGGCCCTCGTGCTCTCCGCGGACGGTCGCACCCAGACCACCAGCGCCGCCACCGCGGTCAGCGGCCGGCTCACCGTGCCCCGCCCGCAGGGGATGACCGTTGGCTACGCCGGCACCGGCGACCCCGCGCTCTTCGCGCAGGCACAGTCCTTCCAGGTCGCGTCGGTCTCCATGTTCCACATCCCCTCGCAGACGTGGAGCTCATACGTCCCCGGCGCGCCGGCGTTCGCCAACAGCCTTACCACCCTCAACCTCCGCTCCGACAGCATCGTCTTCGCGAAGCGAACCGAGTCGACGAAGCTGGTCGCGGCGCCCGTCCCGCTGGCCGGCCCGCCATTCGTCGAGATCATCGATCAGCCACAACGCTTCGAGGTGCCGCCGGCCAACGGGCTGACGATCGGCGTCAGCGGCACCAACATCCCGGAAGCGCTGATCGCCTCCCAGTTCTTCAACACCTCGACGATGAACGTCTGGAGCATCAGCCGGCAGCGGTACCTCACGTACATCCCGGGGGCGCCGGCGGCGGTCAACACGCTATCGGCGTCCACGTTGCGTGCGACCGACGTCGTCTGGCTGAAGGCGCTGGGCGGTGCGACCGGCGGCGTGGTCCTAGAGGACACCCCGTTCATTGCGCGCCTCGTTCCTCCCGGCCAGGCCGGCACGCTGGTCGGCGTCGGGGCACCGGAGCACGGGAAGCTGATCGAGAACGGCGACGGCAGCGTCACCTACGTCCCAGAGAAGAACTACAGCGGTCCGGACAGCTTCACCTACACCGTCATGACCCCCAACGGTCCCGAGGTCCGCACGTTCCGTATTGAGGTCACCTCCGAGAACGACGCGCCGATCGCGGTCGACGACGTGGCGGTTGCGTCAGGCGGCCTCCCCACCGTCATCGCCGTCCTCGACAACGACAAGGATCCCGACAACGACCCGATCAAGATCCTGCGCACGACCCAGCCCGCGCATGGCATCGTCGCCGTTTCCGGCAACGCCGTGATCTACACACCTGAGCCGAAGTTCACCGGCACCGATGTCTTCGAGTACGAGATCACCGACGGCATCGCCGAACCCGGGAACAAGGACTCGATCGCGACCGTCTTCGTCGCTGTCGGTGGGGCCGCCCTCGCTGGTCCGCCGCCCGCCGGCGGCGGTGGTGGCGGCGGTGGTGGCGGCGGTGGCGGCGGTGGCGTCACCCCACCCCCCGGCGGTGATGTTGGCGAGGGCGGCGTCCCGCCGTTCCTCACCGACGACAGCGCTTCGCTCGAAGTCTGTGACACGCCGCCCGTGATCAACGTGCTCGCCAACGACGCGGGTGACGGCGTGACGGTCCTTGTCGTCACCGCCGTATCCACGCCGACGCTCGGTACAGCCGCCAACAACGGCGACGGTACCGTCACCTACACCCCGCCCGTCGCCTGCGAGGGCACCGACACATTCACCTACACCGTCCCAGACGGCGACGGCGTGGATCAGACCGCCACCGTCACGGTTTCGATGGGCACCGCCGCAGGCGGTGGCACAGGCGGCGGCGGTACCAACCAGCTACCGCTGGCCGTCAATGACACCGTCAGCGCGTTCGCGAACGACCCGGCCGTGATCAGCGTGCTCGCCAACGACAGCGATCCGGACGGTGACCCGCTCACGGTCTCCGCGATCACACAGCCCAGCGGCGGGTCGGTCGTCAACAACGGCAACGGCACGGTCACCTACACCGCGAACAACTTCGTCGGTCAGACCTCGTTCACGTACACGGCCTCGGACGGCAACGGCGGCGAGGCGATCGCAACCGTCTCGGTCACCGTCGAGAGCGCTCCGGTCTCTCCGGTTGGGCCGGTGCTCGTCAGTTCCGGCGGGCAGGTCACCATCCAGGTGATCACACCCAGCAGCTTCGTCCGGCTGGGCAGCGTGACCAACGGAAGCCACGGCAGCACGACGATGAACGCGGCCGCCGGCACGGTCACCTACAAGTCGCAGGCCGGGTACATCGGTGATGACTGGATTACCTGGACGCTGATCTTCAACCACGGCGGCACGGCGCAAACGACGCTTCGCCTGAAGATGCAGTAGCGCCGCGGTCTACATCCGCTCGGAGCGTTCCAGTCCCAGCACGAACGCGACCGCGCCACCGGTGCGGACGTCCAGCATGTCCGCCTGCTGGCCCGACTCGTCGGCCAGCGGCAAGGAACTCCGCGATACCGGTTCGGTCATCGCCGGGAAGTGTTCGTGCAGCAGCGCCATCAGATCCGCGACTTGATCATCTTCGACGGCCACGAAGGCCGTGACGTTGCCACGCCGCAGGAAGCCGCCGCTTGAACCGACCTTCGTCGCGCCAAATTGCGCCTCGGCCAACCGATCGAGGAGTCGGTCTCCGTCGGCACCCGGCACGATCACGACACAGAGCTTCATCCGCGGTTGCTCCCGCTGCGGCTCATCACCGCCGCCAGACTATCCGACCGAGGCAGGATGCGCCGTCCTCGGCATCCGGAGCACGCGCGGACTACGCGCGATTCCCCGCGACCGCTTCCAGTACCGACAACACCTCGGAGGCGCGGGCGTCCCAGGTATTGGCCTCCAGCCACGCCCGGCGCTCGACGCTGTCGACCGCCGGCTCGCCGCCCAGTGCGGCATCCAGTGCGGCCAGCGCCGACGTCGCGTCACCAAACGGCACGACGTGCGGTGCGAACCACTTCGCCTCGTGGATCGCCGTCGTGAGGATCAGGCGATTCGTCGCCAGGTACTCGCAGAGGCGCAGCGGGAAACGTCGGTCGTTGTGCTCATTGATCGTCAGCGGATTCAGCAGCACGTCGCTCGCATTGAGGTAAGACGGCAGATCAGTTCGCGGCTTCGAGCCCAGCCAGTAGACGTTCTCCCGCGCGAACACCGCATCGATGCGCGCGCGGAGCGCAACCTCGGGCTCGCGGTTCGGACCGATGAAGACGAACGACACTTCCGGCCGCGCCTCCGCCAGCCGTTCGATCAGCGCCCAGTCGTACGTCCCGTTGATCATCCCGACGACCGCCACCCGAGGGCGCGCGATCGTCGCCAGATCCAGCGGCACCGGGAGCTGGCCGCGCGCCAGCTCCGCGAAACGGCCGCTGACGCCGTTCGGCAGCCGTGTCACCGCTTCCGCGCCCGCCGACTCGAACTCCTCGGCCAGCAACTCCGACACCGGGAATGACGCCCGCGCTCGTGCCAGCAGGGCGCGCTCCAGCCGCGCCGTGCGCGCCACCGGCCACGCATAGAAGCGGTAGGCATCCGTCGCCACGTAGGCAAGCGGAGCATCGATCGCGCTTGCGAACGGTTCGAGGTACGGCGAGTCGACCAGCACGAAGTCTGGCCGCCCAAACCTCCGCACCGCCGATCGGTAGGACCGTTCCAGCCACCAGCGCGAGACCCCGGGGAACCGCCGGAGACCGGGCACGGCCACCACCGTCTGGTGATCCGCGTCCGCGACGTCCGCCCAGTAGAAGCCGCCGCGATCTTCGCGCTGCTGCTTGAGGTGCCAGAGCGGGCTCACCACCCGAAAGGCGTGCACCTCGACCTGCCGCGACAGCGCGTTGAGCAGCGCCGCGACGCTCTCCGGGTTCTCGTGATACGCGAACAACCGCATCGTTCCGCTGGTTCCCTGCTCTGCCGCGACGACCGCGTCTGCTCGCGTTATCCCCGGAAGTCCCGGACCGCGTCCGCATAGGCCTGGACAAGTTGATCGTTCAGCCGCTCGATGTCGAACCGATCCTCCACCAGCGCGCGCCCATGCGCACCCAGGCGGGCCCGCAGGCCCGGATCGGCCGCGCACTCCGTCAGCCGCGCCCCCAGCGCCGCCACATCTCCCGGCTCCACCAGGTACCCGCTCTCACCGTCGTCGACGCCCTCGGGGATGCCGCCGATTCGCGTGGTCAGGACCGGCACGCCCATCGCCTGCGCCTCCTGGAGCACGAGGCCCTGCGCTTCCTCAGAGCCGTCCGCTGCGCGGATGCTGGGCAGCACGAACAGATCGCTCTCCGCGTAGGCCGCGCGCACCTCCGCCTCGGAGGCCGCTCCGGTCAGCGAGACCACGTCCTCCAGGCCGGCCGCCGCCACCTGTGCGCGTAACTCGCCCTCGAGGGGACCGCCGCCGATGATCCGGTAACGCAGCGATGCCCCCGCAGCGACCGCCTGTGCCACCGCGGCAATCGAGTCCGCCACACCCTTCTCCGGCACCAGCCGCGCCACGGTCAGCACCCGCATCGGCCCCTCGGCGGCGGGATGCGCCAGCTCTGATTGCGGCGGCAACTCCACGCCCATGCGCACGATCCGCAGCCGATCCTCGGGACAGCCAAGCGCCACGGCCTTCTTCGCCAGGAATGCGGAGTTCGAGGTGAACACGTCGCAGTCCGCAAACAACCGGTCGTAGCCGCGGGCCCCCGGCCCGCCGGGCAGCACGTTGATGCCGTGGCCGTGGAACGTCGTGACGATCGGCGCGTTGAAGCACCCTGCGGCGCGAAGATCGGTCGCGATCACGCCGTTTGGCCCGAAGTGCGCGTGCACCACGTCGAATTTGCCCGCCCGCGCCCATCCGGTCGCCGCGAAGGGCAGTCGCAGGTTCAGCACCTCGCGCCCCCGGCGCAGCGGGTTCAGCGTGCGCGCCATCGAGAGCATCCCACGCGGCGGCTCACGACGCGCCGCGCCGAGCACCGCGCGTACGCGCGCCGGCTTCGAGCGCGGCGGCGCTGGCCGGAACACGGTCCGCTGCAACAGGCCGAACTGTTCAATCCGTTCATGCCGCGCCGGATTCCCCGAGGGCTCGCCGAAGATCGTCACCTCGTGGCCGCGATCCAGCAGTCCGCAGATCTGGCGAACGATGAACAACTCGGAGATCACCGGGAACTCCGTGACCAGGAATGCGATGCGCATCGGTGCTTGCCTTCACTGCGCGCGGCCGATCCTCGCCGTGCGTTCCGAGACGAGGTGGCCGTCCGCGGACCCCGGCGGGTACGTCTCAGCTCGCGCGACGTTGCTACTGTAGGAAACCACGGATTCACAAGGACTAAGAGCTTCTTGATACGTCGGCTGCTGCGCTCCCTCCGTCCCCGCGCCGCCCGGTACTTCCGACGGCGCGTCTTTGCACGAGGTATCGACGAGACCGCGCGCACCACCGGGGCGCGCGCACTCATCCTCGCGCCCCACGCGGACGACGAAGCGATCGGCTTCGGCGCGCTGATCGCCCGCAAGGCCGCCGCCGGTACCGAGGTGCTGATCGTCATCGCGACCGACGGTCGCCACTCCGAGCGTGAAGCGGAGATCGGCGCCGACGAACTCGCCCGCGTGCGGCACGCCGAAGCCCTCGAGGCCGCCGCCGCCGTCGGCCTCCCACCGACCGCGGTACGCTTCCTGGACTTCGAAGACGGCACGCTCGAGCAAAACCGCGCGCCACTCCTCGAAGCGATCCGCGCCATCGCAGCGGAGCTGCGACCGGACGAGATCTTCGCGCCGAACCCGGACGAGCACCCGGACCACCGCGTGCTCGGACAGGTCGCGCAGGCGGCCTTCGCCACCTCGAACGACGCGCGACTCTACGAGTACCCGGTGCGCTACTGGGGCCGCGTGCCATGGGTGGTCCCCGCGACGACGAAGCTCGATGCGATCCGGCGGTTGATCCTGGATCCGATCACGGAGTGGCGCCGGCGCCCGGCAATGCTCGTCGAAACCGGTGAGTTCCTACCGCAGAAGCACGCCGCCCTCGCCGCTTACTCGGGGGAGATGGCCAGCGTCGGCTACTTCGTCTTCCAGTTCGCGGACGCGAACTACGAAGCGTTCTTTCCGCTCAACTGAGCGGCGTCGGATCCGGCGTCGAACCCCAGCTCACGACGTGCCGCGGTCATCGAGGTCGCCGCGTGACCAGTCAGCGGGCCCGGCTGCTATGGCGTGACCATCAACAGCATCTTGAAGTTCTCACGCGCATCGACCGCGTGCGGGATGGTCGCGGGCAGAACGATCGCTTCGCCAGCACGAACCACCGATGGCTTGCCATCGATCGTCACATCCGCCTGCCCGTCGAGCACGTAGAGCAGGGCATCGGCCGGCGTCGCATGTGCGCTCAAGCCTTCCCCCGCCGAGAACGCGAACAGCGTCAGGCTGGCGCCGTCGCCCTGGTTCAGCGTGCGACTCACGACCTGCCCCGGCTGGTAGTCCACCAGGGCAGCAAGGTTCACGACTTCGGCCATTGGCAGGTTCTTGATCACCTTGTTACTCCTCCGACTGCACTCGACTCGCGACCGAACGCGCGCGCCCCTAGTTGGCCCCGAGGCGCTCCAGCAACCCGTCCTCGAAGCTGAAGTCGAACGCGCGAGTCTGGTCGAGGCCTTCGCGTCGGAACCACTCGTAGGTCTGCTCGACCGCGGCCCGGAACCCGTATTCCGGCTCCCAGCCGATATCGCCTCGAAGGCGATCGACGCTGAAGAAGACGCTCGAGTTCCAGCGGTGAATATGCGGCGCGACCTTCTGGATCAGCACGGCCGCCCCGCTGACGGTCTTCGCGTCGCCGTCCCACAGTTCGTCCATCACTGCCGGCGGTACGTACACCCGCTCCGGCTCCACGCCGACCACCTCCGCAAACGTGTCGAGGTATCCATCGTCGGTGTAGCTATCGAGCCCGGTCAGGTTGTAGCGCTTCCCGAAGGTAACCGGGTTGCCCATCATCATCCGCAGCGCGCGCGCCTCGTCATCGACGTGCCCCACCATCCCGACGGTGGTGCCGTCGCCCGGCACCAACACCGGCCGGCCGAGGAGCAAGCGCTGGAACATGCGCTGTTCGCGGTCCGGGATGATGTTGTTCGGCCCGAACACCATCGAGAACGGCACGCTCGTCGCCGGGAACCGCTCCTGCCGGTACAGCCGGAACAGGTAGTCCTCGCAGATCAGCTTGTTGCGTGCGTACTCGCTCTGCCGCGGCGTCGCGTCGGTCGCCGAGGTCTCGCGAATCGGCAGCAGCCGCGTCGCGGCGTAGCTGACCGTCGAGCTGGCAAAGATGTAGTGCCCGACCCGCCCCTTCAGGATCTCCACCAGCATCCGCACCTGTTCGAGGTTGTAGCCACTGATGTCCTGCACGCAGTCGAACTCGTCGTCGCCAAGGGCGGCCCGCAGCGAGTCCGCGTCGTTCCGATCGGCGGTCAGGCGCCGTACGCCGCGCGGAATCGCCGCCTCGGTGACACCTCGGTTGAGGATCGTCACCTCGTGGCCCTGCCGGTGCAGCTCGTGCACCAGCGCCAGCCCGTTGAATCGCGTCCCGCCCATCACGAGGACCTTCATGGTGTGTGTCTCCCGGTCGCCGTTCGTGCCGTTCAGCGGTCGCCCGTGTGGGTGGGCAACATGGCGGGAGTGCGTGGGGGTCGAACCCACCCAGGACTACGACGTAGCCCCGCAACGGTTTTGAAGACCGCGCGCAACACCGGTCACGATCCACTCCCACGCGCATCCTAGCGAACCGATCGAGGAGCGCGTCGCACCGGCTCGTTGCGCGAACGTCGCGACGCCCTCCGCGAATCCGGCGCGACATGCGCCCATGAGCGCTGATGCCACACCTCAAAGGCCGGCGGCTACGGCCGCGAACTCGACAATGTCATCTCGCTGACAGTCGAAGCACGCGGTAAAATGTAGAATTCGCCCCGGGACCGGTGGGGGGTATCGGTAGTGGCCACAGGAAACCAGATACTCGACGCGCTCCCTGGCGAGGAGAGCCAGCGATTGCTCCGTGATTGCACGGAGGTAACCATCGCCTTCGGTGAGGTCATCCAGGCGTCCGGACAGACACTCACCCATATCTACCTCCCAACGACCGCCGTGATCGCCCTCCTGGCAGTCGCGCCGGGCAGCGGGTCCGTCGCTGCGGCGATCGCCTCGAAGCAGGGTGCGGCGGGTATCTGCGGCCTGTACGGGCGTGCTGAGTCGCCATGGCAGATGGTGACCCAACTCCCAGGGGGTGCATTCCGCATCCCGGTTGGGCTGTTCGAGACCCACCTGCAGCGCAGCCCCAGCCTGGCCGCCATCGCAAGACGCAACATGGGATTGTTGATCGGGGCGGTGGCGGAGACTGCGGTTTGCGGCCGTCTGCACACGTTGGAGCAGCGGTCTGCGCGCTGGTTGACCGCTGTCGATGAACTCGCCGAGAGCCGTCCCTTCCCGGCCACCGGGGAGCTACTGGCCCAGGTTCTAGGCGCTCGTCGACCAAGCGTGTCCGCCGTCCTGTCCAACTTCGTGACGCGAGAACTGCTCGCGCGTGAAGATCTCAGGATGCTGCGTGTGCGTGATCGCGATGCCCTGAACGCGCTCGCATGCGATCGAGGCCGCTTGATGCTCATCTGGCGCTGATCCGCCACGCCTCGGCCGGACCGGCGCCGCATGCGGGAGCGGCGATCCATCGCACGAGGTCCGACCGGCGCCCGCCCCGTAGCCCGGCACACACCCTCACCCGCGCCCGCTCCGCTACGATGGCGCCACGCACAACGGCGCATTCGCGCCGGACGGACGGGAGCAGCGGTGACGATCGACCGCCCATCGGAAGAGGACCTCGCGCAGGCCTCGCCCGAGAACATCGCCAAGATGACGAAGTTCGTGGAGAACTTCGCCAACAAGAGCGGCAGCTATCTCCACCCGCAACGCGAGATCACGGACTTCCTGGTGATCGGCCTCGCCAAGAACATTGACGAAGTCGGCAAGCCACTCTGTCCCTGCATGTTCTTCCAGGACAAGCAGGAGGAGATCGACAAGAAGTTTTGGATCTGCCCCTGCGAGGAGATGCAGCGCTGGAAGTATTGCCACTGACTACTCTTCTGCGACGAGGAAGGTCTTCCCGTCACCGAACACCTGCCAGAGGACCACGAGGGCCGCGAAGCTTACGGCCTGCGCGCGGATACGCACCCTGACAAGGGTCGCGCCCTGACGCGCCTCGAGGAAAAACAGGGACGCCGCCTCGAGAAGGGCGTGCGTGCCGACGAAAGCGAGGCTCCACCACGAGGTGGCGGCGCCACCGACGAGCCGCGCAACGTGATCTAGCGCTCGTCGCTCGATCAGTACGAGACAGGGGCAGCCCGACGGGCTGCCCCTGTTGTTGTCTCGGGCACCGTCGCCGCGTCAGGCCCCGTCGGGCCGGCTCCCCAGGATCAGCCGATCGGCGATCTCCCGCCGCCATCGCTCGTCCGCGAACCGGCGGAGGTGCCGGTCTGTCTCTTCGAGGAACGGCGCAACACGCTCGTTGCCTTCCAGGAAGTACGCCGCGTACACCCAGGTCCCGTGTAGCCGCGTCTGCCACCACAGCTCGATGCCCTCGCGGCACTCCTCCTCGCTCAGCGTGACGTGCCGGCGGAAGCCTCGGAGGTAATGCGCCAGCAGATCGGTCTCCAACACCTGCGAGAAGCTGAGGGCGCGGACCAGCTCCCAGATCCGCGCCGCAGCCCGCGTCAGCTCCCAGTCCACCACCGCTACGACCGCGTCCTCGGCGCCTAGCAGCACCTGCTGATCGTGAAAGTCGCCATGCAAGAGCTGACACGGCAGCTCGCCGATCGAGTCAATCGGCCGCGCCGCGCCGTTCTCCAGTAGCTCGCGCTGGAACCGCAATGCCTCCAGCACCGCCCGAGGCACACGAGGCGTGCGATCCGCCGAGGCGCGCGCCTCCACCTCGGCCAGCACCGCCAGCGAGCGCGCGGTGTTCCACGCGATCTCGCCGCTCAGCGTCGCCCAGTTCGCGCCCGGCGAACCCGGGTGCTCGGCCAGCGCCTGCTGCGTCCGCCCATGTATCGTGCCGATCGATTCCGCCTCGCTCGCCGTGATCGCGCCGCGGACGGGCATGCGACCGAGGACCCACGGGAACAACGACCAGCGCTCCGCACCGACCTCGATCACCGTCTCGCCGCCGGCGAGCGATCGAGGTGCAATCGCCGGGATTCCACGATCGGCGACCCAGCGCGTGATCGCGTGCTCGTGGCGGATCCGCTCGGCCGGCAGCTCTGGCCGGTAGCAGCGCGCGAAGACGGCGCCGCCCTCGATTGGCACGCGGAAATTGCGGTTCAGCGTGCCGGCGCTTACCCGCTCGGCTGGTCCCGCCGCGCGCAACCCGTGCGCGGTCAGCACCACCTCGAGGGCCGCGCGCTCGGACTCGGACGGCTCGGTCGACTGCATCGCGCTCCCTCGTCGACGAGCGTAGGCGCGGCGCGGGCTAGCGGGCACACGCAAGAAGGGCTGCCCTCGCGGGCAGCCCTTCTGTTCAGTTCGATCGAGGGACGCGCGTTACGCGACGACTACCTCGTCCAGGTGCTTCGCCAGGTCGCTCTTCGGGCGGAACCCGACGACCTGACCAACCGCCTCGCCACCCTTGAAGATGAGCAGGGTCGGGATCGAACGGATCCCGTACTTGCCGGCGACCACCGGGTTCTCGTCCGTGTTCAGCTTCACGAACTTCACCTTGCCGTCGTAGTCGTCAGAAAGCTCCTCGACGACCGGCGCGACCATGCGACACGGGCCGCACCACGGTGCCCAGAAATCGACCAGTACTGGCAGGTCTGACTGCAGCACGTCGGCGTCGAAGGTGCTGTCGCTCGTATCAGTTGGGTGTGCCATCGCCCATCCTTCCCATTCAGGGGTTCATGCGGCAGATAATCGAAAATCGGTGTCATTCATTGACATTTCCGCATCGCCGGTCTAAATTCTATATACCCCCATGGGGTATGTCAACCCCGTTCGAACCGGGCGCGACACAGCCCCCACACGATCCTTCGCGGATCGGGCCGAGCACGGCCCGGGGCATTGAGAGGTATGACGATGAGCGATCAGCCCACCACCGAGCAGATCCGCGCACGGCTCCGTCGCATCGAGGGGCAGGTCCGCGGCATCAGCAAGATGCTGGAGGATCGGCGCTCCTGCGAGGATCTGATCACCCAGCTCATGGCTGTCCGCTCCAGTATCGACACCGTCGGCGCGCTCGTGCTCGACGATCACCTGGGCGCCTGCCTGGATGGTGCGGCCGACCCCGTCGGGTCGTTGCGCGACTCTATGCGGCTATGGTGGCGTTTCGCCCCGGCAGCCGGCGCCATGGGCGCGGACCCGACCGAGGCCGGCGCGCAATCACCTGTTCCGGAGTACGAGTAACCCTGGCGAAGGCCTGATCTGGCGCGCCTCCGCGGTCGCTGCCGGCTAGTCCGCGACTACCGTCGGCTCCATCGCCGCGACCACATCCGCATCGGTCTCCAGCGCCTCGTGGTCGGCGCTGATCGCCGCCCGCACCTGATCCAGCACCCCGAGGCGATCGGCCTCGTCCGCCGCGCGGATCGCGTTGGCGATCGCCTCCGCGTCGCTGCGGCCGTGGCCGATGAAGACCTTGCCGTTCACCCCCAGCAGCGGCACCGCGCCGTAGCGACGGTAGTCCAGCCGATCGCGTACCTCGCGCAGCGACGGGCGCAGCAACGCGCCACCGATCCGCCCGCGCAGCGAACGGCCCGCTTCGCGCCGCATCGCCTCGAACATCATCTGGACGGTGCCTTCCATCAGCTTCAGGGTGGTGTTCCCGGTGAAACCGTCGGTCACGATCACCTGGTACTCGCCCGTGCTGACGTCTCGCCCCTCCATGTTCCCGACGAAGTTGATCTGCGGCACCGCGCGCAGCAGCGCGTGCGCCTCCACGATCAACGAGGAGCCTTTCGACGCCTCCTCGCCGATCGACAGCAGACCGACGCGCGGGTGCTCGTAGCCGTACATCGCCCGCATGTAGGCGGAGCCCATCTCGCCGAACTGGCGCAGGTGGTTCGGGCGCGCCTCGGCGTTCGCGCCGCCGTCGATCAGCAGCGTCGGTCCGCCCGGCGTCGGCAGCATCACCGCAAGGCCGGGCCGCTCTACGCCGGGGATCCGGCCGAGCGCGAGTAACGCGCCCGCCAGCATCGCGCCGGTGTTGCCCATCGACACGAATGCCTGCGCCTCGCCGCTCTTCACCAGCTCCATGCCGACCCAGATCGAAGAGTCGCGACGGCGGCGCACCTCGCGCGCCACCTGCTCGCCCATCCCAATCGCGTCGGCCGCGTGCGCAATCCGCAACGTCGAGGGCGTTCCGCCCTGACTCTCGATCTCCCGTCGCAGCACCGGCTCATCGCCGACCAGCAGCACCTGCAGTCCGCCGGTTGCCGCCGCAATCGCGCCGGCCACCGTCGCCGGTGGCCCCAGATCGCCACCCATCCCATCGAGTGCGATCACCGTCACGCGTCGTCCTCCGAGCGGGTGAACGAGACGACCAGACGCTGCGCCCCGTCGTCGAATGGCGTCATCTCGTAGTCGCCCCACGCGGAGGACAGCTCCAGGCCGGCCAGCCTCCCGGCCAGCTCCAGTTCGCCCAGCGTGATCGTCCGCAGGTCGAATTGCGCGGTCGTCCGCCGCAGCGTGCCATCCACACCCTGCACATCGAAGTGCCATGTCACCGCGCGCGTCGAGTCGGCCGGGTAGGACTCCACGCTGACCAGCTTGGAGACCAGCGTCGCCGGCCCATCCGCTTCCGCGTGCCACTCCCGGGTCCAGTGTTCAATCAACGGCTGCGGACCCGGCGTGAAGTCGTCTGGCAACGGCGCCTCCACATCCACCACCGCAAGCCCGTCATCGGACAGGTGCCGCGCGATCGATTCAAACGCCGCCACCAGGTCGTCCAGTTCAGTCATGTGCTGCAGGCCACCCAGCGCCACGATCACCAGCCCGAACTCTTGCCCGGCGTCGTATGTCCGCAGATCCGCCTCGACCCACGTCGGCGCCGGCGAAACGGATCGCGCGCGGGCGATCACCAGCATCGCCTCGCTGATATCGACGCCAACCACCTCGATGCCCTCGGCCGCCAGCGCCAGCGCAACACGACCGGTCCCGCAGCCCAGCTCCAGCACGGGGCCATCGGCGCGCGTCGCCAACTCGCGGTAAAGCGTCACGTCGTCCTCGTAGCCCTCGAGGTCGAGGTCATAGAACGGCGCGACGGAAGCGAAGGGATCGTCGGAGGATGAGGTGGCGTGCACCGGGAGATTCACCGAGTGATGCTAGGAGCCCATATCGAACCCGGTCAACGCCGTATCGCATCACGCTTCGGTCGATCTCACTTGACGGCGACCGCTTACGCCGCCAAGCATGCCCCACGATGAGCGACAACAACGACCTGGCCGCCCTGATCCGCGCGATCCCCGACTTCCCACAGCCGGGCATCCTCTTCCGCGATATCACGCCGCTGCTGCACCAGCCCGCCGCGTTCCGCGCCGCGAACGACCGCCTCGCCGCGCTCGCGCGCGCGTGGGACGCCACGCTCGTTGCCGGCATCGAGGCCCGCGGGTTCCTCTTCGGCGTCCCGGTCGCGGAGCGTCTCCAGGTCCCGTTCGTACCGGTGCGCAAACCTGGCAAGCTTCCCGCCGAGCGCGCCTCGGTCTTCTACGAACTCGAGTACGGCAAGGACTCGCTGGAGCTGCACCGCGATCCCTCGGTCGCCGGTCACCGCGTCGTGATCGTCGACGACCTGCTCGCCACAGGTGGCACGGCCGCTGCCACCGTTCGCCTCATCGAGGAACTCGGTGGCAGCGTCGCCGGACTCGCCTTCGTCATCGAACTCGACGCCCTCGCGGGCCGCGCGGTGCTCACTCCACACCCGGTCGCGTCGCTCCTCCACTACTGACGCGCGCCGGTGAGGCGCGCGCCCGCATCGCCTACGGCAGCACCACCGTCGCTTCCACCTCGACGAGCAACGCCGGGTTCGCCAGCGCCTGCACCCCGACCAGCGTGCTCGCCGGCGGCGCGTCACCAAAGAAGTCGCCACGCCCGGCGGTCAGTGCCGGCCGCAGATCCGGCGACCAGTTCACAACGAACGTCGTGATCTTCGCCACGTCACCGGCACTCGCCCCGACCGAGGCCAGCGCCGCTCCGAGGTTTGCAAACGCCTGTCGCGTCTGCGACTCCAGGTCCGCCCCCGCCACCTCGCCGTCCGGCGCCACGCCGACCTGCCCGGAAATGAACGCCAGCCGGCCCGCTCCAAACTTCACGACGTGTGTGTAGCCACGCGCCTCGTGCACGCCCTCGGGACTGATTCGCTCCAGCACGCTCTCCCCCTTGTAGTTGTCGAATCCTCGGAGATGCGGAACGGCCGCCTCGCGGCGGCCGTTCCTGATCCGTCAGACGACGAATCGCGGTCAGCTCAACTGCTCAGCTCAACTTGGGAGTGCAGATGTAACCCTCACGGCACCAACTCGGGTTACTCCCCATCTCGCCCACCACGCGCTGTCGTTCCACACGCGGCTTCTCGTACTGCATCAATTGCGTCCTTGCTCCTGCACAAACACACGAGGTGAATGCACCGAGCACGCTAGCACCGCTCGATCCGCGTTTCAACGGGTCCGCGGCGCCCCCGCCCGCCACCCGCTCACCGTTCGCTCGCCAGTCCCCGATCGCCCTCGAGCGCCGTCCTTCCCGCCACGTCGGCAGCGCGATCGGTTACCCCCGAGGGCCCCTGCCACTCGTCCGAACACCTGTTCGCCCGCTACCCTCGATCACGCCGTGGCGGGCAACTCACCGGGGGAGGGCGACGTGGCGTTACGTCGTGCCAGCAGCGTGTCCGTCGAGGTCCATACCAACTGGCTCGGCCGCCTCACCGGCGTCGAGGTCCACGCCACGCGCGGCCTCACGTTCCCCCTCGATCGCCACGCATGGCTCGCGCTCGAACGCTCCGATGATCCCGCCGTCGCCGGCGAGGACGGCACGCGCACGCTCTGGCACACCGCCGACGGATGGTACTGGGAAGACGACGGACTGGACGCCGAGGCGGTCGCGCTCCTGGTCTGGGATCGCACCCGCCGCCGCGACGGCCAGATCGAGCGCCTCCGCCAGATCCGCGCGCGCGACGAACAGGTGCAGGGCGCGCGCCGCGAACGGATCCCGCCCGAGGTGCGCGCGCTCGTCTGGGAACGCGACGACGGTCGCTGCGTCAGCTGCGACGCCACCGAGGATCTTCAGTTCGATCACGTCATCCCCGTCGCCCGTGGCGGTGGCGTTGCCCCGGAGAACCTGCAGGTCCTCTGCGGGACCTGTAACCGTCAGAAGGGCGACAGGCTGATCTGATCGCCCGCTCCGGAGAAATCCGATTGCCCGCCGCGCTCGGGCGCGGGACTCTGGATGGGTATCCTCAGCGCAGCACATCCGCAGTCAGAGCAGTCACCAGGAAAACGACGCCGCCGTGACCACCCAGCAGCCAGCCGCCAACGACGCCACCGCAACCGCGGCGGATCTCCACGCCGAAATCGGCGTGATTGGCGGTACCGGCTTCTACCGCCTGGATGGCCTCTCCGAGGTCGTGCGCGTCCGCCTCGACACCCCCTTTGGCTCGCCCAGCTCCGCGATCACGATCGGGACTCTCCACGGCCGCCGCGTCGCCTTCCTCTCGCGACACGACGAGGGCCACCGGCTGCTCCCCTCGGAGATCCCTGCACACGCCAACATCCACGCGTTCAAGTCGCTTGGCGTGCAGCAGATCATGACCGTCTCCGCGGTCGGCTCGCTACGCGAAGAATGCGCACCGCTCCACGCTGTCGTCCCGGATCAGCTCATCGATCGCACCCGCGGCCGCCACGCGACCTTCTTCGGGAACGGTGTCGTCGCCCACGTCGGATTCGCCGATCCATTCGATCCCACACTGGCCGCCGCGCTGGCTGCCGGCGCGGAAGCCGCCGGCGTGACCACGCACCGCGGCGGCACGTTGATCGTGATGGAAGGCCCGACGTTCTCCACCCGCGCTGAATCGCAGCTCTACCGATCCTGGGGCGCGAGCATCATCGGCATGACCGCGCTTCCGGAGGCCAAGCTCGCCCGCGAAGCGGAGCTTTGCTACGCCTCGCTCTGCCTCGTCACCGACTACGACGTCTGGCACGAGACCGAAGCCGATGTCAGCTCCGACCTGATCCTCAAGAACCTCCGCGCCAATACCGAACACGCGAAGCAGGCCGTCAGCCACGCGATCGCCGCGCTCGATCGCGCGCTCCCGGACTGCGACTGCCGGAACGCCCTCGCGGGTGCGCTGATCACGCCGAAGGAGCTGGTGCCGGTCGCCACGCGACGCGCGCTGGACGCCATCACCAGCCGCTACTGGGGACCGGCGTAGCCAGGTGACGCACACGCAAGCGCACCGTCAGGTCGGCGATCAGGCCGCGCCAGCGGACTACCGGATCCGCCACGTCCGCGATCCGCGCCTCCTCGAAGCGGCACTCTCCGAGGACCGCGCGCTGGCCGCGTACGCCCTCGGTCACCTGGAACCCGGCCTCATCGAAACCGCTGACTTCTTTCTGGCAGATGGTCCGGCCGGACGTGGTGTCGTGATGCATGCGTACGGCATGGGCCAGACCACCGTCGTTACTGGCGCGGCCGAAGCCGTGGCCGCCATCGTCTCGCTGCACCCGGGCCCGCGCCGCTCCTACCTCTCCACCTCCACGCCCGAGCAGATTCGCCTGCTCCGCCGCTACTTCCGCGTCTACGACGAACTGCCAATGCGCCGAATGGCGCTCACCCGCGCGGCGTTCCAGCCGATCGGGGGCGAAGTCCGCCGCCTGGGCGGTCGCGACGTCGGGCGCCTCAACGCCCTCTACGCCTCCGAGGGCGGCCCCAGCTTCTATCGCGCCGACACGATCGATCGCTCCGTTTATTACGGTGCATTCGACGGGCAACGGCTCGTTGCGGTCGCCGGGTCGCACGTCGTCGCGCCAAATGCTTCGATTGCCGTGGTGGGGAATGTCTTCACCGCAGCCGAATATCGAGGGTGCGGCCTCGCCATGCGAACAACTTCAGCCGTGACTGAAGCGCTGTTCTCGCGCGGCTGCGCTGATGTGGTATTGACCGTCGATCCGAAGAACAGCCCGGCAGTTCGGGCCTATCAGCGGCTCGGCTACGTATTCGGCTCCGTGGTCGTCGAAGCGCGATTGCAGCGCACCGACACCCTCGGGATCGAGCCGGCGCTCAGGCGCCGTGCCGCACGACGACGAGGGCGGGACCTCGAACCACCAGGGACGGAAGTCGTGCCAGCGCGCACCGGCGCCCGGCAATGAATGACGCAAGGAGCTAGCGATGACCACGAGTACCTCAACCGGCGATATCGCCAACGCCGGTCTCGCACGCCATGGCGTGCAGCGGATCGAATGGGCCGCCCGCGAAATGCCCGTGATCCGTCAGATCCGTGAGCGCTTCAAGCGCGATCGTCCGCTGGAAGGCATTCGCGTCGCCGGATGCCTCCACGTCACCACGGAGACCGCCAACCTGGTGATCGCCCTCAAGGACGCCGGCGCGGACGTGCGCCTCACCGCGTCGAACCCGCTCTCCACCCAGGACGATGTCGCGGCCGCGCTCACCATCGAGTACGGCATCCCCACCTACGCCATCAAGGGTGAGGACAACGACACCTACCACCGCCACCTGCGCGAGGTCCTGGACTTCAACCCGCAGCTCACCATGGATGACGGCGCCGACCTCGTCGCGCTGCTCCACACCTCCGAGGTCGACCGCCTTCAGCACGTCGTCGGCGGCACCGAGGAGACGACCACCGGTGTCATCCGCCTGCGCGCCCTCGCCGCCGAAGGCAAGCTCCGCTACCCGATCATCGCCGTCAACGACGCCGACACCAAGCACTTCTTCGACAACCGCTACGGCACCGGTCAGTCGACGCTGGACGGCATCATCCGCGCCACCAACGTGCTGCTCGCCGGCAAGACGCTCGTCGTCGCCGGCTACGGCTGGTGCGGCAAGGGCCTCGCCCTGCGCGCCGCCGGCATGGGCGCCCACGTCATCGTCACCGAGGTCAACCCGATGCGCGCCCTTGAGGCGACGATGGACGGCTACCGCGTGATGCCGATGGCCGAAGCCGCCCGTGAGGGCGACATCTTCGTCACTGTCACCGGTGACATGAACGTCTTGGACACCATCGCCTTCGAGCGGATGAAGTCGGGCGCCATCATGGCGAACTCCGGTCACTTCGACGCCGAGATCAACCTCCCCGCCCTGAACGGCATGACCGAGGCGAAGCACCAGCTTCGCGACTTCGTCGAGGAGTACACGCTGCTCGACGGACGTCGCCTCGTCGTCCTCGCCGAGGGTCGCCTCGTGAACCTTGGCGCCGCCGAGGGCCACCCCGCGTCGGTGATGGACATGTCCTTTGCCAACCAGGCGCTGAGCCTGGAATACGTCGCGCTGAACCACGCCAACCTCCCGCCCGACGTCTACGACGTCCCGCGCGACATCGACGATGGTGTCGCGAAGCTGAAGCTCGACGCGATGGGGATCCAGATCGACACGCTGACCGAAGAGCAAGAGCGGTATCTGAACTCGTGGGACCTCGGCACGTAGCGGCCACCGTCTCCCGCACCACCCGCCCTTCGAGAGGATCCGCGTATGAGCACGTCGTTCATGACCTCACCGTCATTCCACTTCACCAGTGAGTCCGTGACCGAAGGTCACCCCGACAAGCTGTGTGACCAGGTCTCGGACGCCGTCCTCGACGCGCTCCTCGCGGAGGATCCCGACTCGCGCGTCGCCTGCGAGACGGCGACCACCACCGGCACCGTCTGGGTCTTCGGCGAAATCTCCACGAAGGCCTACATCGACATCGAGAAGATCGTCCGTGAGACCGTGCGCCGCATCGGCTACACGGGATCCGACATCGGCTTCGACGCGGACACCTGCGGCGTCCTCACCTCAATCAAGGAGCAGTCCGCCGACATCGCCCAGGGCGTGAACCGTGCCATCGAGGCGCGCGAACGAGCCGGCGAGGTAGACCCGTACGACCTCGCGGGTGCCGGCGACCAGGGAATGATGATCGGCTTCGCCTGCAACGAGACGCCGGAACTGATGCCACTCACCGCGTCCCTCGCCCAGGCACTGACCCGTCGCCTCGCCGAGGTGCGGCGCAGCGGCGAACTGCCCTATCTCCGGCCCGACGGGAAGGCCCAGATCACCGTCGAGTACGCCTACGGTGTGCCGAAGCGCATCTCCGCCGTCGTCGTCTCTACCCAGCACTCACCGGACGTCGCGGAGAGCGACCTGCATCGCGACGTCGAGCAGCACGTGATCCGCGCGATCTGCCCGGCTGACCTGTTGGACGACAACACGCGCATCTACGTGAACCCAACCGGTCGCTTCGTCACCGGCGGCCCGATGGGCGACGCCGGCCTCACCGGGCGCAAGATCATCGTCGACACCTACGGCGGCGTCGCCCGGCATGGTGGCGGCGCCTTCAGCGGCAAGGACCCCTCGAAGGTCGACCGCTCCGCCGCGTACGCCGCGCGCCACGTCGCCAAGAACATCGTCGCCGCCGGCCTCGCCGATCGCTTCGAGGTCCAAGTCTCCTACGCCATCGGCGTCGCCGAGCCCACCTCGATCGCGTTCGAGACCTTCGGCACCGAGCACGTCGCGCCCGAGGTCATCGACCGGCTGATCAAGGAGCACTTCGATCTGCGACCGGCGGCGATCATCGACCAGCTCGATCTGAAGCGGCCGATTTACCAGCAGGTCGCCTCGTACGGCCACTTTGGTCGCACCGATCTGGATCTGCCATGGGAGCGGACCAACCTCGCGGACACGCTCCGGCGCGAAGCCGGGCTCTCCGGCGGCGGAGACTAGTCGCGGTTCCGCGGGCCTTGGACGGCTCGCGCTACAGCACCTAGGATCAAGGTCGTGCGCGCAATCGTCCTCGTCGGTGGCCAGGGTACGCGGCTGCGTCCACTCACGTGGCGCTCCCCGAAGGCGCTTGTCCCCGTTCTGAACCGCCCGCTGCTGGAACACCTGCTGCTGCACCTCAAGCGTCACGCCATCACTCGTATCACCCTCGCGATGACACAGCGCAACGCTGAGATCCGCGACGCCTTCGGCGACGGCTCCGCGCTCGGCATCCAGCTCGAATACGCCTACGAGGACACCCCGCTCGGTTCGGGCGGCGCGATCGCCAGCGTCGCGCAGGGCTGGGACGAGCCCTTCCTCGTCGCCAACGGCGACATCATCACCGACCTCGATCTCACCGCCATGTTCGCCTTCCATCGCGAACGCGGCGCGGAGCTGACCATGCACCTCCACGAGGTGCCAGACCCCTCCCAGTTCGGTGTCGCCGTGACCGCGCCGGACGGGCGCATCACCCGCTTCGTCGAGAAGCCGCCCGCCGAGTCCGCCCCCTCCAACCTGATCAACGCCGGCAACTGGCTCTTCGAGCCCTCCGTGATCGCCGAGCTCGATCCCAACGGCTTCAACCGCGTCGAGGATGGCCTCTTCCCCAACATGTGCTCCGCCGGTCGCCCCATCTACGGCTTCAGCCTCCCCAGCTACTGGCGCGACATCGGCAACTCCGAGGCGCTTCGCCTCGTCAACCTCGATCTCGTCGCCGGCTCCATCCCCGGCCGGGTGCCTGACGGCACCAACGGCGTGCTCGCCGGCAGCGGCACGACCATCGAGGCCGGCGCGAACGTCGCCGCGCCCACCGTCCTCGGCGACCAGTGCGCCGTCGCCATGGGCGCAACCGTCGAACGCACCGTCTGCTGGGACCGCGTCACCATCCAGGCAGGAGCCACCGTCAGTGACTCCGTCCTCGCCAGTGGCGTCAGCGTGGGTGCCGGTGCCACGATTGAACGATCCGTCGTCGCGCATGGCGCGCGCATCGCTGCCGGTGCGCGTGTGATCGATGAACAAGTGGAACCGGACGCCGTGATCGAGGCCGCATCATGACCCCTAACGAAATCCGCTTCGGCACCGACGGCTGGCGCGCCGTGATCGCCGATGACTACACGTTCGATAACGTCCGCGCCGTCTCCCAGGCAATGGCCGACTACCTCAAACGGCACGGCGAAACCAAGGAAGTGGTGATCGGCTACGACACGCGCTTCCTCTCCGGCTCATTCGCCGGCGCCGTCGCGGAGGTCATGGTCGCCAACGACATCCCCGTCGCCCTCACCTCCTCCTTCGTCCCCACGCCCGCCCTCTCCTTCGCCGTCCGCGAACGCGGCGCCAGCGCGGGGGTGATGATCACCGCCAGCCACAACCCCGCCCGCTGGAACGGCTTCAAAATCAAATCGGCGCAGGGCGGTACCGCCTCACCTGAGGTCACGAGCGAGATCGAGCAGGGCATCCCCGGCGTCATCGCCGGAGACCGCGTCAAGTACATGCCACTGGGCGAGGCGGAGGCCAAGGGCCTCGTCGAACGCATCGACGCCGAGACCTCCTACCTCAAGGCGATCCGCGACTTCGTCGATATCGATGCGATTCGGGACTCCAGCCTCAACGTGCTCGTCGACTCAATGTTCGGCTCCGCGCAGGGCTGGACCGTCGCCGCCATCGGCGAGGGCGCCGTCCACGTCCGCGAAATCCGCGCGCGCCGCAACCCCGGATTCCCGGGCATGCGCGCACCCGAACCAATCGCCGCGAACCTCGGGGAATCGATGCAGCGCATCGCCGAGGGCGGCTTCGACATCGGTCTCTCCACCGACGGTGACGGCGATCGCTTCGGCCTGATCGATGAGCAGGGCCGCTTCATCACCCAGCTCCAGACCTTCGCGCTCCTCGTCTACTACCAGCTCGCCGTCCGCGAACAGCGCGGACCGATCGTCCGCTCCGTCACCATGACCCGGATGGTCGACAAGCTCGGCGAACACTTCGGCTGCGAAGTCTACGAGACCCCCGTCGGCTTCAAGTACCTCGGCCCGAAGATGATCGAAACCGACGCGCTGATCGCCGGCGAAGAGTCCGGCGGCTCTGCCGTCCGCGGCCACATCCCGGAGCGCGATGGCCTGCTCGCCGGCCTCTTCATGCTCGATTTCGTCGCGCGCACGGGCAAGAAGCCCTCGCAGCTCCTCGAAGAGCTCTACGACCTCGTTGGGCGTCACGAATACGATCGCGTGGACGTCACCGTCCGCGGCGACGAAAAGGACGCCATCCTCAAGCGCGTCGCGGAAGCTCGCCCGAAGAAGATCGCCGGGCTCCCCGTCATCGGTCAGGACGAGCTGGACGGATTCCGTTTCACGCTCGAAGGCGGCTGGTGGCTGCTGCTCCGCTTCAGCGGAACGGAACCGCTGCTCCGGATCTACGCGGAGATGCCGTCCATGGATCAGGTCCAGCAAGCGCTACAGGACGGACAGGAACTCGCCGGCGTCGCGCTCTAGCGCGACACAAATGACAGGGGCGTCATGACCGCCGACAGCTCGCACCCGCTTGATGATCCGTCGATCTACGATCGCCACGATCCCAACGGCATGGGCGCCGCGATCATTGGGCTCCCGGATCAGGTTCGCGCCGCCTGGACCACCGGTCGCGCGTGGACGCCCCCGGCCTCGTTCGTGACGCCCACCCGCGTCGTCATCATCGGCATGGGCGGCTCGGCCATCGGCGCCGACATCGCATCCACGCTCGCACGACTCACCTCCCCGATCGCTGTCGAGGTGATTCGCGACTACACCGCGCCACCAATCGCGCCGGGCACGCTCGTGATCGCCAGCTCCGTTTCCGGCAACACCGAGGAGACGCTCGCGGCATACGAGGTCGCCCGCGCCGGCGATGGCATGCACATGGCGATCACCACCGGCGGCAAGCTCGCCGCCATCGATGCTCCGCTGCTCCGCTACGACTGGGGATTCCACCCTCGCGCCGCGCTCGGCTGGGGTCTCATGCCCCTCGCCGCCGTGCTCACCCGCCTCGGTGTCCTCGCGATCAGCGACGACGAGGTGCGCGCCACCACTGCCGCGCTCGACGCCATCAACGCGGCCGTCGGCCGCGACGTCCCGACCACCAGCAACCGTGCGAAGCAGATCGCCCTCCGCCTCCAGGGCCGCATGCCGGTCATCGTTGGATCGAGCCTCCTCGAGGTCGCGGCGCGGCGCTGGGCTGGACAGGTCCAGGAGAACGCCAAGCAGTGGGGCTTCTCCGCCGCGCTGCCGGAGTTCAACCACAACTTCCTGAACGGCCTCGGACTGCCCTCGCCGGGCCTCGAGCAACTCCACGTGCTCTTCCTCGACTCCACCGTCATCCATCCACGCGTGCGCCGTCGCATCGAACTCACCCTCCAGCCGCTGGAACAGGCGCGCGTCGCCCACAGCACCGAACTGATCGAGGGTGACAGCCCGCTGCACACGCTCCTGGGCGGCTGCTACCTGGGCGACTGGGTGTCCTACTACCTCGCCATGCTCAACGGCGCTGACCCGGCAGACACCAGCCCCATCGAGAGCTTCAAGCAGCGCATGGGCTAGCCTGCCCCCGGCACTCCGGCACCGGTTCCTCCGTGACCGCCAATCCCAGCACTCCGCAAGGAAGCACGCACCAGGCGGGCTGACCTCAGATACGGCTCCGACGCCACCGCGCCTGCGGCTCGCCTTCGCTGCTACGTAGCCAATGGATAGCCAGGGGGTAGCCAGAGCCCAACCCCCACTAGCCGCATGGCGCACGCCAGGGGGCCTTGAGCACAAAGAAACGCCCCGCTGTCGCGGGGCGTTTCCGTTCTTCGTGCCGGTCGTCGGAGCGACTAGCGCTTCGTGAACTGCGGCGCCTTGCGCGCGCGCTTCAGGCCGGGCTTCTTGCGCTCCTTCACGCGCGGATCGCGCGTCAGCAGCCCACCCGCGCGCAGCGGACGGCGGTTCGCCTCGTCGGCCACCACCAGCGCTCGCGCCACGCCGTGCTTGATCGCGCCGGCCCAGCCGGCCACGCCGCCGCCTTGCACTTTCACCTGCACGTTGTAGCTCTTGTGCGCGTCCACCGCTTCCAGCGGCTGCATCACTTCGTAGCGCAGCGACTCACGAGGCAGCGCGTCCTCGAACGGCCGGCCGTTGATCACCACCGTGCCGTTGCCGGGGTACAGGCGCACACGCGCCACGGCCGACTTTCGTCGCCCCAGTCCGTAAAAGTAACGCTGTTCCGTGGTCATCTATTCGTCCTCGCCGGTCGCGACCGGATTCGCATCGTAGTGCGCCTGCACCGCCGACAACACGTCGTCTTTCTTCCAGTCCGCTTCGATCTCGATGCCGAGTCGCGTCGCCTCGTCATCCAGCTCGCCGCGCTTGTAGCGGGACAACGCGCCAGGGAGGCGTTCGTCCGTCGCCGCCATCACGGCAGCCGGCTCGGTCGCCGCTACCGCTGCCGGCGTCGCTGCCGCTGCCGCCGGCGTCTCGTTGGCTACCGCGGTCGCGGCGGCCGCAGCGGCCTCCGCCTGGCGCTCGCGCTTCTTCGCGCGCGCTCCGGTACCGGCCATCACCTGTGCCTCGTGCGGGTGCTCACCGCCCACATACACCTTCAGGTGACGAAACAGTTCACGCCCGTGCGAGTTGTGGGGAAGCATCCCCTTCACGGCACGCTCCACCACCTTCGTGGGATCGCGCTCCAGCTGCTCCTCGAGCGTCCGCTCGCGCAGACCGCCCGGGTAACCGGTGTGCCGGTAGTAGATCTTGGCCTTCATCTTCGCGCCGGTCACCGCCACCTCACCGGCGTTGATGATGACCACGAAGTCACCCATCGGCAGGTGTGGCTCGAAGGTTGGCTTGTGCTTGCCCAGCAGCAACCGCGCGGCGTCGCTCGCCACTCGGCCCAGCGGTCGGTTGGACGCGTCCAGGACGTGCCAGCTCCGCTCCATCAATTTCCCGCTGAGGCGGAACGTCTTCGTCGGCATCAAATCTCCTCGGTTCCGTCTCCGGCGCAACCCGCGGACCAGTCAATGGCGCCGGGCGGGTAGAGAACGTGCAATAACGTCAGGCCTTGCGGCGGCGCGGTCGGACCAACGCTGCCGGGCGGACCGTCGATCAGATCAGCGAATGTGGCCGGCGTCAACGCGCCCATCCCCACCTGCGCCAGTGCACCGGCGGTACGCCGGACCTGGTGCGGCAGGAAACCGCTCGCGGCAATCGTGTACTCAATGCGGTGCGGCCCGGTGCGGCGCACGTCGCTGCGGTGCAACAGTCGCACCGTCGGGTAGTCGGCCGGCGTCGTGCCGCCAAAGGCCGCCCAGTCGCGCTCCTCGAACGGGAGCGCGCTCGCCGCCGTGGTCATCGCGTCCGCGTCCAGCCGATCGCGTACCTGCCACGCGTGATCGCGCGACAACGGTGAACGCGTGCGGCCATCCTCGATCACGTACTGATACACCCGAGACGTCGCGTGACGCCGCGCGTCGAACCCCGGCGCAACCTCGGTCACGGCACGCACCGCCAGGTCGTCTGCCAGGAAGTGATTCAGCGCCGAACGGACGGTCACGGCATCGTGCCGCGCCGCGGTGTCGATCGTCGCCACCTGGCCGCGTGCGTGTACGCCGGCATCCGTGCGCCCCGCGAAGCGGACGCGCAGCTGCTCGCCGGTGAACGCCTGCCAGGCCTCCTCCAGCGTGCCCTGGACCGTGCGGCGCGCGGACTGAAGCTGCGCCCCGGCAAATGCCGAGCCGTCGTACTCCATCATCAGCGCAAGCCGTCGTGTCGTCCCGGGCATCTAGAGTCGCCTTGAACCGATCAGACGAGTTCGATACGCGCGATGCGCGAACCGTCGCCGCGTCGCCGTCCGAGCTTCACCACGCGCGTGTACCCGCCCGGTCGCTCCGCGTACCGCGGCGCCAGGTCGTCGAAGACGTCCTTCACGACCGCCGGGTCGTACACGAACGCCAGCGCCTGACGGCGCGCGTGCAGCGTGCCGCGCTTCCCGAGCGTGATCATTTTCTCGACGAAGGGCCGTAGCTCCTTCGCCCGCGCCTCGGTCGTCTGGACGTAGCCCTCGCGGAGGACGTCGGTCGTCAGATTGCGGAACATCGCCATACGCTGCGATGTCGGCATATCGAAACGCCGGCCGTTTCGTCGGTGTCGCATGCCTGTCTCCCTCGAACCGCTCGACTAGCCCGGGGCTAGTTCGACTCGCGGTCCGCCTCTTTCAATGCCTCCATCAGCGCAGCGCCCAGGGCGCCCACCTCTTCGGCATCGTCGTCGTCGTCAGCCATCGCCGCGGGCGCCTCGGTTGCTACCGCAGCCGGCGCCATCTCCGAGCCATCGTTCCGCGAGTCGGTGCGCGGCGCGGGGAATCCGGCCGTGACCAGCTTCTCCTTCAGCTCGAAGTAGGACTTCTCGCCGAAGTTGCGCAGCGCCAGCAGCTCTTCCTCGGACTTTTCGAGGACAGCGCCAACAGTCATCAGGCCCGACCGCTTCAGGCAGTTGTATGCACGGACCGAGAGCTGAAGCTGCTCGATCGGCATGTCGTGGCCCTCGAGGTAGTCCAGGTCCTCCTGGACCGGAGCGACCTCGTGCACCTCGCCGCTCAGGAGCTGGAAGCCCAGCAACTGCTCGCGGAGGATCTCGGACGCCATCGACAGGGCCTGCTGGCCATCGATCGTGCCGTCCGTCCAAATCTCGAGCTCGAGACGGTCGAAGTTGGTGTCCTGGCCCACGCGGGTGTTGCCCACGCGGAAGTTCACGCGACGCACCGGCGTGAAGATCGCGTCGACCGGGATCACACCGATCGGCAGGCCCTCGCTCACCGTCGCCGGCAGGTAGCCACGCCCGGTCTCGACGTTGAGGTCGACCACCAACGAGGCTTCCTTGCTGTCGAGGGACGCAAGCACCAGCTCTGGGTTCACGATCTCGTAGTCGGCGGTCGCCTCGATCTGGCCGGCCGTCACCTCACCGGGACCGCCAACTTCCAGGAAGAGGCGCGCCGGACGATCGGAAAACGCGCGGAGGCGAACTTCCTTGAGGTTGAGGAGGAATTCGGTCACGTCCTCCTTCATACCCTCGATCGTGGAGAACTCGTGCTCCACGCCTTCAAGGCGCACGGACGTGATCGCCGCGCCCGGAAGCGAGGACAGCAGCACGCGACGCAACGAGTTGCCTAGCGTGGTGCCGAACCCCTTCTCGAGGGGCTCAGCCACGATCAGCGCATAATCCGCTTCATCGCTCTCAACCCGAATCTCGGGCTTCAACAGGTCGGTCAAGACACACCTCTCTCGCGCCGTCTGCTCCGTCGATCAACGGACGAGCAGACGTGCGTGTGGGTTCCATTCGCTATCGGGAGTAGTACTCCACCACCGCGTTCGGGCTGAAATGCGGCTCCCAGTCCGTCGGTCCCGGCTGCTGCACCATCCGGCCCTTGACCGCGTCGCGGTCGACCTCCAGCCAGCCCGGTACGTCGCGGCCCTTGATCTCCTCCTGGAGCACCTTGAAGTACTCCGAGCGGAGACCGCGGGCGGAGAAGCTGACTTCCTGGGCCAGGCGCACGCGCGCGCTGGGGATGTCGAGCTTCTTTCCCTCGATCGCGATCAAGCCGTGCGTCACGAGCTGGCGCGCCTGTGGACGCGTGCTCGCGAAGCCCAGCCGGTAGACGACGTTGTCGAGGCGTTCCTCGAGCATCTGCATCAGGTTGTCGCCAGTCACGCCGGTGCGCTGTTCAGCGCGCTCGTAGACCTTGCGGAACTGCTTTTCCATCAGGCCGTAGGCGTAACGAACCTTCTGCTTTTCGATGAGCTGCTGACCGCGGTCGGAGATCTTCCGCCGGCGCAGTGCCCGCGGTCCCGGCGGGTAGCCGCGTCGCATTGACTTCGGGTTGCCCCAAAGGTCCGCCCCATAGCGGCGTGACTTTCGCCACTTCGGTCCCGTGTATCGCGCCATTCGCTCGGCCCTTACCTAGTACTGCTGACTAACTACGCGGTCGGCGCCGCGCGCGAACCCCGTTGTGCGGGACTGGCGTGCGGTCACGGATCGCCGAAACGCGAATCCCCGATGCCTGCAGCGCCCGGATCGCGGCCTCACGGCCGGGTCCCGGACCCTTCACCTGCACCGAAACCTCGCGCAGTCCGTGCTCCATCGCACGTGCCGCCGCGGCTTCCGCCGCAAGCTGCGCCGCGTATGGCGTGCTCTTGCGCGATCCGGTGAATCCGGCGGCCCCGCCGCTCCCCCATGAGAGCGTGTTGCCGTTCGGATCGGTGATCGTCACCACTGTGTTGTTGAACGTCGACTTGATGAACGCCATGCCTCGCGGCACGTTCTTCGATACTCGACGACGGCTCCGTCCCTGGGAACGACCCATGCGCCTGCCTCCCTGAACCCGCGGTTACTTCCGCGGGGCCTTCTTCTTGCCCGAGACGATTCGTCGAGAACCGCGTCGCGTTCGTGCGTTCGTCTTCGTGCGCTGACCGCGAAGCGGCAGTCCACGGCGGTGACGCTGACCGCGGTAACAGTTGATTTCGATCAAGCGCTGGACGTTCTGACGAACCTCGCGTCGAAGGTCACCCTCGACGACGTGATCGCCCTCAACGACCGCACGGATCCGCAACACCTCATCGTCCGTGAGATCACGGACCATGGCGTCCGGCGCAATGCTGGTCTGTTCGCAGATCTTCCTCGCGGTCGGACGACCAATGCCGTACACGTACGGCAACGAAAACTGGATCTGCTTATCGCGTGGGATGTCCACGCCGGCGATACGCGCCATATTCGGCTCCTCGTGCGCCCGTTCGTTCCTCGGCCAGCCCCGCGGGGCTAGCCCTGTCGCACCTTGTAGCGAGGGTTCCGCTTGTTGATCACGTACAGCTTCCCTCGACGCCGTACGATCTGGCAGTTCTTGTCACGTAGCTTGGCGCTACGCAGCGATGCCTTGACTTTCATTCCAGACTCCCCCTTCCGCCTCGCACGGAATCCATGACGGACCCCGCCTTAGCGGAACCGGTAGGTAATGCGCCCACGACTCAGGTCGTACGGGCTCAGTTCAACCAACACCCGGTCTCCGAGCAGGATCCGGATGTAGTTCATCCGCATCCGACCAGAAATCCCGGCCAATACGTGGTGTCCATTCGGCAGCTCTACATCGAACATTGCGTTCGGAAGCGCCTCTTTGATGACACCTTCAACCTCAATGACTTCTTTGTCTTTCTTCTCGCGCGGCGCGCGTTCGCGCTGACCTCGTCCTCGTCTTGCCATGGTTCGCCCACCCGCTAGATGCGGGTGAGCACCTCCGGTCCGTTAGCGGTAATAGCCACGGTCTCCTCCCAGTGAGCGGAGAGACCGCCGTCGCTCATTACCACGGTCCAGCGGTCGGGCATCACCTTCGTCGCCGGGTGTCCGGTGGCGAACATGGGCTCGAGGGCGATCACCATCCCCTTGCGCAACTGCATACCGGCGCCGGGACGGCCCTTGTTCAGAATGTGTGGCTCCTCGTGCATCTCGCGGCCTACGCCGTGCCCGCCGTACTCATCGATGATCCCGTACGTCCCGGCGTGATTGCCGATCGCGTACGAAACATCGCCCAGGCGGTTCCCAATCTTCGCGGTTTCGATCCCGCACCACAGCGCTTCACGCGTGGTGTTGATGAGATCGAGTGCCTCCGCGGAGACCTCGCCGACCGCGGCCGTGAAGGCCGCATCGGAAACCCAGCCCTGGAAGGTGGCGCCGACGTCGATACTGACGATGTCGCCCTCCTTCAGCGCTCGGTCCCCGGGAATGCCGTGCACCAACTCCTCGTTCACCGAGAAGCAGATGGCTCCCGGGTACGGGGGAGCCCCGCGCGGCGCGTAGCCCTTAAACGTGGCGATCGCCCCGCGCTTCTCAATCTCGCGGGTCGCCAGTTCGTCGAGCTCGATCCCAGTAACACCCGGTTTCACGGCTTCCATCAGCAATGCGCGAACTTCAGCATTGATGCGCCCGGCACGGCGCATCTGCTCCAGTTCAGCTTCTGACTTGAGCTCGACCGGCATACCAGTCTACGCCTCCACGGTCGCGGCGGGTACCGACTCGATCGCGGCCATCAGGCGATCCGTGATCTCAGCCGGCGCGCCGGTCCCCTTGATGTGATGCAGCTTCGAGGCCGTTTCGTAGTAGGTGGCGAGCTGTTCGGTCCAGGCGCGGTTGGTATCCAGGCGCGCCTTCACCGTCTCGGGGCGATCGTCGTCGCGCTGAGTCAGCTGCGCGCCCTCGTTGTCGCACTGTCCGGCGGTGCGCGGCGGGCTCGTCAGCTCGTGGTAGATCGCGCCGCACGAGGAGCAGGTCCAGCGGCCGGTCAGGCGCGCCATCAGCTGATCCTCGGGAACCTCGATGTACAGCACGGCGTCGATCCGCGACCCGCGGCCCTCGAGGGCGTGATCGAGCGCCTCGGCCTGCGGGATCGTGCGCGGGAAGCCGTCCAGCATGATGCCCTTCTCGGCGTCATCCTTGGCGATCCGCTCCAGCAGCATGCCGATCGTGACCTCGTCGGGGACGAGTTCGCCTTTGCTCATGTAGCTCTGAGCGCGCAGGCCCAGCTCCGTGCCAGCGGCCGCGGCCTCGCGGAACATGTCGCCCGTCGAGATGTGCAGCAGCCCCAGCCGGTCCGCCAGGATGTGCGCTTGCGTACCCTTGCCGGCGCCTGGGAGCCCCAGGAGAATCAGCCGCATCAGCGAATAAACCCTTCGTAGTTGCGCATCATCATCTGGGCCTCGATCTGTCGCATCGTGTCGAGAACCACGCCAACCACGATCAGCAGACCAGCGGCGCTAATCGTCAGCGCCTGCACCCCGGTCAGTCGCGTTGCCAGGAACGGCATCACCGCGACCAGTCCCAGGAAAATGGCGCCACCCCACGTGATGCGCACCAGCACGCGGGTGATGTACTCCTGCGTGGGCCGGCCCGGCCGGATGCCGGGGATGAACCCACCCTGGCGTTGGAGGTTCTCCGCCAGGTTCTGTTGTTGGAAGACGACCATCGTGTAGAAGAACGCGAAGATCACCACCATCAGGAAGGTGCCGATCCAGTACAGCAGCCCGGTGGGCGACAACGCGGTCTGGAAGAAGTCCGCCACGTTCGCGATCCAGCCGACGTCGGCGGTCTCCGCGACGAACTGGGCGACGACCGGCGGGAAGATCATGATCGAGGTCGCGAAGATGATCGGGATCATGCCGGCGGTGTTCACGCGCAACGGGATGAACGACTGCCCCTGCTGGCGGTACATGCGCCCACCACGGAACGTCGAGCGCGCGTATTGGACCGGGATGCGTCGCTGCGCTTCCTGGAAGAGGACGATGAACCCGACGACGGCCAGCGCGAGGATCGCAAGGAGGAACATGCCGCCGATCGCCTGGCCGGTGCCGGAAAGGAACACCTGACCGAAGAGGCCGGGCATCCCGGCGACGATGCCACCGAGGATGATCAGCGACACGCCGTTACCGACGCCGTTCTCCGAGATCAGCTCACCGAGCCAGACGAGGAACATCGTGCCGGCAACCATCGAGATGATGGTCGCAAAGGTGGGGAGCGCGTTGCCGCCGGTGAAGCCGATGTCGCTGACGCCACCAAGCTGCTGGATCAGCAGGAGCTGCGCGTAACCCTGAAAGGCAGCCAGCGGGACGGTGATCCAGTGCGTGTACATCTGGAGTCGGTTGCGACCGGCCTCGCCTTCCTGCTGCAACGCCTGAAGGCGCGGCACCAGTGGGCTGGCGAGCTGCATGACGATCGTCGCCGTGATGTAGGGATAGACACCCAGCGCCGCCACGGAGAGGTTCTCCAGCGCACCGCCGGAGAAGATGTTGAGGAACCCCAGGATGGCGTTGTTGTTGAACGTCTGCTCCAGCGCGTCGCGATCGACGCCGGGAACAGGGATGTGTGCGACGAAGCGGAAAATCAGCAGCATGCCAAGCGTGAAGAGAATCTTCGCGCGGACGTCTGGCTGACGGAATGCTTCCGCCGCCGCGTTCAGCAGTCGCGGCTGCCCGGATGAGCTTTGCCCCGTGCTGCCCAGCGCCATGGGTTAGGCGTCCCCGTCCGTGGCGGGTTCGGCGGCTGGCGCGGCTTCAACAGCAGCGGCTTCCGCGGCGGCGACGGCAGCCGCGCTCACCGGTGCAGCAGCCGCGACGCGGCGGTGGACGCGGTTGCGGATGCGCTTCACGGCTGGCGCCAACTCCTCGAAGGAGCCACCGGCGGCCGTGATCGCGTCCTTCGCGGCCTGCGACAGGCGCGGAGCGGTGATCGTCAATGGGTGCGGCAATTCACCGCGAGCGAGCACCTTGAACGGCTCGTCGGGATCCTCGAGGAGACGGATCGCCGCCAACGCCGAGCCGTCGATGACGGAACCGGACTCGAAGCGCGCAGCCAGTTCTTCCAGGTTGATCGGCTGGAACTCCACGCGGTTGAAGTTGCGGAACCCGCGCAAACGCGGGACGCGGCGAACCAGCGGGTTCTGACCACCCTCGAAGCCAACGCGGACTTTGTTACGGGCCTTCTGGCCTTTGCGACCGCGTCCGGCGTAGGTGCCCTGGCCGGTTCCGGGACCGCGACCGAGGCGCTTGCGCGTCCGCTTCGAGCCCGCCGGCTGGCGGAGGGTGTGCTGATCCATTACTGGAGCTCCTCGACGGTGATCAGGTGTCGAACCTTCAACGTCATGCCACGCACCGCCGGGGTGTCATCGTGCTCCACGCTTTGGTGGAGACGCTTCAACCCCAGGGCCTTGATCGTCCGCTTCTGGTCCTTGGCGAACCCGATGGCGGACTTGGTCCAGGTCACTCGCAGCTTGTTTGCCATTACTCGCCCGATCCTACGCTCGCGCCAATTCCAGGCGGCGGCGACGCACTTCCGCCGGATGGCGCAGTGCACGCAACCCCTCGACGGTGGCGCGCGCCACGTTCACCGGGTTGTTCGATCCCAGGGACTTGGTCAGCACGTCGGTGACGCCTGCCGCCTCCATCACCGCGCGCACCGCGCCGCCGGCGATCAATCCCGTACCGGCCGAGGCCGGTCGCATCACGACCTTCGACGCCTTGAAGTGGGCGACGTAGTCGTGCGCAATCGTCGTGTCGCGCATGGCGATCGGGAACATCGAGCGGCGTGCAATCACGCCACCCTTGCGAATCGCTTCAGGAACCTCGTTCGCGCGGCCCATGCCGACGCCAACGCGACCCGCGCCGTCACCGACCACCACAATCGCGGTGAACGAGAAGCGCCGGCCGCCCTTGACAACCTTGGCCACGCGGTTGATGTGCACGACCTTCTCGATGAACTCGGGACCATCGTCTTCTTCGCCACGACGGCGATCTCGACGGCCGCGTCCCTGGTCGCCACGGCCACCACCGCCGCCGCCTCCGGGGCCGCCGCGACCGCGGCCACCACCGCCGCCGCCGGGG
>JAQCIU010000029.1:0-38344 GCA_027593235.1 Chloroflexota bacterium
GCCACGGTCGCCGTCCACAGCCCCTCCGATCCGGCCGGCGACGCCGTCGGCACCGCCGACTTCGCCGGCCTCCCCGCGACCGCCGTCGCAATCGAGGTCGCCCGCGCCGCCCAGCCCGCCTGGGCCGCGATCCCGGTCGCCGAACGCGCCCGGATCCTCCGCCACGCCTCCGATCTGCTGGAGCAACGCCAGCACGAGTTCGCCGCCTGGGTCGTCCACGAGGGCGGTCGTGACCGCGCCGATGCCGTCGCCGAGGTCGAAGAGGCGATCGACTACCTCCGCTACTACGCCTCCGAGGCGGAGCGTCTGTTCGCGGATCACGGCGACCGGATCGCCCCGCGCGGCGTCGTCGGCGTCATCCCACCTTGGAACTTCCCGCTCGCGATCCCCGCCGGCATGACCGCCGCCTCGCTCGCCTGCGGCAACACCGCGCTCCTCAAACCCGCCGAACAGACGCCGCTGATCGCATCGCGCTTCGTCGCGCTGCTCCACGAGGCCGGCGTCCCCCGCGACGCCCTGCTCTGCCTCCCCGGACGCGGCGAGGTCGTCGGCGCAGCCCTCGCAGAATCGCCGCACGTCGCGATGATCGCCTTCACCGGCTCACGCGCAGTCGGCACGCTGCTGCACCAAACCGTCGCCCACGTGCGGCTCGCGGATGGCGGGCAGAAGGCGCTCGTCGCCGAGATGGGCGGCAAGAACCCAGTCCTCGTCTTCGCCGACGCCGACCTCGACGAAGCGGTGGAAGCGATCCTCCGCTCCGCGTTCGGCCACGCGAACCAGAAGTGCTCCGCCGCCTCCCGAGTCCTGATCGCCGCCCCGATCTTCGACCGCCTGCGCGATCGGCTGGTCGCAGCCGCGCGCAGCCTCGCCGTCGGCCCCGCCACCGAGGCCGCGACGCAGCTCAATCCGCTGATCGATCGCGAAGCGCACCAACGGCTACTGGGCGCGGCGGCAGTCGCCCGCGAGGAGTGCGACGTACTCCTCGACCGCTTCGATGCCCCGTCCGGCCCGCTCGAACATGGCCCGCTGATCGTCTCGCTCCCAGCCGCCCGCGCGCTCACCGCGCGCACCGCCACCGAGGAGCTATTCGGCCCGGTCCTCCTGCTCGTCCCCTTCGCCGACGAAGCCGAGGCGCTCCGTATTGCCAACGCCACCGCCTACGGCCTCACCGCGGGCGTCTTCTCGCGCAGCCCCGCGACCATCGATCGCGTCACCGCCGCCCTCGAGGCCGGCAACGTTTACGTGAACCGCCCGACCACCGGCGCCCGCGTCGGCATCGAACCCTTCGGCGGCATGAAGCTGTCGGGCACCGGCCCCAAGGCCGGCGGCCCTGACTACCTCTGGGCGTTCGTCCGCCGCACCGACGCGCGCAGCACCGCCACCGAGGACAGCGACCACAGCGAGGACACCCAACCCCCGGCGCCGCTCCCATCCGCTTCCGTCCCGTCGACCATCGCCGATCGCTGGGACGCCCCACTCCACCAGCGCCGCGCCACCCTCGCGCGCGCCGCAACCGCGATCGGCGGCGACGTCGCCGGCGCCTTCCAACGCAGCCTCGATCTGGTCGCGACGGACCTCGCCGCACCCGCCCGCACCCTCCCGGTCGCCGGCCAACACACCGCGCTGCGCTACGACCTGCCGAGGGGACTTGCACTCCTGCGGGCGACTGGCCCGGACGCCGCCGGCTGGCTCGCCGCCACGCTGCTCGCCGGGAACGCCTGCCTCGTCGCCGACTCGCCAGCGCTCGCCGCCGTCGTCCAGGCGTGCCTCGAGGCCGGCGTCCCTCCCGAGGTCCTCCGCTACGTCGACGGCGGTGCCTCGGTGTTGCGCGGACTCGCCGCCGATCCGCGCGTCGCCTTCGCCGCCGTGGACGCGATCGGCCCACTCACCGACGCGCTGCGCCGCTACCTCGCATCCACCGCCGCTGGACAACGCTCGCTCAAGGCGCTCATCTCCCCGCTCGATGGCCCGCAGCCCGGCGAACCCGGCTTCCTCCATCGCTTCGCGCTGCCGAAAGTGATCGCCATCCGCACGCTCCGCCACGGCGCGGATCTCGCCCTCGAGGGCTACGAGGACGACACCGCGCCGCCCGTCCGCTAGCGTCGCGGCGCAACGTGGCGAGCAACTGCGCCGAGGAGGCCCGATGGACGCCCTGGATGTGATGAAGAGCGGCTTGCGCAACATGCACGGCATGCTCGACACCGCCGTCGACGGCATGACCGCCGATCAGCTCAACTTCCGCGCCGCCGAAGGCGGCATCAGCGCCTTCTTCTCGCTCTGGCACTACGTCCGGACCGAGGACAACATCGTCAACTTCGTCATCCAGCACCAGAACACCGTCTGGCTCAACGGCGGCTACGACGAACGATTCGGCCTGCCGCGCACCGCGCAGGGCACCGGGATGACCGATGAGCAGGCCCGCGCCGTTGCCGTCCAGGACGTAGCCGGCTGGCTCGAATACCAGCGCGCCGTCTGGGCCGCCACGGACACTTACCTCGAAACGCTCGGCCCGGACTCGATGGAGGGCGTGCAGGTCACCATCAAGCCCGTCGGCGAGATGTCGCTCTGGCAGGGCCTCTGGGGCATGTGCCTCACCCACGGGTTCCGCCACGTCGGCGAGATCGAATTCGCCCGAGGCGTCCAGGGCCTCGGTGGCCTGACGATCTAGCGCCGCCCCGCCAAACCGGCGTACCGGCGCGGCGTCACGGTCCTCACGGCAGGATCGAAACGGGCGGCTCACGCCGCCCGTTCGTCGTTGCCCTCGTGGGCTGCGCCTAGCGCGCAGTGTACTTCTTGTAGTCGAGCTGGCGAACGGACTTGGCGACACGCGCCTTCACCGTCTGCTGGCGCTTCGTACCGCGTACCCGCATCCGCCGGTTCAGCTCGCGCTGCTGGTCGCCCGCGCGCGAGTCAACCGGCTCCATCCCCGAGGAGATCACGGCCTCGGTGTGCCGTTCCTTCTGGTACTCGTAGTGCTCCAACTCTTCCACCGTGAGCGCCTTCTCCGGGCGACTCTTGTTCACCTCGGGGTGCTCCAGCCCGGTGACCGAACCGGTGATCGGCTTCGAGACCTTGTGGCCCAGGTGCCAGTAGCCACCGTCGTCCGGGAGCTGCCGCGGACGCCCATCCCGGAACACGAACGCGGCCCACTGACGGGACATCACCCGCTTGGAATCCGCGTCGCAGGACGGACAGGGCTGTTCCAGGGACGACTCGCGCGCCGGCCGCAACAGTTCAAACCGGTTCTCGCACTCAGGACACTGGTACTCGTACATTGGCATGACTGGATCACCTCTCCCGCTCAAGACACGTTACACCGCGTCGCGCTCACCCGTGACCGCGCCTGCCGGCTAACCCACCCATGATACGCAACTGAAAGATGCAGGGATCCCCACTACCGGGACGCCTCAAAACATCCGATCTTCCGGCTCACGGAGGCCTCCATGTCGATCACCCCGCAGCACCACGATCTCAGGCTCACCGAGGACGCCGATCTGCCGTACTTCGTCGTCGGTGGTCGCTACACGGACACCTCGTTCGCCGCGCTCGTCGAGCCGGATCCCGTCGAAGGCCCCTTCGAGGACTACGACGACGCCGTCGATGTCTGGCGTGCCAACTCCATGCGCCACATCGATGAGGCCTTCGTCCGCTACCTGATCGTCCACGCCGACTCGCCGGAAGATGCCTCCAGCCACGCCCAGCAGCCCCCGCACCACCGCACCGCTCTCAGCGCCTGATCTCCTCAAGCGGCACGGCCACCGACGCCCCGGGTTGAGCACGACGGCGGGCGCGCTAGAATCCGACTGCTGAGGAGCACCACATGCCCGCAATGCCGCACGCGTCCAAGCAGGACTTCGAACTCGCCTTCAAAGGGTTCCACTACCCGATCTCGAAGGCCGCCATCATCAACATGGGGCGTGACAAGGGCGGCATCGACCGCGAGGTCGCTCGCGTCCTCGCCAGCCTGCCGGATCGCCGCTACAAGAATGTCGATGAGATCAAAGACGCGGTCCGCGCCGTCTACCGCGGCAAGGGCGTGATGGACGACAACCTGCCCGTCTGAGCCGCCGGGCGGAACCTCCGCCCACGTCCGCTCCGGGTCGTTACTGGATCTCGACGAGCTCGATCTCGAACGTCAATGCCTTGCCCGCCAGTTCGTGGTTCGCGTCCACCGTCACCGTCTCCGCCGTGACCGCCGTCACAACCGCCGGCGCGCCACCCATCGAGACCCGATCCCCGACCTTGATCCCAGCCGGTACCTGCGCGACCGGGATCTCGAAGATCTGCGTCGAATCCGCCTCACCGTAGGCGTCTTCCGGCGGGATCCGGACCGTCACCGTCTCGCCGACCGCCATGCCGCGCACCGCGTCATCGAAGCCGGCAATCACACCACCGGACCCCACGACGAACGGCAGCGGCGTCCGATCGCGCGAGGAGTCGAACACCTCGCCGTCGTCCAGCGTCCCCGTGTAATGGACCGAAACTCGGTCCCCATCCTGCGCCACGCGCGCACCCCCCTCGTTCGTTGCAACGGCCGTCGCATCAGCCGTCGCCGAGGACTCCACCGTGGGATCAGCAACGGCATCGCTGCCGCCACACCCAACCAGCATCACGCCAAGCGCGGCAACACCGAGGAGCAACATTCGACGAACAGACCATGCGATGTTTGGCATCGGGCGACCCTATCACGAGCACCGGCTGAGCTTGCTAACAACCTCCCCACGCATGACGCCCGCAATGCGCGACGGTAGGCTCGATCGATGGCAACTCCCGACGCACGCAACCTGATCTGGATGGACCTCGAAATGACCGGGCTGATCCCCGGCCGCGACGTCATCATCGAAATCGCCACCCTCGTCACCAACCCGGACCTCGAAATCATCGCCGAAGGGCCCGCGCTCGCGATCAAGCGCACCGAGGAAGAGATCGCGCTGATGGACGAGTGGAACGTGAACACCCACACCGCCTCCGGCCTCGTCGATCGCATCCGCGCCACCGACGTCGACATCGCCGAGGCCCAGCGACAGTCCCTCGAGTTCGTGCAGCAGTGGACCCCCGCCGGCAAATCGCCGCTCTGCGGCAACACCATCCCCCACGATCGCCGCTTCCTGCGCGTCGAAATGCCAGACCTCGAAGCCCACTTCCATTACCGCAGCATCGATGTCAGCACCGTCAAAGAACTCGTCACCCGCTGGTACTCCCGCAAGGTCCACGCACCCGCCAAGTCGGGCGCACACCAGGCCCTCGATGACATCCGCGAGAGCATCGAGGAGCTGCGCTGGTACCGCGCTCACGTCTTCATGCCGGTCGCGGCCGTCCAGGCTGCCGTCGCGGACACCGCCGAGGACGCGGCCGATGACGCCGAGGAACCCGCCGCCAGCGATTCCTGACGAAACTCTCCCCCACTTCACCCGCGGCGAGATCTGACGAAGATCGAGGCAGGACACAAGGTTCTCGATCGGATGTCAGGGATGACGCAGCTCGATCCGTCCGCGCTTCCAACCGTCGGCGACATCATGTCGCAGCCCGTCCACACCGTGCGCTCCGACGAAAACCTCGAGGCCGCTCGCAAGGCGCTGGAGCTCTTCCACGTCCACCACGTCCTCGTGGAGAACAGCGGTCGCATCGTCGGCATCGTCTCCGACCGCGACATCCTCAGGCACCTCAGCCCCTACGCCGACGGCAAGTCCTCGCAGTCGCGCGATGAGGCAACCCTCCACCGCCCCGTCTACTCCATCGCCACCTACCAGCTCATCACCGTCGAGACCTCCACCACGCTCGCCGAGGCCACCGCGCTCATGCTGGAGCACCGCATCTCCTGCCTCCCGGTCGTCGGTCGCCACGGCAACGTCGTCGGCGTCGTCACCAAAACCAACCTCCTGGAAGCCACGCTCTCCTGCCTGATCGGCACCCGCTCCGACACCGACCAGCTCCTCGCCGCGTAGCGGCATCGCAGCGTCTCGCCGCGTAGCGGCATTCGCCAACACCACGCCGCGTAGCGGCATCGCAGCGTCTCGCCGCGTAGCGGCATTCGCCAACACCACGCCGCGTAGCGGCATCGCAGCGTCTCGCCGCGTAGCGGCATTCGCCAACACCACGCCGCGTAGCGGCATCGCAGCGTCTCGCCCCGTAGCGGCATCGCCGGACACCCGCCGCGTAGCGGCATCGCAGCGTCTCGCCGCGTAGCGGCACCCGCTCAACCCGCCGCCCCCACAACCCAGACCACCAACCCCGATAACGAGGTCCGTAACCGTTAACCCCCGAAGGGGGGCGAAGGGGGCGTGTGAGGACGGGCTCCGCTAGTCTTTCGCAACTGCACTGCGAGGAGACCAGCCCGTGCCTGAAGGCCCGCTCGCCGATATCCGTGTCCTTGAGTTCTCGTTGATCGTCGCCATGCCGTTCAACGGCATCCTCATGTCCGACTTCGGTGCCGACGTCATCAAAGTCGAACCGCTCACCGGCGACCCCTACCGATCCTCCGGCGCCCTCATCCCCGGCGAGGGCAAACGTTTCCAGTCCCTCAACCGAGGCAAACGCAGCCTTGCCATCGACCTCGCCAACGAGGAGGGCCGCCAGCTCCTGTACCGGATCCTGCCGCGGTTCGACGTCGTCACCATGAACTACCGGCCTGGCGTCGCAAAACGCCTCGGCATCGACTACGACACGCTCAGCGAGATCCATCCGCCGCTCGTCTACGGCGACCTCACCGGCTTTGGCCCGCGCGGTCCGATGGCCGGCTCCGGCGCGACTGACCTCGCTGCCACTGCCTATGCCGGCCTCGTCGCCGGCGACAACAAGGTCGGCCCCGGAGGCGAGCCCGTCGGGCTCACGCCTGCCATCGCCGACTACGTCACCGGCCTCGCCATCGGCATGGGCGTCGTCGCCGCGCTGCGGCACCGCGACCAGACCGGCGAGGGCCAACTCGTCGAGGGCTCCCTGCTCCGCTCCGCCCTCGCGATCCAGGACGTCTGGGTCATGCGCCACCCCGTCAACGACGCCACGATGCGCGATCCGATGTTCGAGGACATCCAGGCGATGCGCGCCGCCGGCGCCCCCTACGCCGAGCAGCTTGCCCGTCGTCAGGAGTTCCGCGACTCCGGGGCCGGACCGCCCCGCCTCTACTACCGCTCCTACGTCGCCCACGATGGCGCCATCGTCCTCGGTTGCCTCACCAAGGCCACCCGTGACGGCGCGCGCCGCGTGCTTGGCATGGAGCATGACCGCAGCGACTCGCCCGACTTCGACGCACGCGACCCCGCCAGCCGCGCCGAGACCAGCGATTGGGTCGCCGAGGTCGAAGCGAAAGTCCGCCTCGAGCCCGTCGCGCACTGGCTCGCCGCCTTCCGCGATGCCGGTGTCCCCTGCGCGCCAGTCCAGTTCCCCGAGGAGCTGGCCGACGACCCGCAGGTCGAAGCGATGGGCCTGATGGCCGACCTCGAGCACGAGCTCACCGGCCCCCAACGCGTCGTCGGCCCGATCGTCGACATGTCGAAGACACCGACGGCGGCGCGGCGTGCCTCGCCGATCCTCGGCCGCCACACCACCGAGATCCTCGAGGGCTGCGGGCTCAGCGAAGCGGAGATCGCCGCCTACCGCGCGGCTGGGGTGATCGGCGGGGAGTAGCCAACCGCGCCTCGGTGATCCACGGTGAAGGTCACCGATCGCGCGTCGTCTGAAGTCGAAGGACGTTCAGTGGATCAGGACCAGCGGCTCTCGCGGAACGGCCGTCGACTCGCCTACGCGCTGGTCGGCGGCACGCTGGTCTACAACGTCTTCGAAGGCGTGATCGCGATCGCCAGCGGCCTCGCTGCCAGCAGCATCGTCCTGGTGACCTTCGGCATGGACAGCTACCTCGAGGTCATCGCCGCGGCCGCGGTGCTCTGGCGCCTTGCCGCTCCCAACGACGAGGTTGGTGAGCGGCGGGAAGAGAAGGCGCTCCGCATCGTCGGCGCCAGTTTCCTGCTACTGGCCGCGGCCGTGGTACTCCAGGCGCTCCTCGCTCTCGGCGGCGCACGCGGCGCACGCGGCGCGGAGACCTCGACGGTCGGGCTCACGCTGTTGCTGGTCAGTCTGCTGCTGATGCCGGCGATCTCCATCGCCAAGCTCTGGGCCGCCGCGCGATGGACCGTGCCGTCCCTCGCCGCCGAGGCACGCGAGACCATCGCCTGTTCCTACCTGAGCCTGACGGCTCTCGTCGGCGTCGTTGCGACCGCCCTGATCGGCTGGTGGTGGCTCGATCCCGCGTTCGCGTTGCTCATGGTCCCCTGGCTCGTCCGCAAGGGACTCGAGGGCATCCGCGGCGACGCCTGCTTCGACGGCGCGACGCTCTGCTTCTGTCGCGAGTGCTGGTTCGGATCTCGCACCTGCGCCGCGGTCTGCTGCCCGGCTGTCGCCTGATCAAGCGACGAAGCGACACCGCCGAGGGCTAGCCCGCCGCGTACCCGCCGTCGACCGGCAGCACCACGCCCGTGACAAAGTCCGCGGCGTGCGATGCCAGGAACACACCCGCGCCCGCAAGTTCGTCCGGCTCGCCGAAGCGACCGGCCGGCGTGCGGTAGATGATCCCCTCGTAGAAGCGCTGGTTGTCTTTCACCGGTGCCGTCATGTCCGTGGTGATCCACCCCGGCACGATCGCGTTCACCTGGATCCCGTCCACCGCCCAGCCCACCGCCAGCGACTTCGTGAGCTGCACCACCCCGCCCTTCGAGGACGGATAGGCGATCCCGCGCCCGCTGCCGAACAGCGAGTACTCCGAGGCGATGTTGATCACCTTGCCGCGCCCGCCGGACTTCAGCAGCGGGTACGCCACCTGCGCCGCCCAGAGCAACGACGACAGGTTCGTATCAATCACCAGCTGCCAGTCCGCCTCGCTGATGCTCTGCGCCTGCCCGCCGCGGGCGACGCCCGCGTTGTTGACGAGGATGTCCAACCGCCCGTACTCGGACTCGCAGCGGGCGACCGCGGCCTCCAGGTCGGCGCGCACGTTCACGTCGCAGGTGATGCCGGTGGCCGCCCCACCGCGCGACTGGATCGCCGCGACCGCCGCCGCGGTCTTCGCCTCGTTGCGTGCGGCGATCACCACCGAGGCGCCGGCTTCCGCCAGCCCGTCCGCGATCCCCTGGCCAATGCCGCCGTTGCCACCGGTCACCAGCGCGACGGTGCCACTCAGATCGAACAGCGCGCGCGCAGCCTCATTCATGGAGCCGGACTCCCTCGGTTCATCGCCTCAGGAGGCGGATGCCTAATCGATCAGCGATCCGAGAATCGAGTCGAAGACGGCTTCGGCCTTCATCCGCATCTCCGCGTCGGTCGCATCCTGGATTGGATGCTGGACGAAGACGCGCTTCACGTCGGGCAGGCCAAGCGCCTCGGCCTGCGCCGTGGCGGCCTCGACGAATTCGGTCGACGCCAAGAAGACTGACGGGATGCCCTGGATTTCGAAGGAAACGGTGTCGTGCACACTGCACGTTGTACAAGACCCTCAGTCGGCTAAGGCTTCAATCACGAAGCCACATTCCTCCGCGATCTTCCGTCGCAGGTCCTCGGGGGCTGGCTTCGTGAACGTCGGCTTCGCGTAACGCCGCACCTCGACATCCGGCAGCCGCTCGTGGAACAGCTCCTCGAGGCGATCGAGCAGCACGTTCCCGCGCGGCTTCGAGATATCGAGGAACCCGACGGTCCCCGTGATGTGCTCCGGGCGCGGGGTCAGCTCACGCTTGACCGGCACCCGCTCGTCGGTCGGATCCAGGATCTGCATTGCAGCCATCTAGGCCTCCTCGATCTTGCGACTCACGATCTGGGAGCCGCGTGGTCCGGTCGCCCAGCCCTGGAAGATCGAGGAAAACTTCCCCGCATCCGAGCCGGCAACAACAATATGAATACTACTGGGGTCCGCGAACTTCGGGATCCGCCGCTCCAACTGCTCCTCGGTCGGGCCGTCCGCGCCGAACATCGAGGGCGGTATCCCGGCCCCCGACTCCCCGTCCTGCAGCAGCTCGCGCACCGGCCGCGAGGTCACCTCCTGGATACGCGCGCGCAGCTCGTCCTTCGTCCACCCGTTGGTCTGCAACGTGTCGAGGTGCTCCGGGCACAGCACGAGGAACGTGTCGGACGCCCCGTGCCCCTTCGGGTGCGCGGTGCTCTCCAGCACCATCCCGATCGACCCGCCGATCTGGCGCGCATCCCTCGAGGTCTGGTCGACAATCATCGTCGGCCCGCCCGTCGCCGCGAACAGCGTCACCACGGAATCCTCGGCCTTGAAGCCGTGCTCAACGTGGTACGGCTCCCACGGCGCGCGTTCCTCCCACTCTGCGAAGCAGAGCGTGTACTTCGACGGGCTGCTCAGCGTGGACCGCTCGGTCCCGCCCGGCCGTCCTCCGCCCACGTTCCGCAACACCAACCGGATTGCCCGCCCGATCGCCGCGTTCGCGCGATGCCCCGTCCCCAGCGCGCCAAGCTTGTAGTTCAGCCCGATCTTGTCGCGAATTGGCCCGTTGATCAGCACCATCGGCGTCGCGCCCATCGTGGTCGCCGAAACGCCGTGGATGTTGAACTCGTCGGTACACATCGCCTCGACGGCGGTGAGCACGACCGGCAGGTACTCCGGCTTGCAGCCCGCCATCACCGCGTTGATCGCGATCTTCTCGACAGTCGCCGGCGCCATGTTTGGCGGCACCACCGCCACGATCTCCTGCGAATCGCGCTTCGTGCCGCCCAGCATCCGCAGCACCCGCTCCGGCGTCGGCGGGATCACCGGTAGGCCATCGGTCAGGCCCTGGTCGTACATGAACTCGTGCACGTCGTCGTGGTCGCCGATCTCCACGCGCCGTGCGCGCAGCGGGCTGCCCTCGGACTCCGCGACCAGCCGCTCGTGGATGCCCGGCTCCACCGAGCGCGATCCGCAGCCCGGCCGCGACTCCGGGAACGCGTCCCACGCCACCTCCGGCTCCGCGAGCGCGGTCATCGAGGCCAGCTCGCCCACCACGCCGCGCCAGTCCTCGCGCCCAAATCCGACGAAGCTCCGCAGCTCCCGCCCGTCCCCGTCCGTCAGAAAGATCGAGGGCACCGTATCCAGCCCGTACGCGAACGACACGCCCAGCGCGTCGTCGTCCAGCATCGGCAGCGTCAGCCCGTGCTGCTCGATCAGCAGCGCGTTCCCGGGCGTGTCCTGTCCGATCGCCCAGACGTCGGCCGCCCCACCGAACGCCCGGTGCACCTGCTCGATCAGCGGAATCGAAAGCTGACAGGTCGCGCAATCCTCGTGCACGAAGCACAGCAGCGCCGGCCGCCCCGTCGGGAACCGTCGCTCGGTGCCATCGCTATCGGTCAACGAAAACGGTCGCAGCGCGGTCTCGGTTGCCATCGGAACCCCCATCGCAATCGACGATCGCGGTAAGCCTACCACCCGCACCGCCGCCGACGCGGGTAGGCTAGCCCTCGCGCGATCGCGAGCCCCTCGCGCTCGACACCGCGCGAGCAGCATCCACGACACGCAAATCACGAGGTGGGAGAAACGATGTTCTTCGAGCTACGTCAGTACCTGGTCCGGCCCGGCAAGAAAGACGAATGGGTCCGCATGATGGAAGACGAAATCATCCCCTTCCAGCAGTCCCAGGGCATGGTCATCGTCGGCAGCTTCACCGGCGAAGAAGACGCCTCCACCTACGTCTGGATCCGCCGCTTCGACTCCGAGGCCGAGCGCGAGCAGCTCTACGCCAAGGTCTACGAGAGCGACCACTGGAAGAACGACATCGCCCCGAAGATCCCGGATCTGATCGACCGCGCCGGCATGAACATCCAGCGCATCGAGCCCACCAAGATCTCCGCCCTGCGCTAGCCGTCCTCGATCCAGCGCCCCGCCGCCACCGCGCGGCGGAGCAGCGGCACCACCTCCGCCTCGAACCACGGTCGTTCCTTGAACCACCGCTGGTTCCGAGGCGACGGGTGCGGCATCGGCAAATACGCCGGCACGAACGTCCGCCACGCCTCGACGGTGGCCGACACGCTGCCGAGGTACCCGTCGCCCAGCACCCGCTGCTGCGCGTACGCACCCACCAGTAGCGTCAGCCGCTCCGTCGGGAGCTGCGCGAACACCTCGTCGTGCCAGAGCGGCGCGCACTCCGGCCGCGGCGGCAGGTCGCCGGACTTCCCAGTCCCCGGGTAACAGAACTCCGTCGGCACAATCGCCACGCGCGACGCGTCGTAGAAGGCGTCGCGATCGAGGCCCAGCCACCCGCGCAGCCGTTCGCCGCTCGGATCGTCGAACGGCACCCCGGACTCGTGCACCCGCCGCCCCGGCGCCTGCCCCACGATCACCACCCGCGATGTCGCGCTGAACTGCACCACCGGGCGCGGCCCGAACGGCAGCTGCTCCGCGCAAAACGTGCACGCCGCGATGCGCGTCCGCAGCGACTCAACCTCGGTACTTCCCATTCGTCATTCCTTCAAGACAGGCGACGGCCACGCATCATCCGATATGATGGAGAAGCACACCTACATACAGCCTGTATGCCCGTGCGTCCCGGGTGAGGAGATGATCTGTGGTTGAGGCCAAAGAACGCGAAGAGTCGAAGAAGTTCCGCGCGATCGGCGATCGCGACTACATGCGCGACTTCGTCGGTGGGCGACAGGTCGAGGACTGCGAGTCCTGCGGCTACCCGCTCCGGCGCGAACCCGATCACGGCACCGAGGCCGATGGCTCTATCTCAGGCCTCTTCTGCACCGTCTGCTACCAGAACGGCGCCTTCGTCCACGAAGCGAAGGGCGTCGCCGAGTTCCTGACCAAGGCCGCCCCCGACATCGCCAAGTACCGTGGCGGATCCGTCGGAAAAATCAAACTCACCCTCAAGAAGTCCCTCACGAAGCTCCCCCGCTGGAGCGACGCCTAGGGCGTTCGGGCTCCGTCACGTCTCCGTCACGTCGTCCGCGCCTCCGCACCGAGACGGCCCGTCTCGGCAGATCACTTGCGGACTGAGAGCCCCCGGAACCATGGGCGCTGAGCGGTCCGTGCACCCGGCCCCAGGAAACCCGCCACCGCACGTTCGGCCCGCTCGACGGTCATGAAGGCGGAGGGGGCGACCGCGCGGATGTGCTCCGACAGCCGAGGTAGCGCGCGGCGCTTCACGACGGCGATCACGACCTCCACCGGCCCCGCACGACCGTCGCCGGCCACGCGCGTCACCGCGAAGCCGCCTTCACGGATATGCGCCGCGAGATTGAGCAACGGCTCCGGGTTCACCACGGTCACGATCCGATAGCCGATCGCGAGGCGCGCCTCGATCATCGCACCGACAAGCGTGCCCATCGCAAACCCGCCCGCGTACCCAATCAACACCAGTGGCTGATCAAGGTTGTTAACGGCGCCGCCAATCGCCAGCACCCAGATCACCACCTCGAAAAACCCGAGCGCAGCGGGGATCCAGCGCATCCCGTTGATCGTGAAGATCATCCGGACTGTGCCGATCGAAACGTCCGTCAGGCGGCCGGCAAAAACGAGGAGTGGTATCACGAGGACTTCTGGCGTCATGCCTTCGACGCTAGCACCCTCGTTCACCTCGACCGAACCAGCCTCGAGGACCGGCGATTCCTCGAAGCCCCCTCGGGCCACGGATGCCGCGTTCGGCGCGGCTACTCCTTGAAGCCCCCTCGGGCGTCGGATGCCGCGTCCGAGGCCCGGCTATTCCTTGAAGCCAGCATCCCGCTGCTTCAAGAAGGCGCCCCACCCCTGCTCACGCAGCGTCTTCAGCCGGTCCGTGCCGACGCTATCTCCCGAGGCGTCATCGGACAGCGCCTGGATCACCGGGTCGTCGCGGTAATCGAGGGCTTCGCGGAACGCTTGCAGCTCGTAGACGCGGTTCACAAGGAACTTGTTGAGCCGCACGCCTCGCGGCGGCAGCGCCGCGAACTGCTTCGCGACCTTCGCCGCCTCCGCGAAGACCTCGTTTACCGGCACCACGCGGTTCACCAGGCCCATTCGCAGCGCCTCCTCGGCGCCGACGACGGAGCCCAGCATCAGCAGCTCCTTCGCGTTCTTGAGGTTCGCGAGGAACGGCGTGATCAAGATCGGCGGGCCGAAGCCGTGGCGGATCTGGATCTCGCCGATCTTCGCGTCGTCCGCCGCGATCGTCATGTCGCAGACGCCCGCCCACTCACAGCCCTGACCAACCGCGTGCCCCTTGACCGCCGCGATCACCGGCTTCGGCGACAACCAGATCCGCATCATCAGATCCATCGCCGAGGGCGTGTCGACCCCGTCGTCCGGCTCGTCCGAGCCCTGCAAGTCGCCACCCGCACAGAACGCGCGGCCCGCGCCGCGCAGGATGATCGCGCTAACGTCGTCGTCCGCCTCCGCCTGATCGAGCGCGCGGCCCATCCCGCGCCGCAGCGACCAGTCGACCGCGTTCAGCACCAGCGGCCGGTTCAGCGTGATCCACGCGAACCCGTCGTCTCGCTCATAGAGCACGTCATTGTCCGAGGGCTGCGGGACTTCCTGTCCGTCCGGAGTGAAGCGTTTCGGGGCGTCCTCGGTCATCGCGTGCGTCCTCTCGGCCAGTCGGTCCGTTGGAGGGCCGATTCTAGCGCCCGAGGTCGCGAGTGCCAGCGACGCGTTATCGCCAACTCGATCGTCCGCGCCCGCCTACTGCCCGATGAACGTCTGCCTTACCTCGCCCGCGATCACCGTGTACTCAACACCCGACTCAAAGTCAGTACCGAGGTCAACACTGCCGCTCCGCGTCCCGTAGATCTCTGCGCAAGCGATGTCGTCCCCAACCGGGATCGTGTTCCAGACCGTGATCTCGATATCGGTCGCGCCATCCTCACGCTCCACCTCGTATCGCTCGAACAGGTGACAGCCGTTCGGCAACCCCGACACGATCTCCACCCGGAACTGCACCGGGAGCGACTTCAGCATCAGGATGTCGATCGACTCGACCGGCGCCTCCACCTCACGACGTTCGCCGCCGACCGGTGTCGACGCTGCTTCATCGTCGGACGTGCAGGAGCCCGCCAGTGCCACGGCGAACAACCCGAGGACCGCGAGGGCAGCGAGCGGGAGGAGCCGCGTCATGCGGCGGCTGTGCGTCATGTTGGTACTCCATCTGCTGATCAGACGAAGCACCACCCACCTCGGTTCCCCAGGTCGGTTCCCCGGGTCGGTTCCCCGGGGCGCGCCCGATCAGCGCGCACCAATCAGCGGGCGGAGTAGCCCCCGTCGACCGGCAGCGCCACACCCGTGATGAACGACGCGTCGTCACTCACGAGGAACGCCGCCGCCGAAGCGATCTCTTCGTCCTTGCCCAGCCGCCCCATTGGGTGCAGCGACTGCAGGAACGCTTCGCCCTCCGGAATCTCCGTGATCCCCGCCGTCATCGGCGTGTAGATGTACCCGGGACAGATCGCGTTCACGCGCACGCCCTGCCGCGCGAAGTTCACCGCGAACTGCCGCGTCAGGCCGATCACCCCGTGCTTCGACGCCACGTACGCCGCCGCGCGGTCCGCCGCCGGCGCCTCCCCGGTCGGCGAGATGCCGGAGCCCACCAGCGCGTTCAGCCCGGCCACCGAGGCAATGTTCACAATCGCGCCGCCGCCACGCTCCGCCAGCATCTGCGCCCCGTGCAGCAGCCCGTAGTACACGCCGCTCAGGTTCACCCCGATCGTCGGGTCCCAGCCCATCGCCCCGCCGATGCCGGCGTTGTTGACCACGATCCCCAGGCCGCCCAGCTCGGACTCCGCGCGCTCCAACGAGGCCTTCACCGCCTCGCTATCCGTCACATCGAGGCGCATCGCCGCCGAGCGGCCGCCCCGTTCCGCGATCTGCGCCGCCGTATCCTGCGCGCCCTCCTCGTTGATGTCCGCGCACATCACCGCCGCGCCGTCGGCCGCCATCCGCCGCGCCATCGCCCGTCCCAGGCCGGAGCCCGCTCCGGTCACCAGCGCCACGCGTCCCTCGAGTCGGTCTGCCATCGTCATGCTCCTTCGTCGGTTCGGTCGGTCTCAGCGAGTCGGTCAGTACGCCGGGATCCGGGCTGTCAGCAGGTAGCGATCCTCGGTGACGACGAAGCCGTCGTCGGTCAGGCAATCGCGTTCAAGCGCGAGTAGCGCGTCGATGTCCCGCTCCACGTCGAAATCGGGAATCGTCCAGCTCGCGACCGCCAACATGTACACGAACTCACCGAGCGACGGATAGGCGACCCGCTCCTGGTGCTCACGAACCGTGACGTTGAACCCCAGCGCGCGAAGCTCGGGAGCGTACCTCCCCAGTTCGTCGCCAAAGTCCTCGCGGCGCGGGAAGTGGGCGTTCAGCTCACCCCAGTCCCCCATTCCCACCTGCTGGCTGACGAAGGCGCCCGAGTGGCGGAGCACCCGTCGAACCTCCGATGGTTCGAACTCCTCGTGCCGGTCGATCACGAGGTTGAACGACCGATCGGCGAACGGCAGCACGCGGCTCGATGCGTGCACCACGTCCACACCCAGCGGCGCCAGCCGATCGCGGGCCACCGGCGCGTTCACCGACCATGGTTCCGTCGCGACCACGTTCCGAGGTAGCGCGTCGCGCAGCAAGGCGAGCCGCTCGCCTCCGCCCGTCCCGATATCCAGCACCGCGTGCACGCCGCGCGCCGCGACGCGCACGATCTCGTCGTAGCTCCACGGCATCGCTGGCCCAAGCCGCCGCTCTCCGAGGCCGAACGACCACCCCTCGAACCCGCGCGCCCGCTCCGCGAACGGCCGCAGACGCGCGATCACCGCCTCGCGCGACTCCGAGGTCCCGGCCATCGCCGAGCTGCCCGCCACCTCGAGCTGCCTAGATCGCGCCGGCGGCAGCGAGATGCTGCAACTCGTCGGTCGTCCGGCCCAGTTCACCGACATAGACCTCGGTGTTGTGCTCGCCCAGCAACGGCGGGCGACGGCGCATTCGCACCGGCGACGCGGCGAACTTGTACGGCGCGCCCGGGTACCGCACCGGATCCGGGTGCCCCGGCACCTCGCCGGTCCACCAGAACTCGCGCGCCTCCCAGTGCGGATCGTCCAGGTTCTGCTCGGGACGGCGCACCAGTCCCCACGGCAGGTGCAGCGACTGCCCGCGGCGGTACGCCTCCTCCGCCGTCAGCCCCTGCACGAACTTGCCGATCGTCACCGCGACGTGGTTCCGCACCTCAACGTTGATCGTCGGATCCGTGTAGAGCACCTGCACATACTTCGGGTCGTGCAGATCGCCGGCGGCGTCGTGCTCGTCCATCCACTCCAGCAACCCCACGAAGATCTTCCCGTCGCGCGGTACCCCGCCGCCCATCAGCAGGATGTAGTCGCCGTCGGTGCACTTGTACTGCCAGGGCGCGTTCCGCTGCGCCGCCGCGTGGCGGCCCGTCTGCCGGATCACCTGTTGCCCGAGGAACTCCCAGTTCGGGAACGCCCCCTCGGTCGTCGCGCTCACCGCCTCGTGCATCGAGACATCGATCAGCTGCCCCGGCCCCGAGGAGTCCGGCGTCGCGCCCGCTGCCTCGTCGCGCAGCCACAGCGCCGCCAGGACCGCCGTCACCGCGTACTCGTTCGACATCGCGATCGAGTGCTCGCCGTCCGATCGGATCGGCGGCAGATCGTGGTCGTCGTAGCCCGTGCTCATCATTGGCCCGCCGAGGGCGAGCTGAACCAGGTCGCTCGACGCCCAGTCGCGCCACGGCCCGGTGAGGCCGAACGGCGTGACCGCGCACCAGATCAGCGACGGCCGCTCCGCCCGAAACCGCGCCGGCCCAAGGCCCGCCTCATCCAGCGCACCCGGCCCCGTGCCGTCCAGCACCACCTCGCTGCGCGCCACCAGCTCGGCCCACAACGCCGCGCCCTCGGCACTCCCGAGGTCCAACGTCACGCTCCGCTTGGAAGTGTTCACCGCCGCGAATCGCAGGCTCTGGTTCGTGTCCGGCCGGTCGCCGACGTAGGGCCCGGCGTGTCGGCTACGCGCACCCGCGCGCGGCTCAACGCGGATCACGTCCGCGCCCGCGTCCGCCAGCAGCTTCCCCGCCAGCTCCGCCTCGTCCCCAACCTCGATGACCAGCAATCCCTCGAGCGGGCCGGCCGCTCCCGTCGTCTGTGTCGCCATCAGACCGCCAGCTCCGCCATCATCTGCCCGACCTCTTCGGCCGAGTAGCCCAGCAGCTCCGTCAGCACCTCCATCGTGTCCTCACCCAACATTGGCGAGCCGCGTGTCATCCGCCAGCGCGCGTCCGAGAATTGCGCCGGGTAGCCCTCGTAGCGGTGCTCGCCGAGGTGGCCGTGCGGCGCCGAGGGATAGAAGCCACGCGCCGCGTGCTGCTCGTCGCGTTCCATCTTGTCGTCGGCGCGCTGGCACATCCCCGCCGCCACGCCGCGCGCCTGCAGTGCGTACATCAGCTCGCGCGCGTCGCGCGGCCGCGTCCGCTCCGTGATCGCCGCGTCTAGCTCATCCTCGTGCCGCTTGCGATCCTCGTTCGACGCGAACCGCTCGTCCGACACCAGCTCCGGCACGCCCAGTACCGAGCACAGCGCCGCCCACTGCTCATGCGTCTCCGCGACGATCGCGATCCAGCGGTCGTCCTCCACCTCGTCCGCCGCGCAACGGTACGTGTTGTGCGGCGCGATCGCCGGTCGCTCGGAGCGGTTCCCGATCCGCCGGTACTCCCGGCCGTTCACCTGGTAATCCAGCACCGGCACCCCGGTCAGCACCATCCCCGTCTCGATCTGCGCCATGTCCACGTGCTGCACCTCGCCGGTGCGCCGCCGGTGATGCAGTGCCATCAGCGCCGCGATCGCCCCGTAGTACCCCGCGGTGTGATCGAGGTAGGAGTAGCCCCATCCCGCCGGATCCTCCCCCGGCAACCCCGACATCTGAGTCGCGCCGCTAACGGCCGCGGCCGTCGGCCCCCACGTGATGTACGTGCGATCCGGCCCCGTCTGCCCGAACCCGGAAAGCGAGACGTAGATCGCGTTCGGGTTCAGCTCCTGGATCCGATCCCAGCCGAACCCCATCCGCTCGAACGCCCCGGCACTGAAGTTCTCGATCACGATGTCGGACTTCGCGATCAGCCGCTCTGCCGCCTCGCGACCCGCCGGGTGGTGCAGGTTCGCCGTGATCCCCCGTTTGTTCCGGTTGAAGTTGCCGTGGAACCCGCTGCCATTGAACGAGGGGTGCGCTGGATCCTGCTGCATTCCCCAGCGCATCGAATCGATGTACGACTCGTTCTCCACTTTCACCACGTCGGCGCCCAGGTCCGCCAGGATCCGCGTCGCCTGCGGACCCGCCACGATCCACGTGAAATCGCAGACCCGCACCCCCGCCAATGGCAGTGGCCGCGCGTCCCCGGATCGATCCATCGCCTCCAGCACACCCATGTCGCAACTCCCGTCGATGCGCACACGTTATCGCTGGCGGAGGCGGTCGATGGCAAGCGCACCGACATATCCTCGAGGGCCGACACGAGGCTCCGGCCAATGGATCACCGCGAACTCGAGCAGCTCTTCGCCTTCGATCGCTGGGCGAACCGCCAGACCCTCGCCGCCCTGCGCACCCTCGAGGCCGCTCCACCCGCCGCGCTCAGCGATCTGCTCTGGCACACCCTCGCGGCCGCCGACAACAGGCTCTCGAGGATCGACGGCACCACGCCATTCGAGGCCCTCGGCTGGACCGACACCCACACCCTCGAAACGATCGCCGCCTACAACGCCCGCGTCGAACCCAAGTCCGTCGCCGTCATCGCCGCGCTACCCGCGGCCCGCCTCGGCGAGACGTTCGAGTACCGCAACTCCTCGGGCGCCCCGTTCACCAACGTCGTCGCCGACGTGCTCCAGCACGTCATCCTCCACGGCGTCGAACACCGCGCCCAGATCATGTACGAGGTGGGCAAACTCGGTGGCCAACCCGTCGAGCTCGAGTACGCCTGGTTCCTCCGCGAACCCCCACCCGATGCCTGACCCCGTCCCGACGGCCGGTCGGCTCCTCACGAGCAGCAGTCGGCTCCCCATAAGCAGCGGGAGGCCCCCACGATGAGGATCGTCTCGGTCAACGCGTGGGGCGGCGCGATGTTCGACGCCCTCGTCGAATGGCTGCCCACCTGCCGGGCTGACGTGCTCTGCTTCCAGGAAGTGACGCGCACGCCGGGGCTGCGCGGCTGGACCTCGTTCGATGACACGGAGCGCCAACTCCCGCAGCGCGCCAACCTGTTCGACGACCTGCGAGACGCGCTGCCGGATCACCAGGGGTTCTTCGTCGCCAGCGATGCCGGTCCGGTCATGGACGGCGACGGCCACCAACACCGGCAGGACTTCGGCCTCGCCATCTTCATCAGCCAACAGATCCCGGTCATCGGCCAGGCGGCGGCCTTCGTCCACGGCGACTTCGTCGATCACGAGGTCTGGGCGACCACCGATCGTCCCCGCGTCGCCCAGGCGGTACGCCTCGTCGACCGAGCCGCCGATCGACGCATCCTCGTGACACACCTGCACGGCCTCCGAGACGCAGCGGGTAAACACGACACCCCGGCCCGACGACGGCAGGCGAAGCGGCTGATCGAGGTCATCGGCACGCTCCGCGAACCGGACGACCTCGTCATCCTCGGCGGCGATTTCAACCTGCTGCCGAACAGCGAGACGTTCGAGCTGCTCGCGAAAGAGGGGCTGGTCGACCTCGTCGGCGACGCAGACACCAGGACGTCCCGCTACCTCAAGCCCGTCCGTCACGCGAGCTACCTGCTCGTCTCCGACATCAGCGCCGTGAAGTCCTTCGAGGCGCCCGCCACCCCCGAGGTATCCGACCATCGCCTGCTCGTCCTCGACGTCTGAGCCTCGGAGCTTCAGGCGCGCAGTAACGCGCTAGCGCTTCCGCACTCGCCACACCTCTTCCGCGGGCCACTGCCGCGCCCACTCCAGCGTCACGAACGGATACCGCGTCGTCGCGTCCTCCGAGGGGTACAGCTCGATCAGCTCCTCCACCTCCAGCTCGTTCGCGCGAAACAGGCCGATCCAGTCCCCGTGGCTCAGGTAGAACTCCACCCCGCTGTCCGGATCCGCCGGCCAATCCAGGCGGTGCAATCCCCGCTGCGGCCGCAGCAGCGTCGTCTCCGCCGCCACCCCATCGAACTCCGGCGCCATCAGCATCAGCAGCACCGACCCGCCAAGAAACACCAGCTCCCCGCCCGGCTTCAACAGCCGCGCCGCCTCCGGAATCCACTCGTAGGGATCGCTCCAGATCGCCGACCCGTACTCCGAAATCACCAGATCCGCGCAGCCATCCGGCAGCGGCACATGCTCGCCTACCCCGCGGATCAGCGTGAACTCCAGCCCGTGCTGCCGCTGCATCCGTCGTGCCGTCGCAAGCTGCTCCGGCGTCAGATCGAGGGCGATCGGCCGTGCTCCACGTCGTGCCACCCAGGCCGAGACGTACCCCGTCCCGCACCCTAGCTCCACCGTCACCTTGCCCTCGAGGTCCAACGGCAGGATGCCCGCCTCGGACTCCGGAATGCCCCAGATCCCCCAGCGCGGCGCGCCCGCCCAGTTCCGCTCCGCCGCCTCCACGTAGTCGGGCGCGTTGCCCTGCCAGTGCTCGCGGTTGACCTGTAGGTAATCGCTCTCGGCCACGCCCGCCCCCGTCCGATCCACCTCGGTCGCTGATCGCATCGGGTCCCCCCGGCGCAATTCCCGCCCACCGATCGTAGAGTGCGCGCGACCACCGAGGCCAGATCACCCGACCACGAACCCCGACCGCGAACCCGACCCACATCCGACGCCTCCCCCGAGCGACCGCGCGGGCCCAGCGCACCCCGGAGCACCGCCCATGGCCGGCTACTCAGGCACCCCGCTGCCAACGAAGCTCGGCATCAAGCCGGCCCACCGCCTCGCCCTCATCGACGCCCCCGAGGACTTCGCAGCCACCCTCGGCCCGCTCCCCGACGCCGTCCAACTCCGCACCACCGCCCGAGGCCCCGCCGACGTCCTCGTCTACTTCACGACCAGCCGCGCAGCGTTCCGCAAGCGCCTCCCAGCCCTCGGCCGCGCCATCTACCCAGACGGCGGCCTCTGGATCGCCTAGCCGAAACGCGCCTCAAAGGTCCCCACCGACATGACCGAAGACGTCGTCCGCGAAGAAGCACTCCCCCTCGGCCTCGTCGACAACAAGGTCTGCGCCATCGACGACACCTGGTCCGGCCTCCGCATCGTCTGGCGTAAAGAAAACAGGGGCGGCCGAACCGCCCCCGTCTAGCTCATCGTCCTCGCGACCTGAGCACCCCACCTCAAAGACAGGCGCGAAGCGTCATCAAACCCCGAAGGGGCGCTACTCCTGGCCGGTCCACTCCGGCGTCTTCTTCTCGCGGAACGCCGCAGGCCCGATCTTCGCGTCCGCGGTACCTCGAGCGACCTTGCGCATCGTCTCGCCAAACCGAATCGCATCCACGAACGGCATATCCTGCCCGCGCCGCGCAACTTCCTTCGTCGCACGCACCGCGAGGGGCGCCGACAGCAACAGCCGCTCCGCGAGGGCCTTCGCCTCGTCCATCAGCTGATCGTGCGGGACCACCTTCCACGCGAGGCCCATCTCCTTCGCTCGGTGCGCGTCCACGCGCTCGCCGAGCAGCAGCAGCTCCATCGCGTTCTGCCAGCCGATCCGCGAGGGCATCCGCACCGCACCCTGGATCGTCGGGATCCCGATGCGCACCTCCGGGAACCCGAACTGCGCCTGCTCGCTCGCGATCACGAAGTCGCACGCGGCGACGAGGGTGAGCGCGAACCCGAGGCAGTAGCCGTTCACCGCCGCGATCACCGGCTTCCACACCTCCATGCCGCTTTCCAACGAGTTCATGGAAGCGTTCTCCCAGAACGTCCCCGGCGTCGCCGGGTTCGCGTCGCGCAGATCGGCGCCCGCGCTGAAGGCGCGCCCCGCGCCCGTCACGATCCCGACCCACGCCTCCTCGTCGTCGCGGAACTTCGCCCAGGCGTCGTTCAGGTCGGAGCGCAGCTGACCATTGATCGCGTTCATCGCCTCGGGGCGGTTGTAAGTAATCGTCGCGATCCGGCCTTCGCGCTCGTAGAGGACGGTGTCACCCATCACAGGCTCCGTTTCGTTCGGTTCGTCGTGTTCGCTGGGTCGGTGTCAGTGCTCGAAGTCGGGCGCGCCGAAACTAGCACGCCCACGCGGGCGCGACGATCCAGTCGCGCTTCAATCTGACCGCGGAGAGCGGCACCGGCTCAGGCGAGCAATGAGCCAGCCAGCATCGCGACAATCGCGCCAACGACGCCCACGCCCGCGAGGTAGAGCACCGCCTGGTGCATCCGGTGCGTGCGCTGGTACTTGGCTTCCAACTCATCGGGAGTGGGCATGGCTGCCTCCTCGGAGATCGGCGCGATCGTGTGTAGGCCCGCCTGCTCACCGCCGCCGAAGGCGAACGCGGCTGAGCGGAACGCCCACACCATCACCACCGCGGCGAACACGAATGCGATTACCTCAACGACCATCATTGCCTCCGCGGTCAGTCTGGATTCGTCACGAACAACAAACAACCGGGCCCACCCGCGGCAGCGCCATCAGCGCCCCCACGCACAGCCGCCCTCCAGCGAGCGACCGCTCCGCGCCCCTTCGCAATCCGCCCCGAGCCTCCAAGGATCACGACCCAAGCCCCGCGACCTCCGCTGCCACCAATCCGGACCCAGCCCGCCAGCCCGCCAACCCTCGGAGACCCGCAGCCTCGGAGACCCACAGCCTCCGAGGCCCAAAGACCCTCCGAGGCCACCCGTCCGGCCCCAGCCCGGCCATCCCGCCGCGCTAGCCCCCGACGCCGCCAGGCACCGCCCGCTACACCGGCGTGCCAACCCCAGCGAACGCCGCCCGCAGCTCCTCCGAGGCCTCCCGAATCGACGTCTCCGCCGCGTCGAAGATGTGCGGCGTGCTGAAGAAGCCATGCAGGTGCCCGTCGACGCGGTCCAGCCGCGTCGGCACTCCCGCCGCCTTCAGCCGTGCCGCGTACGCTTCGCCCTCGTCGCATAGCGGGTCGAACTCCGCCGTGATCACATGCGCCCGAGGAAGCCCCGCCAGCTCCGAGGCGTGCGCCGGAGACACCCGCGCATCGTCGCGGCCGACCGCGCCACCCTCGGGCACGTACTGATCCCAGAACCACGTCATCGCCTCGCGCCCCAGACCGAAGCCCTCGGACCGCGCCGCGTACGACGCCGAGTCCATCCTCGAATCCGTCACCGGGTACACCAGCAACTGGTACGCGATCGGCGGCCCGCCGTTGTCCCGCGCGTGCAGCGCAACCGCCGCCGCCAGGTTCCCGCCCGCACTCGCCCCCGAGACCGCAATCCTCGAGGAAGGCGCAGGCGCGGAGATCCTCGCGCTGCTCCAGCAGCGCGGCGCGCTCTTCTTCGACGAGCTGGTCCGCGGCACGCGTCGCCTCTCCACCGACGTCGAGCGCGGTCTGCGCGAACTGATCGGCGCCGGCCTCGTCACCTCCGACGGCTTCCAGGGCCTCCGCGAGATCGCCGGCGGCTCGAAGCGCCATGGCCGCCGCCACGGCCGCCGCGGTTCCAGCTACCTCCGAGGCGGCCTCTTCTCCGGCGGCGGCCCGCCCGGCCGCTGGTCCCCCGTCGAAGCGCCCACCTCGGAAGACGGCACCCCCCTCGACCGCGCCGACATCGAGGACCTCGCCGAGGCGGTCGCGGACGTCATGCTCCAGCGCTACGGCGTCGTCTTCCGCGACCTCTACCCGCTCGAGGCCTTCACCGTCCCCTGGCGCGAAGTCCTCCGCGCCCTGCGCCGCCTCGAGGCCCGCGGCATCATCCGCGGCGGCCGCTTCGTCACCGGCTTCGCCGGCGAGCAATACGCCCTCCCCGAAGCGCTCACGCTGCTCCGCAAGATCCGCCGCGAACCCACCTCGGGACAGCGCATCACCATCAGCGCCGTCGACCCCGCCAACCTCACCGGCGTGGTGCTGCCGGGCCCGCGCGTCCCGCACCAAGCGGGCCGCTCGATCACCCTCGTGGATGGCGTCATCCCCGCCGACTCAGCCGGCCACGTTGTGGCACTTGCGGAGCCTGCGTTGACTGGCATCGAACGGTGAGCCCTTTCGAATCATGGGCTGATCGCGGATGGCGGGACACGAAGCTGTGGTTGGTGGACTGGCGCTTCCTCATGGCGAACGTACTCAGCAGTGCTGCAGTCGTCCTCGCTGCCCATCCGGCGCTCGGGATTGCCTGGGGCGTCGCACTGCTCCCGATCGTGGCCGGGGCAGCGTTTCTGCATACTCCGATCGTGCAAAGGAATGAAGCACGTCAAGCGCTCCGAGAACTGCTCCGTGACGAAGCCAGCGTACGGATAGAGGTATATCTGGCTGAGTGGGAGGGCGCCTACCTGCGAATCTGGAACGATGGCCCCTCGGATGAGTTCGAGATCGTCGTGAATCCGGTAGGTCATGACGAGATGGACTGGTCGCCGTGCCATCCGCGCTGGGGAATCGAAGACGTGGAGATGGAACGTCTCTTCCCTGACGAGAACGGTTTAGAGGGTTGGTACGAACTCGAACCGCAGGCTCTAAGGCGGACAATCCACAACGGCGGGTATGAGTACGTCAGTATCGCGCTAAGTGGCGTAGGGCTTCACTCCCGGATCTACGGGCGTCGTCGACACGACGATGACGCTACAAGCGCGAATTGGGACGAGGCTTCGAGGTCGATACCGGCGGATGGAAGGATCGGAGTGCGATTCTTCGCGAACGAGATGGAGCGTGGCTTCCAGAACACGACGCTCGCCGACGGCGAACAGCTGAGATTCACCGTAAGAGTGCTGCGCGCACGATCGCAGCCGATCGACGCCGACGTTCAGCTGCGTGCCTTCATTCAAACGCCTCTCGAAGGAAAGCGGTGGCCCGGGATCAGCCTCAAAGTGATCCGGCAGGCCCTCGTGGGCCACCGCGTCGCTGGCGAGACCTCAGACGATGCCACGACGGCGAACCAAGTGCCCAGGCCGGCAGACTAGAGGCTCGGACAAGCGTCGGCCTCGGGGACAGCTTAAGTCGGCCAGTCTCGTCGCCTCAGCGCCCCTTGAAGTCGGGCTCCCGCCGCTCGCGCAACGCCGACCGCGCCTCGTCCGCGTCCTCGGAATCCCCGAGGATCGGCGAGGCGTTCGAGGTCAGCACCGCCGTCGTCTCGAGCGTGCTATCCATCGCCGCGCGAATCACGCGCTTGTTGATCCAGCTCACCAGCGGCGGGTTCCGCATGATGCGCTTGCAGAGTTCCCGCACCTCGTCCTCGAGCTGCTCCGACGGCACGATGCGGTTGAGCACGCCCCACTCGGCCGCCGTTGGACCATCGAGGTGCCCCGTGAACGAGAACTCCAGCGCGCGACCCAGCCCCGCGAGCCGCGGCAGGTAATAGGCGCCGCCGTTCTCGATGATCTGGCCAACCTGCTGGTAGGAAATGAAGCGCGTGTTCTCGGAGCCGTAGCGGATGTCGCACTGCAGCGCCATGCCCATGCCGAACCCGGCGGCGGGACCGTTCACCATCGCGATCGTCGGCTTCCGGATGAAGGAAATGTCCTTCATCAGCTTGGTGATGCCGTAGTAGAAGCGCTGCCGCGTCGCCTCCGCGCCACCGATCTCGTACGGCGCATTGCCCAGGAAGTTGTCGCCCGGCTCGAAGTCGGTACCCGCGCCACTGACATCGACGCCCGCGCAGAAGCCGCGCCCCATGCCCGTCAGCACAATCACCTTCACCTCGGGATCGTCATCCCCGTGGCGCATGTACTCGCCGACCTTGGCCAGCGTGCCCGTCCGCTCCGTGCCGCCGACAGCGGCGTTCAGCTTCTCGGGGCGGTTGAAGCGAATCCAGAGGATGCCATTGTCCTCCTTCTCGTAGAGGAGGTAGGGGACCAGCTCGAGTTGTTGCATGTGGAGGCTCCTCGGAAGTGCGTGCGCCATCGGCGAACCGCCGCGACCAACGCGGCGACGCGCGCATCGTACAAGCGCCCTCGAAACCGCGCCGCCACGCCCAGCGGCACGACAGCAGCGTAACCTCGTCGCGTACCAGCGGAGGCCCCGATGTCCCAACCCACCTTCGAGGAGTTCACACTCGCTGCAATCCAGGCCGCGCCCGTCTACTTCGACGCCGAAGCGTCCACCGACAAGGCCGTCGGCCTGATCCACGACGCCGCCGCGAAGGGCGCGACGATCGCCGCCTTCGGCGAAACCTGGCTCCCCGGCTACTGCTACTGGGCGTACCACACCGGCGGCGCGCAGGTGATGAAAGCGCGCGCGCTCTACCTCGCCAGCTCGATCAACGTCCCCGGCCCCGAGACCGACCGGCTTTGCGAGGCGGCGCGCGACGCCGGCATCGACGTGGCGATCGGCGTCGTCGAGCGCGATCCGAACACCGCCGGCAGCGTCTATTGCACGCTCGTCTTCATCGGCCGCGAAGGCAAGATCCTCGGCCGCCACCGCAAGCTGAAGCCCACCGACGTCGAGCGACGCGCCTGGGGCGAAGGCGACGGCCAGAGCCTCGTCACCTACGACCGCCCATACGGCCGCCTCAGCGGCCTCAACTGCTGGGAGCACCGCATGGTGCTGCCCGGCTACGCGCTGATGGCGCAGGGCACGCAGATCCACATCGCGAGCTGGCCCACCGGCTCCGACGACGTCCTCGCGAGGGCGTTCGCGAAGCAGGCGGCGGCCTACGTCATCTCCGTCGGCGGCATGCTCCGCCCCCAGGACGTCCCCGCCGGCTTCGAGGAGGTCTTCGACCTCACCAGCCCGGTCGTCGGCGGCGGCTCCCAGATCATCGACCCCAACGGCAAGGTGCTCGCCCACGCTCCCGAGGACGAAGAGGTCATCCTCACCGCGACCGGCAGCCTCGACCGCGCACTCGCGATGCGCTCGATGTGCGACGTCGGCGGCCACTACTCCCGCCCCGACGTACTCCAGCTCCACGTCAACGGCGCCCCGCTCCAACGCCTCGTCCGCCACGACGCGCCCGGGGGCATGCGTGCGCCCTCGCCAAATGGCCACGCCTCGAACGGCGCTGAGTCCAACGGTCACGAGGTAGAGGTCATCGTCACGGAACAGGTCACGCAGTGACCGAGAGCTACCACCTCGCCAAGCTCAACGTCGCGAAGATGCTCGGTCCCGCCGACGGCGAAGTGATGGCCAGCTTCATGGCCCAGCTCGACGAGGTGAACGCTGTCGCCGATGCCGCACCCGGCTTCGTCTGGCGCCTCCAGACCGAGGACGGCGACGCCACGGCGATCCAGGCGTTCGACGACGACCGCATCCTCGTGAACATGTCCGTCTGGCAGTCGCTCCAGGCACTGCGCGACTACGCCTACGCCGGCCGCCACCTCGACGTCCTGCGCGACCGCCGCGAGTGGTTCGCCGGCTACCAGGGCCCCTACTCCGCCCTCTGGTGGATCCCCGCCGGCCACCTCCCAACCGTCGACGAAGCAAAGCAAAAGCTCGCCCACCTCTAGCAGCACGGCCCGACCGCCGAGGCCTTCACCTTCCAGCACCTCTTCGAGGCACCGGCCCCGGTATCAGGCTAGCGGGATGCCCCACGCCTCTCTCAGGAGAAGGTCAGTCTCGGGCGGCATCGATCTCTTCGTCACGATCCTCATCGTCGTGGCGCTCGGCCTGATTACCGGGAGCACCGATCCGATCTTCGACCCCTCGCCCGGCACCACCGCCGCCGAGACCAACGAGGCGTACTTCGATTTCTTCTGGATGGCGGTCTTCTTCTTCGCGGTCTACGGCGCGGTTGCCGAGACGACGGTTCGACTCACGATCGGCAAAGCCATGACAGGAACCCGAACCGTGAGCAGGACCGGCGATCAGGTAGCGAGGGACCGCGCGTTGATGCGGAACGTCGCGAAACTCGCCTCGATCTACCCGTTCGCACTGGGGCTTGTCTGGGCCGTTGTCGACAAGCGAAACCGCGCCTGGCACGACCTCATGACGGGGACGTACGTCGCCGACGCGCGCCAGCCGACCTCCTCGAAGCGCCCTTAGTCCTCGTACGCGTCGTGCCGGCGCAGCCACGCCATCGACCACTGCAGCCCGTCCTCGTCCCGCCCCTTCGAGGTCAGGTCGAGCCAGTGGTACGCCCCGTTCACCAGATCGAGTCCGCGCGAAAACGTCTGGTACGTCAGGAAAATCCGGCCATCGTCCGTGCGACGGAACGCGCTAATGCCCGGCGCCTCGTCCATGCCCGTCTCCTGGGTGCCCAGGTTGTAGCGAGCCTCGCCACCCGCAAGCTCCTCCGGCCGGAAACTCACCCGCATATCGAAGTTGAAGTCGCTGCGTGCGGACGAATACCAGTCGAAGCCCCAGCCAATCCGCCGCCGGTACCCCGCGATCTGCTCCACCGACGCCCGCGACACCGCCACCAACGAGGTGTCCCGATGCGCCAGGTGCACCTGGATCCCGTCGAAGTTGTCCGCCCAGAACGAACAGCTCGGGCAGCCCTCGACGCCCCAGTCCGGCCCGTACATGAAGTGATAGACCAGCAACTGGCTGCGCCCGTCGAACAGATCCGCCAGCGTCCGCGTAGCCGCGGCCTCCGCACCCGCCGGCCCATCGAACGCGTACGGCGCGGTCACCTCCAGCCACGGCAGCGCGCGTCGCTCCGCGCTCACCGCGTCGCGCAGCCGCGTCAGCTCCTTCTCGCGCACCAGGTGCGCGCGCTGCGCCGCCAGCCACCCGTCGCCGTCGAGCACCGCGTGCCCGGCGTTACTCGTCGAGGTCATCGTCGCTCCTCCGCTCGCGCCGGCGCGGCTACTCCGCGCCGGGCCCCGGATCCGGACCGGGGTCGCCGCCGACCGCGGCGACCGCCAGCCGCTCGAGGTAGAACGCCCAGCCCTCGCCGTGCTGCGTCGCCGCCTCGTCCGTCGGCAGTTGGCTGTGCTCCAGCCGTACCACCGTCTCGTCGCCATCGGGCGTCAGCGTGATCTCCACCAGCGTCGACCCCGGCGGCAGCCCGTCGTTTCTGTCCCAGCCCCACGTGAAAGCCAGTCGTTCGAACGGCTCCACCACCCGGTACTCGCCGATCGCGATGTCGCGGTCTCCGTGGATATTGACCCGCATCCGCCCACCCGGACGCGGGTCCAGGTCAACCGACACCGCCTGCCACTTCGTCAGCTTCTCCGGCTCGATCAGGAACGACCAGACGATCTCCGGTGACGCGCCAATCCGCACCTCGCGCACCACCGAGCGCAGCGTGCTCGTCGGTGAACTCGAATCGCTCGTCATCGCTTCGTCCCCCGTCGTCGTCCCTGCTGCGTCGCCGCTTCATCCTCAGCCGCGTGCTTCAGCGCCTCCAGCCGCACGTCCCAGAACCCCTCCAGGAACGCGCGCAACTCGTTCAGCCCCTCCGGCAGCGCCCGGTAATACCGCCGCGTCCCCTCGCGGCGATCGGCCACCAGCCCCGCCTCACGCAACACCTTCAAGTGCTGCGAAATCGCCGGCCGCGTCACCTCGAACTGCGACGCAATCTCCCCAACCGTCAGCTCGCGATCCCGCACCATCGCGAGAATCTCGCGCCGCCGTGGCTCCGCCAGTGCCTGAAGTGCTGCTTCCATGCCAGGAGACTAAGCCGTGCTATCGGTAAGCGTCAACTTACCTTATCGGGTGATCAACTGCCCGCCCGGTCGCCGGTCGAATTTCCGAAACGCGGGCACGGGGGCGCAGCCCCGAGGCGTATCGGGTCGCCTCGCCCGCAGCCCCCCGAGGCATGTAGCCCGCTACGAAAGAACACGGTCGCTGGCGAAGCCAGTGACGATCCCCAGCCACAGGCGAGTCCCGCGAGATGCCACGAGGTGGCGCGAGCTGCCGGCTAAGCCGACTCCTCGCCCTTCGGCGGCATCGCCGCCACCAACTCGAACGCCCGCCGCAACAGCGCCGCCGGCATCCCCACGAGGTCGGCAATCTGCGAGGCGCGATCACCCGCCGGCAGCAGCTCCTCGGACCAGCGCTCCCCGTCGAAGCGCAGCAGCGTGTCCGGCGGTGAGAACCGCACCGTCGTCCCGTCCCCAAACGTGCGCGTCACCCGCACGGCATCGAGGAACAACCCGCCCGGCCCGTAGTCGCGAACCACCTGCGCGTCGTAGTCATCGAGATCCCACCGACGATCGATGAACTCGTACACGAGCCCCGCGTCCAGACGCAGCCGTTCCCGCGACCCGTGCAGTTCGAGCCGCCAGCGGTTCGAGGCCGTCCGTCGCAACTCATTCTTGAACGACGGCGCGCCCGCGCTCGCCATCCCGGATGCCAGCAACGGGATCGGCGCCGCCAGCTCCAGCCCCATTCCGACATCGGACAGGTACCGCCCGCCGTCGATCACCACGCTCAGCGCCGCGTGGTGGTGCACGCCGCCGTGCTGCGGCATGTCGTTCACGTGCAGGCCCGCCTCGAAGCCCAGCGCCGTCAGCAGCGACCAGTAGGCGTAGTCGCTCTCGAAGCAGGTCCCGCCGCTCCCCTGCGCGATCGCCAGCGCCCAGAACTCCGCCGGCCGCCGCGGCCGGTCCCCCAGCGCCTCAACCTCCGAGGCACGCACCACCCTCGACGCCGTCTCCCACGGCACATGCCGCTTATACGCCCGCTGCAACCGCCCCAGGTACCCCCGCGACGGCGCCTCGCGCCCGACCTCGAGGAAGTCGAGCACGGCAGCGAGTTCGTCACGTTCGAGCTGCCGGCGATGCTCCATCCGCGGAGCGTACTGCCGGACGGCGTCTGTCGTGACGTCCGTATACTTCCCCGATGCCCGAGCACTGAAACCAGACCCCCCGCCCCGCCTCCGAGGCAGGAATGCGCCGCAACCTGCGCATCCTCCCCTGGTGGTGGGTCCTCCGCTGGCCCGCCTTTGGCGAGGCCCTCTGGGTCATCTACCTCGTCGAAGAACGCGGCTTTTCGCTCGGGGACGTCTTCGTCCTACATGCGATCTTCGTCGCCGTCGCGCTCACCGCCGAGGTGCCCTCGGGCGTCTTTGCCGATCGCTTCGGACGGCGCCCGTCGCTCGTGCTGGCCACCGCGCTGATCGCGTTTGGCTTCCTCTCGTTCGGGCTCGCCGATCGGACGCTGGTGTTGGCGGCGGCCTGGCTCTCGCTGGCACTGGCGGACGCGTTCATGTCCGGCGCCGACACCGCGCTCCTCTACGAGACCGTGGAATCGCTCGACCGCCGCGACGACTTCACCTCGAAGTTGGGGCGGTATGGAGCGGTCCAGAACGCCGCGCTCGCGGCGACGATCCTCGTCTTCGCGCTGCTGACACTGACGCCGGAGCTGATGGGCCTGACCATCCAGCCGCTGGTGCGCTCGTACAACCTGCCGCTCTGGGCGCTGGGCGTGTCGGGCGCCGGCGTGATGCTGTCCAGCTCCGTGGGCGCCTGGTTGTCCGGACCGCTCGGAACGCGCTGGGGCGTCGGCCGCTTGATGTGGACCGTCGCGCCGCTCGCGGCGTTGATGCTGCTGGCCGGCGCCTCGGGTTCCGCGATCCTGCTCCCGCTGTTCGTCCTGCCGACGTTCTGCTGGAGCCTGCTCAACCCCCACGTCGCCGACTACCTGTCGAGGCGGACGCGCGCCTCGGAGCGTGCGACGATCCTGTCGCTGATGAACTTCGCGCCGGGCGTCCTCTCGATCGGCGTCACCGCCTCGCTTGCCCCGCTGATCGACTCCGCCGGCCTGCGGACGACGCTCGGGACCAGCGCGATCGTCCTCGTCGCCCTGATCGTCGCCGCGCTCGCGTTCTGGACACGCGCGGATCGTCGCGCCGCGTAGAGCGACCACCGAGGCGGGCGCTGATACGCTCGCCCGCGACGTTCCGCCGTTTGAGATGAGTCAGCATGTTCCCCAAAACCGAAGCCCAGGCCCGCCTCCTCGAGGTCGCCGAACGCCTCGCCGTCCAGTTCGCGACCACCGCCGCCGCGCACGACCGCGACGGCTCGTTCCCGTTCGAAAACTTCGAGGCGATGCGTGACGCCGGCTACCTCGCCGCCGCGATCCCCGCCGAGTACGGCGGTCCCGGCCACGGCCTGACCGATCTCGTCCTCGCCCAGCTCGCGCTCGCCAAGGGTGACGGCAGCACCGCGCTCAGCGTCGGCATGCACCTGATGACCACCGGCACCGAGGCCAGCTCGCACGGCTGGCCGGACGCGATCCGCGAGCGCATCTTCCGCGACGTCGTCGAGAACGGCGCGCTGGTCAACAACATCGCCGCCGAGCCGGAGATGGGCTCCCCCCGCAGTGGCGGCCGCCCCGCCACCATCCTCGAACCCGACGGCCCCGGACGCTGGAAGCTCACCGGCCGCAAAACCTTCTCCACCCTCAGCCCCGTGCTCACCTACTTCGTCAGCTACTGCGCCATCGAGGACGGCAGCGGCGACGTCGGCCGAGTCGCCGTCCATCGCGATCGCCCCGGCATCTCGATCGACGAAACCTGGGACGCCCTCGGCATGCGCGCCACCGGCTCCCACGACGTCGTCTACGACCACGTCCCAATCGAAGACGCCGACATCGTCAGCCGCCGCTCCATCGAGGCCAATCGCGACGCCATGACTGGCGGCGGCGCCTGGTTCCCCATGCTCGTCGGCGCCGCGAACCTCGGAGTCTCCGAGGCCGCACGCGACTACGCCGTCCGCTTCGCGCGCGATCGCAATCCCGGCGGCCGCGGCGCCCTCGCCACCATCCCCTACGTCCGCGAACAGATCGCCCGCGCCGACACCAAGCTGATCGCCGCCCGCCAGCTCCTCCTCACCACCTCCGAGGACTGGGAACAACACCCCGGCGCGCGCGCCCAGCTCGAACCGCAGGTCTTCACCGCGAAGCTCCTCGCCACCAACACCGCCATCGAGGTCGTCGAAATCGCCATGCGCCTCGTCGGCGGCGTCGCCCTCCAGCGCGACCAACCCCTCGAGCGCTACTTCCGCGACGTCCGCGGCGGCCTCGTCAACCCGCCAATCGAAGCCCGCGCGCTCGAGAACATCGCCAAACTCGCCCTCGACGGCGACGAGCCCGGCAGCATCGCCCCCCGGCTGGACTAGCGCCGTGCCCCTCCCGATCGCGACTGACCGCCTCACGCTCCGCCGTTTCGAGGAAGGCGACGTCGCAGCCATCCTCCGCCTCTCCGCCGACCCCTCCGTCCACGAAGAAGCCGACGAGCTCGGCTCGAACGAGGACGAGGCGCTGACCTACATCCGCGCCCAACTCGCCCTCACCCCATTCCAGCAAGACGCCCTCTTCGACCTCGCGATCGTGCCGCACGAGGTCGGCGAACTGGTCGGCATGGCGACCGTCGTCCGCGGCGCAACAACCGCCGAGGTCGGCTTCGCCCTCCATTCCGACTACCGAGGTCGCGGCTACGCGACGGAGACCGCTTCCGCCCTCGTCGACACCGCCTTCCGCGAACTCGCCGTCGACGAGGTGCAGGCGCAGGTCGCCCCGGACAACGCCGCGTCGCGCGCCGTCCTCGCACGAATCGGCCTCCGCGAAGTCGGCGACCGGTTCGAGGTCCGCGAGGCCGGGGACCTCGCCTACGCGATCACGCGTCCGGAGTGGGCCGGCCGCTCCTCGTAGCTCCGTCCCCAACGCGGCGCGACGCGCCCTCTACAATGACGCCGCCTCGGCAGGTGGTCGTGGTGGCAGGAGCGGTGGACCGATGAACGGCAACGAACTGATCGCGAAGATCCTCAAGCGCGAAGGCGTCGAGTGGATCGCCTGCTTCCCCAGCAACCCGCTCATCGAAGCTGTGGCGAAGGAGGGCATCCGTCCGATCGCCTTCCGCCACGAACGCGGAGCCGTCATGGCCGCTGACGGCTTCAGCCGCACCAGCGACCGCCAGCGCTTCGGCGTCGTCGCCGTCCAGAATCAGGCTGGTGCGGAAAACTCCCTCGGCGGCATCGCCCAGGCAGCGGCCGACAACATTCCGATCCTCTTTCTGCCCGGCGGCGTCCCGCTCAACTCGCTCGATGTTCGCCCCAACTACAGCATCAAGGAGAACTACCGAGGTCTCGTGAAGCACGTGGAGACCATCTACCGACCGGACCAGGTCGCCACCGTCATGCGCCGCGCTTTCGCCGGCCTCCGCAACGGCGCCCCCGGCCCGATGGTCGTCGAACTCTCCGCCGATGTCTGCGCCGCTGACACCCCCAACACCCTCGATGACTACAACTCCCCCACCGTCGCCACCCACGTCCCCGCGGCCAGTGACATCAAGGCCGCTGCCCAGAAGCTCGTCGACGCGAAGCGCCCGCTCCTCTGGGCCGGCGGCGGCGTCCTCTTCTCGCGCGCCACCGAGGAACTGCGCGAACTCGCCGAACTCCTCGCCGCCCCCGTCTTCACCACCATGCAGGGCAAGTCCGCCATCGATGAGCGCCACCCGCTCGCCCTCGGCGCCGGCAGCGGCGCCACCACCGGCCCCGCCCACAAGTGGCTCAGCACCTGCGACGTGATGATCGCGCTCGGCTCCAGCCTCACCCGCACCGGCTACGCGCAGGCGATCCCCGCGCAGGCATCGCTCATCCAGAACACGAACAACCCGGACGAGATCGGCAAGGACGAAGCCATCGACATCGGCCTCGTCGGCGACACGAAGCTCACCCTCCAGGCCCTCATCGACGAAGTGAAGTCGCTGATCGGCGGCCCTCGCGACTCCTCAGCCGTCGCTGCCGAGATCGCCACCATCCGCGCCGCCTGGCTCGAAGAGTGGGCGCCCCTGCTCCACTCGGACGAGCAGCCGCTCAACACCTACCGCGTGATCCACGAGATCAACGAGAACCTCGACCTCGAGAACAGCATGGTCACCCACGACGCCGGCGCGCCGCGTGACTCGATCATCCCGTTCTTCCAGGCGACAACGCCGCACAGCTACATCGGATGGGGCAAGACCACCCACCTCGGCTTCGGCATCCCGCTGATGATCGGCGCCAAGATGGCCAGCCCCGACAAGTTCTGCCTCAACCTGATGGGCGACGGCGCCTTCGGCATGTCCGGCACCGACCTCGAAACCGCCTCACGCTCCGGCGCCGCGATCACCACCGTGCTGCTCAACAACGGCGGCATGGCCACCTACCCCGGCGGCTTCCCCACCGCCCGCGAGACCTACGGCGTCTCCCACATGCAGGGCAACTACGCCAAGATCGCTGAGGGCATGGGCGCCATCGGCATCGAGGTCGAGACCGGCGCAGAGATGGCGCAAGCACTCCAGGCCGCGCGCAAGCACAACGCCAACGGCGAGACGGTGCTGATCGACGTCCACTCCGACATGGAGGGCCGCCGCTCCCGCTTCGAGCGCTCGTGACGCGACCGCGTTGACCTTCTGGTGACGTCTCGGCGCTCCGCGGACATGCGCGATCCGGTGCCTCTGCGGCGGTGATGGGGACGAGCCGGGCAACAGCCCCTGGCACGCGCAGCGAACGCGCCGATTCCAACAGTCGAAGATCCGGTCTCTCGCCCCGAAGACGGAAGACTAACCGCACCGATTTGGGCGATCAGGGATCCGGACACCACCCAGCAGACCCCCAACGACACCGCGCAGCGATTCCGGAGGCGAGGCGTAGCGATTCCGGAGGCAAGGTGCAGTAACTCCGGAGGCGAGGCGAAGCCCTCGCCGGTCCGAAAGTGGGGGTCAAGGGGGCGACGCCCACTGAGGTCCCGGGTGGCCTCGCCCGTAAGGCGATCAACGGAGGTCGGCAGGTCCCCTTACGGAACCACAGTCGCGGGCAAAGCCCGTGACCGCCTCTCGCCGCAGGCGAGTCCCCCTCTGCCCGCACAACCCCCGAGGCCACTCAACCCTCGAGGTCCGCACACGGACGCCCCCACGACCTCCCGAGGCCAATCGCCCCGCCGAGGTCCCGCGCCCGAACGCGCGCCGCGCGCCCTACGGCAACCCACGCTCCGAGCGCCGCACCACATACCGAGGCGGCCCGCCGGCCCTCGAGGACCGGCGTCCCCACCTCGGTGTGCGTGCCAATCGATCGCTGCTGGCGCCTAGCCCCAGCGCGGCTGCGCGTCGAGGTCGATGCCGAGGTTGATTTTCGCCACGATCTCGTGCGTGAGCGCGAAGTTCGCGGGGTGCAGCGGGCCCATCCGCGCGTCGCGGAACAGCCGCTCCAGTTCACCACCACGGGTCACACCGAAGCCACCGGAAACGTCCACCGCCCCGTCGACGGCGCGGAATGCCGCCTTCACCGACTGGTGCTTCATGCTCACCGACCGCCAGGCGAACTTGCCAGCGGTCTCCGGCGCCCAGTTCGCCGCGTCCGGCACCTCGCGCGCCCACTCCTCGGCGAACCGCTCGACCAGCGCCTCGACAATATCCAGGTCCATCACGGCCTCCGCGAACCGGTGCTGGAACTCCGGGTGGTAGCGGTACTCACCACGGCCCAGCGCCATCGAGGTCTTGCTCTGCAGTTGCCCTGCAGCAAGCTCCTTCGCCCGCTCACCAAGCCCCAGGTAAATGCTGGAGAACGTCGTGAACGCCCACGCGAACACGCCCAGCACGAAGAGGTTCATGCCCCCGGCTCCGGCCGGCACCACGTAGGGAATGCGCTCGTCCGGCACGAACACGCCGTTCAGCACCGTGTCGTCGCTGCGCGTGGCGCGCATACCCAGTGCGTCCCAGGTCTCGTTGATCTGGTAACCCTCGTCGTCGCGCCGCATGAACGCGTGCACGATCTTCGGGGCCGCGGGGTCCGAGGTGTCCATCCCATGCATACCCAGGCGTGTCCACACCGGCGTCAGGCTGCCAAACGACTTGTGCCCCGTGAACTTGTACCCGCCGTCGACACGCTCCGCCGTTGTCGAGGACAGCAGCAGCGGAATGTCGTTCCCGCGCTCGCCGTGCCCGGCTGCAAACACCTCGCCGGCGGCGGCGTCTTCCAGGATCCACTTGCAGGTGTCATCACCCGCCCGCAGCAGGTCGGTCGCAAGGCCGGTCCAGTAGAAGTGCATGTTCGTCGCCAACGCGGTCGCCGGCGCGTACGAGGCCAGCCGACGCTGCTCGCGGGAGACCTGCACCAGGTCAGCGCCCATGCCACCGAGATCCTCGGGCACGCACAGCTTCAGATAACCGGACTCCCGCAGCTCCTCGAAATCTTCGTGGAAAAAGCTGTTTTCCTTGTCATACTGCGCGGCTCGTCCTCGAAATCGTTCGAGCATCTCTTCAGTCAGCACGGATGAACCGGCCATCAATCGCATGGCGGATTCAAGCGGTCAGCGCAAGCAGCTCGGTGAGCTTCTCTGATGGTGTCATGGCGCCGAGCGTCTTGCGCGGGCGGTTGTTGAGACTGCGCGCAATCCTGGCGAGGTCCTTGGCGGTCTGCACCGATAGGTCGGTGCCTTTGGGGAGGTACTGGCGC
>JAQCIU010000030.1:0-36648 GCA_027593235.1 Chloroflexota bacterium
GTTCTGGGTGCTTCACACTTCCCAGTCTCGCTGGAGGTCCCTCCGCAGTCAGCCGTCTCGCAGGTGTGTGGTCAGTACAACTAGCCCTCGACGCCTCGCCCGACCGCCGGCGCCGTTGGCCGGCGCTCAGCTCATCGCGTGGAGGCGGCGAATGCGCTCGTCCGTGGACGGGTGCGTCGAGAAGAGCTGGTGCTTGAGGCCACCGAACGGGTTCGCGATGTAGAGATGCGCGGTGGCGTCTGGAACGGCGCGCGGTATCCGCTGCACGCCTGCCTCGATCTTCGCGAGCGCGGAGGCGAGGGCCTCGGGGTCGCCAACAGCGGTGGCGCCATCGTGATCGGCCTCGAACTCGCGTGAGCGGCTGATCGCGCTCTGGATGATGGTGGCGGCGATCGGCGCGACGATCGCGGCCACCAGTGCCGCGATGCCGTTGCGACGGCCGCCCCCGAACCAGAGCGCCATGAACGACACCATCGAGATCGCGCTGGCGATGGTTGCGACGACCGACGAAGTCAGGATGTCGCGGTTCTTGACGTGGGCCATCTCGTGACCGAGCACGCCTCGGAGTTCGCGATCGTTGAGCATCTGACGGATGCCGGTGGTGACCGCGACGGCAGCGTGCTTCGGGCTGCGGCCGGTTGCGAAGGCATTCGGCTGCGGCGTGTCCATGAGGTAGACGCGCGGCATCGGCATGCCGATCCGCTCGGCGACTTCCTCGATCATCGCGAACAGGTGTGGGTCCTGTGCGCGCTCGATCTCGTGCGCGCCGGACGAGCGAAGGACGATATCGGCGGAGAACCAGTAGGAACCGAAGTTCATGACCATCGCGATCACCGCGGCGATGATGACGCCGCCGATTCCGCCAACGACACCGCCGATCGCGATCAGTAGACCGCTCAGCGTCGCCAAGAGAACCGCAGTTCGCAGGTTGTTCATTGTCTCTGTTACTCCATCGCAGGTGGGGGATCTGGGCCTTCGAGGCCACGACGATCGTAGCACCGCCATGTGGAGGCAGACGTTATGTAGGTGCTAACGCCAGCGTCAGCGCGGGCCTCGATCGGCGCGATCACCGGCCGGAGCAAGGGAGTGAGACTGAGGCGGTGTGCATACGAAAGGGCCGCCCCGGCGGGGCGGCCCTTCGCGATCAAACGTTACGGTTCGGCGTGACGCCGAACTGCTTAGATGCCGAGCTGCTGGGCAACGAGTTCGCGGTGGTAGTCCGCGTCGCCGAAGGCCAGTTCCGCACGCTTCTGGCGGCGGAAGTAGAGCTGGATCTTGTAGTCCTTGGTGAAGCCGATACCACCGTGGATCTGCTGCCCGTGGGCAACGACGCGACGGGTGGCCTCGGAGCACCATGCCTTCGCCATGTTGACCGACATTTGCGTGTCGGCGGCCGGCTGATCGGTCGCGAGCGACCAGGCAGCCTTGTACATGATGAAGCGGGAGCCATCGACGTCGGTGACCATGTCAGCGCACTTGTGCTGGATGGCCTGGAACGAGCCGATCGGGCGACCGAACTGCACGCGCTCCTTGGCGTAGTCGACGGAGATTTCGAAGTCCATCTGCGCGAGGCCGACGAGGTAGGCGCACTCGGCGACGGTGTAACGGTTGAGGACCGGCTGCAGCGCCGCCCATCCACCACCATCGGTGCCGAGGAGCTGACCGGTCGCGCCGTTGAGCTTGACCTCCGCCTGCTTGTCGCGGGCGATGGTCTGAAGCTGCGTGACTTCGACGCCAGCTTGATCGGTGGCAACGATTCCGAGCACGACGCCCTTGGCGCTGCGACCGGCGACGACCATGTAGTCGGCGACGTTCGCGTCCGGGACGAAGAGCTTGGTGCCGTTGAAGGTCACCTGGTCGCCACTGACGGTGGCGGCGCACTGAACGCCCTCTTCGTCGAAGCGGGCGGACGGCTCGGTCAGGGCGAGCGTGAAGATCACGTCGCCGCTGGCGATCTTCGGAAGGAATTCGGCCTTCTGGGCGTCGGAACCGATCCCCATGATCGGGACGGCGCCACCGAGGACGGTCGACATGAACGGTCCGGGGACCAACGCACGACCGAACTCCTCGAGGAGGACGCACAGGTCGAGGAAGTCGAAGCCGGCGCCGCCGTGCTCCTCCGGGACCAGCAGTCCCTGCCAACCCTGCTCCGCCATCTTCGACCAGAGCGCGGGGCTGTACCCGGCCTCGTCTTCTTCCATGTCGCGCACCAACTGCTCGGGACTCTCGTTCTCGAGGAAGTCGCGCGCGCTGTTCTTCAGCAGTTCTTGAGTCTCGCTCAGGCCTAGGTCCACATCCGGCTCCTGTTCATTGCGTGCCCGCTCAAACGAGTCGGGACGCGTTCCCTCACTCCGTGGGCGCCGAAGCACCCGAATGGTCTCTCACTAACCGCGAGGCAGGCCGAGGCCGCGTGTCGCGATAACGTTGCGCTGAATCTCGGACGAGCCCGAGAAGATCGTGTGCGGTACCGACCCGATGTAGTCGCGGGTGAACTCGGCACCCATCGGTGCGTGCGGGCCGTCCTTCTGCCAGACGTTGGCGTAGAGGCCGAACACCTTGGTGCCGGTCCGGGCCAGACGCTGGTGGATCTCCGAACCGAACATCTTGTTCACCGAGGCTTCGTAGTTCGGCACCATGCCGCTGTTCTGCATCGAGACGATGCGGAACGCGAAGTTGAAGAGCACGCCGATCTCAAGGTGCCGTTCGGCGACCTCGTGCCGGAGTACACGCCAGTCGCTGCGGAGATGCTTGTTGCCCTCGGGCGACTTGCCGTAATCGAGGAGGCGGGTCAAGTTCCGCTCGTACGAGACGGCGCTGGAGATACCGGAGCGCTCGAAGTCGAGCAGGGTCATGCCGACGTACCAACCGCGGTTCTCTTCACCAACGATATTGGATGCCGGGACACGGACGTCCTCGAAGAAGGTCTCGTTGAACGGCTCGTTCCAGCCCATGTCAACGATCGGCCGCACGGTGATGCCCGGGGTCTTGATGTCCATGACGATGAAGCTGATGCCGCGGTGCTTGGGGGCTTCCGGGTCCGTGCGGACGAGGGCGAAGAGCCAGTCCGCGAACTGAGCACCGGAGGTCCAGATCTTCTGACCGTTGATGACGTAGTCGTCACCATCGCGCGTGGCGCGCGTCTGGAGCGAGGCGAGGTCGGAACCGGCGCTCGGCTCGGAGTAGCCCTGGGCCCACGCGACCTCGCCGGACAGGACGCGGGGCAGGTGCTCCGCCTTCTGCTCGTCGGAGCCGTGGATGATCATCGTCGGGCCGAGCAGCGAGACGCCCATGCCACCGACGGACGGGGCAGCGGACTTCGCCATCTCCTGGTTGTAGATGAACTGCTCCATGACCGAGAGGCCGGCTCCGCCGTACTCCTTGGGCCAGTGAGGCGCGATCCATCCCTTTTCGGCGAGGGCGTCCGCCCAGCTGATCGCCGTTTCGCGGGCGGTGGCGTCGTCAGACTTACGGTCGGCCTGCCAGCCACCGGTGAAGCCCTCGTCGCCATCGTCTCCTGCCTGGTACCGCTGCGGGAGGCGCGTTTCGATGAACGACGCTACCTCGCTGCGGAACGTCGCCTGATCGGGGCTGTCGCTCCAGTCCATCTGGTTTCCCTTCGGCGCGGGCACCCCTCCGTTCGGTCCCGAAGCGCGGGTACCGACACGGGCTGCGCAGCTCTGTTGGCTCAATTGTCGCGCACCGCCAAGGTAGGCAGGCGCGCCGCATCGGGGCGCCGCAGCCCCAATGCGAGCGCATCATCGCGGTAAGCGCGCGGCGGGTCAACTGTCCAAGGCACTGGATTTGCAGGGTCCCACCCGGCCATCGCGGGACCGCAGCCCGGGCACGCCGTTGACTGCACCCTTGACCGGGGCCGATCCGATATGGATGATCCGCGCCCCCACTCGGACGGACCGCAAGGAACGGGTGAGTGTGGATAACAAGCGTGACCAGAACTGGCGGGGTGCTGGTGCGGTCGATACTCAGCAGCCTGCTGGCGGCATTGTTCGTGGCGACGTGGGCCGGAGCCGCGCTTTCAAGCGCGGAAGCACAAGCCGCCACCGACGGCCAGGCGTTCGCCGCGATGTGTAACGATCTGCGAGCACTGGACGGCCAGGACGGGATCCGCCTCGGACTGGTGGTCGCCGACCTCAGCAGCGGCGAGCGCTGTGAGGTTCGCGCAGACGAGAGTTTCCGTTCCGCTTCGCTCTACAAGCTGGTGGTACTGGCCGAGGCGGAGCGCCAGATCGCCGCAGGCACGCTGTCCCTTGACGACGCGATCCTGATCGAGCCGCGGCACGCGATCGACGATCCACCAGAGTTGCGGCCCGCCTTCACTTCCGAGCGATCGGTACGCGAGTCGATCCGCCGGATGATCCAATCGTCCTCGAACGCGGACGCGCAGGCGCTGCGTGAGCGGCTGGGGCTCGCCTCGGTGGACGCGCTGCCGACGGCAATCGGGATGGAGTCGACGCGGCTCGGAGAGGAGTTCGTAACGAGCCCGGAGGACATCGCCACCTTCTTCACGCTGATCTACGGGGGTGATCTGGTCGATCGCACCTCGAGCGCGGCGATGGTGCAACTACTGAGCGGGCAACTACTGACGGACCTGATCCCGGAGTCGCTCCCCGCGGAGACTGTCGTGGCGCACAAGACAGGGACGCTGGCGGATTTCTTGCACGACGCCGGGATCGTGTTCGCGCCCGGCGGCGACTACGTCGTGGTCGCGATGTCCGAGCACCCATTCATCGAGGCCGCGGCAGCGGATCTCCTGCGCGAGGTCTCAAGGCGGGCCTATCAGACATACGCGCTGGCGCCGGGCAGCGAGCCACTGGTCTCGCCGGAACTGGAGCGCGCGGAGACCGATCCGTGGATCGTCGCGGCGGTGATCGCCGGCTTCACAGCAGGACAAGCGGCGAGCGAAGGCGCAGGAGCCGCCGACCTCGGTGGCCAGGTAGCGCCCGGGGCGCTGATGGGATCCGACAGCGGATCCGAGGTGATTGGGCCTGCTGATTCGGGGTTTGGCCTGCCGGGGATTTCCGGCGTGGGAGTGCGGGAAGCCGCTCTTGGCGGGATCGCGCTGTTGGGATTGCTCACACTATTAGGGGTTTTCTCCTACGGATTGCGGCTGCGGCCCGGTTGGGGTGCTGTCTACAATCGCGGAGCAGTCAACGCCGTGGCGGGCGGGGGAGAACGGAACGCACCAATGCGTCTGGGAATCCGCAAGAACGATCAGGACGATATGTACACCGACGACGAGGTGGGCATGGTTCCGGCATCCGCATCAATCACCGAGATTGAGGCACAGCCGGCGATGCCATCACCGCGGTTGGAGCGGATGGCGGCGTTCTTTTCGTCTCAGCAGCACCTGATCGAATCGATCCGGGAGCAACACGAAGACGAGATGCAGCCGTTGAACGCGCTGCTTGCTCGCCAGAGCTACACACAGGCACGCCTGCTGGCGAACCTCGAGAACCGGCTCCGGCCGCTGAACGAGTACGCCGACGGCGAAGAGGCGAACCTGGACGCGCTTGAGCAACGGATGCTCGAGCAGGGTCCAGACTTCATCCAGCGGTCGTTCTCCGAGTACCTGGAGACGCAGCGCCGCCGCATTTCGGAGACGCGCGACCAGATCGACGAGCAGCGCTTGCCCTTGCTGGTCTACGGCGAAGAGCAGCGCGATGCGGTTGAGGTGGCGTTGAGCCGCTTCGATGCCGACGTCGAGGCGCTGGAGCTCAACCTCGCCGAGCAGCGGAAGCTGCTGATGCGAATGCTGGACGCGATGCGCTCCGACAGCTTCGTCGCGGTGAAGCGATTCCTGGAAGCCCGCGAGTTCACGATGTCCGACCTGGCCGACAGCGGCGTCACCGACCCGGGGCAGATTGGGAAGTCAGCCCAGAACCTCCGCGACGCGGTGGACGCGATGTCCAGCCAGTCCGTACACATCCAGTCCGTACTGGAAGCGACCGACACCGCGGACGAGCGCCTGGTGAAGAGCGCTCCGGGGGGCGGACCCTACGCACTCCCGGATCTGCCGTCGTTCGCCAACGCGCTGGCCGATCTGGAAGCCGTGGAAGCCGAAGAGGCGGTGGCCGGAGCGTAACGAACCGGCAACCGGCAGCAGTCAACAACGAACAGGCGGCCCAGTGGGCCGCCTGTTTCGATCCCGGGTCGCGCCGCTGCGGACGCGGGGCAGTCCGCCGCGATGCTAATCAGAATCGCCGAGGGCGACGCCCTCGGAGAGATCGAGCAGATCGGCCTCGTCGAGATCGAGTTCGTGCTCGATCTCGGAGACATCGACGACATTGCCGCGCCGCACCTCCTCGGCGAGACGCCCGGCGAGTTCCTCGCGGCGTTCATGGGCCTCGGCGGTGAGTTCCAGTTCCTCGGCCATCCGCTCCGCGAGGACACGCTCCGGCGCGTCGAGATCGCGCGGGGGGCGCGCGTTCTGCTCGCGGCTGAGGGAGCTGTAGTGGTTGCCGCCGAGGAAGGTGAGCGGACGATCGTCCTCGACGTCGGTGCGCCAGCGGTCGCTGAACGAGGCGGGGTCGACGTGCACCGCCATCACCTCCGCGACGTAGAGGACGTGATCGCCGAAGGGGAGCTGGTGCCGGACACCGGCCTCGATCCAGGCGGCACAGCCCTCGATCAGCGGCGCCGTGATGCGGGATGGGGCGAAGTGCGCGAGCTGCGCGGCTTCGAGCTTGTCGATGTTCTCGCCTCGGAGTGCGCCCAGGTACTGGACGTGGTGCAGCAGCGGACGCTTCGGGATGTTGAGCGCGAACTCCTCGGAGTGATCGATCATCTCCACCGAGTAGCGGGACTGCTCGATCGCGATCGCAATCAGCGGCGGATCGGACGAGATGGGCATGTGCCAGGCGAGCGGCATGACGTTGGTCTGACCTCGGTAGCGGCTGGTGACGAGGGCGACTGGGCCGCCCATCAGCAGGCGTGAAGCGGTGGTGACAGGCCGGCGCTCGATACCTTTCGGGGCTGGCTTGAGAAGCGCGTCGCTATTCATGGTCACCTCGATCGTCGCGGCGCCACTGGCGAATGCGGGCGCGGGTGACGAACCGTGTTAGCTCGTCTCGGTGAAGCGGTATCCGACATTGCGGACCGTTTCGATGAACTGATCCTGATCCTCGATCTTGGCGCGGATCCGCCGGACGTGGACGTCCACGGTGCGGGAGCCGCCGTAGTAGTCGTAGCCCCAGACCTGGTTGAGCAACGCCTCACGGGTGAACGGCTTGCCGGGGCTGGAGGCGAGGAAGCGAAGCAGTTCGTATTCCTTATACGTGAGGTCCACCACGCCACCGTTGACGGTGACCTTGTAGCGCTCGACGTCGATCTCCAGGCCGCCGCGCCGGATCACCTCGCTGCGTTCGTCAACGACCACCTCGATCGAGCCGAGGCGGCGGACGCGCGCGCGGAGTTCGGTGGCGACGGGCGGAGCGACGATGAAGTCGTCGACGGCCTCGAGGGCGGCCGCCGCGCTGATGGTGCGGTCGTCGACGAGCGCGATCAGCGGGATGCCGTCGCGATGGAGCAGTTCGATCGCGGGGCCGGGATCGATCAGGCCACAGTCGACAATGACGAGATCAGGCTGCCATTGGCTGAGCGATGCAACGCCGCGTTCGACGTTGGTTTCGGTGCGCACGACGATATCGTCGCGGTGCAGCGCCGCATCGATGGCGTGGATGTGTGCCGGTAGGTCGGAGAGCAGAAGCACACGGCGCATCGTCAGATTGTAGTGCCCACGGCGACAACGGAACGGCGGGGAGTTCCCGCAGACCCCGATCCGTCATCTCAGGCATGATGGTTGAGCATCGTGCGACGCGAATCAGGCCACCGACTTCCGCGCCCGATTCGCCCGCTGCTATTATCCGACCCCGCAGGGAGGCGGCTGATGCGGCACCGCCTCTTGTCGGCGTGGGGGTAGCACACCTCCGCGTTCCCGCGGACTGCCGACGACCTGCCGCCGAACCCCCAGGATTCCTCGATGTACGTCGTCCAGACGACCGATCTCACCAAGATCTACGAGAACAGTTACATCGCGTTGAATGCGCTCAATCTGCGCGTCGACAAGGGCATGGTGTACGGCCTCGTTGGCCCCAACGGCGCGGGGAAGTCGACGACGTTCCGCATTCTGCTGGGGCTGCAACGACCGACCGCCGGGTCTGTCTCCATCTTCGGCGAAGCGATGACCGCGGAACGCGCGGACATCCGGCGGCGCATCGGCTATCTGCCGACGAACCCGTCGTTCCCCAAACACATGACACCGATCACCTACCTCGAGTTCGTCGGCGCGATCCTCGGGATGGACCCAAGCCGGGCGAAGGTACAACTGGCGCGGCTGCTGCAGGCGGTCGATCTCACCGGCGCAGCGGCGCAGCGGATCCACGGATTCTCGACCGGCATGATGACCCGGCTCGGCATCGCGGCAGCGCTGATGGGCGACCCGGAGTTGTTGATCCTCGATGAGCCGACGTCCGGACTGGACCCGGCGGGGCGGAAGCAGACCATCGAGCTGATCCGCGAACTGTCGGGGCGCGACCGAACAATCATCATCGCGACCCACATCCTCTCCGACGTCGAACGCGTCTGCTCGGACGTCGGGATCATCTCGCAGGGGCGGGTGATCTACTCCGGGCCGATGGCGGAGATGCGCCGGCTCGCCCGTCAGGGCTCGATCTCGATTGAGATCGAGGGCAACACGATGGCCTTCGAACAGCAGATCCACACGCTGGATGAGATCGGGTCGGTGCGCTACGAACGCGTTGGCTCCGAGTTTCGGATTACCTTCCTGGGAACCGAGCCGCTGTCCGAGTACGTCCAACGGGTGATCTCGCTGGTGGATCGCACCGGCGTGGACATGCTGTACATCACCACCGGCGCCGACGAAATCGAGGAGGCGTTCCTGCGCCGCCTGGAGGACGACCGCACGCGTGGCTTCTTGCGCGCGGCGGCATGGGCGGCCGTGCAGAGCTTCAACGACGATTCGATCACTGAGCTGACGGAATTGGAGCAGCCGGATGCAGGCATTCCTCGCCATCCTGCGATATGACTTCGACCAGCTCACCCGATCGTGGATTTCGCGAATCTGGGTGCCGCTGCTCGTCTTTCCCGCGTTCGCGCTGGTGTTCGTCGCCAACAACGAATCCGAGCTGGCCTCGGAGACGATGGCGTTCTACATCTGGGCGGTGATGGCACCGATCTCCGCGCTCGCCGTGACGATCCTCGCCTCGGGTGCGATCAGCGGTGAATCAACAATCATCTCGGACGCGATCCTCTCGCGATCGGTGACGCGCACGGAGTACGTGAGCGCCAAGATCATCTCAAGGGTGGGCTTCACGCTCGCGGTCTACGCGATCGTCGTGATCCCGTTCGCCTACCTCGTGATGCGCTACGCCACGTCGGATACCTCGACGGTCGGGGTGATCATCGGCCTCTGGATGATCGCGACGATGCTGGTGTTCCTGGCGACGTTCGGGATCGCGATGTCGGTGGCGATGACCAGTGTGCTGCCGGCCGTCCTCGTCGTGCTGCTGGCGGTGACGCTCTCCGGTGCGGTGCTGCAATTCCTCGGTCTGACCTGGATGAGCACCACGGCCGTGATCGACCAACTCCCCGAAACCTTCCGCGGCGATACCGGGGGCTGGGAACAGCTTCGGGTGCTGCTGGTGTTCAATGCGTTGAGCATCGTGGCGCTGACCGGCGCGGTGTGGCTGTTCCGCCGCAAAGACCTGTAGTGGCACGCTCCCAACGATGAACGAGCGATTCGATGTCGGCGGACTGCTGACGAGCGACAGCGAGTCGATCGATCTGGGCGAGCACCACGGGCACCGACTGGAGGGCCGGGTCGAGCGACGGACCTTGCGCCTCGGGATCGGTGGATCGCGCGGGTTCCGCTTCGAGCTGGCGAGGGCGCGCGCCACCTCGATTCGCATCGACGGACCGACAGGCGAGCTGGTGCAGCGGGTACCCGCCAACCCCGATCCCTGGCTGGCCGCGCTGGCGCGGATGGCGGCGATGGCACTGGCGACGGCGCTCTTGCCGTGGCTGTTCCGACGTCGGCACGGTTTCGCTCGGCAGGCAGCCGAGTAGACTGCTAGCAACCGAACACGGAGGCGCGGATGGATCCGAACGAGGCCGTAGCGCAACTGGCGCGGATGCCGGAACACACCGGAGCCGGCACGTGCTTCGGCACGCCGGTGGCCGTGGGTGACCGAATCGTGATTCCGATCGCGGAAGTCGTCTACGGATTCGGGTTCGGCTGGGGCTCCGGCGGCAACGAAGCTGCGAACGCCGACGAGTACGGCACGGGCGGCGGCGGCGGTGGTGGCACGAAAGCCCGCGGTGTCGCGGTGATCGAGGTCTCGCCCGGCGGGGTGCAGATCCACCCGGTGCGCGACCGCACGGCGATCGCGCTGGCACAACTCGCGCTCGCATCCTCGGCGACGGCGCTGATCTCGCGGACCCTGGTCAAGTTGATCCGCGGATAGCCCGGCAGCAACACGTGCCCGATCCAACACCACCCGTCGATCTGACGCCCCGCCTGCAGGCGATGCCGTTCGCAACACGCCTCGGCCTGCGCGACGTACGCGGCGACGCGGCCGGCATCACCGCGACAGCGGACTGGGCGCCCGAGCACTGCACGAGCGGGAACACGCTGCACGGCGGCTACCTGATGACCGTCGCCGACACGCTGGGCGCGATGTGCGCCTCGCAGCACCTCCCCGAGGGCGCGGGAACCACGACGATCGAGTCCAAGACGAACCTGATGCGCGGCGTGACAAGCGGGGTGATTCACCTGCGCTCGGAGCCGGTACACGTGGGCGGGACGACGATCGTGGTGCAGACCGACATCACGCGGGACGACGGCAAGCTGGTTTCGCGAACAACACAAACCCAGTTGGTGTTGCGACCGCGCTAGTCGGCGCTCCCGCGACATTCGCGGGAATCACGGCACTCGGAATCAGGGAAACGAGCAGGGGTAACGGCTGGTCCGGGTCCCTGACGCCCCATATACTCGCGCTCCCAGCCGGTGTAGCTCAGAGGCAGAGCAGCTGTTTCGTAAACAGCAGGTCGAGGGTTCAAATCCCCCCGCCGGCTCCAGAATTCCAATCTTCGATGGTCGAAAGGCGCGCGATGAGCAGTTTCCGCACGCGACTGCGTCAGACAGCGCAAGCGTCACGTGGTCGCCAGATGGGCTTCGCCGCGCGCGCCGCGGGAGAACCGGGAGCGCAACTCCTGGTTGTCGCGATCGTCGACGACGCCGCGTCCGTACCCGGATTGCTGGAGGCCGGCGCCGGTGCGCTGATCTCCACCTCGATGGACAACCTGGCGGCAATCGTTGCCGCCGCTGGCCAGGCACCGGTCGGTGTGCGCATGGACGCGACGACGGTCGCCAGCGCCGCGCAGGCGCGCGAGGCCGGCGCGGACTTCATCGCCTTCAACGACACCCAGACGGAGGCCGAGGCGCTCCTTGAGCCAGAGCCCGGCCGCGTGCTGTTGATCGAAAGCAACATCGACGAGGAGCAACTGCGGTTGTTCTCGGGAATTCGTCTGGACGCGATCATCGTCGCCCCACCGGCCCAGCCGTTGCTGGTGCGCGATCAGCTCGCGCTGCGGCGGATCGTCGACCTTGCCGGCGCGCCGCTAATCGCGCCGACGGGTGACGCGCCCTCGACGGAGACGCTGCACGCATGGCGGAACGCCGGCGTGCTGGCGGTGCTGGTCCCCGGCGACCGCGCACTCGTCGAGGCGACCCGCGCGGCAGCGGCAAAGGTGCCCGCGCCACAGCCGGTCCGGGACGAGGAACGTGGCTTCGCGCTGGTGCCGGCAGTGGCCGAGAGTGCCGCCGACCTCGACGACGACGACGATTTCTAACGCCTCGCCGCGGTCTCGTTCCTTGACGGGCTTTCTCGGCGGTTCCTACGATGCTCTGTAATGAGTAGCACCCAGCCACCGCCGGCAGCCGACAGCACCGAGCCGAAGTACCAGATCGGCGAGGTGGCTTCGCGTACCGGTGTCACGCAGCGGGCGCTCCGCTTCTACGAGGAGAAGGGGCTGCTCCAGCCGCCGGAGCGGATGGAAGGCGGCTTCCGCCGCTACTCCGACGACGACGTCACCCGCATCGAGTTCGTGAAGAAGCTCCAGGATCTGCTGGGCTTCGCCCTCTCCGAGATCAAGGAGATGGTGGAGGCCGAGGAACTACGCCAGCATGTGTTGGCGAGCCGTCACCTGGATACCGCGCTACCGGCGCGGCTGATTCGGTCCGAGCGGATCATCGACGCCCTGCAGCGTCAGCTCGATGTGGTGGAGCGGAAGACCGACGCGCTGATCGAGATGCGCACCGAGCTACGCGAGCGGCTGCGCATGATGCACCAGCGTCGCGCGGACATCGTGGACAAGCTGAAGACCGAAGAAGCCGAAGCCGCCGCGACCCGCTCCAAGCACGAACGGGCTGCACCCGCCGGCGCCTGACTTCCCGACGGCTCGTTTCACCCGCTCACTCGACCCCGTACGAGGGCCAACGTCCCGACTGGCAGCCGGGTGTCGCAACTAGCCGGCGAGCTGCTTGACCGCGGCGAGCGCGCCTTCCGAATGCACGTTCATGTCGCGCTGGTCATCGATCACCGTGTGAACCTTGCCAGTCGCGTCGAAGACGAACGTGACGCGCTGGGCGACCTGCGCGCCCTCGCGTCGGACGCCGAACGTGTCGATGGTGGCGAGTTCGGGCCAGTCCGAGAGCAGCGGAAAGCCGATCCCGTTGGACTCGGCGAAGGCTCCCTGTGAAGCGAACGTGTCTGCGCTGATGCCCGCCACGCGGGCTCCGAGGGCTTCCATTTCAGCGAGGTGCTGCTGAAAACCCTTCATCTCAGTGGTTCAGCCACCGGTGAAGGCCATCGGGTAGAACGCGAGGACCGCAATCGATCCAGCGAAGGCTTCCTGGGTGACGTTCTCACGTTGCGGGTTACGCAACGTGAACGCCGGCATCTGACTTCCTACCTCAAGCATCGGGTGCACCTCGCGTGCGGTCCTCGCGGGACCTGGTCCGTGGGCTAGTGGTGATCGGCCGCGTCGGGCTTCTGAAAGTCCCAATCGAGGCCACGCTCGCGGCGGTAAAGGAATCCGATTCCGCCAACGACCGCGAGCCCGAATAGCGCCAGCAGCGTGACGATCACGACGACGCCCATATCGGCGGGGGCCTCAAGTGCGCGCCCATCGTCGGTCGCCAGCGCGACCGCCGGTGAGGCGGCGAGCAGCAGTCCGGTGAGAGAACCGATCCAGCGCTTCACGGATTCGCCCTTCCTTACATGAACGTTTCAGCCCGCAGTCTAACGATCTCCACGGCTAGGCGGGGCGCACGCGAGGCGAGTCAGGCCGTACGCTCGATCGCAATGCGTCGCCTTCCGCTCCTCGCGATCCCGATCGGGGTATTGATCGCCGCGGGGGCGGCGGTGCTGTACCTCGGGTTCGGGGTGAATCCCTTCTCCGGGGGATTGCCCGACCCGGTGGTCGTCTCCAGCACCCGCGAAACCACGCCCACGGCGACCCCGACACCACCCCCGACGCCCTCGCGAACGCCGTCACCCACACCAGAGCCGTCTCCGCCGGAGCGATATCAGCTCGCGATCGAGGCACGCGACCGTGGGGAACTGCGACTTGCCGCGAGCGAACTCGCGCTGATCGCCGACAGCAGCAGCCCGCTCGCGCCGTTTGCCGCATTCCGCCGCGCGCAGGTTCTGATCGCGGACGAGAAGTACGCCGCGGGGGTGGAAGCATTCATCTTCGCGCTGGGGCGACCCACGCTCCCCGCCACGCTGCACCCGATCGCGCGAATCGAAGGCGCGGCGGCGCTCCGTGAACTCGGCGATCGCGACGCGGCGATGGACTGGCTGACGATCGCGATCACCGATCCGGAGACCAGCGCCGGGCAGGCAGCGAGCGCCCGCTGGGAACGCGCCCAGCTCGCCCTCGCCAGCGACGACCCGGGCTGGACGGACGATGCACTGGCGCTGATCGCGCAGTCCCCCGGGCACCCCGTGACAGCGAGGGCGCTCGACGCGCTGGAGGCCGGAGCGATCGAGGTACCGCCGCTGCAGGCCGCCTACGTGCGTTACCTGGCACGCGAGAACGTCCGCGCCGTGGTTCGGTACCAGTCGATCCTTGATGACGACCCGGACGCGGCGACCGCCGGGGTCGCGTGGTTCTATCTGGGTGCGCTGGCAGAGCGGGAGCCCGACCGCTAGGCCGCAATCGCGGCCTACGGCGAATCGATCGCCCTCGATCCAGCGGGCAGCCGCGCGGACGACGCGGCCTACTGGCGTGGGCGCGTCGCCGAGGAGGAGGCCGACTTCGACGCGGCCGCCGGCTACTACGCCTTGCTGGTGACCGAGTACCAGAACTCCTCGTTCGCCAGCGACGGAGCGCTCCGCGGCGCGCTCGCGACGTTCGAAAGCGGCGACGAGCCGACGGCGTTGGAGCAGCTCGCGACGATCGCGACGGGACAGGGCAGCGAGGCACCGGCGGCCGCGCGCTGGTACGACCTGATCGCGGGACCAGATGCGCGGGTCGCAGCAGGCGTCCCTGCTGCGAGCGAGATCGATCCGCGATCGTTCGACGCGATCCTCGAGGCGGCCGGATCACGGGCCCTCGATGCCCCGCTGGTCGAGCCGCTCCCACGGGTCGTCAATAGCAGCTCAGCGATCACAACATGGCTGACAGAGCGTTACGGCGTTTCCACGGGAACGGGGCATCTTGGCGAGGACGATACGGCTGAGCTCGTCCAGTTACTCGCCGATGCTCAAGAACGCTCACTCGCACGTGCGGTTCTACTGGAGCGCCTCGACGATGTGACCAGCGACCCACACGCCGTGATCGACACCGGGATCCGCGCAGCGGCGCTGAGCCTGCCGGACGCGGGGCTGATCGCGGCGATGCGGATCCTCGGGGGGATGGGATCCACCGCGCGGCAGGGAACACCGCTGGAACTCGAGCGCATCGCCTACCCGGCGCCGTGGCCGGAGCTGGTGGTCGCGGCGAGCGAAGAGTTCGGCGTCCCGCCGCTACTCCTACTGGCGCTTGTGCGACAGGAATCCGCGTTCGAGCCGGACGTCTCGTCGCCCGCCGGCGCGATTGGGCTGACGCAGGTGATCCCACCAACGGGCGTCGAGATCGCGCGCATCCTCGGAGAGCCATGGGAGGGCCCAATTTCGCTGACCGATCCAGCGACATCGCTGCGCTACGGCGCCGCCTACCTCGCGACACAGTTGGACGCGTTTGACGGAAACGTCTTCGCCGCCCTTGCCGCATACAACGCTGGACCGGGGAATGCGCGGCGCTGGCTGGACGTCCAGGTGTGGCCGGGAGCAGATGGCTACGTACAGGCCATCGACTTCGAGGAGACACACCGGTACGTTGAAGGTGTGGTGGAGCAGTACGCGTGGTACCGCTACGCTTACGGCCTGTCGACGGTGCCGGCGATTCGCTAAGAGCGAGACCGCTGGATCGGGGATGCCGCACCCGGATTGCTCGGATGTCCGAGCGCCACCTATACTCGTCTGCCTCCTCAGCCATGCGCGATTGTCGGCCGCGCCCGAACGGAGCCTCCCGTGCCCAAGCGAACCTGGCAGCCAAAGCGGATTCCGCGGAAGCGCAAGCACGGCTTTCGCGCCCGAATGGCGACGAAGAACGGGCGTCACGTCCTGGCTCGTCGCCGTGCGCGCGGCCGATCGAAATTGTCCGTCTAATTTTGCACCGTCAGTAACGGCGCGTTGTGCCGCCGTTGACCGTGTCCGAACGACCTTCAACGCCGCGACCCGCCGAGCGCTTGCGCCGCAGTCGCGACTTTGCCGCAGTGATGCGTAACGGTCGCCGGACGCGAGACCCGTTGATCCAGCTGGCGGCGCGACCGAACGAGCTGCCGTACAGTCGGGTCGGCTATGCAGTCAGCCGTCGAGTGGGAGGCGCGGTCATCCGCAACCGAGTCAAGCGCCGCCTTCGCGAGATCGCACGGACACTCCCCTTCGATACCGGCTACGACATCGTCGCCATCCCGCAGCATTTGAGCGTACAAGCGAGTTTTCAGGAGCTGGGAAGCGCATTCGACCGTTGCGCCCGACGCCTGAAGCTCGTAACCGATGAGAACGTGACACATTCGTGATCAAGCGCCCACTCCTCTTTCTCATTCGCGGCTATCAACGCCTCCTCTCGCCGCTCCTGGGCGCATCGTGCCGTCACGAGCCCACCTGTTCGGCATACACCTACGAGGCGATCGAGCGGCACGGCGCGTTGCGCGGTGGCTGGCTCGGTGTGCGCCGCATCGCGCGTTGCCGTCCCGGGCGACCGGGTGGGTACGACCCGGTGCCGCAGCGGGAGCACGCGGCGTGACCGCGCCAGAACGCACACATTCGGAGATTTCGCCGGCGGATCGGAGACGCCGAGGATCCTCGATGTTTCACGTGAAACATCGGCGCTGGACATCGGTGCTGGCCGGCGCGGTGCTCTTTGTTGCCGTCGGCTGTGCGACGGTCGCTTCGCCCGAGGGTTGGGCGGCGCCGGTCGCGGACGGCGACCAGGTGATCGCGCAGCTCGAGCGCGGCACGATCAGTGGTGGTTCATTTACCGGCACGGGCGCGTTTGTCGAAGAGTGGCGGTACCCAGCGGAAATCGACGACATCGATTTCGACGGTTTCTACGCGACTCCGATCGTTGACGATGACGTGGTCTACGCAGTCTCGTACGACGGAGCAGTGATCGCGCTCGACACGCGGGATGGGCGCCCGGTCTGGCCTGCCGTCGTCCGACTCAAATCGAACGTCGTGGCATCCCCAATCATCGACGGGCCGTCGCTCTACGTTCCGACCGAGGAAGGCGACATCGTCGTACTCGCGAAGGAGAGCGGCATCGAGACTGGGCGCTTGCTCGACCGCAACGGCCGGATCTGGGCCGCGCCAGTCGATCGAGGTGGCACGATCTACGTCGGCAAGCTGGATGCCCGCGAACTCCTGGCGATCCAGGCGTCCGACGGCGTCACGCGGTGGACTCACGATTCTGGCGGCGCGCTGTCGGCGGACCTCGAGTTGGCGGGGGACCTCGTCATCGCCGGATCGCTCGACCGTTCGCTCCGCGCGTTCGACACAACAGCAGACGGTGCCGAGCGCTGGCGCTACGAGACACGTGGCTGGCTGGTCTCTTCGCCCTTGATCGCGGGCGATATCGTCTACGGCGCCACCCTGCGCGGCGAGGTCTTCGCCCTCGACGTCACCACCGGCACCGAGAAGTGGCTCTACACCGAGGACGGGCTCGAGTTTCGCTCGCAGCCGGTGCTCCTGGACGGCGTTCTGGTCGCCGCGGACCGGGACGGTCATGTGCGGGGGATCGACCCGGCCACCGGTGCGCTGCGATGGCAGTCAGACCTCGATGACGCGAAGCTCTTCGCCGATCCGCTCGTCTACGACGGCGGCGTCCTCTATCTGACGAAAAACGGGAAGCTGCTGCGGCTTTCCGCCTCCGACGGCACTGCTGTCGTCGCGTTCGACCGAGGAGGCTAGCTGATGCCCATTGGTGCACTCTGGCAGACGCTCCTCGAGACGCCACTGATCAACCTCATGGTCCTCTTGACCACGGTCTGTCTGGGATCATTCGGGCTTGCGATCCTGGTGTTCACCGTGCTGTCGCGGGCCCTGCTCTTCCCGCTGACGCTGCGCACCCTGAACGCGACAAAGGCGATGCAGCAGATCGCCCCTCAGGTCGAGGAGATCAAGAAGAAGTACTCGGATCCACGCCGTCGGTCCGAGGAGACGATGAAGCTCTACAAGGAATCCGGCGTCAATCCGCTGGGCTGCCTCGGTCCACAGCTCGTCCAGTTCCCGATTTTCATCGCGCTCTACCAGGTCATTCGCACCACTCTGGCCACGACCCCCGAGAGCCTGGTGAACCTCTCTCACCGCCTTTACGACTTCGACGTCATCCAGCACGCCGCACCGCTGAGCACCAAGTTCCTGTGGCTCGACCTCAAGGACAACGGCGGATATCTCCTCACCGGCGTCGTGTTCGCCTCGATGTGGCTGCAGCAGCGCATCTCGACCGGTCGCAACAGCGCCATACAGAGCGACCAGCAGCGGCAGATGAACCAGATGATGCAGTGGATGATGCCGGCGGTCTTCGCCTGGTTCGTCCTCGCGGTCCCGTCGGGCCTCGGGCTCTACTGGGGCGCCAGCACGATGATCGGCATCATTCTGCAGTGGAAGTTCGTCGGACCCGGCGATTTCACCTGGGGATCGCTGATCCCAAACCTCGTACGCGCCCGGACGGGAATGGCGCTACTTCCCGCGACCGACCCGAAGACCGGGCGACCAGCCCCTGCCTCTCGACAGTCCGCCAAGCCGGCGACTGAGACCGAAACGGAGTCTGAAGATGGAAACAGCGGAGACCAGCGGCAAAACGGTGGACGACGCCGTCGCTCGCGCTCTCGATCAACTCGGCCGGCGTCGCGATCAAGTCGACGTCGAGGTCGTCCAGGAAGCTAGAAGCGGCTTCCTCGGCATCGGCAGCGGCGAAGCGATCGTCCGCGTGACCGTGCGCGAAGCCCCAGTCGCAACTCCCACCCCTGCAGCCTCCGGTTCCGCGGATGGTTCCGAGGACGGCGAAGGCGACGAGGACGGCGAAGACCGCCCCCGACGACGACGACGTGGACGGCGCGGTGGGCGCGGACGGCGCGGCAGACGCGATGACGCCGGCGATCAGGACAGCCAGAACACCCGGTCAGACGACGGTGGCGACGCGCGAGATGAAGACGCGCCCCCGTTGAACGACCGCGACGACGATGATGACGATGACGACGACCTCGATGACGACGAGCCGCCGCGGCGCGACGAGTTCGAGGGCCGCGATCGCGGTGGTCGCGGTGGTGGTCGCCGCGAAGGCGGCGGCCGCGGCCGCAGTGGTGGTCGCGACGACTCCCGCGGCGGTGGGCGCGATGGTGGACGTGGCCGCTCCGGCGGGCGCGACGACCGTGACCGTCGTCCGATCGAAGCAGTCGCTGAGGACGAAGAGGTGCGGATCCCCGGAGCGCCGCCCAACCTCCCGGAGGCGATCAACTCGACCCCCGAGGACGACGTCGACCTGTTCGGCAGCACCCTCCGCGATCTGCTGGTCTTGCTCGGCCTCGGTGACACGAGCATCACGGCGCGGGATCCCGAGACCCCCGGCGATGGCGTCGGCCTGATCAACCAGGTCTTCGATGTCTACGGCGACAACGACGAGGCGTCTGACGAGCTGGCGGTCGTGATCGGCCGTCGTGGCGAGACCCTCAACTCCCTCCAGTACCTGCTCAATGTCCTGGTCTCCCGTCACGGCAGCACCAAGGACGTGTTCGGCGTCGACATCGAGGGCTACCGGCGCCGCCGCGAGGACACGCTGGTCGACATGGCGCTGGAGATCGCCGCCGAGGTGCGCGCCACCGGTGACGTGATCACGCTGGAGCCGATGCCGGCCGCCGAACGACGGATCATCCACCTGGCGCTCGAGACCGAACAGGGCATCAAGACGGAGAGCGTTGGCCGCGGCGAGGATCGCCAGGTCGAAGTGCTCCCCGACTAGCCCGGGGAAGGCCAGAGACCATCGTGACCGGTCCACCGACGCCACTGCTGTTGGTCGGGCCCGTCACGATGGATCACATCGCTGGCAAACGATTGCCTGGTGGCGGAGTCGCCTACGGCGCGCGGGTTGCAGCAGCGTTTGGCATCCGCGCCCGGATACTGACAATCGCCGCACCGAACGCCGATCTGAGCGCCCTCGAGGGCCACGACGTGCACGTCGTCGACGATGCGCACACCGTCACGTTCATGTTCGAGCCGAGCGCGGCCGGTCGCGTGATGCGCGTCCCGGAGCAGCCATCGCGCCCGCTCGCTGCCAGCGACTTGCCAGCCGCGTGGGCCGACAGCAAGACGCTGATGGTCGCGCCGCTTATCGAGGGCGATGTCGATCTCGACTCTTTCACCTCGATCTCCAGAACGGCCTCGCGGGTTGGCGTGATTGCACAGGGACTACAGCGGCACCTGATCGGCGATCATGTCGTTGATATCACCCCACCTCGTGACAGCTCATTCGTACGTGCCTGTTCGACCGCATTCACCTTCTTCCGATCGCAACGCGAGGCCGCGCTGTGGACCGACGATAAGCGCGCCTCGGCGCTGGCGCGCGGTGCGCGGCTGGTGACGACGCGTGGCCAACTCGGCGCAACGATCGAGACCGCCGAGGGCCGCCTCGCGGTCCCGGCGTTCCCGGTCACGCACGAGGTGGACACGACCGGCGCGGGCGACGTCTTCGCGACAGCGCTTATACTCGCGCTGGACGAAGGCGACGAAGCTGCCGCGGAGTTAGCGGCGGCGTTCGCGGCAGCGTCCGTCGAGCAGATCGGCCCCGCGTCACTCCCCACGCTGTCCGAGATTCGGCGCCGGCTTGTAGCCGAGCGCGGCAACGACGGCGAACACGCCGACGAGTCCAGGCGAGGAGCCCGCGCGTGAGCGTCGTAATCGCCCTGGCAAACCAGAAGGGTGGCGTGGGCAAGACCACGACCACCATCTCCTTGGCTGCGGCCCTCGGTGCGCGTGGACGCCGTGTGCTGGTCGTAGACGCGGATCCGCAGGCAAACGCTACCTCGGCCCTCGGTGTGCGCGATGCCGGCGATGGCGCGCTCTACGCGGCGCTTGTGGACGAAACCCCGCTGCTTGCCGCAATCATTGAGACGGATACGCCCGGCGTGTCGCTCGTTCCGACCAGCCCCGCGCTCGCGGGCGCCGAGGTCGAGCTGGTCTCGGTGATGGCGCGGGAGTTCCGGATGAAGCGCGCCCTCGATCTGGTGCGTCCGAACTTCGACGTGATCCTGATCGATTGCCCCCCGTCGCTCGGCCTCTTGACCGTCAACGCGCTGGCCGCCGCCGATCAGGTCATCATCCCGGTCCAGAGCGAATACTTCGCCCTTGAGGGTCTCAGCCACCTCTCCAAGACCATTGAGCTGGTGCGACGCAACCTGAACCCGAAACTGACGCTGCGCGGCGTAGTGCTGACCATGTTCGATGCGCGCACCAACCTGTCGAAGGATGTAGAGGCCGAGGTGCGGCGTCACTTCGGCAACACCTTCCAGGCCGTGATTCCGCGGTCCGTGCGATTGTCCGAGGCCCCCAGCCACGGCTTGCCCGTCCAGCGCTACGACCCGACCTCGGCCGGCGCGATCGCCTATGACCAACTCGCCGACGAACTGCTGGCATCCGAGGAGCGCGAAATACCGGTAACCGGAGGAACGCATGGCTCGTAAGGGTGGGCTGGGGCGCGGCCTCGCCGCGTTGATCCCAGAACGACCCCAGGAGGCCGATCCGGCCGAGGCACCCGCGACGGCTGCCCCCACCTCGGCGGTATCGATCGACGCGATCGTCCCGAACCCGCAGCAGCCGCGAACGATCATGCGCGAGGACGAGCTGGCGGAATTGGCCGCCTCGATCCACGAGCACGGGATCATTCAGCCGCTGCTGGTCTCCGAACAACGCGACGACGATGGCACGCTCAGCTACCAGCTGATCGCCGGCGAGCGGCGCTGGCGAGCGGCACGCGCTGCCGGGCTGACCGAGGTGCCGGTGACGATCCGGCAGACCACACCGCAGGAGCTGCTGGAACTGGCGATCATCGAGAACGTCCAGCGGGCCGACCTCAGCCCCCTCGAGGAGGCGACGGCCTACCACCGGCTGATGAACGACTTCTCGCTGACCCAACAGCAGGTCGCGCAGCGGGTCGGACGATCGCGGACCGCCGTCGCGAACACGGTCCGCCTGCTCGATCTGCCACCGGTGATCAGCGCCTCGCTGGCGCAGCGCGAGATCAGCGAGGGCCATGGCCGCGCGCTGCTCGGGTCGCCAAGCGTCGAACTGATGCTCGAGGCCTGGGGACAGGTGATCGCCGACTCACTCAACGTCCGCCAGACCGAGGAGTTGGTGCGCGCCCAGCGCGAACCAGCGCCTGCCATCGAGCCAGCGAACGAGGCCGCATCGGCCGCGAACCTCGAGCAGGCGATCGTTTCGGTCGCCGACCCGGGCGCACGCGGCCCGGCGGTGGTGACCGAGGGCATCGCAGCCGCGCTGCAACGCGCGCTCGGCACGAAGGTGACCTTGCGACGCACACCGGACGGCAATGGCTCGATGACGATTCACTTCTACAGCGACGAGGAGCTGGACGGCATCCTCGAACGATTGATCGGGGACGAACAACTGTGACGATCGCCGCGCGCCTCGACGAACTGGGCATCACGCTGCCAACGCCCTCGACAGCCGGGCTCTACCGGCCCGCCGTCCGGAGCGGGAGCCAGATCTACGTGGCGGGCCAGCTCGCGATGCGGGACGGAGCGATCGTGCATCCCGGCCACCTCGGGAACGACGTCTCGGTGGAGCAGGGCGCCGAGGCCGCGCGTGTCTGTGCGGTGAACGCACTAGGCGCGATCCACCACCTGTTGGGTAACCTCGAAGACCTGCGGCTGATCCGAGCCGTTGGTTACGTTGCGGCAACAGCGGAGTTCACGAACCACCCAGCGGTGGTGAACGGCGCGAGTGAGTTGCTGCGCGACGTGTTTGGTGAAGAGCGAGGCATCGGCGCGCGCGTGGCCTTCGGGGTCGCGTCGCTGCCGCTGGGCTCGCCGGTGGAGATCGAACTACTGATGGAGATCTACTGATGTCACGAATCGACTTTGTCACGGGTGCGCCACAGAAGTACGCCGACCTCGTGCAAGAGCTGGCCGTGATCCCGGAGCGGGTCGAGCGGCTGATCGCGGGGCACACCGCGCGCGATCTGCAGAAGGCCGCGAACGAGGGCGACTGGGGCGCGGGGCGCGTGCTGGCACACATGATCAGCTACGCGATCCACAACGGCGACTTCATCCGTCAGATCGCGTGGATGACCGAGCCGCGACGTCGCCCGTGGGACGAGGACGCCGAAGTCGCCGCCGAGGGCTGGGCCGGCAAGAACGGCACCGCGCTCGTCGCCGCCCTGCGCGAGCCGATCGGTGAGACGGTTGAGCTACTCTCCGGCACCCCCGACGCCCAGTGGGGCCGTCCTGGCACCGTGCCGGGCCGAGGCCGCCGATCGCTGCGGCAACAACTCCGCGCGCACCTCGATCACCTCGACGAGCACATCACTCAGCTCGAGGCGCTGCTTGGCGCGGCTGCACCGGCTGCCGTAGCTTCGCGCTAGGCGGCCGACGCCACCGCGGCGGCAGACGTTACCCGACTTCGATCGGCAACTCGGAACGGACGGACCATTCGGCCCAGGAGCCGTCGTAGTTGCGGGCGTTCTTCCAACCAAGCAGCTCATACATCGCGAACCAGCTCGCGGCGGAGCGAATACCGCCGCCGCAGTACGGGAAGACGGGCTCGGAGCCGTCGATGCCGGCAGCGAGGTAGAGCGATCGCAGTTGGTCCGGGGCCAGGAACGTGCCGTCGTCGTTGACGAGGAGTTCCCAGTTCAGGTGCTGCGCGCGCGGGACGCGGCCCATCCGCATCGCAGCGTGGGCACCGCTGCTCTCGCCTCGGTACTCAGCGTCGCTGCGGCAATCGAGCACGCGCGCGCCCGTGCCGCCGGTGGCAATCGCCAGCACCTCGTCGACCGTCGAGAGGATCGAGGGGTCGCCGTCACCGATCGCGGGCGTCGTCGGCGGGCGGTCGGCGACCTCGGTCGTTACGGTGAGCCCGGCGCGTTGCAGCGCAGCGAGCGAGCGATCGGCGAGGTGGACGCGCGGGAAGCCGTAGTAGCGGAGCACCCAGTAGGCCCGCGACGGCCACATCGATTTACCGGCGGCGTACACGACGATGTTCTGCGCGGGGTCGACGCCGAGCCGGCCGAGCGTGGCCGCCAACTCCTCGGGGAGTGGGGCAAGGGCGCGGACGCCGCCGCGTTCGGCAGTGAAGTCGTCGTACCCGTGTGCATAGATCGCGCCGGGTAGGTGACCGACGTCATAGGGCGCGCGATCGCCCTCGATCTGGATGAGCGCGAGATCGTCGTCCGCGAGGTGCGCGGTCAGCCACTCCGGGCCAACCAGCAGATTGTTCTCGGCCATGGGACGCCATCCTTCTTTGTTCGCGCCTGCTCGTTCGTCGAATGGATCGTGCCTCGGTGGGACCTCGTGGTCGAGGCGAGTGAGGCAATCAGCATCCGATAGTGCGTTCGGGGTCGCCCACCGTGGCGAGTCTGGGGACTAGTATCCGCGCTGGGACTGGAGTGCGACCGTGACGGATGACATGCGCATCGAGATCGAGCCGAACGGCCCATATGTCGTCTACGGGCAGGTGCCGCTGACGGAGATGGCACCGGTTCACACGTTCAACGGCGAGCCGGTCGCGTGGCACACGCTCGGGGAGATCCCGGCTTCCTCGGAGCCGGTCGAGCTGTGCCGGTGCGGCCAATCCTCGACCAAGCCGTTCTGCGACAACAGCCATGAGGCGCAGGGGTTCAGCGGTGAGCTGACTGCCGACCGGCAGCCGTACGCCGCACTGGCTCAGGCGCTGCAGAGTGGTGATCACGAACTGGCGGACCATCAGCCGTTCTGCGTTTCGGCCGGGTTCTGCGGCACGCGCACGACGAACGTGTGGGAGCTGAACGCCGACGCGAACGATCCCGACACCTTCGAGCAGATGAAGGGGATGATCTGGCAGTGCCCTTCGGGCCGCCTCGTGATTCGCGACGAGGGCGGGAACGACCTTGAGCCCGAACTCGCTCCGGAGATCGCCGTCCTCCCGGGCGGCCCGTTGTGGGTGAAGGGCGGCATCACGATCACTGACCCGGAGGGTGGCGAGTGGGAGACGCGGAACCGCGTCACGCTCTGCCGCTGCGGTCAGTCGAAAAACCAGCCGTTCTGCGATCGAAGCCACGAGGCATTGCACTTCGACGAACGCTGATCCCCCGGACTCAGCGCGCGCGCTCGGCCGGTCCAACGCTGCGCACCATGCTGCGGAGACGCTGGCGAGGGCGGAGACGACGGCGCCAACGCCACCAGGTCGCCTCGATATCGCGGCGGCGCGAAACCTCGAGGTCGAGGTTCACCGCGCGGCTATGACGGGCAGTGAACCGCTCGAAGCTGAGTTCGGCGGCGGGCACCACCGGATCGATGGCTGCCTTCAGCCGGAGTTGCGCAACAAACTCCTCCGGTTCGGGGTAGCGCGCCCACACGTGGGGCAAGAACGGCGCCTGCGTGTCGCCGAGGCGGACCACCAGTCCGTCGACGCCCGGACGGAGCCGACGATAGAGGTCAGCCTCATCTGACCACGACAGCGGCACGGGAGTCGTGAGAACCGCGACATCGACAATGGTTTCGGTCAGCTCAGGCGCGGCGAGGGGTTTGAATCGTGGATCCTGCAGCGCGGACTTGCGGGCGTTCTCCGCCACATCGCGATGGAGCGGAAGCGATGGGATCAACGACCCGATACAGCCGCGCTCTTCCGATCCCTGCCGCAAAGTGACGAACGAGATACCGGGCGCCCAGAGCGCGCGATCGAGCGGTGAGCGCGGACCGGGTTCGGCCGGTCCCCAGCGCACGACCTGGACGATCGTCTCCGCGGCGAGCTGCGCGAGCACGTCGAGGTGGGCCTCGCTCAGCACGCCGGGTTAGTCGCTGGACGGGGCGGTGCTGTCGTTGCCGCCACCATCACCGGTGCCACGTCCGCGACGACGACGGCCGCCGCGTCGACCACGGCGGCGCCGACGCGGTTTTTCGGCCCCGTCGGTCGCGTCCTGCTCCTCCGCTGGCGCGGACGTGGACTCCGGCTCCGGCCGGTGATCGACGAGCTCGAGGATGGCGATCGTCGCTGACTGGAGGGCGCGCGCCTCGGCGCGGGCGGGGTCCTCGACTGTCGCTTCGAGTTCTTCGGGGCGAACGAGGCTGCCGTACTGGGCGCGAAGCTGATCGGCCTCGAGTTCGATGATCTCACCGCTGTCGTCGAGACGGAGACGGACGATCTGGCGCAGCGCATCGATCGAGATGACATTGGCGCGCCCGATCGGCGTGGTTACGCGCTTGCCCACCTTCGGGAGGTCGCCGCGGAGTTCCTTGTAGGCGTCCACCTCGAACGAGAGGCAGCAGAGCAGGCGACCACAGAGGCCGGAGATCTTCGATGGGTTCGGCGCGAGACCCTGGTCCTTCGCCATGCGGATGGAGACAGAGGGGAACTCGCTCATCCAGCTTGTGCAGCACAAATCGCGGCCACAGAGGCCCATCGCGTTGGTGCCCAGCGCCTTGGCGCGATCACGGTCACCGACCTGGCGAATCTCCAGACGCGCGTTCAGCAGGTCCTCGGCCTGGCGGTGCAGCCAGTCGACGGAACTCCGGTCCGGCGCGGTGTAGGTGAGTTCGCCCTGTTCCCCGGAGAGGTCATAGCCGACTGTGGCGACGCGCACCCGGGGGTCCGTACGCGACGCCAGTGCCTGCGCGCGGCCGACATCCTCCTCGCCGCGCTGCTTCTGGCGCTGCCAGGCGGCGACATCGTCCTCCGAGGCGATTCGTTCGATCCGGCGAAGCGGTCGCTCGATCGTCGCGGAGACGACCTGGTCGGCAGCGAGCACGACCCAACCAAGCTGCTCGGCGCCGTCGCGTTCGACCACGACATAGTCGCCCACGCCGAGCGCGATCTGGCCGGGGCTGCAGTAATCGATCGGTCCAGCCGTGTGGTAGCGAATGCCAACAACGTCACTCATGGCATCAACGCCGTCGGGGCTGCGGGTTACGCCCGTCGCGAGCCGATCGACGCGTCCTCCGTTTCGGATTCGGCCACAGCTACGGGCAGGTCAAGCATCATGACCTCAAGCGCGAGCTGTGGATTGACGTTGGCCAGCAGGTGCTCGCGTGCCTGGCGCACCGCGCGCAGGGCTTGAACGGCATCCGCTGCCGACCAACGTGGTGTTTCACTGCCATCCTGCACCGATTCAGCGCCGTCGCCTAGTCGGGCGACCCTGAGCAGGATGTCGCGCCACCACTCCGCCCAGAGATCGAGCGTGGCGATCACGCTGCCGCGTTCGCGCCGCCAGCGCTGCGACAGCGTCGAGGCGTAGTCGAATCGCTCGTTGCGATCGGCGCCGGCGAGGCGGGCCGCGTCCTCCGCGACCGCTTCCTGGAGCACGCGCAGCGACGGATCCTCCGTCAGACGCAGCGCGAGACCGTAGCGACCGCGCGCCTCGCGAGCGGTGGCGGCGGCCTCGGCGGGATCGAGGTCGGCGCGAAGTGCGAGGACGGCGGCGAGATCGTCGACGCGCATCGGGTGGAGCGCGATCTCCTGGCAGCGCGAACGGATTGTCGGCAGCACCGCGTCGATATCGTTTGCGAGGAGGAGCAGCAGCACGTGCGGGGGCGGCTCCTCGAGGACCTTGAGCAGGGCGTGAGCCGCCTCGGTCTGGATGTCGTCGATCGTGTCGACGATGAAGACGCGCCGCAGCGACTGGAAGGGCGCGAGCGCGGCGAGCCGGTGCAGCCGCCGCACCTGGCAGATGCGGATCCGGGTCGCGGCCGCGGCGCGCTCCTCCGTCTCGTCGTCGCAGATGCCACCGACGGCTAGCCGCTCGACGTCCGGCAGCTCGCCGGCCTCGATCTTGCGAACGAGGTTGGCCTGCATGTCGATCGTGCCGTCGTCGCCGAGCGGCACGACGAGCGCCTGGGCGAGCCGCCGCGCGAGCGTCGCTTTGCCAACGCCGGGTGGCCCGTGGAACAGGTACGCGTGGGCGAGGTGACCGCCATCGATCGCGCGCCGCAACGCCGCGACCGGGCCATCGAGGCCCTCGAGGTGCCAGGCAGCGCCGGCGTTCGCGATCGATTCGTCAGTGGTCATCGGGCTCGGTTCGGCATCGCGTGCGTTGGTCGGCCGTGCGGCCGGCGTGGAGGCCGAGTATCGCACGGGGCAGCGAGGCCGGTGAGCGGAGCAGGTGGGCGGGGCGGGTAGGCGAGGCGGTCGGCGTCCACCGCGAGCGCCGGTCGCGCAGCGGTCAGGCGGGAGGCGCGTCGAGTGGAATGATGCCGACACTCATCGGCGGTTCCGGCTGAAGCGTGACGTGTCCGATGTTGAAGCGGTCGCGGAGGATGTCGTTCGCGCGGCGCACGGTGGCGACCGCATCGGCAGCGGCGGCGACCTCGATGTGTGCGGTGAAGGCGACGAAGCCGGAGGTCACGGTCCAGCAGTGCACCTCGTGGACGCCGAGGATCGCGGGATCGTCACGGAGCGCCGCCTCGATCGCGGCGAGATCGACGGCGTGCGGGACGCGCTCGAGGAGGATCTCGAAGGTCTCGCGGAGCAGCCGGATCGCGCCGAACCCGACGAGCACGACGATCGCGAGCGAGAGCAGCGGGTCGATCCGCGTCCAGCCGCTGAGCGTGACGACCAGACCGGCGACGACCGCGGCGGCCGAACCTCCGAGGTCCGAGAGCACGTGGAGACGTGCCGCACGCACGTTCACGGAGACCCCGGGATCGCGCAGCACGTAGAGGGCGAGCAGGTTCGCGAGGAAACCGACCGCCGCGATCAGGAGCAGGCCGCTGCCCTCCACCTCGGGCGCCTCGCCACCAATTCGGCGGACCGCATGCCACGCGATCACGGCGGCAAGGCCGAGCAGGAGCAAGCCGTTGATCGTCGCGACGAAGACCTCGACGCGGTGGAAGCCGTAGGTCCAACGCAGGCTGTGCGGGCGCTGGGCGATCCAGACAGCGCCGAGCGCCATCAGCAGGGCGCCGCTATCGACGAGGACGTGCCCGGCATCGGCGAGCAGCGCCAGCGAGCCGGTGGCAAAGCCGCCGCCGAGTTCGAGCACCCCGGTCGCCATCGAAATCGCGAGCGCGATGCGCAGGCGAAGACGGTCATCGGCGGGTCCGTGCTGGTGTCCAACGTGTGCCACGCGGTCAGGCTAGCAACGGGATTCGGCGCTCCGGGGACCACGTATCGGGAGGTCGGCTTGCCTCACCCCGGCGGACCTGCCGTGCCCGTTGCCCGGGATGAGTCCGATCGCTCGTCCCGGTAGAAGCGCTGCGCGAGTGCCAGCCCGCTGATCGGATCGCGCGCCATCGGACGTCCCTCAGCGCGTGAGCGCGACGCGCCACGCCTTGGCGTCGGAGTCGTCGACGGTGACGAGGCCCTGCCCGACGAGGCGCACGAGGTGGGCGCGGACCTGGCCGCGCGCGGCCCGGCGAAGGCCCTTCTGAATCTCCGGGTAGAGCGCGCGGCGGATCTGACGGTCGGTCTCATAGCCGCGGTCAATCAGCGCGACGATCTGGCGATCGCGGCCGGCACGGTGATCGAGGAGTTCCTTGATCTTGTCGGCGGTCGCGGTGACGACGGGCCCATGTCCCGGCGCGAACAGCGACGCCTGCAGCTCGTTCATCCGGACCAGGCTGTCGAGGTACGCGGTCATGTCGCCGTGCGGTGGCGGGCCGATCGCACTGGTGCCGACTCCAAGCACGTTGTCGCCGGTGAAGAGGATGCCGAGTTCGGGAACGAAGTAGCAGTTGTGTCCGGCGGTATGACCGGGCGTGTGAACGGCCTGCACGCTGAAGCGGCCGACCTGGATCGTGTCGCCGTCCTGGAGGCCGACGTCGATTGGCGTCGCCTGCGCCTCCGCGTGCCAGACCTCGGCGCGCTCCTTGATCTCCGCTTCGTCGGGCAGATCCTCGTTGCTCGCGCTCGGCGTGTGCAGCAGCACCTCATCAAGCGGGTTCATCGCCGTGTCAGCTTTGAGTAGATCGCGGAGGCGACGACCACCGGACGAATGATCGAAGTGGTGGTGAGTGATCGCGATGTGGTGGACGTTGAACTCGGCAAGCTCTCCGCCGAAGAGGTCACGACGGGCCTCGATGCACTGATCGTCGCCGTAGCCGGCGTCGATCAGGACCGCGTCGTTGCCGTCGTGCAGCACCCAGACGTTCGAGGTGGGTAAGGTGCGGGTGAACAGCTTCACGCTCACCACGTGCTGCAATAGGTGGTCGTTGATCCGCCGAACGTGTGATTCGACCTTCGTATCGGCGACGTCGGCCTTCGCGGCATTCGCGGCCTTCCGGTCGGTGCTGGTCATCGACGCTGCTCCTTCACGCGCGTCGCGCGAGTGTAGCCCGCGACGGGATGGCGACCTCGTGAACAATCGTGAGCGCAACGCCGCGCCTCGATAGGCTCGCCGCGAGGGAGTTCGCGCATGGCCCGACGTCCCAGCTCGCCCGTTGCCGATCTGTCGCCGCAGCGCCTCGGGCGGATTCGCACGCGGCTGCTCGGCTGGTACGAGGAGTACGAGCAGGACTTCCCGTGGCGCGACGCGCGGAACCCGTACTACGCCCTCGTCGCAGCGGTGGCGTCGCAGCAAACGCAGATGCCGCGGGTCCTCGAGATCTTCGCGCGCTGGATGGAGGCGTTCCCAACGATCGAGGCACTCGCCAGCGCCGACCCGGCGGAGATGCTGCGGGTGTGAGGTCGCGCCGGCTACCCGCGACGGGCGGTGCAACTGCAGGCAACGGCGCGCGTCTGCGTCGAGCAGCACCGTGGCGCACTGCCTCGGGATCCGGCCGCACTGCTGGCGTTGCCGGGCGTCGGGCCATTCACCGCGGCGATCGTCTCGACGTTCGGGTTCGGGGACGATGTGGCGGCCGTGGACACGAACGTCATCCGTGTGCTTGGGCGCCTGGTCTGCGGCGACCTGCAGCCGGCGACCGAGACGCCGCGCGCAACGATCGATGTGCTGGCCGAGCGGATGCTGCGTCCCGGCACGGCGACGCGCTGGAACCCGGCGCTCATGGACTACGGCGCACTGGTCTGCACGCCGCGGCCGCACTGCGGCGAGTGCGTGGTGGAAGCGCTCTGCGCGGCGCGTCCACGCTTCGCCGCCGGTGAGGTGGCGGAGCCCGTCCGCGCGCAGGGGGCGTTCGCCGGGTCGGACCGGGAATGGCGGGGGCGGTTGATGCAGGTACTGCGCGACGCCGACGAGGAATCCTCGGTCGCGTCGCTGCTCGCTGCCGTCGCGAGCACGCAGCCGGAGCGGACGCGGGCGCGCGCGTTGTTGGACGCGCTGGTCCGCGATGGGCTGGCCTGGGTCGCCGGCGGGCGTTGTGGTCTGGGTGTGCGTCCCGCCTGAAACGACGGTTCGCAAGCGGTGTGTTTGGTAGTCTCCGTGGCCGGGGGACGAAGCGATATGCCGGAGATTTACAGCGACGCACAGATCACGATCGAGGTGCTGCGGGACCTCGGATCGTTCGCCAATAACTCGTACCTGCTGCGGCCGGCCAACGGTGGCGCCGTGACGATCGTCGACGTTCCCGAAGGGAGCGAAGCGGTGATCGCGGCCCTCGGCGACGCGCCGGTCGAGCGCATCGTCGTGACGCACTCACACTTCGACCACTGGCGCGGCTTCGACCTGGTACGCGCGCGCACGCCGGCGCCCGTCTTCGCCAGCGCGGATGAGACGAACCTCGAGGCTTCGCGCAACATCCAGCCGCTGGCCGACGGAGCGGAGTTCGCGGTCGGCGACGCGACCGTGCGGGTGATCCACACCCCGGGGCACACGCCGGGCTCGATCTGCTTCCTCGTGGGCGGCGCCGTGCTCACCGGGGACACGCTGTTCCCGGGCGGGCCGGGGCGCACCGGATCAGCGGCGGCGCTGCAGCAGGAGATCGGGTCGATTACGGCGCGGCTCTACACGCTCCCGGATGAGACGATCGTGCTGCCAGGCCACGGCGCGACGACGACCATCGGGGAATCCGGGGCCGAATATGCGGTGTTCGCGGGCCGTGAGCACCCCGCCGACCTACAGGGCGACGTGCTCTGGCTCGAATCTCAGTCAGCGTGACCAACACCCCGCACCTCCGCCGCTACCGCTAGACCGCCACTAGATCGGACGTCCGTGACAGATTCCAGCGCGCTCCCCGTCCACTCCCGGATCCTGCCGAACGGCCTGCAGTTGCTGGCGATCCCGATCCCACACGCGAAGTCGGTCGGTATCTCCGTCTACCTGCGGGCCGGCTCGCGCTACGAGGAGCACGAGGAGACCGCCGGGGTCTCTCATTTCCTGGAGCACCTCTGCTTCAAGGGGACGACGAACCGGCCGACGCCGCGCGACATCTCGTTTGAGATCGACGCGCTCGGGGGGACGATCAACGCCTCCACGCACCGCGAGATGACCGTCTACTACGGCAAGGTGACCAAGGAGTTCATGGCGCCGACGCTCGACCTGCTGGTCGACATGGTGCGCAACTCGCTGTGCTACGAGGAGGAGGTCGAGCGCGAGCGCGGCGTGATCCTCGAGGAACTGGCCGCCGTCGAGGACTCGCCCGGCGAGCAGGCGACGTTGCTGCTCGACTCGCTGATCTGGCCCGGGCAGCAGCACGGGCGCGACATCGCCGGGACCGACGAGTCGGTCACCGCGATCACCCGCGACCAGGTCGCCGCCGCCTACCAGCGCCAGTACGTCGCCAGCAGCACGGTGATCTCGATCGCCGGCGCGATCGATCCGGTCGAGGTAGGCGCGCTGGTCGACCGCGCGGCCGACGGCTGGGAGCACGGCGAGCCCGATCCGTGGCTGGCGAACAACGGCGGCACTGGGGAGCGCAGCGCGCTGCTCTCGAAGGAGACCGGGCAGACGCACATCTCGCTCGGCATGCGCGGTTGCGATTCGCGCGACGATGACCGCTACGCGCTGGACCTGCTGTCGATCTGCCTCGGCGAGGGGATGTCCTCGCGACTGTTCCTCCGCCTGCGCGAAGACCTCGGCCTCTGCTACGACATCCACACCTACGCGGCCCAGCTTTTGGACACGGGGATGTTCGGCGTCTACGCCGGCGTCGATCCGGACAACGCGCTGGAAGCGCTCTGCGAGATCCGGCGCGAACTCGATCGCGTGCGCCAGCCCGTGGACGCGGCGGAGCTGGAGCGCGCGCAGGCGGTGGTCCGTTCGCGGATCCAGCTGCGCATGGAGGACACCCGCGCCGTCTCCGGCTGGTACGGCTCGCAGGCGACGCTGTCGCTGCCGTCCCGCACGCCCGAGGAGACGCTGGCGCACTACCAGCGGGTCACGGTCGCGGACCTGCAGGCGGTCGCCGAGCGGGTGATCCGCCCAGAGGACGCGCACATCGCGATCGTCGGTCCGTACGAATCGAAGGACCCGCTCGAGGCCGCCTTCGTCGACGGCTAGCCCGTTCGTCGCTTCGCTCGCCAGCGCGAAACGTCGCAGGCACGTCCATACGCCACGAGCATTCGCGGCTGCCCTCACCGCCCGTGCTCGACATCCACTACTGAATCCGGGATCAACACGGGCCCCTTGCGGGGCCCGTGTGTGGCATTCCGAGCTGCGGGCTCGGGCTACATCATGCCCATGCCGCCCATGCCCATCTGGTCCATGCCAGCCATCGGGTTGGCGCCCTTCTTCTCCGGGATTTCGCCGACCGCCGCTTCGGTGGTCAGCATCAACGCGGTCACGGAGACGGCGCTCTCAAGCGCGACACGGACGACCTTGACCGGGTCGATGATGCCCAGCTTGAACATGTCGCCGAGCTTGCCGGTCGACGCGTCGTAGCCAATGTTGACGGCCGCTTCGCGGACGTGCTGGACGACGACGGACGGCTCCTGGCCGGCGTTGTCGGCAATCTGGCGGAGTGGGGACTCCAGCGCGAAGCGGAGGATCTGGACGCCGATTGCTTCCTCGGTGCCCGCGAGTTCGGCGAGCAGCGGATCGAGTGCCGCCTGCACGCGCAGCAGGGCGACGCCGCCTCCGGCGACCACGCCTTCCTCGACGGCCGAGCGGGTCGAGGAGAGTGCGTCCTCGACGCGGAACTTCTTCTCCTTGACCTCGGTCTCGGTGGCCCCGCCGACCTTGATCACCGCGACGCCGCCGGCGAGCTTCGCCAGCCGCTCCTGCAGCTTCTCACGGTCGAAGTCGGAGGCCGTGTCGCGGATCTGAGCGCGAATCTGGCGGATGCGGGCCTGAATCGCCTCGTCCGACCCGGCGCCCTCGATGACCGTGGTGTTGTTCTTGTCGGCGACGACGCGGTGTGCACGACCGAGGTCGGCGACCTGCGTCTCCTCCAGCGTGCGACCCATGTCGCTGGTGATGAAGGTGCCGCCGGTGAGGATCGCGATGTCCTCGAGCATCTCCTTGCGACGGTCGCCGAAGGACGGCGCCTTGATCGCGAGGATGTTCAGGTTGCCGCGCATCTTGTTGACGACCATCGTCGAGAGCGCCTCGCCGGTGAGGTCATCGCAGATGATCACAAGGTTCTTCGAGATCTGAACGACCTTCTCCACCACCGGGAGGAGCTGAGAGATGTCATCGATCTTGCGGTTCGTGACAAGGATGTACGGATCGTCGAGCGCCGCTTCCATCCGGTCCGGGTTGGTGACGAAGTAGGGCGAGACGAAGCCGCGGTCGATCTGGAGGCCGTCAACGATCTCGGTCTCGTAGTCGGTGCCGCGCCCGTCCTCGATGGTGATGACGCCGTCGCGACCGACCTGCTCCATCACGTCCGCGATCAGGTCGCCGACGATGCGCTCGTTGGCGGAGATCGCCGCGACGTGCGCGATCGTCTCCTTGTCCTCAACCGGAACGGCGAGCTTCATCAGTTCGGCGTTCAGCAGTTCCTGCCCGGCCTCGAGCCCGCGGCGGATCGCCATCGGGTTCGCGCCGGCGGCGATGTTGCGGATGCCCTCGCGGAACAGCGCCTGGGCGAGCACGGTGGCGGTGGTGGTGCCGTCGCCAACGACCTCGTTGGTGCGAACGGCGACCTGCTTCACGAGCTGCGCGCCCATGTTGTGGAAGCGGTCGCTGAGTTCGATCTCCTTGGCGACGGTGACGCCGTCCTTGGTGATCGTCGGGGGTCCGTAGGACTTGTCGAGCACGACGTTGCGGCCGCGTGGGCCAAGCGTGACGCGGACGGCGTTGGCGAGCGCGTCGACGCCGTGCAACAGCTCGCGGCGGGCGTCCTCATCGTAGCGGAGCGTCTTCGCGGTCATCTGGGGGTCCCCCACCCTGCGCCAACCGGCGCTTCCCGGTGTGCTGCGCCAACAGGCGCTTCCCGGTGTGCTGCGCCTGCTGGCGCTCTCTGGTGTGCCGCGCCGTCGGCGCTGCTCGGTGTTTCGCGCTTGCCGCGCTTCGATCGCCCTCGACTATTCGCGTCGCGGCGGGTGCCTGCTGGGGCCGGACGGGCGCCCACGCGGGGCGCCGCCGGTCCGCTGCGACTAGTCGACGAGCTTGGCGAGCACGTCCTGGAAGCGGATCACGATGTACTCCTGCGAGTCCACGGTGACTTCCTGGCCGGTGTACTTCTGGTAGAGGACACGGTCACCCGCAGCCAGCTCGTCCATGGTGATCTGGGCACCGGAGTCAGAGACCTTGCCGGGGCCGACCGCGATCACGTGGCCGTGCTGCGGGCGCTCCTTGGCGGAGTCCGGGATGACGAGGCCGGAAGCGGTCATCTCTTCCTGCTCAACAGCCTGCAGGACGATGTGGTCGGTCATCGGCATAACCTGCGTCGCCAAAATCATGTCTCCTTCAACCTGGGCGGCACCGTCAGTCGCATCGACGGAGGCCCGTGCACCCTCACGAGTTGGAAGGCCCGCGGACAGCGAGCCGGACGGGATGTTAGCACTCTCGATATGTGAGTGCCAGCGTGTCTCCGCGATCGAACACACTGCGAGTGGTTACACGGTTTCGTGTATGGTCGGTGACCCGGCGGAGCGGACGGGAGTGAAGGAGCGACCGTGGACGAGCAAGCACAACCACCGATCGGGCGCGGGACCTCCTGGGACAGCGAGCGCGTCCGCGCGCTGCGCGGGTGGCTCGACCAGAGTCAGACCGACCTCGCCGACCGGCTGGGCACCCGCCAGCAAACAGTGAGCGAGTGGGAGACCGGTTCGAGCCAGCCACGGCGGATGTCCCAGCGACTGCTGCACCTGGTGGCGGAAGAGACCGGCTTCTACGAGGTCGAGCGTGGGACGCCCGCCACCGACCCCGCGGATCCACCAACACAACCGCAGGACGCGCGCGATGACTGAGGTGGCACGCACCCTCGCACGCTCCGCCGCGGCCGCCTCGGCAGGCCTCGAGGGCTGGCAGCCGGGGGCGGAACGCCCGGCGCGCACGCTGGGCGAGGACGCCGGTAACTACGCGATCGGGCTCGCCGAGCACGAACTAACCGCGCTGTGGCTGCTCGGCCGGATTCCGGACGGCGTACTCCCCTGGCCACTGCTGCGACCCGGTCGCGCGGGCCGAGGCGCCGGCCCGGACGTGCGCGAAGCGGTTGTGCAGCTCAGCAGCGGCGTCCCGCTGGCGGGAGACATCGAGGTTCACCTCCGCGCGAGCGACTTCGTACGGCATGGTCACGCCATAGACCCCGCCTACGACGGCCTGATCCTGCACGTGGTCTGGGAGGACGACCGCGGCACCGAGGCAGGTACACCGACGGAGCTGCCCGGCGGCGACATGGTGCTGACGGTGGAGGTTGGACCGGCGTTGCGGCACAGTGCGGCGCGACTGCGCGAGCTGGTGCGGCGCGGCCCAAGCGGAGCCGAACCCTGTGGCGAGTGGGCGGCGACCACCGATCCGGCGCTGGTGCGGGACACCGTGCGCGCCGAGGGCCGGCGCCGGCTGGCCGAACGCGCCTGG
>JAQCIU010000001.1:0-255659 GCA_027593235.1 Chloroflexota bacterium
AGAGCAGGACGATGATCTTCAACGCGTCAGGTCGAGTGTTGACGCCGTTGATCACGTCGTTCCGCGCTCGCTCCCGCAGCACGACCTCGTCTTCCTCCACCGCGACATCACCGATGCCGATCAGGTCGCCGCCTGGATCGAGGCGATCGAGCAGGGTCTCGAGGGCGTCATCCTCGCCGTCACCGACGGAGCCGTGCTCGGCTACTCCTCCGTCTCCCGTAGCCCCGTCGCGTGGTCCCGCCACGTCGCCGAGCTGCGCGTCGTCGTCGGCCCCGACGCCCGCGGTCACGGCCTCGGCCGCGCCCTCACTGCCGAGGCCTTCCGCATCGCCGAGGACCTCGGCGTCCGCAAGATGGTCGCGCAGATGACGATCGACCAGCAGGGCGCGCTCCGCACCTTCAAGCAACTCGGCTTCACCTCGGAAGCGCTGCTGCACGACCACGTCCTCGATGCCGACGGCACCACGCTCGACCTCGTCGTAATGAGCCAGGACGTCGCCGCCTTCGCCACCACGCTCGCCAACCTCGAGGACTAGCGCCCGCGAGAGCAGGGCGGGATCGGCGGGCATGCGCGCGAGGGCCGTTCGCGCGCTCGTCGAACCGCGAACGAATCCGGTGGTCGAATCCGCATCCGACTTCGTCTCGCGCTCTCGTTTGTGGAGGCCCAAGCAACGGGAATCCTATGCAGCGGTTTGCGTGTCGAAGGAGTGGGGCAGGGGGTAGCGCCCCGTGATGGCAGTTCGCCATCCCTCCTCTACGGTCGCCGGGAAGACTAGGAAAGCAGGCTCCCAATGCCATTGTTCATGGACACCCATCACGCGATCGATGGCCTCACAGCCGAAGCGGTCGCGGATGCCCACAAGGCGGACCTGGCCACACAGGCAAAGCATGGCGTCGACTACAAGCAGTACTGGTTCAACCCGACCACCGGCGATGTCTACTGCCTGGTCGAGGCACCCAACGCCGAGGCGGCCGCGTTGGTGCACAAGGAAGCACACGGTCTCGTCGCCGATGAGATCGTCGAGGTTCAGGAAGGCCACTAGGCCGGACCGTCGCCGGTTGCTTGAGAAGGCCCATCAGACGGCAGGGTCTTCTCAAGCAACGATATCTCCTCGCCCCGCGCAGCAGGCCGCGGGCGTTAGCCGCTCGGGAGAGCCGTTTATCTGTCGGTCTGGGCCAGCCAGCACCGCGATGCCCCGTGTTCTCTGGTCGAGACCGCTCGCCTCCGCGGTCGGCGCGATTCACATCACCACGGCGGACTTCGACTGATCCTCGCCCGTTGAGCCGCGCTGTCTTCGCGACCGCCGCCGAGGTTGCCCCTTCGCGGTTCCTTCCGGCTGTCGATGATCCGCTGAGACCGGCCCGTGAAGGGGTATTGCCGTGGCGTCCAGCGAACGAGACCCCGACGAGTACGTTGCGCGCGGCGCGACGATCGCCGATGGACCGGAGATGCTCCGGGTGCTGGTCGCCGCCTTCGGACGCTGGCCAGAGGTAGAACTCGCCTGTTCGGCGCTCGACTACCTCGACTGGAAGATGGCGGCACCGGGGATCACCCCCTGGCATCACACCGTCGTGACGCGTGCCGACCACGTGGTCGCCGTGACCCTGACCTGGGTCGCGGATGGGCAGCTCAACGGCACCCCCACCGCCGTGAGCCACACGGTCGACCTGGCTGTCGATCCAGCCCATCAGGGCCACGGCCTCGGCCGGATGATTCAGCAGCGCGCCCGCGGGGAGTCCGTGCTGGGTGAGATCGGCATGGACCTGATCTCGAAGAGCGACGCCGTCGGGCATATGTACGCCGCCGACGAGATCGTCGAGCGTCCGCTCCACACCTGGGTCCGCCCGATCAGCGCCCGCGCCACCGCGGCACGCGGCGCTGCCACCGGCCAGCCCACCTCGATGTCCATCTGCCCGCCGCCGAAGGAGAACGTCCGCACAAACGGCATCCCGCTCGGCTCCACGCCGCTCGCGCGGATTCCCGCGAGCGTCTGCTGCAGCCAGTCCGGAATCCGGTGCGTCTCGGACATCCGGATCTGGTGGCGCACCACCGCGGTGTGCTGCTCGATCAGCTCTCGTCCCTCGATCGCTTCGATCACGTTCAGCTCCATCGGGACGCAAGTTCGGGGAGGTGGGGAGGAGGGCAGCGTACCGCGTGGCGCTGTGTCACCGGCGGCCAGCCGACTGCGTCCGCCGGGTGGCGATCGAGAACGGGTGTAATGTCAGATCGCCAAGTTCTATCGGAGGACGAGATGAGTTTGCTCGATCGAGTCCGTGGCCTGATGGGAAAGTCGGGCGGCACCGCTGCTGCCGGTCCCTCTCACGAATGCACGCACGCTTCGCTGACCCCGCACTGGGACGACAGCGCGGACATGGGTGACGAGACGAAGGCCAGCGCTTTCATCTGTAATTCATGCCAGGAGCGCCTCACCCCCGCCGAGGCGGGCTGGGCCCGCAAGCGTGCCGTGGAACAGCTCCGCCGCTAGCGCACCGCGTTCGTGGTCGGGGCCGATTTCGAGGCCCGGTCGAGCCCCCCGCTGCTGCCTGTGCGACGCGCCTCCTCGTCAGGCACCCACCACGCCCGGCTGCCCACTTGTGCTCCGCTCGATCTCGGCGTTCCGTAGATCGAGGTCAGGAGGACCGATGGACGCCGGATCTCGTCGCCCGCGCCGCACCCAGGGATGGGGCTCAGCGCGTGTACTGACCTCGCTGCTCGGCCTGTCGCTGTTCCTGGCGGTGCTGCTGCCGGCGGTGCCCGCGCTCGCCGCGACCACGGGCTGGGTCGACACCGGTGGAGACTGCCTCAAACTGCGCAGTGCCCCCGGCCTCGCCTCATCGAGCATCCGTTGCCTCGATCACGGCACCCAGATCGCGCTCCTCGAGGGCGTGCAGGTCCTCGATGGATTCACCTGGCAAGAGGTCGAGCACGCCGGCGACACGGGCTGGGTCGCGAACTTCTACATCACGACCAATCCGGACGATGTCCAGGTGATCCAGGAGCCGGTCACCTCGAATGCCAGTGGCCTGACCGCGCCGCCCGTCGGCGGTCTCACCGTCGGCGTCACCACGGAAACGAATCCCGCCGCGCTGGCAGCGGCTCAGGGCTACCCGGTGGCCGGCATCTGGGCGCTGGAGATCGAATCGCAGGTCCTGCGGCAGTACCTCCCGGGCGCGCCCTCGTTTGTGAACACGCTGACCTCGATACCCGCGGGCAGCGTCGTGACCGTTCGGCGAGTGGGCACCCTCGCGGCGGCCGGAGCGCCGCCGGCGGCGTCACTCACCGTCGCCGGCACACCCAACCAGCTCACCACCCCGCCCGTCGGCGGCCTCACCCAGGGCATCAGCGGCACCACCGATCCGCGCTTCCTCGTCCAGGCGCAGCCGTTTACCGTGCTGAGCGTCGCCTTCTTCCACGTCGAATCTCAGCGCTGGCTGATCTACTTGCCCGGCGCGCCTGATCACGCGCAGTCGCTGCAGCAGGGTCAGCTCCGCGTCAACAGCGTGGTCTCGGTCAGCCGTGGTCCCGATGACCCCAACCGTCCGACGGTCACCGGACCCACGTTCACGCCCGGCGTCCCGTTCCAGACCTCGATCACCTACTACTACTGCGTACCCGGCACCAACCCCGCCAGCGTCGGCGACGGCGGCGGCTACTGCGGCGGCATGGCCAATGGCGAGACGGTCCACGACGGCGCTGCCGCCTGTGCCCCGGCCGCCCTCGGCCAGCGCTTCACCATCGAGGGCGATCCGACCGCGCGCACCTACACCTGCACGGATACCGGCGGCTCGGTGCTCCAGGACCACCGCGACATCTGGTTCATGAGCAGCGACGAGGGCTATGCCTGGTGGGTGCAGGTCGGCGGAACCGCGAACATCACGATCGTGGCGGACTAACCGCGGTCCACCTCGGCGCGTCGTGCGCGGGTGTGCCCGCGGCGCCGTGGCCGCGATCGGGCCGCGATTGGACGGGGACGCTAGTAGACGCGGTTCTCGTAGTCGTCCTGGGCAGACTGGGCCATCTGCTCGCGGGTGATGCCGAGCTTCTGCAGCTCGCCGTGATCGAACATCACCTCGCCCATCTTCGGGAAGGTCGCGCGTTCGATCTGCGCGTCCGCGTCCCACAGCCGTCCGCGCTTCGGCGCCTTGCCGCAATGGATGAACGCCTCCTCGACGTCCACGAGCATCGCCAACTGCGGCACGTTGCCGTTCACCTCCATCGTGGCGAGCAGCGCCGGGTCGACGGTCAGCGAGGCTTTGCCGTTGATCCGCATCGTCTCGTCCATGCCGGGCACGAAGCAGATCAGGGCGACCGAGGGGTTCTGCAACACGTTGGTAAAGGTGTCCGCGCGGCGGTTTCCCTTGCGCTCGGGGATGGCGACGGTGTGGTCGTCCACGACCCGCACGAATCCCGGCGGGTCGCCCTTGGGCGAGACGTCCATCCGCCCCTCGGCGTCGATGCTGGCGATCGTGAGAAAGGTCGACAGCGACAGGAAGTGACGGATGTGCTCGTCGATCGAGGTCATCGCCTTGTCGTAGTTCACCGCGTGCGACTCGCCCATCAGCTCGCGGAATTGCTCGAGCGTCTGGATCGTGTGGTCGGCCATCGGAAATCCCTTCCGCGACACCTACCGCGGTCTCGCGACTGTCTCTCGGTGAAATGCTACCCGAATGTCGTTGCGCGCCGCCTCGTCAGCCGGCGTCACCACCGAGGCCCCGCCGCATCCGAGGCCACGTCCACCAGGCCAGCGACGCGAGCGGAGCAGCACCAGCGCGTTAGTCCATGCGGCGGAGGGTGGGGACGAAGGCGGTCGCCAGGGCGGTGGTGGCGAGCAGCATGACGCCGAGGCTGGCGATCGCGACGCGGATGCCGACGAACTCGGCGGCGACGCCGACGAGGAAGGTGGCGCCCTGCATCATCGCCATCTGGGTCATGAAGACGGACATCACGCGACCGCGGTAGGCGTCCTCCACGTAGCTGTGGAGCAGGCCCTGGCTGAGCGCCATGCGGAAGGTGGAGCCCAACCCAACGATGGTGATGAAGACGGCCGCGAGCTTGTAGTTGTCGGTCATCGGGAAGAGAAGGACGCCGGTGCCGAGGATGGCGGCGCCGAGGAGGAAGAGCTTGCCGCGTCGCTGATCCGGGATGGTGGCGAGGAAGAGCGCGCCGACGAGGGCGCCGACGGCGCTGACGCTGAGCAGGAGCCCAGCCATCCGGGCGGCGTCTCCGGAGTTGTCGGTGAAGATATCGGCGACGTAGGCCGGGAGCAGGAACTGCAGGGGCATGCCGAAGGCGGAGGTGAGGAAGGTGATGCTGAGGATGACGAACATCCGCTGCTCACGCCAGATGTACTTCAAGCCGAGGCCGATATCGACGACGGCGCTGCGCCCAACCGAAGCGGCGCTCTGTCCGACCTCGCCGGGTGCGCTGGCGGGCTTCCAGGTGACCTGCGACATGGCCACCAGCGCGACGACGTAGAGCAGGGACATGGCGGTGAAGCCCCAGCCGAACCCGAACCAGCCGACGATGAACCCGCCGAGCGCCGGGGCGAAGAGGCGCATGGTCTGCATGCCCGCCATGTTGAGTGAGACCGCGTTCATCAGGCGGTCCATGCCGACGACGTCGGGGAGCATCGCCTGACGCGACGGCATCATCAGCGCCATGACGATGCCCTGAGCGGCGGCGGTGATGAGCAGCCACTCGATCGTCATCAGGCCGGCGAAGGTGAGCGCGGCCATCACGGCGGCATTGATCAGGCTGGCGAACTGGCCCCACTGCATCACGGTCTTCTTGGGGAGGCGGTCGGCGATCACGCCGCCGAAGACGGCCAGGAAGAGCATCGGTAGCGCGCCGGCGAGCCCGATCAGCCCGAGGGCGGCGTACGAGCCGGTGAGTTCGTAGGCGAGCAGCGCACGGACGATGAGTTGCATATTCATCGACGCCATGTGGCCCAGCATCGAGATGTAGAACCAGCGGAACTCGCGGTCGTGGAACGATTCGAGGGTTCGCGGCAGGCGCCGGCCGCGCGGGGGCTCTGGCGCTTCGGGGCCCGAGGCTGGGCTCGGTTCGAGGCTCGCGTCGACAGCGGGCGCGGGGGCCGCGACCGTGGTGCTACCCGGGAGGGTGTCGTCCACCAGTGGCGGGAGCGGTGCCGGCGCCGGGAGCACGATGGCTCCCACGCGTTCGCGGGGGTTGGACTGCGTCACAGGCTGCCTTCCGACGGCAAGTATGCACCTTGACGTGCAGGTAAGGGATTACAGCGCGATGACGGATGAGGTGCCGACCGGGAGCCGATCACGGACGTCGGCGAGGTCGTTGCCGGTGTCATTCCGCTACTGTGCGACCGGTTGAACTCAGCGCGACTGGGACGGGGCCGCCCCGGGTGACCGCCGGACCGCGCGCGTTCGAGGGCTGCGGCTGCGAAGGTGCGTGGGCGCGGTCGCCCATGCGGAACTCGACGACTGGAGGGGTGTGATGGGAACAGTTCCCGCAGGCGGTACGGTCGCGGTCACCGGTGCCGCCGGCTACATCGGCGGCTGGGTGGTGCGACGGCTACTCGATCGCGGCTTCCGGGTCCGCGCCTGCGTGCGCGATCCCGAGGACCTCGAGAAGACCGGGTTCCTGCGGGCGATGCCGGGCTACGCCTCGGGCCGGCTGACGCTGCACGCGGCAGACCTGGACAACGACGGCTGCTTCGACGAGGTCTTCAAGGGCTGTCAGGGCGTCTGTCACGTCTCGCACGTCAGCACCTACAGCGATGCCGAATACGTCCGCCGCGTCTGTGACCACATCATTGCCAGCGTGAACGGATCCGACTCGGTCAACCGCGTGATCGTCACCTCCAGCATCGCTGCGGTGATGGACGAATCCGACACGCAGGAGCTAGTGCGCCGCCCGGTGCTCTACGAGGACCGTTTCCCCGACGAGCAAAACCCGCGCCGCACGCCCGAACGCAAGGGCTACTCGATGGGCAAGGTGATCGCCGAGCGCGCCTTCGCCGAGGCAGCCGAGGCCAGCGGTCGCTGGGATGCGATTACCTGCTGCCCCGCCGACAACATCGGGCCGATCCAGTCACCCCACCAGCGGAAGGGCGCCTGGCAGAACGGCATCGCCAACATGCTGGAGGGCGAGTACACGCAAACCGCCGCCTACCGGCCGTGGATGACCGTCGACGTGCGCGACGTTGCCGACACGCAGGTCGGGCTCCTTGAAAGCGTCGAGGTGCAGAACGGCCAGCGCTACATCTCCTGGTCCACCGACAAGATCGACGTCGAGGATGTCTGCGCGAGCATCGACCGCGTCCTGCCGGAGCTGGGCCACGACGCTCCCGAGGTCACCGATACCTCTCCGGAGCGGATCCAGGCACGCGAGGCGGAACTGCGCGCGATCTGGGAGGGCACGGAACTGCGCAACGACCGCGTCGTCGCGGTGCTCGGCCAGGAGTTTCATTCGTTCGACGAGTCGCTGCGGGACTGCGTGGAGTCGCTGATCACCCTCGGTGGTGTGGAGGTGCGGCGGCGCGAGGGGTTCGGAGCGCCGGCGTAGGCGTGGGGCGCGAGTCCGGTCGTCCCCATGGCGGCTAGGCGAGGGTTGCCTTGCCGTCCTCGAAGGTGGGGTACTTCAGCGTCTCGATCAGCTCGGCGCGGGCGCGAGTGGTGTCGCCGTAGTACGAGACGCGACCGATCTCGACGAATTCGCGGGTGAGCGGTGAGGGCTTCCGCAGGACCGTGGCGCCGACCTCGCAGAGGCCCGCCGCGAGACGGATCAGCCACACCGGCATGCGCCACGGGCGGCGAACACCCCAGACATCGCAAGCCTCGTCGAGGAACTCCTGGAGCGTGATCGGGTGCTCGTCGCCGATGTGGTAGATGCCTCGGATGCCGGGGCGGAGGGCGGCGGCGGTCGTGGCGGCGAGGTAATCGTCCGTCGAGATCAGCTGGATCGAGGTGGGGTCGCGCCAGACGCCGAGCAGGCGATGGCGGGCGAGCCAGCGGGCGCCGTCGACCATGAGGATGCCGCGCCCGTAGACCATGCCGACGCGCAGCACGACCGGTTCCGTCGCGCTGCCCTCGGTGCGCTCGATCAGCAGACGTTCTTCCTCGAGGCGGGTGCGCGCGTGCGCCGAGATCGGGTTGCCGTCGAGACGGCCGGTGGCCGGGTGCTCGGGGGAGGTCGGGCCCTCGACGTGCGGGAAGGAGATGAGGACGACGCGTCGCACGCCGGCGGCGATGGAGGCCTCGAGGAGGTTGGAGAACCAGGCGGTGTTGGTGGTGGGGAGGAAGCGCTCCGGGCGGGCTAGCGCAGCGCAATGCCGATGAGTCAGATGACGTGACCCGGATCCCAGCGTCCATGCTCAGGGAGTGGATCCCCCACTTCCAGCCTCCCGACGAGGACGAACTCGCACCGAATGCTGGGTAGGCCAGACGTTCGCGGGAGGCCGAAGTACATCGAGGTCCGGCTCACCCAGACGCCCTCGGGGTTTGCGTACTTCGGGCGCTCCGAGGATCAGCGAGCGAAGGGGCTGTCGATCGGCATCGCCGCGCCCGGACCGTCGGTGCGGACGCCCACCAGGTATCCGGGGATCGCAGCATCCAGGAGCCCGCCCTCGGTGGCAGCGCCGTCCACCCGCTGCCACTTGCGCAGGCTCACCACCTCCTGCGGGATCGGGAGGCGGGAGCCGAGCGCGGTGTAGGAGACTTCCGCGACATAGATCGAGCCTTCGGCGTCGACCGCGAGGCCGTGCGGTGAGATGAACTGATCGGGCGCTTCGCCGCCGGCGTCGTTGCCAAAGCGAGTCACCTCATTCAGCTCGCGGTCCAGCACCGTGACCCTGCGCCCCAGCCGCTTCGCTGCCTCCATGAGCGGCACGCTGCGGCCCTCGGCAACGTAGATGTTGGTGTCGTCGCCCCGCCCGGCAAAGAGCGCCTGCGGCTTGTGCATGTGTTTCTGCGCCAGGAACTCGCCCTCCAACGTGAAGAGCTGAAGGCGGAAGTTCTCGCGATCCGCGACCAGCAGCTTGTCGTTCCCGACGAAGCAGATGGCGTGGGGCAGGCTGAACTGGCCTGGGCCATCCTCCGGCTCTCCCCACGACTTCAGGAGCTTCCCGTCCGCTGAGAAGTGGTGCACCGCGGAATTGCCGTAGCCATCAGAGACGAAAATCTCACCGCTGTCGGCGTGTACGGCAACCTGTGTCGGCTGGTTGAACGGGATGCCGCTCTGCACCGGCGCAGGCACCCGTGGCTCGCCGATCTCCAGGAGCAGCGTTCCGTCCGGCCTCCGCTTCTGCACCGTGTGCAGGCCAACGTCAGTGAGATAGAGGTTGCCCTCAGGGTCGAACGCGATGCCGTGCGGCCGCACGAACTCGCCCGCTCCCCAGCTGTCCAGGAAGTGGCCACCGGCGTCGAAGATCATCACCGGCCACTGACCGCGGTTGAACACATACACCCGCCCGTCCGGTGCGACGCCGACGGATGTGGCTTCTCGGAACGACATCCCGTGCGGGATTGCGGGCCAGCCGATCACCGGCTCATAGCGTGTCAGTGGCGTTGCTGACGAGACCATGGGCGGTTCCGATTTCCGTTGCACCCGCGATGCGAGGGAGAGTAGTTCCCCGCTCAGCATCGCCGAGATGCTACTGGATCCGCCTCCCCCGTCTCGGTGAACGAGGTGACGCGCGGTCGATCGCGGACGCCAGTCATCCCGCGCGCACGCCGTCACCGCCTGCGGCGCAGGATCGGCGGCACGGGCGGTCGTTACTGGGTCAGCCGGTCGGGTCCTCGAGGCCGTGTGGGGGATCGCCTCGAGAGTGGTGCGGTGTGTGGTGCGCCCGGGAGGATTCGAACCTCCGGCCTCTGCCTCCGCAGGGCAGCGCTCTATCCCCTGAGCTACGAGCGCACGATGGTGCCGAAGGTGAGACTCGAACTCACACGGGCGTGAGCCCACTACGCCCTGAACGTAGCGCGTCTGCCAATTCCGCCACTTCGGCACGAACAAAACCCCGGCGACGTGTACCAGTCAGTCAGGCCAGCTGGTGGGCGGTACTGGGCTCGAACCAGTGACCTCTCGCGTGTGAAGCGAGCGCTCGTACCAACTGAGCTAACCGCCCGCGATCACGCTGCCGGGGAAACAGCGTATCCGTGCCGCTCCCCTGCGAACAACTGGGCCATCCCTGACTGCCTGCCAGAACCCCACCTGAGCGGCGGAAAACCCGCTCCCACGACCCGCGTGCAGGCTGCGGCCACGCGACTGCGTCCGCCGCTCCGAACTCGTCGCCACGGCGCTCGGTCGCGAGCCGCGCGGCGGCCACATCACCGGTCGGCAGTTCCCTGCCCCGCCCGCCCGCGAGGTCCGCCACCGCGCCTGCGCGCTCCCGCCGGTGCCGTCGCCTCGTATATTCGGGCACGACACCTCGATCACTGCTGATCCCTGCGGGCTGGAGAAACACATGACCTCTGTCAAAGAAATGCTGAAGTCCGGGCAAACCGTTGTCGGCACCACCGCCTCCGTGGCGAGCGACATGACCTTCCTCGGCGACTCCGGCTACGACTTCATCCTCTTCGATACCCAGCACTCGCCGGTCGACGTGAAGCAGCTCATCCCCGTGGTCCAGTCCCTCCGAGGGAAGAGCGCCACCCCGATCATCCGCGTCAGCGACAACCGCCCGGATCTGATCTGCTTCGCCCTCGATGCCGGAGCGCGCGGCATCATCGTGCCGATGGTGAACACCGCGCAGCAGGCCGCCGATATGGTCCAGTATTGCCGCTACCACCCGCTCGGTGAGCGCAGCAACGCCGGCATCCGCGGTGAGTGGGGCGACTTCCCCAACTACCGTGACTACCTGAACCACGTGAACGACAACCTGGTCATCATCCCGATGATCGAGACCATCGAGGCGATGGAGAACATCGACGCAATCTGCAGTGTCGACGGCGTCGACGTGTTGCTCGTCGGCCCCTCGGACCTCTCGATCGCCCTCGAGGTCCCGCTCGACTACGAGTCGGCCGCCTACCAGGCGGGCCTCGACAAGATCGCCGAGGCCTGCAAGCGCCACGGCGTGGTCCCCGGCATGTACTTCATCCCGCCGGGCATGGACCCCAACTTCTACGTCGAGAAGGGCTTCAAGTTCTTCACGCTGCCGTGGAACGACTGGTCAGTGACCGGCGTCCAGAACGGCCTCGCAGGGATCACCCGCTAGCCCCCACGCGGTGACTGCGCGGCTATCGCGCGGTCACCGCGAACGAGGTCTGCAAGCCCTACCCCGCCCCGAACCCTCCGGACCGTCTTCCGGCGGCAGCGGCTAGCGGCCGCTGACGCCGATTCCCAGCGACGTCGCCGGATCGAGCGCCTCCGCCAGCGCACGTAACCCGAACGCCGAGAGCAGCGGTTCAACGTCCTCCGCCGCGATCGCCACCGACACCTGCCCCACGAAGCTCGCCGCCACCTCCGCTTCGTCGAAGGTCACGATCAGCCGTCCCGCCGCGTCGAAGCCCAGCGTGTCGTACAGCTCTATTGGCGGTGTCGGCACGTCGAGGTCAATCCCGTCATCGGGTCGGTCCCGCGCGATCACCGCCGCTACGAGCGTCCGTAACCGCTCGATCGACGCGTTGTCCTTGATCAGCGCCACCGCCGGCATCGCCTCGCCGCCCTGTAGGTCGAACCAGATCGTCGTGCTGCTCTCCGCGCCGTTCGCGCCGAAGAAGCGGTAGGTGTCCAGCCGCACGCCGATCACGTCCGCGGACGCCACCAGCAAGCGCCACGTCAGCGTCAGCTCCTGTGGAATGCGCCCGTCCGGTAACGGCGTCGGCGTCCCGATCTGCGCCGAGAACTCGTCGATCTGCCGCTGGACCTCGGCGGCTACCGCCGCGTTGAACGGATCGAGGCTCGCGATCCGCGGGTACCGCACATCGAGGCCGAACGGCGCGCCAATGCGCGCGTCGGTGACCTCGCCTAACCCCTGGATGCCGCGGCCGCTCACCGTCGCCGGTTCCGGGTTCAGCTCCGGCTCGGCAGGGCCGGTCGGCTCCGCTGTCGGCTCGGTCGTCGCTGTGGCGCTCTCCGTCGGCGTTGGTGACAGCGTCGCTGTCGCCTCGATGGTCGCGATCGGCGAGGGGGCGCTCGTCGGGGTCGGGGAGGCGGTCGGCGTGTCGTCCTCGGAACCGCACCCCGCCAGCAGCAACAGGCAGAGCAATGCAGTGAGCGCGGTCAACAGTCGAGGCACGGATCATCCAACTTCTCGGTGGTGGTGCGCCGAGTGTAAGTCTTCGAGTGCGTAGGCGGTCGCGAGGGCGATTCGCCCCACGACGTATATTGACGCCGGTTCGAGTATCGAGGAGAAGACCGATGGACGTCCGCGACCGAGTCGACCCCGCCTACCGCGCGCTCATGGAACAGATGGCCGCTAACCCGGTCGACTGGTCCAACCCGGCCAAAGTCCGCGCCGATCGCGCGGCGCTGATGCCAGCGCCCGAGGTCGCGACCGGCGTCGATTGGGCTGACCATGCGGCGCCCGGCCCCACGGCGGCGTTGGACCCATCCAGCCCGGGTGGTGCGCCAGACGTCACCGTCCGCACCTACCGGAAGACCGACTCCACCGGCGCGCATGCCGCCATTTACTGGATCCACGGCGGCGGCTACATGGGCGGTACCCACGACGGGAACAACGACACCGCCTCCGAGTGGGCGCGCGACCTCGGCGCGGTCGTCGCTTCCGTCGACTACCGCCTCGCGCCCGAGCACCCCTACCCCGCGCCGATCGAGGACTGCTACGCCGGCCTCAAGTGGCTCGTCGCCAACGCCGCCAGGCTCGGCGTCGACCCCAACCGCATCATCATCGCCGGCGGCAGCGCCGGCGCCGGCCTCGCCGCCGCGCTCGCGCTCCTCGTGCGTGACCGCGGCGAGCTGAATGTCACGCACCAGGTCCTCATCTACCCGATGATCGACGACACCCGCACCACCGCCTCCAGCCAGTGGACGAGCTGGGTCTGGACCAAGGAGAGCAACAACACGGGCTGGCGCGCCTACCTCGGCGACCTCTTCGGCACCGACGCCGTTCCGCCCTACGCCGCTCCCACCCGTGCCACCAACCTCGCGGGCCTCCCCGCCGCGTACGTCATGGTCGGCACGCTCGATCTCTTCCTCGACGAAGACCTCGAATACGCGCGCCGTCTCATCGAGGCCGGCGTTCCCACCGAGCTGAAGGTGTACCCCGGCGCCCCCCACGGCTTCGACACCCCCCGCCTCGGTGGCAAAGCCGAACTCGGCAAACGCGCCCACGGCGACACGAAGGACTACCTCCGCCGCGCAATCGCCTCGACCGCGTAGCGGGGGACCGCCGACCCTTCTGCCCTACACCCCGCGGCTCGTCTTTGGTATCAACGCCTGACGTCGGGGGACCTCGGATGGATGGCCTATGTCTGTTGATCGCCGCGTGCGCTGGCTCGTTTCACTTGCCCTGGCGGTGGCCGTGGGCGCCGCCGTCCTCGTCACCGGCGGCTCGTCCCGCTCGGTCGAGGCGGTGCCGGCGCTCCCGCCGGTCGCTGACGTCGAGGCGCGCGAGCAAGCCCAGCCAGCTTGTCCCGACGCGGTCGGCGGTCTGGGGATCACGCAGTTCCAACAGCGCTCCGGGAACCTCACCTCCAGTCAGACGCTGGGCTGCACCTATTCGGCTCCGGTGGGGACCATCGGTCAGGCGCGCCTGTTGCTGCGTTGGAACGACCCGGCGACGACGGTGTCGCAGCAGTGCCACAGCGAAACCGAGCTGCGCGAGGAGCGAACAACGAGTAACGGGAACCCCGTGGTCACGCTCTGGAGCGCTACCCACCAGATCCAGGTGGAGGCGGTGATCGTCCAGCAAGGAAGCGCAGGCGGCATCGCCGATGCCGAGGCTGTGGCTGCCGCCTGGTTGGCGTCTCAGGAATTGATTGCGTTCCCCTGCGCGCCGGACCCGGAACCGATCGTGCCCGGCAGCCTTGCCTGTCCGCCGCGGATCGATGACCTGGTCTGGCTGGGCTACTACAGCTCAGGCCCCGACATCGGCCTGCCGGCGGAGCGCTTCGCCGGGACCACGCAGCTTCCCGGGCTACAACTGGGCTGCTCGTACCAGGCCGCGTACGACGATGTCGAGGCGCGCGCGAGCATCAACGTGACCTGGGTCGAGCCCGGCGGGACACCGCCGCGCGACGAGGAGTGCCGCGATTTCGGTCGCGATCGCACTGTGTATAGCGCCGCGAAGGCGGCTCGAGCCTCATACGACGACCCGTCGCGTTTCGCGGCTGCCGCGTCCGAGGATGCCGTTCGCGAGGCGATGCTCGCGTTGTTCGATGCGGCGGAGCAGCGCGCCGCCGCCTGTCCGCAGGCCGAGATCGCGACGCCCACCGAGACGACGGAGAGCCCAACACCGTCGGCCACCTCGGCGCCCAACAGTTGCGCACCGCGCGGGGTGGTCATGGACCACGCCGGCGACCCGATGGTCGGGCTGCGTGTGCGCTTGCACCTCAATGGCGAGGTCGCCGACCAGCGCGTCACGGACGGCTCGGGCGCCTTCGAGTTCTCGGAGCTGGACTTCCTGGCGGAGTCCTACGGCTTCGACCTCGCGAATGACCGCTACGAGGTGGGCGTCGTGCTGCGCGACGCGATCGACGGCGAGGCGCGCTTCCAGATCCACTACGGCAGCGACGCCGTGCTGCCCGACGTGCGGCGCACCGCGAAGACGGTCGAGGACGACCCGAGCTGTGAGAACAGCTTCGCCTTCGCGGACATCAACGACGACGACTACCGCGTCGAACTCGGACCGGATACGCCGGCCAAATGGCGCAGTCTCGCGTTCTCGTACCAGCACATCCGCATCGCCTGGAACTTCGCGACCGACGTGCTGGGCGTGACCTTCGATAACGAGCTGCCGCTGAAGGTGTACACGTACTGCTCGGGCAGCCCGCAGGGTTGGTGGGGCCTCGGCAACTGCGGGACGACGGCCGCATCGTTCCTCGGGCCGGTCACGCAAGACCGGCAACAGGACGGGTCACCGCTGATCCAGTTCAGCTCCGGCTTCGGTCGCGGCAAACTGGCTGGCGGCGACCGGCCGGTGAACGGCGAGTACCACGAGCTGGGTCACGCGCTGATGTCCGACAGCTTCGGCAACCTGATGCCGGGCCGCGCGGATGAGACGAACCACGCCGGCTTCGCGAACCCGACCTCGACCGACTCCTGGACCGAGGGCTTTGCCGAGTGGTTCGCCGCGATGGTGCAGCGCGAGACGGTCGGCGGGAGCTGGTGGCTCTACCCGATCAGCGGGCGACACAGCATTGAGGATGACCGCAAGCCCACGGTCGGCGGCAAGCACAACGAGGAGCTGTCGATCGCCGGTGTCCTGGTCGATATGGTCGACAGCAGCGCCGACTACGCCGCCCCGACCGGGCGCGCGCTGACGCTGCTGCAAGCGGCATTCATCGACGATCCCGACGATCCGGACGCAAACCTCTATATCGCGGAGTTCCGCAACGACACGAATAGCGTCCAGCGGGACATCGGGTTCAGCGTCGACTACGGCGGCTTCGCCGGCGCGTTCGCCAGCCGGATCGACGGGATCGTCGACCCCGCGGTGCTCGCGCCGGGCGAGGTGGGCCAGGCGGTGGCGGTGCTGCCGCCCAGCGTGACGTCCGGTCAGGTGAACAGCGTCCGCATCGAGGGCTTCTCGACGCAGGATGACGACGCGGTCAGCCACACGCCGCGCGAGGTCTGGGACGTGATCGTCGGCTACCGGGGCAGCGGTGAGCCCGGCAACGGCTTCGTGATCGACATGTCCGAGCTGTACGAGGCGCTGATCACCGGCTTCCCCGACGAAGCCGATGCGATCGACCAGATCTTCGTCAACCACGGCTGGTACGCCGACCTGGGCGACACGCCGAACGGCCAGTATGACGAGGGCGAACCGATTGGCGTGACCAGCAAGGACGGCGCGGCGATCCGCACCGCGCCCGACCGCGACGTGGTCTTCGACGCACGCCTCGATACCGGCGCGGTCGCCAGCCGCGCGTTCGTGCAGGTGCTCTACCCCGAGCCGCGCGAGGCGCTCTCGTACGCCTTTGAGGCGCCCGTCGATCCGGACAGTGGCACGATCGCCCTCGCGGTCCCGCCGCCGGAGAGCGGCGCCGTCCTGCGCATCGTGCTCAGCGCCGACGGCCACCTCCCGGTGGTCCTCGATGACATCGAGGCGGCGACGTTCTGGGCGGACGCCGAGGCGAACGGCTACCAGCCGTTCGTGGAGCTGGAGGCGACGCTGCGCGAGGGCAACGCATTCGGCGCGGAGGACGACGGCTCGTCGCTACCGCTGCCGCTGCTGGCCGGGGCGGCGGCTGCTGTCGTCGCGGTCCTCGGTGGTGGCGGATGGCTGATGCGACGGCGCGGACGCGGGGTGGCCGCGTAGCGCTCGGCCGAGACGATGGCGCTGTCGGCGCGGCGGGCGGCGCTCCAACCTCGGAGGTGAGTCAGACGCGCAGGAATCCGGGACCGGCGGATTCATGCGCGTGGTACGGTGCGCGCGTCAAATCGTTCCGTCCGCGCCCGGCGCGGACTGAGCGGCGTTCTCGGGGCGGGGTGTAACTCCCCACCGGCGGTGATCGCGTACGGGACTCTGTCCCACGCGGCAGCCCGCGAGCTTCGAGGTGGCCCAGGGAGCGCTTCGCTCCCGCAAGACTCCGGCCGCCTTGTTGCCGATTCGGTGCGAATCCGAAGCCGACGGTCACAGTCCGGATGGGAGAGAACGACACGACCTGCGCCCGAGCGTGCTGCTGCGCGTGTGGGCGCGGTGGTCCGTGCCGTTCCCTGCCAGAGCGCGTCTTCCGAGGCGCCACGAGCAGGGAGTTCCATGTCCAACGCCACCACCTTCGCCGCCTCGGATGTCGCGATCGCCGACGCGCTCGGCACCAAACGCATTGCCTTCATCCAGGCGACCTGGCACCGCGAGATCGTCGATCAGGCGCGCGACGCATTCCTCGAGGAACTCGCGCGGCAGGGTGTCCCGTCCGAGGCCGTCGATCTCTTCGAGGTGCCGGGCAGCCTCGAGATCCCGTTGCAGACGCAGTTGCTGTGCCGGACCGGGCGTTACGCGGCCGTCGTCGCGGCGGGGCTGATCGTCGACGGTGGGATCTACCGCCACGAATTCGTCGCCGCGACGGTCCTCGACGCGATGATGAAGGTGCAGCTCGAGACGGTCGTGCCGGTGCTGTCGGCCGTACTGACGCCGCAACGCTTCCACGAACACCAGGAGCACCTGACGTTCTTCCGCGAGCACTTCACCGTGAAGGGCGCGGAGGTCGCCGTCGCCTGCGTCGCGACGATTCGCAACCTGCAGCGCGTCCGCGACCTGGTGGTGTAGCCGGGTGTGACGGGGCGGGGCGTGAGCGGGCAGCCGGACGTGACCCTACCGGGGCACAACCGGGAATGAGTCCCGCTTGCTTGGCCCGCGGGTTATGGTGCGCGCGGAGGCGAGCCCCATGTCCGATCTGCCCACCGGGACCGTCACGTTCCTGTTCACGGACATCGAGGGCAGCACCCGGCTCTGGGAAGACGCCGAGGAACCGATGCGAGCCGCGATGGTGCGGCACGACGAAATCGTCGATCGCATCGTCGCCGACTGTCACGGTGTCAACGTCAGCCCGCGTGGCGAGGGCGATTCCCGCTTCATCGTCTTCCCCGACGCCACCGAGGCGGTCACCGCCGCCATCGCGTTGCAGCGCACGTTGCAGGCGGAGATCTGGGACCTCCCGCGCCCGATCAAAGTGCGGATCGCCCTCCATACCGGCATCGCCGACATGCGTGGCGGCGATTACTACGGCTCTGCCGTCAATCGCTCCGCACGCCTCCGCAGCCTCGCCCACGGAGGGCAGACGGTAATCTCCGGCTCCACCCATGAGCTGGTGCAGGACTCGCTTCCTCCCGGCATCAGCCTGCGTGACATGGGGCTCCACGGCCTCAAGGACCTCACCCGACCGGAGCATGTCTTCCAGGTCAACGAAGAGGGACTCCCGGCCGACTTCCCGCCGCTCAAGTCTCTGGACGTCCTTCGTCACAACCTCCCAACGCAGCTCAACGAGCTGATCGGCCGCGAACGCGAAGGCGCCGAGCTGGCCGAGCTGCTGCATCGCGAACGGTTCGTCACCATCCTCGCCCCCGGTGGCACCGGTAAGACCCGACTGGCCGTCGATGTTGCCGCCGAGGTCGCCGACGCATTCCCGGACGGCGTGTTCATGGTGCCCCTCGCCCCCATCACCAACTCCGACTCCGTGCCGCAGGCGGTCGCCGAGGCGATCGACATCTCGCTCTCCTCGGACGCTGACATGCAGGAGCAGCTCCTCGACTACCTCCGCGCCAAGCAACAGCTCCTCGTACTCGACAACTTCGAGCACCTCACCGCCGCCGCCACGCTCGTCCCGGCGATCCTCGCGGCAGCGCCGGGCGTCCGCGTGCTCGCTACCTCCCGCACCCGCCTCAACGTCAGCTCGGAGGTGGTGTACCCGCTCGGCGGGCTCGGTACGGACGGGGCCACCGATCTGCTCGACACGGACGCGGCGCGCCTCTTCGTCACCGAAGCGACCCGTGCCAATCCCGCCTTTCGGCTCGAACCAGACGACGAAGCCCCGCTCCGCCAGATCCTCCAGCTCACCCAGGGCACCCCGCTCGCGATCCTCCTTGCCGCCGCCTGGGTGGACACGCTCCCGGTCCGCGAGATTGCCGAGGAGATCGCCCGCTCCGTCGACTTCCTCGAGAGCGAACAGGCCGACATGCCGGACCGGCACCGCAGCATGCGCGCCGTCTTCGACTACTCCTGGGTGATGCTCTCCGACGACGAGCGCCGCCTCTTCTCACAGCTCTCCTTGTTCCGTGGTGGCTTCACCCGTGCCGCTGCTCGCGCCACCGCCGACGCCTCACCACGCGATCTGGCGCGGCTGGCCAACAAGTCCTTCATCGTCGCCGACCCGTCCAGCGGCCGGTTCGCGGTCCACGAGTTGCTCCGGCAGTACGGCGAGGAATCGCTGGAAGACGAGCCGGCTCTCCGCGCAGAAACGGTCGAGAAGCACGTCGCGTTCTACGTCGAACGCCTCGAGGAGGCGGATCGCCTGATCATTGGCGGTGAACAGCCCGACGCCGTCGATCTCGTCGAGGCCGACCTCGATAACATCCGCGCCGCCTGGAGCGTCGCCGTAGAGGCCGGAGGCGCGGATTTCAGCACCCGCGCGGCCTTCGCGCTCTGGTTCATCTACGAGGTCCATGGCTGGCACCTCCCGGGCTCACAACTCTTCGGCGCCGCCGCCGCCGCGCTTGCGAATTCCGCTGACGCCCCGTTGCCACTGCGAGCCTTCTGCCTTGCCGGTCAGAGCTGGTTTGTTGGCCTGACCGGCGACCCCGCACGCGGACGCGAGTACGGCGACCAGTCACTCGCCATCCTGGAATCCCTCGCTCCTTCCCACGTCAACTTCTTCGCCATCTCCTGTCGCAACATCAACCTGCTCTACGCCGGTGCGATGGAGGAAATGTTCGCCACCAACGCGGCGGCCATCGAGACCGCTCATGGCATCGGCGACGACTGGTGGAGCAACCTCATGCGGGACTGGACGTCTCACGCGCTCCTTGGCCTCGGCCGTTTCGCCGAGGCCCAGACGGTCGCGGCTCAGGCGCAGGCCTTCTGGGAACAGACGGGCGACCACTGGGGCATGATCTGGTCCCTCGAAGCCCTCGCCGGTTCCGCTCGTGCCGAGGGACGCCTGGGCGAGGCCGGCGAGCTGTACCGCCGCTTGCTCCAGGTCAACCAGGAGCTTGGCTTCCGGCGCGGCATGCTCCACACCGTCAACAACCTCGGCATCACGTCGCTCGCCGCTGGCGATCCGGCCGCCGCCGAGGGCTACCTCATCGACGGCCTTCGGATCAGCACCGAGGTTGGGCAGATCCAGGAATCGCTCGCCGCGCTCTGCGATATCGCCGACGCCAGGACGAAGCAGGGCGATCCTCAGCGCGCCCTGGAGCTCCTGGCCGCCGTGATCGCCCACCCCGCCAGCGAGCAACACCAGCGCTACAACCCCCGGTCGATCCGCGAGATCGCCGAGGACGAGCGGGCACGCCTGATCGAAGCTGGCGCCGTCGTCGATCCGGCAACACCCGCGCGTCCGTTCGAGGCCGTCGTCGCCTCGCTCCTCGAGGGCAGCAAGGCGATCGCTACCGCCTAGTCACGCCGACGAACGGCCGCGATTCGCTACCCTCCGCGTCGAACCCGAGGAGGCGCCCGATGCCCGACTTGATCCGCTGCGCCTGGACCGGCGAGGACGACGAGCTGATGCTCGCGTACCACGACACCGAGTGGGGGACGCCGCTCCACGACGACCGCGCACTCTTCGAGCTGCTGACCCTCGAGGGCGCGCAGGCCGGCCGCTCCTGGCGCACCGTGCTCCACCGCCGCGAGGGCTACCGCCGGGTCTTCGAGGGCTTCGATCTCCCGAGGCTGGCCGCCTGGACCGACGCCGATCAGGCACGCGCTCTGCAGGACGTGGGGATCATCCGCAACCGCGCGAAGGTCGCGGCCACCGTCGGCAACGCCCAGGCCGCGCTCGCCGCCATCGAGGAGCACGGGTCGCTCGACGCCTACCTCTGGTCCTTCGCCGGCGGCGTCTCCACGGTGAACGGGTTCACCTCGATGTCCGAGCTGCCCGCCGAGACAGACGTGTCGAAGGCCATGTCGAAGGCGCTCAAGAAGGCCGGCTTCCGCTTCGTCGGCCCGACCATCTGCTACGCCTTCATGGAGGCGACGGGCATGGTCAACGACCACACCACCGATTGCTTCCGCTACAACCAGGTCTGACCGTCCGCCCAACCGACGCCCGCCCAACCACCGCGCGTCAGATCGAGGAGCCAGCCATGCCCGACGCGAATACCGAGCGCGCCGCGCGCCACCAGGCGGACGCCTACCTCGGAGGTCGGCCGCTCGACCTGATGGCGCAGGACTTCGCCCCCACAACCGAAGCCGACGCCTACGAGGCCCAGCGTGGCTTCATCGAACGCCTCGCCGCGACGAAAGGCAGCCTCGGCGGCTACAAGATCGCCTACACCAGCGCCGTGATGCGGGAGTCCCGAGGCATCAGCGGGCCCTGTTCGGGCCGGATGTTCGCGGACACGATCGTCAGCGCGCCAGCCAGTCTCCGTGCCGCCGACTTCGTAAGTCTCGCCATCGAGTGCGAGGTGGCGGTTCGGCTCGCCTCCGACGTTCCGGCGGCCGCTGCGCCCTACACGCGCGCGAGCATCACGCCGCACATCGAAGCGCTGATGGTCGCGTTCGAGCTGGTCGACCGGCGCGGCGCTCCGCCTCCCGAGGGGGCCGACCCCGCGATCACCGCGATCGTCACGAACATCTCGAACGGCGGAGCGGTGCTCGGTCCGGCCGTCCGCGACTGGCAGCCGCTCGACCTCGCGAGCGCGCGCGGCACCGTCACGATCAACGGCGCGCTACGCGGCGAAGGCCTCGGATCTGACGTGATGGGGCATCCCGTCGAGGCGCTGGTCTGGCTCGCCAATGCGCTCGCCGCTCGCGGCGAGTCGTTGTCGGCGGGTGACGTCGTGATCACCGGCAGCATCGTGCCGCCGATTCCGCTCGCTGCGGGCGACGTCGCGGTGGTCGCGGTTGATGGTCTTGGAGAGGCGCGAATCGATGTCAGCTAGCGCTGGTGAACTCCGCGCCGAGGCCGAGCGGAACTTCGGCGAGCGCATCGCGAACAACCCGTACCCGGGGCGCGGCCTCGTCGTCGGGCGCGCCGCCGAGGGCGATGCCTGGCTGCAGGTCTACTGGATCATGGGGCGCAGCGCGCAGAGCCGGAACCGCCGCTTCGTCGTCGAGGGCGCCACGCTCCGCACCGAGCCCGTCGACCCCGCCGGCATCGAGGACCCGTCGCTGATCATCTACGAGGCGATGCTCGAACGGCCGGCTGCGAAGCCGACCCAGTACGTCGTCACGAACGGCGATCAGACCCGCACCATCCTCGACACCCTCGAGACGGGCGGCACCTTCGAGGCCGCGCTCGAGACCCGCGAGCGGGAGCCGGACGCGCCGAACTACACGCCTCGGATTAGCGCACTCCTCGATACTTCCGGCGGGGAAGCGGAGCTGCGGTTGTCGTTCCTGCGCGCGAACCGCGCCGACCCGGCGCGCACCGACCGCTTCACGGCGCAGTACGCCCCGCCGCCGGCGGGGCTGGGCCTCGGACTGACGACCTACGAGGGCGATGGATCGCCGCTGCCGAGCTTTCGCGGCGAGCCGCTGTGGTTGCCGCTGACCGACGCGGATGGCGGGGGCGGCGCGGGCGCCGAGGAACTCCTCGATCGGTACTGGGGCGCGCTGGACGCGGACAACCGCGTGTCGCTGGCGGTGAAGCGGATCGCGGACGCGGGCGGGGCGAGCGCGATCCTCGTCCGCAACCGCCACGGCTGAGGCGGCGGGCGGGCGCGCTGCGTGCGGGCGCCCGCCGGGCTCGGCTTAGCCGTCCCCGTGGCCCAGGTCCTCCATCACCTGGAGGTAGCGCTCCCGATCGATCTCGCCGCGGGCGTAGGCGCGGCGCGCGATCTCGCGTGCGTCGGGCTCCGCCGTCGGGCGGTGCTGGGAGCTTCGATCGTCCCTGTGAGGCCGTCCGAATTCCCGCATCGCCCAGACGAAGATCAGGAGCAGCGGTACCCAGACGATTGCCATCATCAGACCCATCCAGAGCACTCCCCAGCCATCAGCTCCGTCGTGCCAGGTCCACATCGTCTTGCTCCTCGGCGGCCGTGTATGGCCGCAGCTACTGAACGGTCATTGCGGTGTGCATGCCCGCCTCGTAGTGGCCGGGGAGATACCAGGCGAGTTCCAGCTCACCCTCGGCGTAGGGGCGGTCGAAGGTGATGTCGAACTCGTGCATCTGACCGGCCACCAGGTCGTCTTCCTCGATGACGGCTATGGCCATCTCGTCCATCTCCTCCATCGACATCATTCCGGGTTCCATCGGCTGCACGATCATCAGCTCGTGCGGCACGACTCCGTCGTTCTTGACCACGAAGTGGTACGGGACCCCAGCCTGGAATGCGGTCATCGAGGATTCGATGCCGAACTCCGTCACGGTGACGTTCACGGTCCGTGTCTCGGCGTTTGTCGCGGCCTCGGTGGCCGCCGTGGTCGCCGCCGGGGTCGAGCTTTCGCTGTCGCTGCATGCCGCCGTCAGTCCGACGAGCGCGACCAGCGCAAGCGCCAGGCCGACCACCGGCAGTCGTCCGTTGATCCTCATCGCCCACCAGTCCATTCTCCACGTCTGTTCATGTGCAAAGTGTCTCGGTGGGCGGGGCTCGGTACGACTACCCGATGGTGTAGTTCGGCTGCCATCACAACGAAAGAGGACCGGCGATAGCCGGCCCGGATGCTATCGAGGCGGCGGCTGGTGCTCCGCCACCCAGCGGGCGACCTCAGTGCGGTTGCGCAGGTGGAGCTTGTCGAGGATGCCGCGCATGTGGAACTTCACCGTGTTCTCGCTGATCGCGAGGCGGTCGGCGATTTCGCGGTTGGTGTGACCAGCGGCGACGAACCGCAGCACCTCCTGTTCGCGATCGGTCAGCGCATCTTCGGCGGACGGGGGCTCCGGCTCACCTCGGGCCTGTCCGAACTCCTCCCAGAGCTGGCGTGCCAGCCGAGGCGGGATTACCGACTCGCCGTGTTCGACGGCATCGAGGGCTTCGAAGAACTCTTCGGCCTCGAGGTCCTTCAGCAGGTAGCCGTGGGCGCCGCTCTTCACCGCGTCGACGAGGTCCTGCTCGTCGTCGGAGACGGTGAGGATCACCACCTTGATGTGGGGGAACTCGGTCTTCAGCAGGCGGGTCGCGTTCAGGCCGTCGAGCACCGGCATCCGCAGGTCCATCAGCACGAGGTCCGGGCGGGCGCGTCGCACGACCTCGAGGGCTTCCTGGCCGTCACCGGCCTCCCCGGTGACGTCGTGGCCGCGGGCACGCAGGAGGCTGGCGATGCCGTTGCGGACCAGCGGCTGATCGTCGACGAGCACGATGCGCATCAATGCACCTCGTGGATTGCGGTGCGGACCGGGATGGGGATGCGCACGCGGACGGTGGTTCCGCAGCCGGGAGCGCTCTCGACGCGCAGCGTCCCGCCGACGGCGCTCGCGCGCTCGGCCATCGTCTGCAGGCCGAAGTGTGGCCTTCCGTCGCTCGCGCGGGCGCTGGGTGCGAAGCCGCGTCCGTCGTCCTCGATGCTCAGAGCGAAGGCGTCCGACGCCACCGAGGCACGGATGCTCACCCGCGCCGCCGCGGCGTGCCGGCGCACGTTGGCCAGCGCCTCCTGCACGATCCGGAGCAACTGCACCTCGGCGCTCGGTGGCATCTGTAGCGCGCCCGGCTCGACGTCCCAGTCGAGGTCGATGCGCAGACCGGCGGACTCCCCGAACTCGGTCGCGTAGCCGCTGATCAGCTCGTCGAGCGTTCGCCCGGCAACCTTGATCCGGAGCGCGCCGATGCCTTCGCGGATGTCGGCGTAGACCTCGCGGGCGGCGGCGGACAGCTCGGCCATCTGCTGGCGCGCGGCGGTCACGTCGTCATTGCGGAGGTACAGCTCGACCGCCTGCGCCTTCGTGTTCACGAACGCCAGCACCTGCGCCAGGCTGTCGTGCATCTCGCGCGCGAGCGTCTGCCGCTCGCTCTCGATCGCGAGTGCGCGCACCTGGTCGTAGAGCCGGTCGTTCTCCACCACCATCGCCGCGTGGGTGGCGAACATCCGCGCCACTTCCTGCTCGATCGCTGCGAACGGCTCCCCATCGCCCCGGCGCGCGAGGTGCAGTGTTCCGATCGAGGTGCCCAGGTGCGTCAGCGGCAGCGACAGCAGCCGGCCACCGTCGCGAGGGAGCGCCGCCAGATCGCTCCCGGCCCGCATCGCGGCGTCGAGCGCGCAGCAGTGCGGGCGCTCGGAACGCTCCGGGTAGACGAGGACGCGCCGGTCCTCGGGGGTGTCGCCGAGCACGAGGACGGCGTGGCACGCAGCCGCCAGTTGCGTTCCCAGTTCCACGATCCAGCGCAACGCTTCCTCGACGCGGGTCTCTTGCATCAGCGCGAGGTTGGCCCCGTGGAGCAGCATGAGCTGCTGGTTGTGGCGCTGCGTCTGCACGGACAGCGTCTCCACTTCGTGCTGGAGCGAACGCACCGCGCCGAACACCGAGTGTGTGAAGACCCACAACGCGCCGCCAAGGACCGCAGTCAGCAGCAACACCCCCGGCCAGCGATGGAAGATCGGGTGTACGGGACCGAGCACGAGCAAGTACACGGTGCCGAGGAAGAGGATCGGCGCGACGACGGCGACCAGCTCAAGCTGGCGGAGGCTCAGTCGCCCGAACAGCATGGACCGCGAGGACATCCGCCCCTCCGGGTGATCGAGCGCCGAGGCCGCGCATGACCTCGAGCTACGCGTCCGCGTACAGCCTCGAAGCTACCGCGCGTCAGCGGGCCCGACACCTACCCGGAAGGATGGACGCGAGCGGCCTAGCTGCTGGCGAGCGACTGGAAACTGATGGTGTCGCCGTCGATGTCACCGAGGAGCTGGATGTGGTCCTCGCTCCATGAGACGTCGCCCTCGGTGGTCAAGTCGTAGAAGGTCGCGAGGTCGGGACCGTCGACGATCAGCGAGGCACCGCCGCACTGGGGCGGGAACGACTCCGCGAGCAGCTCGCAGAGGCGGGCGCCCTCGGGGGTGATGACGAGGAAGCCGTTGACGAGGAGCGCGCCGTCGAGGCTGGAGTCCAGGGCCTCGGTGACGGAGATGCCGGGCCCCATCGCCGTGGGGAATGTGCCGGCTGCGCCACCGCCATCGGCGGTGGCGGTCGGGATCGGCGTCGAGGTCGCGGTCGGTTCGTCGGAATCGCTATCCGAGCAGGCGGCCGCGCCGATGGCGGTAACAGTCATCAGTACCAGCAGCGTTCGTTTCAGCATGAACAGGTCTCCCTGGGGTTGTTTGTCGTTACTCGTACTCAACGGTCGATCGGGGCCGCTGGTTCCCGCGGCGAGACCGGATCCCGTCATTGAGCTGACGCGTCACACTGTCATTTCTCACAGCGGGGCGGGCGCAGAGAAGGGCGCCCCGCTCATGTGGTGTGGACTGCGGGTGCGGCGCTAGTTGATCTCGAAGGGAATGGTCGCTTCGGCGCGACTATCGTTCAGCTCGTCGACCACCTCGACGTGAAGCTCCATCTTGCCCTGACAGTCGTTCGGAATCGATACGTCCCTGGCCCGCGCCACGTAGCTGGGCGTGTTCGCGGGCAGCTCCACGCTGACCGCGTTAGCGGGGACCGCTTCACCAGGCGTCCCGAATCCTGACAGATCGCACGGTCCCGAGGCGGTGACGGAGGAGCGATAGCGCGCCGTGCCGCCGGTCAGGTTCTCCTGAAGGACCTCGTAGAGCCGCGCGGTGTCTCCCCGGTGGACGACCTCCAACACCCGGAAGGTGATTGAGGCTTCTCCACCATCCTCGGTTGAAATGGAGAGCTCGACTTCGTTGTGGCCGGGGGCCGAGCAGGCTGCAGCCACGCTCAGCACGAACGCCATCAGGATCAGTCGTTTCATTCTCTGCGGCTTTCGATTCGCGGCGGGTAGCTCAGGCCTCGACGATTGAGTGAACACTGAAGGCCCGCTTCAGTCTCATCAGCCCGGCTGTCTTCGCTCGTCGCGCGCTAGTCTGACGCCACGACATCCGAGGGCACACGAGGGCGCAGAGAAGCGGGGCGAGATATGCCGAACCTGGCGGACGACATCGAGCAGGCGCGCGCGCGGGCGCTCGCCGCGATCGACACGGCGAACGGGGACCTGCGCGATCTCAGCCTCGATATCCACGCGCACCCGGAGCTGGCTTACCAGGAGGTCCACGCCCACGAGGTGCTGACGAACTTCCTCGAGCAGCGCGGCTTCGCCGTCGAACGTGGCGCGCACGGCCTGCCGACCGCGTTCCGCGCCACCTTCGGTAGCGGCGACCCGACGGTCGCCGTGCTCTGCGAGTACGACGCGCTGCCGGGGATCGGGCACGCGTGTGGACATAACCTCATCGCCACCTCGGGCGTCGCGACCGGCCTCGCGCTGGCCGAGGTGCTGGGCGAAGGGGACGGGACGATCGTCGTCCTCGGCACGCCCGCCGAGGAGCGCGACGGTGGCAAGGCCGACATGATTCGCAACGGCGCCTTCGAGGGCATCGACGCGGCGCTGATGATGCACCCCGGCGGGCAGTCGGCGCAGATGCCGCCGGGGTCGGTGCGGGTGCGAGCGAAGCCGAACGCGCTGCACGCGCTGACGGTCCGCTACACCGGCAAGAACGCCCACGCCGCCGGCCGCCCCTGGGACGGACTGAATGCCCTCGACGCGATGATCCACGCCTACAACGGCATCTCGCTGCTCCGCCAGCAGATGCGGCCCAGCGCCCGCGTCCACGGCATCATCACCGAGGGCGGCCAAGCCCCCAACATCATCCCCGACCACACGGCGGCCTACTTCTACGTCCGTGAAGACACCGTCACCCACCTCGAGACCCTGAAGCCGCGCGTCGTCGCCTGCTTCGAAGCCGCCGCGCTCGCCACCGGCACCGAGCTGGACCTCACCTGGGAGGGCAACCCGTACACCGACATGCAAAACAGCACCCCGCTCGCGGACACCTACGAGAAGCACGCGATCGCCCTCGGAATGGACGCCGTCGAGCCGGAGACGGCGGGTGCCGGGTCCACCGACATGGGGAACGTGACCTACGCGGTCCCCGGCCTGCACCCCTCGTACGCCGTCGAATCAAAGGCGGGCAACCACAACGCGGGGTTCACAGAAGCGGCCGGCAGCGAGGAGGGGCATGCGCGGATGCTCACCGCCTCGAAAGCGCTCGCCCTCACCGTGATCGATCTCTTTGCGCAGCCGGAGTTGCTCGCCGAGGCGAAGCGGGAGTTCGACGCGCGAGCTGCCGCTGCGCGGGGCGAGGGGTAGCGGCTGACTGATGGCGTTGCTACCGCTCGATGAAAGCGGGCACGTCCGGCTCTGGCCGTGGCACGACCGCGGCCGATTCGTAGCCGTAATGCCAGAGAAGGATGTCGGCGTCGGCCGTCTCGATGAGAGTGCACGGTTCGATGGGAGTTCCGAGGTCTTTCAACACCGCGGCCAGTCGTGCTCCGAGAGCGACGGCGACTGCGTCACGGTCTGCGTCTCTCGGTTCTGGCCCTGGAGTCCAGATGGTGCAGGCGCGTGTGGCGACCAGCGGATCTGACTCCACGTCGATGCCCGCGGCGAGCAGCAGCTCGCGCCCACCGATTTCCGTGAGGTCATCGGTCGTCAGCGGCCCTGCATAATGAAGGACAACTGAATCATCGATCCCTGCTGACTCGATCACCGCCTTTCCATTGACGAGATCGCCGAATGCCGCCGCGACGCGCTCGTCGGCGAAGATCCCCCGTGGGCGAAGCTTCCAGAACAGGTCGCCGGGCCGCGACGTGCCGATCGGTGGTGTCGCTGCTGCCGAGGAAGTAGCTGTCGCCGGGGAGGTAGCCGTTGCCGAGGAGTTCGATGTTGCCGAGGAGGTCGCCACGTCGTCGCCGCCGTCGGTGCACGCGAGGAGGAGCCCAACCGCCAAGCCAATCAGAACGAGGGAGCGGATCACGGGCCACCTCTGTTTTGGCGAATCGATTGAGTCGCGCCTAGCTTACCGGTGCCTCACCGCCGTGTACCGAAAGGCGCTACACGGAGGCGACGTCAGCCGCCGTCGACCGGGAGGAAGACGCCGTGATGGGGCCGGCTTCGTGCCGGTGAGCGTTTTGCGGCCGAGGGGGAAGCTGGTGTGTCGGGAGGCGATGACTTTGTTGCTAGTGGCGCCGCCTACTCGATTCGCTGGATCGCGCTCACCACGTCGAAGCCGCGGTCGTAGCTCCAGATCGTCGTGCAGCGGAGTCGGTGCATCGCGGCGATGTGCAGGCAATCGCGCGAGGAGAGTTCGGGGTAGCGGCCCGACATGGCGCGAGCCTCGTCGACGTCCTCCTTCGTGATGTCGACGGTCTGGGAGACCATCGTCTCGAGGGCTTCGTAGGCCGCGCTCAGATGTTCGCGATCACCGAGCCCTCGGTAGCGATGGAGGATCTCCTGGAAGGTCTCCGCGCTCGTGACGAGCTGTTCGCGGGCGGTGAGGAGCTGGGGCACCAGTTCGATCACTCGCTGCTTATTTGGGTGGTCCGCCCCAACGAGGTACATCGGGACGTTCGAGTCGACGTAGATCATTCCTGGGCGCGGCCGCGCTCGATCTCCTCGAGCATCTGCTCAATGTCGCCGGTGGGCCCTGAGAAGCGGGCGAAGCGGAGTACGGCGGCGATGCGCTCGGCCGGCTCGATCTCAGGCTCCTCGGCGACCGTGCGTCGCAGGCTATCGCGGACGATCCGTGCGATCGGCTTGCCCTGGCGTTTGGCCGCGTCCTGGATGGCGCGGTACTCGTCGTCGGGAAGCACGACCTGAAGTCGTTTACTCATTCTTTGAGCATGAAACGACTCACTTAAGGAGTCAAGTAGGGTTCCCTCGGCCGTTCCAGTGCTCCTGGGAGGCAGCGCGACGCCTAGTTCGGGGCGACGGCACGTCCGCCATCGACGGGGAGTGACACGCCGGTGATGAACTTGGCTTCGTCGCTGTGCAGGAACAACGAGGCGTAGGCGATGTCCCAGCCGCTGCCCATCTTCCGCCCCAGCGGCACGCTCGCATCTCTCGAGGCGATGACTTGCTCCCGAGGCGTGCCGGCCGCCACCCGCGCTTCGACGGCCATTGGCGTGTTCATCAGGCCGGGGAGGATGACGTTGGCGCGGATGCCGTATTCCGCGTTGTAGCCGGCGAGGTTCTCCGTCAGCGCGACCACCGCCGCCTTCGTCGTTTTGTAGCCGACATACGCGTACGCCGAGCGCACCGCCATCGAGGAGATGTTGACGATGGATCCGGAGCCCTGCTCCCGCATCGAGGGCAGCACGTGCTTGCAGGCGAGCCACATGCCTCGGAGGTTGACCTGGTAGAGGCGGTCGAAGGCCTCCACCTCGAGGTCGGTCGCGACGGCGTCGCCGAGGGCGAGGCTGGCGCCGACGTTGTTGTGCAGCAGATCGATGCGGTCGTAGGTCGAGAGGCATGCCTGGACGGCGGACCGCACGTCTTCCTCGGCGGTGACGTCGGCGGCGAAGGCGGTCGCCTCTCCACCTGCGGCGCGGATCGTCTCGGCGGTCGCTTCGGCCGCGAGCAGCTCGCGGTCGACAATGAGGACGCGCGCGCCCTCGCGAGCGAGTAGCTCCGCGGTCGCACGGCCGTTGCCGATCGTCTCGCCCGGCGTTTGCCCGCCACCGAAGATCAGCAGCACTTTGCCCTCGACTCGTCCGGCCATTGGTCGCTCCTCGGCTGTCACGCGTGCGGTGTGGGGTCGTCTGTGTGGGCGGATTCTAGGCGCGGGCGCCTCCCAAGGACGTGCGCGGTTCGGATCCCAACTCCGCGTGCGATTTCGGTTAGTATTCACGGACGTCATAGTTAGACATAAAGCGCGCGGGAGAACGCAGATGGCAAAACGAACCGGTCGCTCGAGTCAGGCGGTCCCTGGTCGGTTGAGAGTCGCGCTCGACGTGAACTACGCCTTTGCCGCACGTATGGCTCAGGCCCAACTTCAGGTCGAGGCGTACATCATCACAATCGTCCTCGCCTTGGTCGCCGCATTACTTGCGGTCGATGCTCCTTGGGCAGCGCTTGTCGCCCTGGGCTTGCTTGGGCTGATGCTCGTGGGCGTCGCCCTGTTCCTCGACATGGGCTACTGGATGGAGGAGGCCGCCGCCAAACGGAGAATCAACGCTGTCATGACCGATCGGTCATTTCCTCCGGAGTCGAGGGGGGCGCCTGTTCGAGTGCTGCCGCGGTTCAGCAACTACGCGAGCACGACTCTCTCTCGTGGCAGGGCTCGCTTCTTCGCCGGCATGCGCATTCCGTTCTATGTGGCCCTCGTCGTGCTGCTGGTAGCGACGGCCGGAATCCGTGTGTACGGCGCAGTCAGCGGCCCTGCTGCGTCCGATGGCTTGCTCGCCGATCGCCTCGAGTTGTACGCGTTCTCGCCTCACCCCCATCGCGATTCAAACGGGATGGCCGAGGCGGTTCGGGCCGTCTGCGCCGAGAAGCTCGGCACCTCGGTGAGCGACGAGTTTGTCCTTGCCTGCGCCGCATTCAGCACGAACCGGCTGCCCTCGCATGCGCGCGCGGCGCGCTTGCATAACATGCTTCGATAGGCCGAGCCGGTTGACGGTGACAGGGGAGAGCGCGTAATTTACCGATAGGTGTAATAAACCGATTGGTGAAATAGATGCCCACCGAAGCACCATCCCGCGACCCCCTCAGCGCCACCCTCGCCGCGCTCGCCGATCCCACGAGGCGTGCGATCATCGCGCGCCTCGCCGAGGGCGAAGCCGCCGTGACCGAGCTGGCCGCGCCGTTCGCGATGACGCTACCCGCCGTCTCCAAGCACCTGAAGGTGCTGGAGCGCGCCCACCTCATCGAGCGCAGCCGCCACGCGCAGTGGCGGCCCTGCCGCCTCGCCCCGGCGCCGCTGAAAGAGGTGGCCACCTGGGTCGAGGAATACCGCCGCCTCTGGGAGGACAGCTTCGATCGCCTCGATGCCTACCTCGGGGAGTTGCAGGGGCAGCCCGCTGCCGATCGCTCGGCTACCAGTGAATAGCGACACGGAAGCATCGCCGATTCGGCGCGAAGGAGTACTGCGATGACGACAGGCAATGACGCGCAGGTGACCGACGACGGGGTGCTGGTCGAACGCGTCTTCGACGCGCCTCGGGAGCTGGTCTGGCAGGCGTGGACCAACCCCGAGCACTTCAAGCGCTGGTACGGCCCGAACGGCTTCACGCTGCCGGTCTGTGAGATCGATCTCCAGGTCGGCGGCCGCCACCTCTGGGGCATGCGCTCGCCAGACGGGATGGAGATGTTCAGCACCGGCGTCTACAGCGAGGTCGTGCCGAACGAGCGCTTCGTCTGCACCGATGCTTTTGCCGACAAGGATGGCAACCCCGTTTCGATGGGCGACGACCACCACCCGGTGGAGACGATCCTCACGCTGACGCTCGAGGACCTCGGTGACGGCAAAACGAAGGCGACGCTGCGTCAGGCGGGCTGGACGGACCCCGGCATGGCGGCTGGCGCCGGCGGTGGCTGGAACCAGGCGTTCGACAAGCTCGAGGCGGTGCTCGCCGCGAACTAGCGACCACTCTCGGCGGGTCGGGACGTCCGAGGGCGCCTCGACTCGCCGCTTCGCTCGGTCCCCGCTGGGTCGCTAGCGGGCGTGGTCCGCGAGGGTGGCGCCCAGCATCGTTCGCGCCAGCGAGACCATCGCCGCGTTCGTGTCGATGTAGTACGGCAGCGCCACGATCGCCATCGAGAGCGCCCAGCCACGTCCGCGAGCCCAGGTCGCGTCGTCGACGTCCATCGCACGGCGGAACGTCTCGCGGCTCTCGCCGTCGAAAAGGTTCCACGCCGGGAGCAGGTCGACGGCGGGATCGCCGATCCCGAGGGCGCCCCAATCGATCACCGCGCTTAGCCTGCCGTCTTGAACGAGCAGGTTGGCGGGCTGCAGGTCGCCGTGGATCCAGACCGGCGCGCCCTCGTAGCTGGGCGCGGCGAGGTCGGCTTCCCAGGCGGCGGTCACCGCCTCGATGTCAACGAGGCCCTCGGAGCGGGCGATCGCGTCGCGGGTGTGAGCGTCGCGCGTGGCGAGTGGAACGCCGCGCCCGTAGTTGTGTGCGCCGGGGACCGGGGCGCCGGTGGTGTCGATCGACTGCAGCGCGCGGAGGAACACGGCGAGGGAACGGGCCGCCTCGTCGAGGTCGGTGAGGCGATCGGGGAAGGCGAGATCGCCCTGGAGCCAGGGCATGACCGACCAGACGACCGGGTATCCGCTGTCGTTGGGGTCGCCAGGGGCGGGTTCGCCCTGGGCGAGCGGGACCGGCAACGCGAGCGGCAGCTGCGGCGCAAGCCGCGGAAGCCACTCGCGCTCCTTCTCGATCTGCGAGGCGCCGGCTTCGCGGAGCGGTAGCCGCACCGCCAGTTCGTCACCGAGCCGGTAGATCGCGTTGACCGTGCCGCCCGAGGCCACGCGTTCGATCGGCAGATCCGCCCACTGCGGGAACTGCGCCGCCAGCAGCTGCCGTACGAGGTCGGCGTCGGTCGCGATCTCGTCTGCGTGCATCGGTCCGGCCAACGTTAGCCCTCGGCGATCGTGGGGGCGTACTGACGCAGCGGGTCGATCGAGTGCCACACGTAGCGCAGCACGGTCACCCCTCCGCCATCGGGCGTCACCATCTCCGTAGGACCCTCGTTGGTGGCGCCGATGTACTCGTAGAACGGCCGCGCGCGGGCATTGCCATCCAGCACCCAGAGAAAGAACCCCGCGTCCGGATACGCGCGTTCCGACCACAGCGCAGAGGCGGCGACAAGCTGCCGCCCAATCCCACGTCCTTCCGCCGCCCCCGATACGTGCAGGTTGTCCAGCAACGTTCCCCACTTCGGGTCGTCCGCCCCGAACGAGCACGCGAACCCCAGCAGCGACTCGTCGTCGTCGATGGCGAGCAATGTGTACATTCTCGCGCGCCGCTCCGCCCCGCCCGGGGGCTGCTGGCCTGCCGCCGCGTAGCGCTCCCGCCACACCTCGCGTCGATCGTCGTGCACCGGCCCATCGAGGTACGCGTCGCTGTACGCCCCCCGATAGGCGCGACGCCAGCTTTCCGCATGCAACGCCGCGATCACATCGGCATCCTCGGCGGTCGCTTCTCGAAAGCGCATCAACGGTCCTTGCTACTTCCCGATTGGTCGTTGGAATTGTGAGCGTCCATCCGAGACTAGCCGCCCCAGATTCGAGGGTCATCAGACCCGCGGGCTAGCAACTCGACGAAGGAACACACCGAGGCCCGAAGGGTCATCAACCCCCGAAGGGGGCTAGTCCAGCGCGGCGATTACGCGGTTCACCAGCTCGCTGCGGTCGCCCGCCCAGCGGGTGACGACTACGAGGTCGTGCTCGGGGTCGACGAAGACGATGTTCCCGCCGGCGCCCTGCGCCGCGAACGCCGAGGCGGGCGCGCCGCTGTAGAGCTGCTGTCCCGTGTTGAGCCACCAGAGGTACCCGTAGCGATCGCTCACCTCGGACGGGGTCAGCGACTCCTCGATCCAGGCCTCGGAGAGGAGGCGGCGGCCGTTCCACTCGCCTCGGTTCAGCATCAGCAGGCCAAAGCGCGCGTGGTCGAGCGCGCTGATGAACAGCCCGCCACCCCAGTGCCCGCCGCCCGGTACCGAGGGCATCGAGACGCCCTCGACGTCGACCCAGGAGTTCTCGTAGGGGTGCCACGTCCACTCCGAGGACGCTCCGATCGGGTCCATCACCTCGCGACGGAGCACCTCGGGAAGCGGCTCTTTCCAGATACGGAGCGCGCTGAGCGCGAGCCGGTTCACGCGGACGTCGTTGTATTCCCAGAAGGAACCGGGCGCCCGTAGTTCGCGCGTCGAGCCCTTCTCTGCCGCAAGTTGTTCGGATCCGCCTACGGCGGTGGCACTGTCCGCTTCGCCTGTCGAGACCGACGTCCCCTGCACGTCGCGGTGATAGTCCACGCTGTCCGGCCGGTCGAAGAGCGTGCCCTGCCACTCGCTCGTCATCTGGAGCATGTGCTTCCAGGTGATGCGCGCGTTGTGCTCCGAGTCGAACCCACCGTCGGCGATCCGCTCGCGCATCGGCTCGTCCATCGACCCGAGCATCCCGCGGTCGCGTGCCAGGCCCACCGTCACCGACAGGTAGCTTTTCGTCGCACTGAAGGTCATGTCGACGCGGCCGGGGTCGCCCCACTCAGCCACGAGGTAGCCATCGCGGATCACGAGGCCGGCGGCCGGACCTCGATCCTGCGCCGGCCCGAGGATTTCGTCGTAGGGCGGCGGGTCGTTGCGACCGACCATCCTCGAGACATCGATCGGCCAGTCGATCTCGCTCTCGACGGCGTAACGCACGGCAGCCTCGAGGCGGGCGGGGTCGAAGCCGGCTTCGACCGGATCTTGCCGCGCCCACTCACCGGCCGGGGGAAAGTACTTGCTCATCGGCGGAGTCTAGCCGAGCGAGCGCCACCCCGAGGGCGCGCCGTCGCTCAGCTCGGATCGCGGTACTTGATGAACGGCGTGAGCCGCCCCACCCGGTCGTACAACTTCCGCGCCGTCTCGTTGAACTCTTGCGTGAGCCAGTAGGTCTGGCCAGCCCCTCGCTCGCGAGCGGCGCTGTAGACCGCCTCGATCAACGCGCGCCCCGCTCCACCCAGACGCACCTCGGGGCTCACGAACAGGTCTTGCAGGTAGCAGACCTCGCTCGTGCTCCATGTCGAACTGTGGAACAGGTAGTGCACGATCCCGATCGGCACATCCGACTCGTCGACGGCGCAAAACCCGTTCGGATCGATGCCTTCAGTGAGCAGTCGCTGCCACGTCGCCTCGGTTACCTCCGCCGGCAATCGCGATTCATAGAAGGTCAGATAGCCTTGCCAGAGCGGCTCCCACGCAATCCGGTCATCCGCCCTCAGTGGCCGAATCGTCCAGCTCATCTGCGTTCCCGCCCCTCCGCGCCCACACCAATCCGAGGAGTCTAGCGGCGGAGTGGCCGACCAGGCGGGGGCGTGGCGCGGTTGAGCACGACGGTGCACCCGCGGCCGGCGAGGGCGAGCCGGGTCACTTCCCGGACCGCACGGAAACTGCCGATGCTGGCTGCAACCCCGATTCGTCGCCGCTATCGCCATCACGCCCGTAGCGATCCGGCGCGCGTATCCCTAGGCTGCACGCGTCCCCAACCTGTAGGCGGACAAGCGGCATTCGAGGAGGCGGGACGATGACACTCAAGACACGCGCGGCGATCAAGGCAAAATTTGGCGAGCCGCTGCTCGTCGATGAGATCGAACTCGCGGACCCGGGCGACGAGGAAGTGCTGGTCAAGCTCTTCGCGACCGGCATCTGCCACTCGCAGCTCCACCAGATTCACAACCCGGACGGTCCCGTGCCGACGCTGCTCGGCCACGAGGGCACCGGCATCGTCCTCAAGGCGGGCTCGAAGGTCACCCACGTCAAAGAGGGCGAGCGGGTGATGATCCAGTTCGTCCCGCGCGACCTGCCCGAGGGTATGACCACCGCCAACCGCACCAAGTACACCTGGCAGGGCAACGAGTACGAGGCCGGCGTCTACACCTGGGCCGAGCACGCGCTGCTGAACGAGCAGATGGTCGTGCCGCTCCCGAACGACGTGCCGACGGATGTGACGGCGATCATCGGATGCGCCGTCATCACCGGCGCGGGAGCCGCCCTCTACACGGCGGGCGTGCAGCCGGGCCAGTCGGTCGCCGTCTTCGGCGTCGGCGGGGTCGGGTCGAACGTGGTTGCGGGGGCGAAGATCGCGGGCGCCTACCCGATCATCGCGGTCGACCTCGAGGAGGGGAAGCTCGGCTACGCGAAGGAGCTGGGCGCGACCCACACGGTGAACGGCTCTGACGTGCACGCGCCCGACGCGGTGAAGGAGCTGACCGGTGGCGGCGTCGACTTCGCGTTTGACGCGATCGGCGTACAGGCGGCCTTCCTCCAGTCGGTGGAGAGCGTGAAGTCGGGGGTCCTGGGCGTCAGCCGCGGAGGTGCGGCGGTGATCGTCGGCATCGGTCAGGGCGACGTGCCCCTGCCGCGGCTCTTCCCGTTCGGCGAGCGAACGATCATGGGCTCGATGGGCGGCTCGGAGCGCCCGGCAATCGCGATGCCGAAGTACATCGAGTGGTACAAGGAGGGCAAACTCCCCCTGGAGAAGCTCGTCTCCAAGAAGTACGACAACCTCGACGAGATCAACGAGGGCGTGCGCGCCCTCGAAAACGGCGAAATCGAGGGCCGTTCGATCATCGTGTACGCCACCCCATAGGGGGTCTTCGACCCCCTTCTAGACGCTTCGCGCCTGTTTGCGCAGGTGCGGAGCGCGGGAGACTTGGGCGGTCGGTGGAGTGGGTTGAGCTAGCGAATTCGCGCGGCCCGGTGCGTATCCTCACTGGATGCTGTTGACCATCTCAACGACGCACCGGCCAGCCGACGACCTCGGCTACCTGTTGCACAAGCATCCGCAGCGCGTGCACGAGTTCGCGCTGCCCTACGGCACGGCGCACGTCTTCTATCCCGAAGCCACCGAGGACCGTTGCACCGCCGCGCTGCTCCTCGAAATTGACCCGCTGCACATCGCGAGGCGGGGCTTTGGCGTTGCCGATGCGGCGCCGCTGGGCGCCTATGTGAACGACCGGCCGTATGTGGCGTCGTCTTACCTCAGCGTCGCGCTAGCGAAAGTCGTCGGCTCGGCGATGGGGGGACGCAGCAAGGAGCGCCCCGAACTCGCCGGCACCCCGATCCCGCTGATCGCGACGCTCGAGGTGGTGCCGTCACGCGACGCGGGCGTTCCGCGCCGGCTGTTCGAGCCGCTGGGCTACCGCGTCGAGACCTCGAGGTTGGCGAACGACCTCCTCGATAGCCCCGGCGCCGCGGAGCCGGCGCTGAGCCCGTACGTGACGCTACGCCTCGAGGGGACCGTGACGGTTGCCGAGCTGCTGACGCACCTCTATGTCCTGATGCCCGTGCTGGACGACGCGAAGCACTACTTCATCGGCGACGACGAGGTCGAGAAGCTGCTGAGCCGTGCTGGCACGTGGTTGTCCTCCCATCCCGAGCGCGAGTTCATCGCCACGCGCTACCTCAAGCACCAGCGGTGGTTCGCGGACGCCGCCCTCGCGCGCCTGTCCGAGGGTGCTCCGCCGCTCGAGGAGGAGGTCGACGCCCCGGACGTTGAGCCGGCAGTCCCGGCGACGCCGCTGAACCAGCAGCGCATCGATGCCATCGTCGCGGCGCTCCACGGTGTCGGCGCGCATACGGTCATTGACCTCGGATGCGGCGAGGGCCGTCTCCTCGGCGCGCTCTACGAGGATCGTGACTTCACACGCATCGTTGGGATGGACGTCTCGCCCTGGTCGCTGCGCGCAGCCGGGCGACGGTTGCACCTCGACAACCTGCCGGAGCGGCAGCGGGACCGGTTGCAGGTGATGCAGGGGTCGCTGCTCTACCGCGACGCGCGGCTCAGCGGCTTCGACGCCGGTGTCCTCTCCGAGGTGATCGAGCATATTGAGCCGGACCAGTTACCACGCCTCGAGCGGGTCGTGTTTGGCGAGGCGCATCCGAACGCCGTGATCGTCACGACCCCGAACCGTGACTTCAACGCGCGTATCCCGGCGCTCGCTGCCGACGAGCGCCGTCATCGCGATCACCGCTTCGAATGGTCGCGGGCGGAGTTCGGCGACTGGGCGACCTCGGTTGCCGAGCGGTTCGGGTACAGCGCCGAGGTCGGCGGGATTGGCGAGGCCGATCCGGCGCTGGGGTCGCCGACGCAGGTGGCGGTGTTCCGCGCATGAACCTCACCGTTCCGAAGCTCAGCCTCGTCGTGCTGGTCGGCGTCTCCGGTTCGGGAAAGTCGACGTTCGCGCGGACCGCGTTCGAACCGTCCGAGGTGCTGTCGTCCGACCACTTCCGCACGCTGGTCGCGAACAACGTCGAGGACCAGTCCGCCACCCCGGACGCATTCGAGGCGCTCCAGTTCGTGGCGGGCAAGCGGCTCGCGCGCGGGTTGCTCACGGTGATCGACGCGACCAACGTGCAGCCGCAGGCGCGGAAGCCACTCCTCGATCTCGCGCGTGCGCACGACGTGTTCGCGGTCGCGATCGTCCTCGATGTTCCGCTTGCGGACGCGCTGGCACGCAACGAGGCGCGCGCCGACCGGGTGACGCCGCCACCGGCGATCCGCCGGCAGCACGACCAGCTACGGCGTTCGATTCGCCGGCTCCGCAAGGAGGGCTTCCGCTTCGTCCATGTCCTCGATGGCTCCGAGGACCCTGCGTCGATCACGATTGAGCGAGAGCGGTCGTGGAACGACCGCCGCTACGAGACCGGCCCGTTCGACATCATCGGCGACGTGCACGGCTGCTTCGACGAACTGCGGGCGCTGCTCGACCGCCTCGGCTACAACGTCCGGGAGATTCCCGAAGCAGGGCTGCCGCACAGCTTCGAGGTGACCCCGCCGGCGGGACGGCGCGCGATCTTCCTCGGTGACCTCGTCGACCGAGGGCCGGACACGCCTCGGGTGCTCGGGCTGGCGATGAGCATGGTCCGAGGCGGCTCCGCGCTGGCGGTCACCGGGAACCACGACGACAAGCTGTTGCGGGCGCTGCGCGGCAGGCGGGTGCAAACGACGCACGGCCTCGCCGAGTCGCTGGAGCAGCTCGCACGCGAGCCGGAGGGCTTCCGGGCGGAGGTGGTCGAGTTCCTCGATGGGTTGATCGCGCACTACGTCCTCGATGGCGGTCAGCTCGTGGTCGCGCACGCGGGGCTCAAGGAGCCGTACCAGGGCCGCGCCTCCGGACGCGTCCGCAGCTTCGCGCTGTACGGCGAGACCACCGGCGAGACCGACGAGTTCGGGCTGCCGGTCCGCTACCCGTGGGCGCAGGTGTATCGAGGCGCCGCGACGGTGGTGTATGGCCACACGCCGGTGCTCGAGGCGGAGTGGGTGAACCGCACGATCTGCGTCGATACGGGGTGTGTGTTCGGCGGCAGGTTGACCGCGCTCCGCTATCCGGAGAACGAGCTGGTCTCAGTACCGGCTGTCCAGATCTACTACGAGCCGATTCGCCCGCTTGCGGGCGCCGAGCCCGATGAGCGCGAGCGGGATCTCCTCGACATCAACGACGTGACAGGCAAGCGGATCGTCTCGACCGGGCTCGCCGGCAACGTCACGATCCTCGAGGAGCAGTCCGCGGCCGCGCTGGAGGTGATGAGCCGCTGGTCGATGGATCCTCGGTGGCTGCTCTACCTGCCGCCGACGATGTCGCCGCCCGAGACGAGCACGGATCCGGGGCTCCTCGAGCACCCGGCCGAGGCGTTCGCGTATTTCCGCAAGCAGGGTGTCGCCGAGGTCGTGTGCGAGGAGAAGCACATGGGCTCGCGGGCGATCGTCGTCGTCTGTCGCGACCCCGAGGTGGCCGCCCGCTCGTTCGCACCGGCCGAGGCCGGCGGCGTCATCTACACCCGCACCGGCCGGCGCTTCTTCGAGGATCCCGAGCTGGAGCGGGCGCTCCTTGATCGCGTGCGGGCGGCGCTGACCAGCACCGGCCTATGGGACGAGCTCGACACCGACTGGCTGGCGATCGACGGCGAGATCATGCCGTGGTCCTACAAGGCCCACGAGCTTCTGGAGCGGCAGTACCTCCCCGTCGGCGTCGCCGCGACGGCGTCGCTTTCGAGGGCGGTCGAGCTGTTGCGCGCCACGGAGGCACGAGGCGTCGACGTCTCGGCGCTTCGCTCCCGCATCGAGGAACGGGTACCGCTCGCCGATCGCTACCGGGAGGCGCTGCGCCCGTACTCCTGGGCGGTTGGCTCGGCGGACGACATCCGCTTCGCTCCGTTCCAGTTGCTGGCCAGCGCGCCCGAGGTCCTCGCGAGGCGTGACCACCGCTGGCACATCGAGCTGTGCCAGCGTCTCGCCGACGCGGACGGGCAGGTGATCGTGACTACGCCTTCGCGCGTGGTGGAGATCGCCGACGCCGCCGCGCAGAGCGAGGCCACCGAGTGGTGGCTAGGGCGGACGCGGACCGGCGGCGAAGGCATGGTCGTGAAGCCTCTCGGCGAACGGGCGCTCGACCGGCGGGTGCAGCCCGGCGTGAAGGTCCGCGGCCGCGAGTACCTCCGCATCATCTACGGGCCGTAGTACACCCTCGACGGCCAGCTCTCGCGGCTGCGGAACCGCAGCGTCGGGCGGAAGCGATCGCTCGCCACGCGCGAGCACGCGCTGGGTCTCGAAGCCCTCGATCGATTCGTCGCGGGCGAGCCGTTGTGGCGCGTCCACGAGTGCGTCTTCGGCGTGCTCGCCCTCGAAAGTGACCCGGTCGACCCGCGGCTGTAACGTCCGGACGCCCGGGTCGCGGTGGCCGCACCCGCCCGTGCCGTCTTCGTGCTGTCGCTCCTCGGCGCCGCCGGCTACGCGATGGCCGCGCTCCTCACGCCGAGGACACCACCCACCGCGCCGCTCGAGCGGTAGCACCCGGAACGCCGCTGGCGAGACCGCGAATGAACGCCACCAACCGAGGGCGCTGGACACCACCGGTAGATCAGCGTCGTTCGCCAGGACCCTAGAGCGGGTGGGACTCCGCGAGGGGAGGGCCGGCGACCTCCATCCAGTTGCGCTCCGCGACTGCGCGGTACGCCTCCGGGTGCACGGTTCCCGGCAGCAGCTCCGCCAGCTCATCGAAGAACCGCTCCATGCCACCCGGCGCGAACATCACCAGCACCGTCGCTGCGGTGTCGCCGATGTTCTGGAAGCAGTGCCGCGTGCCGCGCGGTACGAAGACGAAGGAGCCCTGCGGGGCTTCGAGGATCTCGTCCTCGGCACGGAACCGGAGGTTGCCCTCGGTCACGTACCACATCTCGTCTTCGCGAGCGTGCACGTGTAGGGGCGGTCCCTGGAACGGCGGGATCACGTTCTCCAGCAGCGCGAAACTGCCGCCGGTATCGCGCGTTCGCGCCTTGATCGTCGTGGGGCCACCAACGGGGCCGGCAATCTGGTCACCTTCACCGGGACGAACGACAAACGAGCGCATCGGCTCGGGCAAAGGGGATTCCTCCTGGCGAACACATACCGTGGTCGACGGATTCTAGTCCTCGGATGCTGTGCGTTCGCGGTTGATTGATGGGCTCGCCGGAGAGGTCAGTGGTGACGCGAATCCGCGTGGCTAGTCCGGCAACTCCACCCGCAGCGCGGTGATGCCCGTCTCGCGGTCAGAGAGGTAGACCACCCCATCCGCCAGGTGCACGCCCCAGTTGCCTTGGAGGATGTCGCGCTCGTCCTCGGGCGCGACGGTGTCGTAGTGCGCCACCTCACGAGGCGACGTGGGGTCCTCGAGGTCAAAGACGCGCAGGCCGTCGATGTAGTACGAGACGTACGCGTAGCGCCCGTCGATCTCGATGTTGTGCACCGAGGTGCCGGGGCGCGTTTGCCACTCGGCCAGCAGTTCGGGGGCCTCGAGGTTGGTGGCGTCGTAGAGGCGAAGGTGTTGGTCCGCGCCCTCGTCTCCGTTGAGGTAAATCAGTCGGCCGTCCAGGTCGGTCACCCAGCCGGAGTGGCTGAACGCGTTGCCCTCCGGGATCGTTTGGCTCACCACCTCGATCGCCGCAGGGTCGGTCACGTCCAGCACATAGAACCCGTTCGCGAGCGAGTTGAGGAACGCGATCTGGCGTCCGCCCAGCGTCACGACGTGTACGTCGTGCGCGCCCTCGAGGGTGGAACGGGCCTCGCTGATCACGAACCGCCCCGCCTCGAACGGCCGCGCCGGATCGCTCACGTCGATCACCCGCAGATCGGTCTGCGGATGGGTGTCGTTGATCGCGAACACGAGATCGGCGACCGGGGACAGGTAGATGTTGTGCGCGTTGCCGAACAGGTCCACATTCGCGCCCACCGTCACGGCGTACTGAGAGAGGAAGGCCGGCGCGCTCGGGTCGCTCACGTCGTAGATCAGCAGCCCGCTGGCCGTCGTCGCCGCGTACAGCACGCCATCGCGCACCTTCACGTCCAGTACGGACGCCGCCGCGTTGATTCGCCCGAGCGGCTCGCCCGAGGTCGCGTCGAGCAACTCGATCGTCCCGCCGAAGTGCGGCGCGAAGACCACCCCGCCGTCCACCCAGAGGTCCGTGTACGACCCGCTCGCGTCTGTCGCCTCGTGGTGCCAGAGCATGGTCACGTTGTCGCTCGCCTGCGGCTCGTCGCGGTCCCAGAGCGGTCGCAGCACCGTCTCGATCGAGCGCTCGCCGAAGCTCGTCGGCTCGTTGAACGTCACCGTCATCTCTTGCGTCGCCAGGTCGACCGTTGCGGCGAACACCCGCCCACACCCTCCGAGGGCGATCCCGTCGCCGCTCGCGGTCTGCGTCGCGCTCGGCGTGCACGTGAACCGCGTCACCGCGATCACGCCCATCTCGAACTGCCACGGATCGACCAGCGGATCGGCGCCCACCGTCACCCGCATCGAGGTCCATGGAATCCCCGGATTCGCTACGTGCCCTGACCACAGGTACGACGCGCCGCCGGTGACCGCGTTCGGCCGCAGCGCCGGGATCGGCGTTGCCGTCGGCTCCGGCGTCGGGCTCGGCGTCGGCGTCGCCGTCGGCGGCGCGGTCGCTGCGGCCGTGGCGGTCGCGGTCGCGGTCATCGAGGGCGTTGCGGTCGCCGTTCGATCGCCCTCGGAGTCGCCGGTGCAGGCAGCCGCGACCAACGCAGCCCCGAGGACGATCGCGAGGCCAAGGCGTAGCGGGTGGATCACGCGGAACGGGCGGAACGGGCGGGTGCGTCGTCGCGCGGGGAGGTGCATCCAACGATCGCACGTCGTTCGCGCCGCCTCGGCGTCCGACCCGCGTAAGCGCCGTTGACGATCGCGGGGACGCTCAGCGATCACGCCGCCGATAGCTCCACACGACGACGGCGGCCGTCACCGCCAGGAGGAACAGCCCGACCGGGCTCACCAGCCAGCGGGCGAAGTTGTCCGGCCGTACCCCGAACATGAACAACACCAGCACCACGGTGCCGAGGCCAAGCGCGTATTGCACGCCCACGATGGCGATCGCCCACACCTCGCGTAGTCGCGATCCTTGAGGTGTGCTGGTCATCGGTGGAGTGTGGCGGTCAGGACTTCGTCCGCGGATCGAGCAGATCGCGGATGCCGTCCCCAATGAAGTTCGCGCCCAGGACCACGGTCAGGATCGCGATCCCGGGGCCCAGCGCGATCCAGTAGTCGTAAAAACGGCGCGAGCCCTCGCTGATCATCGAGCCCCACTCCGGGAACGGCGGCACCGCACCCAGCCCGATGAAGCTCAACGAGGCCGCCAGCAGCACCACCCCGCCGAAGTCCATCGTCGAGACCACCAGCAGCGGCGTGAACGCGATCGGCAGGATGTGTTTCGTCATCAACCGGAACTGGCTCGCGCCCAACGACTCCGCCGCGATCACGTGGTCGTAACTCTTCACCGCCATGAACTGGCCGCGCAGGAGCCGCGCGTAGCCCGGCCACCACACCAGCGTCATCGCGATCGCCGCGTTGCGGATGCCGACCCCCAGCGTCGCCGCGATCACCATCGCCAGCAGGATCGGCGGGAACGCCATCACCATGTCCGTCAGCCGCATCAGGAACGAGTCGACCCAACCGCCGAAGAACCCGGCGACCGCGCCGACCACACCGCCCAGCAGCAGTGCCGACACAATCACCCCGGCCGCAACCGGCATCGAGGCGCGCGCGCCGTACAGCGTCCGCGACAGCACGTCGCGTCCCAGCGCGTCCGTACCCAGCGGGTGATCCCACGAGGGCCCCAGCAACCGCGTATCCACGATCGAGATCGGATCATGCGGTGCCCACCATTGCACCGTCAGCGCGGTGAGCACCCAGAACAGGATCACCGCGCCGCCCAGCACCACCGGCAGCGTCATCCACTTCGGCTTGCGTATCCGCGCCTGTGGCGAGCGCGTCGTCAACGCTCCCATCGTCGCGGTCTCGGAGCTGCTCACGACACCCGGATTCGGGGATCGATGATCCCGTAGGAGATGTCGATCGCCAGGTTCGCGATCACGAACATCGCGCCGCCGAAGATCGCCACCCCCATCACCGCGGGCAGATCCAGCCCGCGTGTCGACTCAACCGCGTACGAACCCAGCCCGGGCCAGGCGAAGACCGTCTCCGTCAGCACCGCGCCCGTCAGCAGGGCGGCGAGCGACAGTCCGAGGATCGTCACCGTCGGGATCAGCGCGTTCCGCAGCGCGTGCGTGAAGATCACCTGCCGCCCGGTCAGCCCCTTCGCCCGCGCCGTCCGGATGTAATCCTGGTTGAGCACCTCCAGCATCGACGCGCGCACCATCCGCGCGATGATGCCCAGCACCGCCCAGCCCAGCACAAACGCCGGCAGCATCAGGTGGCGCAGCGCGTCCCATGCCTGGCCGAAGTCTCCGGCCAACACCGCATCGACGGTGTACAACCCGGTCACGCCGTTCGGCGGCGTCGCCCGGAGGTCGATCCGTCCGGGGCCCGGCGCGATCCCCAGTTGCGTGAAGAAGATGTAGAGCAGGATCAGACCGGTCCAGAACACCGGCAGCGACGATCCCACGAGGGCGAACAGCCGCACCGTATGGTCGATCCATGTATCCCGTTTGATCGCCGCTGCGATGCCGGCCGGAATCCCGATCACTATCGCGACCGCCAGCGCCGCCAGCGTCAGTTCGAGCGTCGCCGGCAGCTTGTCCGCGATGTCCGACCCGACCGGCTGCTTGGTGCGGAACGACGTGCCCATGTCGCCCTGTGCCAGGTTCTTGATGTACAGCGCGTATTGCTCGGGAGCCGACTTGTCGAGGCCCCAGCGCGCCCGTGCCGCGCTCACAATCTCCTCGTTGCCGAGCAGTCGCTCCGGGACGATCGAGGCGATCGGGTCCACCGAGGCCGTTCGCGAGACCACGAACACCACTGTTACCACGCCCAGTAGCAGCAACGGCATCAATGCCAATCGTCGTGCGATATAGGTGCCCACGAGCCGGCGCCCGCCTCTCGCGTCCCGCGAACGCTCACCGTCGCGGGTGCCGTGCCTGGCGGTGATCGGTCCCTCTGGGGCCGATCACCGCCGATGCTACGGGTTCAATTGCTACGGATGCGTTACTCGCTGGTGCGGTAGAGCTCCGCGACCTCAAGGTTGCAGCAGCCGCTGTAGTGCATCCCCTTCAGATCCGAGCGGTAGGCCAGGATCAGGTTTGGGTTCGCCAGCGGGAGCAGGTATGCATCCGCGATCATCAGCCGGCCCAGCTCGTCATAGAGCTTGGCGCGCTCTTCCGTGTCAGCCGTCAACAGAGCCCGGTTGTACAGGTCCTGCTGATCTGCGCTGACGATCGGACCCTGCGTGCCACCGGCCCGAGCGGACCAGCGCGAGCCCTCGATCATTGCGAAGTACTGCGGGTACTGCACCGTGTCCGGGTGGTCCGGTGCGTAGTAAATCGCCGTGAACGGCACCTTGTTCGCCGACAGGTCCGGGAAGATCACCGCGGCTTCCAGCGGCTGCAGGTTCAGCTTCACGTTGATTTCAGCCAGGTCCGCCTGGACCTTCTGCATCATCAGGTTGAAGTCGACGCCGTAGACGTTCGTGTTCCAGTACGGGGCGTCCAGCTCAAAGCCGTCCGGGTACCCGCCGTCCGCCAGCAGCTTGCGGGCCTTTTCCAGGTCCCGTACCGGCAGCGGCAGGTCCGCCGTGCCAAGGAATCCGTTCGGGATCGCCGTCGCCTGCTTGCGGCCGTTGCCGCCCAGCAGCACGTCCAGCATCCCGTCGTAGTCGATCGCCGCCTGGATCGCCTGGCGGACGTTCTGGTTGAGGTCCAGCTCCGACCCCTTCGCGCCCTCGGTGCCGACCACGAAGCCGACGTACACGAAGTTGAACGAAGGAACCGACTCGGCGACTACCGTGTCGCCGGACATGCCGCTCGCGGTGTCCGGGTCGATCTGCATCGCGATGTCAACGTCGCCCGCTTCCAGGAGCTGCCGCTGCGTCACCGCGTCGGCCACTTCTTGGATGATCACCGTCTTGATCGCCGGCGTCGTGCCCGGTCCCCAGTAGTTCTCGTTCCGCACGAGGCGGATCGAGTCTCCCTCGGTGTAGGACTCCAGTACGTACGGGCCGCTGCCCGCCGAGTTCGCCAGGAACCACTGCTGCGCCGCGTCAGCGGTCTCGGCGTCATCGCCACCCGCGGCGCCGTTCGCCTCGGCCATCGCCTTATTCACGATCGCCGTGTAGGGCGCGTTCATCTTCGCCGGGAACGAGGCGTCACCAGACGCCATGTGCACGACGATCGTGTGCTCGTCCGGCGTGTCGATTGCCTCGACGCCGTCCATGAAGAAGCTCGGTGAACCCTTCAGGTTCGCCAGCCGCTCCAACGACCACTTCACGTCCGCCGAGGTCAGCGCGCTGCCATCGGCGAACACTGCCTTGTCGTTCAGCTTGAACGTCCACTCCGTCAGATCCTCGTTCGCCGACCACTCGGTGGCGACGCGCGGGATCAGGGTGGTGTTGTCGGTGTGGTCGAGCCCCACGAGCGTCTGGTAGACCGCCGAGATGTAGATCTGGCAGGTGTCGCAGAATGCTCGGTGCGGGTCGCCATCCGAGAAGTCCATCGCACGTGCGAGGACCAGTGGCTTCTCATCGTTGTCGATGCGGTTGCCGGCGTCGGCCGCCGTGGCGGTACCGCCGTCGCCGCCATCTCCGCCGTCGTCGCTGTCATCGCTACACGCGACCAGCGTGAGCGCGATCGCGGCGAACAGCACCAGGATCAGATACCCGAACCGTCTACTCATCTTGCAGTTCCCTCCAAGGAAGCGGAGCGGCATTCGCCGCTGGACTCACCGAGCCGGTGCGTCCGGATGCTCTGGGATCGGCCTTCGACAGCTCCGACGTGTCGAACGGTCGCGCTCGACGGGCGGGCGTCCGGGTGGTGGACCAGCACAGGACAAAGGTCGCGTCTCGAGATGACGCATGGCTCTGGCCCGCTGGCGAGCCGTGTAACGATATCAGTATTCGCTGTTGGAAAATGCACCCACTTCTGGCGGGCACCGCCCCGCCCGAAATGGACATCGATTGCCTGTTGGTTCGTCGATCGATAGCGGCCCGGGATGTCGCTGGACGACCGCCTCGGACCGCCTACGGACGCATCGATCGCGTCTTCGGGCCCAGCTCCGTGCGGAGCTGCACCTGGGCGTGGTGGATGAACTGCACCGCCAGCGGGCGCGTGTCCCGAGGGTCGATCAGGTCGTTGATGCCGAAGGCCTCGGCGCGGAAGAACGGCGAGCGGTCCTTCTCGTGCGCCTCCTCCAGCTCGAGGCGGCGCGCCTCGGGGTCGGGTGAGGCCTCGATCTCTCGCCGGTAGGCGGCCCAGACGCCGCCCTCGACGGGGATCGATCCCCACTCGCCCGAGGGCCAGGCGTAGACGGGGCCGTTGCCGTTGTGGTGCGCGCCGGCCGCGACGCCGTAGGCGCGCCGGACCATGAACTTCAGCCACGGGACCGTCGACTGGTTCACTGCCGCGAGCACCCGCGCGCCCTTGCGCAGCGTGCCGGCGCGTTCGGCGTCGACGCCGACCATGAAGCCGGGTTCGTCCTCGAAGGACATCAGCGGGATGTGGAAGGTGTCGCAGATGTCGATGAAGCGGGCCAGCTTCTCCGCCGAGTCGGCGGTCATCGCGCCGCCGTTGAAGTTCGGGTTGTTGGCGGTCACGCCGACGGCGTACCCATCGAGGCGTGCGAAGCCGGTGGTGACCGCGCGTCCGAAGTGGGTCGTCATCTCGAAGAACGAACCTTCGTCGACGACGTGGGCGATCAGCTTCTTGGGGTTGAAGGCGCGGCGTCGCTCCCGAGGGATGAAGGAGAGCAGCTCCTCGTCGCGGCGGGTCGGGTCGTCCGAGGGGTCAACGCGCGGGGCCTGCTCCCAGACGTTGGTCGGGAGGTAGGAGAGGAACTGTCGTACGTGATCGAGGCAGCCCGCCTCGTCCTCGGCGACGTTGTCGACGAGTCCGCTGTAAAGTTGCATCTGCCAGCCGCCCAGCTCCTCCTTGGTGACGGGGCGTCCGAGGGCGCGCTCCACGACCGGCGGGCCGCCGGCGAAGAGGAAGGCCGTCGTCTTCGACATCACGGAGAAGTGGGTCTCGGCGATCCGCGCGGCGACGATGCCGGCGCAGGCACCCATTGCCGCGCCGACGACCGGCACCGTGCCGAGCAGGTCGGCCTTCGGGGAGACCGGCTCACCTCGGAGTGGTGTCTCGGAGTGCCTCGAGCGGTTCGTGCGCACGCTGCCGCCGGCGCCCTCGTGGAGTCGCACCAGCGGCAGCTTCATACGCCGCGCGAGGTGCTCGACGTAGTAGCCCTTGGCGCTGCCGCCACCGTCCGAGGCGCCACCGCGGATGGTTCCATCCTCGCCGCCGATGACGATCGGCCGTTCGTTGACCCGTGCCGTACCGACGAGTGCGTTCGACGGCGTCACCTTCCCGGCGACGCCGTCTTCGTCGTAGTCGACGCTACCGGTGATACGCCCCATCTCGAGGAAGGAGCCGGCGTCGACGAGGCCGTCGATTCGCTCGCGGATGGTGAGCAGCCCTCGGTCGTGGTGGCGCTGCACGGCCTCGGGGCCGCCCATGCCCTCGACGGCGGTGCGGCGTCGGTTGATCTCGTCGACTTCGGGCTGCCAGGTCATCGAGGGCTCCTCTTTCGTTGGTTACTCGTTCGGTCGGGTTGTCAGTCGAGCGCTCCGCGCGCGGCGAGATCGGCGATCGCGTCAGGGTCCATCTGCAGGACGTCGGTCAGCACCTCGAAGGTGTGCTCGCCGATCAGCGGGGCGCGGCGGACGTCGGCCTCGTAGGCGTGCATCTGGAGCGGGTTGCCGTGGACGAGGAACTCGCGCCCGGACGGATGGTCGATGGTCTTGTAGTAGCGGTCGCCCATTGAAGGGTCGCGATGCACGAGGTCGGGCACCTTCTGGTATGGCCCGGCCGGCACCCCTCGCGCCTGCAGCGCCTCGGCGAGCTCCAGCGCGTCCCAGCCCGTGGTCCACCGATCGAGGATCGCGTCGATCGCCGCCTCGTCGGCCCGCCGACCGTCCGAGGTCTGCCACCGGGCGTCGCGCAGTTCCTCGATGTTGGCGAGGTCGACGAGGGCGGCCCACTGGGCGTCCTCGAAGATGGCGATCGCGCACCAGGCGTCGCGCGTGCCGTCGTCCGAGCAGGGATAGAAGTTGTGCGGGACCGCCTCGGCGTCGCGGTTGCCGATCTGGCGGGGCACCTCGTCAGCGAGTTGGGCCTCGAGCAGCGTCGGGCCGAGCATCGCGACGGTGGACTCGTACTGGCCGATCTCGATGAACTGGCCCTCGCCAGTGCGGTCGCGGTGCAGCAGCGCGGCCATGATGGCGACCGCGCCGTGGAACGGGTTCGAGGAGAAGTCGGCGTACTGGTGGCCGAAGGGGAGCGGGCCGTCCTCGGGGTTGCCGGAGATCGACTTGAGGCCGGAGATGCCGACGAACATGTCGCCGAAGCCGCGCCAATTGGAGCGCGGGCCGGCGCTCTCCATCGTCGGCATGTTGACCATGATGATGCCGGGGTTGAGCGCTCGCATGTCCTCGTAGCCGATGCCCCAGCGCTCGTACTGGTCGCCGCTGAGGTTGCAGATCGTCACGTCGCTGACGCGGACGAGATCGCGGAGGAGGGCGCGGCCTTCCTCGGTGGCGAGGTTGAGCGTGCAGGACCGCTTACTGGCGTTGGCGTCGTGGAAGTAGCCGCCGGTGTCGGGGTTCGTGTTGGCGTCGCCGGGCAGATCGCCGAACAGTGGGATGCGGTTCGCGCGGCCCGTGTCCATGCGGTTGCGCGACTCCACCTTGATCACGTCCGCGCCGTAGTCGCCCAGCAGCCGCGCCGCCAGCGGCCCGGCGATGATCCACGACAGGTCGAGGACCCGGATGCCTTCGAGCGGGCCGGTCACGCGGCACCACCCTTCGAGGGCAGGCCCAGCTCCGCGAGCACCTCGGCGGTGTGCTCGCCGAGAAGCGGGGGGCGGGAGGACGCCTGGTAGGGAGTGCCGCTCAGCCGCACCGGCCCGCCCGCGTCTAGGAGCGGAGCGGGGAGGCCCGGCGCCTCGATCTCCACGAAGCTGGCGCGACGTTCGAGGAACGGGTCGGCGAGCACCTGGCTCGCGTCCTGCACCGGGAGGCCCATCAGGCCTCGGGACTGGAGCAGCTCCACCAGCTCGGCGTTGGTGAAGCGCGCGGCGAATGCGCGTGCGGCGGCCATCGCGCGGTCGTCCGTCATGAACGCCGAGATGCCCAGCTCCGCCTCCAGCTCGCGCAGGCCCTCGCCGAGCCCGTGCTCCTCGAGGATGGCGAGCGTCTCCGGGACCTTGCGCCACGTCGACCACGTGAAGAATCCGTCCTTTGTCTCGTGGAGGTCGGGCGGAGGACCGGGCGCGCGTTCGCGGCGGTGCCGCACGAAGCCGAACTGGTGGTAGAGCGACGGGTTCGCCATCTGGAAGCTGACGAGGGCGGTGACGCGCTGAGCGGCAATGTCGACGACGCTCCCTGTTCCGCCGTGCCGCGCGCCGTAGACCGCGATCAGACCACCGAGGGCGGCGGCGAGGCCGCTCATCTCCGAGGCCGCTTCCTGGCCGAAGCGGGCGGGCCGCTCACCTCGATAGCCGAAGTAGCTGAGCATCCCGCTAATCGACTGGCAGACGAGGTCGCTGCCGAGCCAGTGACTCCGAGGCCCATCCAGCCCGAACGGAGTGATCGAAACGATCGCGCGGCCACTCCCGGCGCTCGCGAGCGCATCGAGGTCGAAGCCGAGCCGGGCGAGGTGGCCGTTGTCGAGGACGATGTCCGAGGCCTCGATGAGGCGTTCGAGGGTGGGACGGGCCTCGGTGCTTTCGATGTCGAGGGCGACGCTGCGCATGCCGGAGCAGTAGTGCAGGAAGTAGAGCGACGCGGCCTCGTCACCCTCGACGAAGATCGCCTCAGCGACATAACGCGAAGGACGGCCTCGGTAGACGGCACCCCTCGGTGGCTCGACCAGCACAACGTCGGCGCCGAGACCACGCAGCAGGCGGGCGCCGTAGGCGCCGAGGCCGTCGAGCAGGTTGAGGACACGAACGCCTTCGAGCGCTCCGTGAGCGAGCATCGAGATCCCTCGGTAGTGGCGAGTCAGCGGACGAGGCGCATCGTACAAGGGCCGCCCGTACAGACTGCATGCCGGAGCGGCCCGTGCGACGCGCCGATCGGTGAGGCGTTATCTTCCCGACGAAGCTTGGGAGAGGCAGAGGTGACTGGATGAAGGCTCAAGAGTTGATGCGCGTGCAGTACGCGCAGGCGCACCAAATGCTGGAAAGTGCGATCAAGGACTGCGACGCCGAGGCACTGACGAAGGTGGTCGGCGGCAACATCGGGACGGTCGGGGCGATCTACGCGCACGCCGTGTTCGACGAAGACGGATGGGTCGCCGGCGTGACTGGGAACCCGACGCTCTGGGCGTCCGGTGGCTGGGCAGCCAAGACCGGCCTGCAGGAGATCAGCGGGCGGCAGAGCCAGGACTGGGCACAGTCGGTGACGTACGACCTCGCGACGTTCCGCGAGTACGCGCAGGCGGTGTACGCGCAGATGGACGGCTACCTCGAGGGTCTGTCCGACGAGGACGTGGATCGGGAGATCGAGGCCTTCGGCAGCACGACCACGATCGGGAAGCACTTCGGGTCGATGGGGTTGTGGCACATGATGTCGCACCAGGGCGAGCTGTCTGCCGTGAAGGGTGCGCAGGGCCTGAAGGGGTTGCCCTTCTAGGCTGGCATCAACCGGGTGGTCAATTGAGCGGGACAACCGGGTCGTCGTAGCGCTTGCTGTCCGGGATCGGCGCGCGACTACCAGTCGACTGAAGCCGCCACGAGGACAGCGTCGCGGGCGCGCGTGCCCGCGACGCGTGTGACGGGTCAGGCCAGCGGCACGTAGAGGTCGGTTCGTACCTCATCGGGCGGGACCGTCATAGGGTCGCTGACGTACACCTCGTAGGTCACGCCGTCGCCGACGCGCTCGCCGCTGGCCGGCAACCATTCGCCCATGAACCGGGCCCAGGTATCGGGCAGTCCCTCGTACGGTCCGATATGGGTGGTGGATGCATACCGGCCGGCCGCGACCCGCTGCTCGACGACACCGTCCGGCAGCTTGAGGGATTCCGAAACGACCATCGCGGCATCGGAGCGCAGTTCGGCCTCGGGTGTTGTTTCCTGATCGTCGCGGTAGATCGCCATCATGCTCGGCCCGGGTTGATCGAGTGGGAGCTGACCAGCCTCGATGTAGCTGGCCAACTTCATCAGGGCCTCGGCGATCCGGTGGTATGCACCGATGTGCCTGACGGTGGCGACCCTGAGTTCCGGCCGCTCTTCGATTTTGACATCCATACCTGGTGCTCCTTTCGCGAAGCGCACGTATCCCGGCCCGGGACGTTCCGGCCCGTAGTGGATGGCTGAAGGGGTTGGGAGCTTCGTCGGGGTGAAGAGCAAGATCGGCACGGGTGCTTGCGTCTTGAACTCGGACGGGGACCGACCGTAGTGGGCACGAAACGCTCGGGTGAAGGCCTCGTGGGTGTCGTAGCCCGCCGCGAACGCGGTGGTCGTCACCTCTTCTTCGGTGTGCGTGAGCTGCCAGGCCGCGCGCTCGAGCCGCAGCCGGCGATGGAGTTGGAGCGGGGTCTCGCCGAGCATCCCGCGGAAGACCCGATGGAAATGGAACGGGGACAATGCGGCTCCCTGGGTGAGCTGGTCGAGGTCGAGTGCGTGGTCGAGTGAGCCCGCGATGATCTCGACCGCGCTCTGCACCGCTCGTTCGTAGAACGACTGCGTTTCAGCTTTCATACCGGCCAAGCTAGAGGGCGGAGCGCCGGCGTACTTGATTTGCGTTGCGGTTTGTCGTGGTGCTCGTGGTTCACGCCGATCGGCCGACCGACGGAGATGAATGCGCCGCGCTGCTGTTCTCGGCGTGCAGCCCCCCCCGCAGCGCAGACCTTCCGAGGGCGCCCGCATACACTGAGGCTCAACGTCCGGTTTGGTCCGTGGGAGGCGCGTGATGGCAGAGACACTGAACAGCCTGGGAGCGCGTGGCACGCTCGAGGTGGGCGACCAGACCTACACCATCTACCGCCTGCAGGCCGCCGCCGACCAGCTCGGCATTGACCTCGCGAAGCTGCCGTTCACCACCCGCATCCTGCTGGAGAACCTGCTCCGGTTCGAGGATGGCGTCTCCGTCACGCGCGAGCAGATCGAGGCCGTGGCCAAGTGGGACCCGAAGGCGGATCCGGACACCGAGATTGCCTTCCGTCCGGCGCGCGTGCTGCTGCAGGACTTCACCGGCGTGCCCGCCGTCGTCGACCTCGCTGCGCTGCGTGACGCCATGTCGGAGATGGGCGGCGACCCGAAGAAGATCAACCCGCTGCAGCCCGTCGACCTCGTGATCGACCACTCGGTGCAGGTGGATGTCTTCGGTACCGCCGACGCGCTCGAGCGGAACGTTGAGCTGGAGTACGAGCGGAACCTGGAGCGCTACCAGCTCCTGAAGTGGGCGCAGGGCGCGTTCAACAACTTCCGCGTCGTCCCGCCCGGGACCGGCATCGTTCACCAGGTGAACCTCGAATACCTCGCGCCGGTCGTGATGACGAACGAGGCGGGCGAGGCTTATCCCGACAGCGTCGTTGGCACCGACTCGCACACCACGATGATCGACGGCCTGGGCGTCGTCGGCTGGGGTGTCGGCGGGATTGAGGCCGAGGCCTCGATGCTCGGCCAGCCCGTCTCGATGCTGATCCCGCAGGTCTTCGGCGTCCGCCTCAGCGGCGAGCTGCCCGAGGGCACGACCGGCACCGACCTCGTGCTGCGCGTCACCGAGGAGCTGCGCAAGAAGAACGTCGTCGGCAAGTTCGTCGAGTTCTACGGGCCCGGCGTCAGCAAGCTGGCGCTCGCGGCGCGCGCCACGATCGCCAACATGTGCCCCGAGTACGGCGCGACGGTCGGCTTCTTCCCGGTCGACGACGAGACCTTGAACTACCTGCGCTTCACGGGCCGTCCCGATGAGCTGATCGCGCGCGTCGAGGCGTACGCGAAGGAGCAAGGGCTCTTCCGGACCGACGACTCGCCGGAGCCGATCTTCAGCGAGACGCTGGACCTCGACCTGTCGACGATTGAGCCGAGCCTCGCCGGACCGAAGCGCCCGCAGGACCGGATCGCGCTGAGCGCGGCGAAGGCCGCCGCGACCCGCGATATCGCCGCGGAGGTTGCGGCTGGCGCCGGCGCTGAGCCGGTGCACATCGACCGCAACGGCTCCTCGTTCGACCTCGCCAACGGCCAGGTGGTGATCGCGGCGATCACGAGCTGCACCAACACCTCGAACCCCGAGGTGATGGTCGGTGCGGGCCTGCTCGCGAAGGCGGCCGTCGAGGCCGGGCTGAAGACCCCGCAGTGGGTCAAGACCAGCCTCGCGCCCGGCTCCAAGGTGGTCACGGACTACCTCGACGAAGCCGGGCTGTCGCAGTACCTCGATCGCCTCGGGTTCGAGACCGTGGGGTACGGGTGCACGACGTGCATTGGGAACTCGGGCCCGCTGCCGGAGGACATCGACCAGGCGATCGACCACGGTCACCTCGCCGTGGCCTCGGTGCTGTCGGGCAACCGGAACTTCGAAGCACGCGTGCACAACAAAGTGCGGTCGAGCTACCTGATGTCGCCGCCGCTGGTGGTCGCCTACGCGCTGGCCGGCACGACCGAGATCGACCTGATGAACGAGCCGCTCGGCGAGGGCACCAACGGCCCAGTATACCTGCGCGACATCTGGCCTTCGCAGCAGCTGGTGCAGCAGACGGTCGGTACGTCCGTCCAGAAGCACATGTTCGAAACCGAGTACGCCGACGTCTTCACCGGCGACGAGCGCTGGGCCGGCCTCGAAGGCGCGACCGGCGAGCTGTTCGCCTGGGACCCGAACTCGACCTACGTCCGCCGCCCCCCGTACTTCGAGGAGCTGCCGCGCACGCCGGGTTCGATGAACGACATCCTGGAGGCGCGTGTGCTCCTCAAGGTTGCCGACTCGGTGACGACGGACCACATCTCGCCGGCCGGCGCGATCGCGCGATCGAGCCCCGGCGCCGAGTACCTCATGGAGCGCGAGGTCCCGCAGGACGCCTTCAACACCTACGGCTCACGCCGCGGGAACCACGAGGTGATGATGCGCGGCACGTTCGCCAACGTCCGCGTCCGCAACCAGCTCGTCGAGCGCGAGGGCGGCTGGACCCGCTACCTCCCGGACGGCGAGGAGATGACCGTCTTCGACGCCTCCGAGCGCTACCGCGCCGAGGGCACGCCGCTGATCATCGTCGCCGGCAAGGAATACGGCACCGGCTCCTCCCGCGACTGGGCGGGCAAGGGCCCCGCACTCCTCGGCGTGAAGGCCGCCATCGCCGAGTCGTACGAGCGGATCCACCGCAGCAACCTCGTCGGCATGGGCATCCTCCCGCTGCAGTTCGCGGCGGGCGAGAACCTCGAAAGCCACGGCCTCACGGGCCGCGAGCGGTTCGACATCCTCGGCATCGACAACACGCTGGAGCCGAAGCAGACGCTCACCGTCCTCGCGATCGCGGACGACGGCACGGAGACGCGCTTCGACGTGCTGTGCCGGATCGACACGCCAGTGGAGGTGGACTACTACCGCCACGGCGGGATCTTGCAGTTCGTCCTGCGCCAGCTCCTCGAGAGCTAGTTCTCCCTCGGGAGGCTTGCGGGGCGGGTATGGAGCGGTTCATCGATCTTGCTGGTCGCGAGGGTGAGCCAGCAGTACACGCACTGCTGGAGCAGGCTCAGATCCATCGGGCGCCTGAGGATGTCGTTGGGCGGGGGGCTGCCATCGCGGCCGAATACGCCGAGTCCCCTGGGTTCTCGCTCTGGGGCCTGGAGCGGGATGGCGAGCTTCTAGCGGTGGCCGGCGTCGAACTGCGAGACGACCTGCTCTGGCTCTTCGATCTTGCCGTGCAAGTCGATCAGCGTCGGCGTGGAATCGGCGCGAGGCTGATCGACGCGCTCCGCAATCAGTATCCGGCCACCGCCATCAGCGGGCACACACTTCAGGTCGCCGCTTCGTTCTACGAGGCATTGGGTTTCGAAGTCACCACGGAGGGTGAAATGCCCGACGGTCGGAGCCAGCTGCGATTCACGTGGACTCCACCAGTCGGCAGCTAACGCTGTCTACTCCGCTTCGCTGAGCTCGAGTCCTCGCCCCACCTACTCGAGAGCTAGCTAGCCCTCGGGAGGCTTGCGGGGCGGGCGCCTCGGGAGTTGCGCCGAACACGAAAGAGCCGGGGCATTCACCCCGGCTCTTCTGTTGCGTGCGTGCAGGCGCGGGCGCTAGCCCTAGACTTCCACTTCGTTCTCGTAGTACTCGATGCCGAGGTGGGTGATCTGCTCTTCGCCCATCAGGTAGCGCAGCGTGTTCTTCAGCTTGGTCTGCTGGATGAACAGGTCGTGCTCGGGGTAGAGGTCAGGCGCGTGCTGCGGGCTCTTGAAGTAGAACGAGAGCCACTCCTGGATGCCGCCCATCTTCGCCCGCCCGGCGAGGTCCATGAACATCACCAGGTCGAGGACGATCGGCGCCGCGAGGATCGAGTCTCGGCAGAGGAAGTCGACCTTGATCTGCATCGGGTAGCCCATCCACCCGAACAGGTCGATGTTGTCCCAACCCTCTTTGTTGTCACCACGCGGCGGGTAATAGTTGATCCGCACCTTGTGGTAGAGGTTGCCGTACAGCTCCTTGTTCTGTTCCGGCTGCAGGATGTGCTCGAGCACGCCCAGCTTGGACTCTTCCTTCGTCTTGAAGCTCTCCGGGTCGTCCAACACCTCGCCGTCGCGGTTGCCGAGGATGTTGGTGCTGAACCAGCCGTTGAGGCCCAGCATGCGCGCCTTGAACATCGGCGCCAGCACCGTCTTGATCAGCGTCTGGCCAGTCTTGAAGTCCTTGCCGGCGATCGGCACGCTTCGCTCCTGGGCCAGTTTCACCAGCGCCGGCGTGTCGCAGGTCAGGTTTGGCGAGCCGTTTGCGAACGGGACGTTCTCCATGATCGCCGCGTAGGCGTAGAGCATCGAGGGCGCGATCGCCTCGTCGTTGGCTTCCATCGCCGCCTCGAAGGCGTCGAGGGTCTGGTGGACCTCCGATATTTCCAGGAAGATTTCCGTGCTCGCGGCCCAGACCATCACCAGCCGGTCGGCGCCTGAGGACGACTTGAAGTTCCGGATGTCTTCCCGGATCGACTCCGCCAGCTCGCGCTTGTTCTTGCCCTGCTTCACGTTCGTGCCATGCAGGCGCTTCACGTAGTTCTGGTCGAAGACGGCGGGCTGGGCCGGGATGCTCTTCAGGAAGTCCTTGATCGGCTCGATGTGTTCGTGCTTGTCGATCACGCCCGCGTTGAGGGCGGAGTCGTACGCGTCGTCCGGGATCGGGTCCCAGGCACAGAAGACGAGGTCATCGATGGAGGCGAGCGGGACGAAGTCCTTGATCAGCGGGCTGCGGTGCTCCGTGCGCTTGCCCAGGCGGATCGTGCCCATCTGACTGACGGATCCGATGGGCGAGCTGATGCCCCGGCGTGCTCCTTCGACACCGGCGATGAAGGTGGTGGCGACGGCCCCGAGGCCGACCAGCATGACGCCGAGTTTTCCGTTGGCGGGTGCGATGGTGCGAGTTGGTGTAGTCACGAAGTCCTTAGCCTCCAGGGAGATGTTTTGCCGCAGCGCCAGTTGGAGCAGGGTGTGATGCCATTGCGCCGGGATGATGCCCGTCGCGGCCCAGTGCTGGACCGTGCTCTGACGTTTGTCGATCAGGGCGGCCAGCGCGGTCTGGCCTCCAAAGCGGGCGATGACGCGTTCTGCTGCGTTCATGAGGCATAGATAACCAATAATTTTGGTAACTGTCAAAGTTCGGGCGGGGGGCGTCCCGGGCTTGCTCGCGATCGTGGCCGTTCGGCCCTGCAGCGGTGCGGGTTCGTGCCTCGGAGCGGGGTGGGGCGCTAGGCCTCCGAGGCGGCGCGTTGCTCCGCTTCGCTGAGCCGTTCGAGGCCCTCGAGAATCAGGTCGAGCGCAAACACGAACTCGAAATCGCTGTCGCAGCCATCGCCGAGGATGTCGTCGCCGTGATCGATGACGGCCGCCATCTTCGACATGTTCGGGTACTGGGCCATGAGCTGCTGGATCATCAGCGCCGCGATCTCCGGGTTCTCGTCGATCGATCCGGACTCGTCGTACAGCTCCTGGGTGAAGCCGAGGATGCGGCTGCCGAGGACGTGCAACCCGTGGTGGGTCAGATCCGGTGACAGGCCACCATCAAGCAGGATGCCGATCACGCGGTCGTAGTACTCCATCATCGCGGGGCTGACGTCTGGCCGGCTCTCGATCACGCGGGGCGCCCACTGGTGCTGGATCAGCACGGCGCGGGCGGCGAGTGCCTGGTTGCGCAGCGTCGTCTTCCAGTCGGGGTCGGTCGGTGTCTGCTCGATTTCGCTGACCATCAGGTCGACCACGCCGTTGAGCAGGTCTTCCTTGTTGGAGACGTGGTTGTAGAGCGACATCGCCTCGACGCCGAGCGCCTGACCGAGGCCGCGCATGCTGACGGCGTCGATGCCCTTGCGGTCGGCGAGGGCGATCGCGGCGCGCAGGATCCGCTCCCGGCTGAGCGGGGTGCGGGCCTCGGTTGTCGCTTCTTCGGAGGTGACCATAAGGAATCCTCTGTCGTTGTCGCTCCTACAGGGTAAGTCTGCCGCGACCTGGGCACCTGTGGCTATTGCATTCGTGTTCGCCGGCCCGCCGAGGTCCGGTCGAAAGACCGGTTGACAGACTTACGGTGTAGCCATACCTTACACCGTACATTTACATTGTATGTTTACGACGTAAGCAGATTACGACAGAGACACGCATCGGGGCCGACCCTCGGTCCACGACCCCGGCCTCACCGCCGTCGCGCAACTGAAAAGGAAATCCGCAGATGCTTGCTTCACTTGGCCGCTGGTCATTCAAGAACCCCTGGCTCGTACTCGCGAGCTGGGTCGTCGTGCTGGTCGCCGTCTTCGGCTCCGTCGCGACCTTCGGCACTGCCTTCAGCAGCGCCTTCGAAATCCCGGACTCCGAGAGCCGCCGCGGCTTCGACGTCCTCGACAGCAACTTTGGCGGGTTTGGCAGCGGCCAGACCGGTTCGATCGTCTTCCGTACCGACCCGGACCTCGAGGGCGGCGTCGCCAATCCCGAGGTCCGGGCGGCGATGGAGCGGCTCTTCGCTGACGCCGCCGCCTGAATGACCACGCAGGGGAGTAGCAGCATGGCCCGGCCTTCCATCCGTGGCGTCGCGCTCGTCGCGGGTGCCGCGCTGACCGTTTCCACCCTCGCGCTCGGCTGCACCGCCGACCGCGATCGCGGCACGCCGACGCCCGTCCAATCGCCTACCTCCACCGCTCCCGCGCGCGCGGCGATCCCCACCTCCAGCGCCACACCCGGCTCGCGCACCGCGAGCCCGAGTCCATCCCCGCGCTCCACCCCTGAGCTGCCCCACCGCGTCACCTTCGCCGCCGGTGCAACCATCGATGTCGCGAACGCCGTTGTCTTCGCCAACCTCGACACCCTCGAGGCCGAGGCGTGGGTCATCCCCGGAGTTGGCGGAGAGGTTGTCGTCTCTCCAGCCGGCAGCTACGTGATCTACGCCACCACGGATGGATTCCGCTTGCTACGCACCGATACCGGGACCGTTCGCAACCTCGCGATCGGCGAGTCGCCCGCGGCACTCGGCCCCGGTGACACGGGTTTCATCGCCCGCGGACGCGATCGCTTCGTCGGTTCCCTCTTCGACGGCCAGGGTCGCTCCCGCCGCGACCTCTGGCTGAGCGACCCCGATGCACCGTTTGTCGCCTCGTGGGCCCCCGACGGCGAGGCGATCGCGATCGCTCAGATCGGTGGCCAGCTGACAACCGTCGCCGTGACGATCTGGCCCGAGCTGATGGGCGAACAGAGCGTTTCGTTCCGTCGCCCGGCCGTCGACGCCGAACCGCCATCCCTCGAATGGTCCCCCGACAGCCAGCGTCTCGCCGTGGTCACCGCGGATGCGGTCACTATGCTCGACCGCGATCGGAGCTGGCTCTGGACCATCGAAGGCGAGTTCTCAGGCAACCCTCGCTGGTCGCCGGAGGGCCGGTACCTGTCGGTGTTTGCGAAGCCCTCGGTGGTGGCCCGCGACGGCGGTGAGGCCGGCACGGTGTTCGCCACGTACGTCTTCACCAGCGACGGCGACGACGTACTCCGCTTTCCGGCCGGCGGCGCCTGCGAAGGCAACCCCTGGTTCGACGCCACCTCCTTCGCCGCCTTCTCCCACCGCGTCTACCTCGACGGCCGCGTCACCACCTACGAGGGCCCGTCGGCCGACCGTTGGGAGCGTCTCGAGGACCTGGGATTCGAGGTCGGTCCGGACGTCGGTTACCACTGGGCGCACATCGCCGCTCGCGATGCCTCGCACCGCCTCGAGGACGGCCGGCTCGTCTTCACGACCGTGAACGCGGGCCACGGCGGGTGCGGAGAGGGCAGCCCTCCGACCGAATGGCCCGCCGCCGAGGTCGATCGCCCGCCCTACGGCCCCGTCCGCGCCGCTCCCGCTGACCGATAGCGAACGTCAGTGATCGATGGTCGTGGACGGCCGAGACGTGTCGCGAGGGCTGCGATCGGTCAACGGATCAATTACAGGTGTGGTACTGTCGCGGGCGAAGCAGGAGGAAGACGATGGGAGTCCTATCCCGCGTTCGCAGCATGTTCGGTTCCGGGAAGAGCGCCGCGCCCGCAATTCCCGACGATCACGAGTGTCTGCACGGCACGCTCATGGGCCGGTGGGAACGCCCCGCCGACATGGGCGACGACAGCAAAGCCACCGCCTTTATCTGCAGCGCCTGCAACGAGAGCTTCTCGCCTCAAGAGGCCACCGAGGTCCGGCGCCGCGCCGTCGAGCGTCTCCGCCTCTAGCCGTCTCTTTAGGCTGAGCGACCGGGACGCTACGCGCCGCCACCGGCGGCGGTCGCTGCTGCACGCGCCTCGGTGTCCCGCGGCTCCTCGATCGCCACGTCGCCGGGAGGCGCGGGCGGCGTCGCGAGGATGAAGAAGATCGACCCGAGCCCGGCCATCACCGCCAGGATCGTGAACCCCACCTCGTAGTTCCCGAAGTGGTCGCGGAGCACGCCGGCCAGCAGCGGTCCGGAGATCATTCCCAGCATCACAATCATCGATGAGAAGCCCATGATCGTGCCGAAGTTGGTCGGGCCGAAGTAGTCCGCGCGTAGCGACTGCATCAGCGGACCTCGGGCGCCCCAGGCGAGGCCGTGGAAGGGGACGAACGCCCAGATCATCAGCGTGTTGACCTGGTAGGTCAGCAGCAACAGGCCGATCATGTGACCGGCCATGCAGAGCGTGACGATCGCTCGCTTGTTGAGCTGGTCGCCATAAAACCCACCCGCGAGCTGCCCGACGAGCTGCATCACCGGCAGCGCGCCGACGATGAAGCTCGCCCGCTGCAGGCTCATCCCGACAGCGTCGCTGGTTAGGTAGAGCGAGAGGTGCAGCATCAACGCACCAACTACCAGCAACGCGGAGGCGTGGCCGAGGCTGATCATCCAGAACGCCCGCGTGCGGAGTGCCTGCTTCGCGGTGAAGTCGACGCGGGTCAGGCCCTCGGGGGCTTCGTAGCCGTCGCCGATCTGGGTCTCGGGGTCGATCCCGTCGGGGAACTCGCCAGAGTCGCGGGGCCGATGCCGGATGACGAAGGTCAGCGGCATGCCGACGCCGATCACGATCAGCCCGGAGACGAAGGCGGTTGCGCGCCAGCCCTCGCTCTCGAGGAAGAAGACCAGCAGCGGCGTCATCGCTCCGCCGATCGCGAAGCCAGTTTGTGAAACGGCGAGCGCGCGGCTGCGGAACCGCTGGAACCAGTTGACGAGGGCGGTCGTGACGGAAAGGAAGCCACCGAGGCTCGCGCCGAGTGACATCAGGAAATAGAAGCCAAAGAACTCGACGAGGCTGTCGAGGGTGGCGAACAGCATGAAGCCGCCGCCCATCATCAGGATTCCGATCTGCATGATGCGGCGCGGGCCGAAGCGGTCGATCATCCAACCCTGGAGCGGGCCGAGCATGCCGCTTTCGGCGCGGGTCATGGCAAAGGCGATCGAGAGGGTGGTGGTGGACCAGCCGAACTGATCGCGGAGCAGGACGGAGTAGGAGCCGAAGGCCTGCATGAAGAGGCCACTCTGCATGGCCTGGATGGCGGCGCCGGCGCCGACGATGCGCCAGCCGTAGAACTTGAGGCGGGTACGCACGGAGTTCATCGGTGGGCGAGCTTTCTTCGCCCGCGCCTGACGTGAGGAACCGTCGCCCTTGGAGCGGTGCAACTCGCTGGCGACGCGGCGGGGGATGTCCGCGGTTCGCGGCGAGCGAGGCGAGGGCGGGGTCCGTTCACTCAGCTCCGCTCGCTGCGAAGGCGCGGCACTTGATGGCGCGTTCGAGGTCGTCGTTCGCCTCGCGGAGCTTGCGCTGGAGTAGCGGGAGCCGATCGCCGAGGGAGTCGAGCAGCGCCTGCGAGCGTTCGAGGATTGCCGGGTCGACCGCGGACGGGAAGAGGCGTCCAAAGAAGAGCGAGGCCGGCTCGTTCTCGGAGGTCTCGAAGACGTTGGTGATCACCTCGAAGAAGCGTTCGACGTACGGCTCGAGCAGGTCGCGCTGCACCCACCACTGGAAGCCGCCCATGGCGGCGCCGGTGAGGTGGAGCGAGCCGTAGCCGTCGCCGAGGAACTTGTCCCAGGCGGCAGCCTTGACCGCGGCGTCGGGGACGGAGACCTCCGCGAGGAGCATCTGGCGCTGGCCGCGGTCGGAAGGATCGCGGGCCCGTTCCCCGTCGAGGCGGGACTGAGCGCCGGGGAGGCCATAAGCGACATAACGTTCGGCAATCGACCAGCGCATGTCCTGGTCGACGTTGAGGCCGGGGACGGAGATGGCGCCGTCGGCGAGACGGCCGCACTGCTCGATGTCCGCCGGGCTCAACGCGAGGCCGAAGAGCGCGCGGGCCCAGATGATCTGCAGATCGGGCTCGGTGGCGTCGCTCAGTACATGCCAGGCGAGTTCGAAGGCGTCGTGGGCCGCCGCGGCCTTCTGGTCCTCGGGGACGTAGCGGGCGACGGTGGCGTTCATCGTGGCGATCGTGGAGTCGACCAGTTCCTGGTCGGTCTCGGTGGCGATCTTGGCGCCGGCGAGGCTGAGGTAGTCAGGCGCCCGGAGCTGCTGGTCGCGGACCATGTTCCACAGCGACTGCCAGATGAGCTGGCGGAGCAGCGGGTCGTCGATGTCCTCAAGGCGTGCACGCACGAAGTCGAGCGACGCATCGTCGAGCGCGGTCTTGGCGAAGCCGTGGTCGTTGTAGTTCGGGAAGACGAAGTCAGGCGTGGCCATGCCGACGGCGTCGGGGACGTCGGCGGTAGCGGCCTCGATGACTGCGGGCAGTGCCTCGATGACGATTGCGCCGCCTTCATCGCGAGCGAGCGCGACCTCGACGGTGTGCGGGCGCAGCGTCGGGTAGTCGGCGGGCGCGGACTGTTCGAGGGTCATGGCGCTGATGCGCTCGCCGTCGGTCTCCCAGGTGGTGGCGATGGTGTTGAGCGAGGCCGTCTCGAGCCAGAGCTGGGCCCAGGCGTGGAGATCGCGTTCGTCGCCAACCGAGCGTGCGCCGGCCTCGAGGGCGTCGAGGAACTGGACCAGCGTGGTGTTGCCGTAGGCGTGGCGCTGGAAGTAGGTGCGCATGCCGTTGCGGAAGCCCTCGAGGCCGATTGTGGCGACGAGCTGCTTGATGACGGCGGCGCCCTTGCCGTAGGTGATGCCGTCGAAGTTCAGGAAGGTCTGGTCCGTATCGGCGACTTCGCCGGCGATCGGGTGCGTCGTGATGAGCTGGTCCTGGCGGTAGGCCCAGTTCTTCATGCCGGCGTTGAAGGTCTGCCACGCGCTGTCGAAGCGGGTGGCGCTGACCAGCGCGAGGTACGACATGTAGGTGGCGAAGCTCTCGTTCAGCCACAGATCGTTCCACCAGCGCATGGTGACGAGGTCGCCGAACCACATGTGCGCCATTTCGTGGAGGATCACCTCGGCGCGGTTGAGGCGCTGGTTCTCGGTCGGCGGGTCGCGGAAGACGAAGACCTCCGCGAAGGTCACGGCGCCGACGTTCTCCATCGCGCCGGCGTTGAACTCCGGGACGAAGATCTGGTCGTACTTGCCGAAGGGGTAGGGGTAGTCGAAGAACTCGGCGAAGAAGTCGAGGCCCTGCTTCGTGACGTCGAACAATTCGGCTTCGTCGATATGCGGGACGAGCGACTTGCGGGCGAAGAATCCGAGGTCGATGTCGCCGTGGGTGTCGCGGAAGGCGTGGTACGGACCGCAGATGAGGGCGAAGAGGTAGGTCGCGAACTGCTGGGTGCGCGCGAAGTCGTGGCGGATACGGCCGTCGGGAAGAGTCTGGCGAGTGGCCTCGGCGCTGTTGGCGACGACTTCCCATTCGGCGGGAGCGGTGACGCTGACCTGGTAGCTGGCCTTGATGTCCGGCTGATCGAAGCCGGGGAAGAGCCGGTGCGCGCTGTACGGCTCGCAGTTGGTGTAGAGGTACTCCTCGCCGTCCTCGGGGTCCTTGAACTGGTGGAAGCCGTCGCCGGTGTGGTCGTACTCGTTCTCGTAAACGACGTGGACGACGTTGTCGGCGGCGAGCAGTTCCGCAGCGAGGGTGAGGCGGTGCCCGTTCCAGTCCGGGGCGGCGATTGTCTGGCCGTTGACCTGGAGGCTGACGATTTCGTCGCCGGTGTGATCGAGGAAGGTGGCGCCGTTGCCGCTGCGGGCGAAGCGGATGGTGCATTCGCCGCGATAGCGGGGGGCGTTGCGGGTGAGATCGAGCGAGAGGTCGTAGGCGACGCCGGAGATGGTGGCGGCGCGCGCCTCCGCATCGATCTGCGTCAGGACGTCGCGGGTGGCCGGCTCCGTGGTCATGGCGGTTCCTTCGATCACTCCCGTGCACGTCAGCGTGAACTACGCATGGTAGTACCGCGTCGCGGTTGCGAGCACGGCGCGTGGAAATGACGAGGCCGCGCCGACGCGAGAAGGGCGCGATTGCCGCCGGATCGGGCTCGCGTGGGCGCCGCGCGCGGCACGAGGGTCTCGTCAGTCCTGTAGATTACGGGCGATATCAACTAATCCCGCACATGCGAGGGGGAGCGATGGCTTCAGCAGACGAGATCCGTGGGCGCATTGACGCGGGGCGCGCGGCGCTCAAGGCGGCGCTGGAGGCGGCCGACGCCTCGAAGTGGGAACAGGTCGGCGCCGGAAACGACGAATGGACACCGCGAAAGATCGCTGAGCACGCGATTGGCGCGGAACGCGGCATCGCGGGCGGTGTCGCGGGCGCGATGATGGGCAAAGCACCGGAACGCCTGGAGCTGGCGCTGACGACGCCGGCCGAGGCGATGGCGGCGCTGGAAGCCGCCGTGGCCGACGTGAACAAGGTGATCCGCTACGTGGAGGACCGCGACCTGGAGAAGAAGGTGGGGGAGAGCTCCACGATCCAGGGGATGATGGAGATCCTGGCGTCTCACGCGGCCGATCACGCGAACGAGATCACGGCTTCGGCCTAACAACCCGCCGCGTCCGGTAGCGCTGCGTGCCGCCTCGTGGGGGGTGGTGCGCGGCTGCTGCGGTCCGTGGCGCGCATCGCGTCTTGCCGGCCACGTTTCGAGGAGCCGCCTTGAGACGCTCGGCTGCGGGCATCCAGGACATCATCGTCCGAGCGGGTGCTCCAACCCCGGGCTCCCCGCGAGCTGTGGGGGTCCACGGCACCTGCCATCGGTCTCTGCTCTCGGGCGCGCAGTCCGTTGCAGGGTCATGCGTGCGGTGCGTGGCTACTCGTCGGTCGAGGGGGGCGCGGACGGGCGTGTCCCCGCGCGGGGAGGTGTGCCCCGCTGCGGGCGGAAGCGGATGCCGGCGACCGCGATCAGCGCGGCGGCAAGGCCGAACCATGTGAGCGCGTATTCCATGTGCGGGGTCGTGTTGGCGAAAGCGGCGTAGCGCTGGACCGGGAGGATCCCGTCCGGCGTGGCGTCCCAGGCGGTCCGTTGGCCCTCGATCACGATCCAGGGGAGGACGTCGTAGGGGAGGGTGACGCCCATCGCGATGGGGTCGATGCCGGTCCAGGTGCCGGCGGCGGTCTGATGCGCGGATCGGGTGTGCACGCTGATCAAGCCGTCGATGATGGCCGGCCGCGCGGCGAGCGCGGCTTCGGCGGCGGCACGTTGGCCGTCCGGGTACCAGCCGCGATTGACGAGGATGGCGGGGCCGCCGGGGGCGATCAGCAGCGGGACCACCAGCTCCTCGCCCTTCGTATCGAAGCGCGCGCGGTTCGCGAGGACGAAGGATCGATCGGTGTCCCAGGCGGCGGCGTCGCCGAGGCGGCGGTAGTCGAGCTGGTCGAGGTCGAGGGCGCGCGCGTCCTCGATGGAGAGCGCGGCGTCGTCGGTGCGGGCGTTGCGTTCGGCGACGAGGCCCTGCTTCCAGTCGTTGCGCTGGAGTTGCCATACGCCAAGGCCGAGCAGCAAGACGATGACGGCGCCGATCAAGGCGAGCAATACGGGCGCGGGCAGGCGCAGCGTCATCGGTGTCTGGACCTCACTCGCGGCGGTAGTGTCTCAGTCTGGTGTTCGCGCGGGGCGGCAGCAAGCGAGGATGCGAGCGGGGAGCAAGCGGGCCGGTCGAGACCGTCCGCATCGGCACAACCAGACGGGGTTGGTAGGGTGCGGGGGTAGGCCGGAACCTGTCGCGTGGCGTCGGATCCGTGAAACACTGCTGAAACGATCGCACCATACGCTCGCGCCTGCCGATATCTTCGCGGGCAGCGAAGCGGCGGTTGTTCCGGGATGCTCGGGACAACCCTCGATGGATCGGATCGTGATCGAGTCAGGTTGATCGCCGCGCTCCGGCGCGGTTCGTTTCGAGTTCGCAGGAGGGGTGCGCATGCCATACCGGGCTGAATACATCTGGATCGACGGGACCGTGCCGACGGTTGAATCGGGCTTCGTCGGACCGCTCGTTCGGTCAAAGACGAAGGTGCTGGCAGACGGCGAGGAGCCGGGTATCTGGGGCTTTGATGGTTCAAGCACGAACCAGGCACCAGGTGCGAACTCCGACTGCGTGCTGAACCCCGTGTACGCCTGCCCGGATCCAGTCCGCGGCGGAGACGACGTGCTGGTGCTGTGCGAGGTGCTGCTGCCAGACATGACGCCACACCCGACGAACACGCGTCGCGGTTGCGTGGCGGTGGCGGAGAAGTACGCCCACCACGAGTCGTGGTTCGGCATCGAACAGGAATACACCTTCTTTAAGGACGGCCGACCGCTTGGCTGGCCGGCCGCCGGCTACCCCGGTCCGCAGGGTCCGTACTACTGCGGCGTGGGCGCAGACGAGATCTGGGGTCGCGACGTTGTCGAGGCGCACACGACCGCTTGCATGGAGGCCGGGATTCAGATCGCCGGCACCAACGCCGAGGTGATGATGGGGCAGTGGGAGTTCCAGATTGGGCCAGTCGGCCCGGTCGAGGTCTCCGATCAGCTCTGGGTCGCCCGCTGGCTGCTGTACCGCGTCGCCGAAGAGTTCGACATTGTCGCGACGCTGAACCCAAAGCCGATCCCAGGCGACTGGAACGGCGCAGGCGCGCACACGAACTTCTCGACGAAGTCGATGCGCGAGTCGTACGAGCCGATCGTGATCGGCGCGGAAGCGCTGGGTAAGAAGCACGATCTGCACATCACGAACTACGGCGCTGGTATCGATCAGCGGCTGACCGGTATGCACGAGACCGCTCCGTGGACGGAGTACAGCTACGGCGTCTCCGACCGCGGCGCCTCGGTCCGCATCCCGTGGCAGACGGCTCGCGATAAGAAGGGCTACCTCGAGGATCGTCGCCCGAACGCGAACATGGATCCGTACACGGTCACCCGACTGGTCACGGACACGATCTGCGAAGCCCTCGACGCCTAACCCCCTTCGGGGGGTGACGACGCTTCGCGCCTCGTTGGCGTGGGGTTGCGGTAGGAACACTGAGGCGGGGCCGCAAGGCCCCGCCTTTCTTTTCGCCCTTCGCGGGATCGGTGTTCAGCCGCTGGAGCGGAGGCACGGCTGTGGGGCGGGCACCCGCCCTCTGTCCGCTCCAGCCCCCAGCCCCCAGCCGCGCTTCGCGGTCGCGTTCTGAGCGACGCCTAGGCCACGTTCCGTTCTTTTCGGCCCTGCCTCCCGCCGCCGCGACGGGTGTCGTAGTCGCGCCAGTTGCGGCGCAGAGCAGTCGCGCCCTGCGTCGCAGCGCACAGCGTGGCAGCGCCCACTGAGCGGGTGAGTGGCAGCGCCCACTGTGCGGGTGCGCGGCCCTCGAGGGGTGGGCCGCGGCGACCGAGGGCGTCCCGATCCGGACACCCTCGGTCGTTGGTTCAACGGCAACGGGCGCGAAGCGTCGTCGAGCCCCGAAGGGGCTAGTACTCCTTGCGGTTGGGTTCGGTGGTGGGGGCTTCGGTGCCGGCGACGGCGCGGTCCTTGGGGGCCGAGTCGTAGGCGCCTCGGAAGTCGCGGAAGGGGCCGTCCCGCCATTCGAGGGCGCCTTTGAGGCCGTCTTCCTGGACGCGGCGTCCCCACTCGGCGGCGGCGGGGCGGAGCGCGCTGAGCGCCTGGATCTCCGTGCCGGAGGCGATCCCGTGGCGGATGCCCATGCTTTCGTACTGCCGGTTCACGGCGCGCTTGGAGTACATCAGCATATCGTTGTCGATGTGCGCCATGCGTCGGGCGAACTGCTCCGTGAATTCGTCCAGTTGGTCGCGCGGGACTGCGTAGTTGGCCCAGCCGAGGCGTGCCATCTCGGTACCGGAGACCGAATCTCCGACATAGGCGAACTCTCGAGCCTTGGCCGGGGGGAGGTGCCAGGGCGCCCACATCATGTCCATGGTGGTCATGGCGCGGACGGGCGGGTACCCGATCAGGGCGTCGTCCGCGACGATGCGGAAATCACAGATCGTGGCGAGTTCGGTACCGCCAGCCAGGCAGTGGCCGTGAACCTGGGCGACGACCGGCTTCGCGAGTTCCCAGATGGTCCAGTTGGTCATGACCACGTGACGCGACCAGGTCTGGGGGCCGGGGTGGGTAGTGCCGGTTTCGGGCAGGTGCGATCGCGGGTTGACCATGTCGTTCTCGCCGGCGGCGCGGGATGGGGAGAGGTCGTAGCCGGCGGAGAAGGATCGACCGGCGGCTTTGAGGACGATGACGCCGACATCGGGGTCGTGCTCTGCTTCGCGCATCGCGTCCATGACTTCGCCGCGGAGGTTATTGCTCAGGGCGTTCAGTTTTTCGGGGCGGTTCAGCGTGATGAAGGCGAGGCGGCCATCGGTTTCGTAGATGATGTCGCGGTAGTCGGGCATCTCAGAATCTCCTCGGTGCTGTGCGCGCAGTCGGTGGGCGGGCACTCGGCAGATATATAACACTCGCGTGGTTGGCGTCCGACCGCGGCCCGCCCGTATCCCTGACGAGCAGGCGGCCCCCGCACTCCCCGCTCGATGGTTCCTGTCCTGAGGCGCGCTCCCCGAGCGACGGCAGTTCGGCCTCGGGCGGTTCGACGGGCCTCGGAGGATTGGCTAACTGAGGCGAAGCACCATCAAGCCCCGAAGGGGCACTAGCCGATCACCAGGGGAACGGTCATTTCGCGGTGGGAGAGACCGGAGTGGTGGGATCGCTGCTCCATGAAGTGCTCGCCATCGGCGCCGCCAGTGTAGCGCATCACGGAGTCATCGAGGGCGAGCGAGGTGAGGTCGCCGACGCGGCGCCGGGTTTCGTCGGCGAGTGGGTCCGGGCCAAGCAGCCGGAGATCCTCGAGATCCTGCGTGGAGATGAGAGCGAAGTGATCGCCGAAGCGCGACTCGAAGGCGCGGATGAAGGCGTCGTGCGCACCTTCGCGGAGGTGGTAGAAGCCGAGGCGCATGTCGCCGGAGGGCGGCGTGGTCAGGAAATCGATGAGCGGATCGTCGCCGGCGATCGGGAAGCGGGCGCCGGCGTCGCGGTGGCCGTGATCGGCGGTGAGGACGATGCGGGCATTGAGGCCGGAGAGGGTGGTCGCGAGTTCCGCGAGGCTTTCATCGATGTCGGCGAGGGCGTCGCGGGCCTCGTCCGATTCGGCGCCGTGCTCATGCGATTCGTGATCGAAGGCGGAGGTGTACCAGTAGGTGAAGGTGGGGCGGGAGGCGCCACCGATGCGTTCGGCGATGAGGTCGGCTGCCTGACGGTGGGTGCGGTACGCGAGGGTGGCGGCGCCGGCGCCGAACCAGGTGGAATAGGCGGAGTTGATGATCGCCCGTGGCTGGGAGACGGCGGCATCGGCGGTCATCCGACCGATCAGCGGCGTGCCGCGAAAGACCTCGGTGGGATCGACGCCGCAGTCGAGGAGCGCCGCGCCGTCTCCGAGGCGGATGAATGGGAGCACGCACGCGGTCTCGCGGAGTTGTGGCAGGTAGGTCCACCAGCCGACGGCGCCGTGTTCGGCCGGCCAGAGGCCGGTCGCCATCGAGGTGATGGCGGCGGCGGTGGTGGAGGGAAAGACGCTCTGGAGGTCACAGGCGAACTGGCGGCGCAGCCAGGAGTGGCGCGGCAGGTCGTCGAAAGCGTGGGTGCCGAGGCCGTCGACGAGGACGAAGACGATGTGCGAGGGCTGGCCGATCTGGTTGCTGATCGCCTTTGCGTTCGGCGAGAGATCGAGATCCGGGACGCCGCTGAGGGCCCCGACGGCGCGCACGAGATCGATGACGTTGGGTTGGGATGCGTCAGGGCGGCAGAGTGCATCAGCCTCGAATGCCGCGAGTAACCGGTCAACGTCGCCCATCGCGTCCGCCCTCGTTGGCGCCGACCGTAACCGATTGGTGGGCATGGTCACCACTGCGGCGGCGGGCGGTGTGCTCCGCGAGGGGTGCCGAGCGGGCGAGCGCTGGGACCGAGCTGGCGCGTGCTACGCCGATCCGGAGAGCACCGCGAGCTGTGCCTCGAATGCCTCGACGCTGGTGGTCGGGAGTTCGCACACGAAGTCGTGGCAGACGAAGGCGGCGGCGCTGGCTCCCGAGGGCGGTTCGCGATCCTCGAGGAGTGCGATGCCTCCGGCGGTCGCGGCGGTCGCAAGCGTGACCGCCGGCAAGAAGCGAGCGGCGAAAGCGCGCTCGTAGGGGGCGCGGGCGTCCTCGGGGCCGACGATGGCGATCTCGCGGTGGGGGGCGATGAGCAGTTCGGCGGCCTGGAGCATGCTGCCGAAGCCGGTCGCGGCTTGCGCGATGCGGTCGGCGGTGGAGGAGACCACCTCGCGTGCGACGCGGTCCCACTGCGGTTCGCCGAAGTAGCGGGCGAGCGTAGCGGCGAGCAGTGCCGTCGCTCCGTTGCCGCTAGGCGTTGGGGCGTCGAAGACGGGCTTCTGGCGGAGCAGCAGCGCTTCGCCATCCTCGGGCGTTTCGAAGAAGGAGCCGTCGCCGTCCGCGGCGCCATCCTCGGATGGCGTGTCGCGGAAGCGGGCGAGGGTTGCCTCGAACAGCTCGCGCGCCCATTCGAGGTGGGCGAGGTTACCGGTCGCGCGGTAAAGCTCGACGAGGCCGAGGGCGTAGTAGGCGTAGTCCTCGAGTAAGCCGTCGACGCGGGCGACGCCGCTCTTGTAGGTGTGGAGCAGTCGACCGTCGCGCCAGAGGTTGGCGCGCACGAAGGCCGCGTTGCGCTCGGCGGCCTCGATGTATGCCCGGTCGTCGAGGACGCGACCGGCCTCCGCCAGCGCGCCGAGCATCAAGCCGTTCCACGAGGTCAGCACTTTGTCGTCGAGGCCGGGCGGGATGCGGCCGCTGCGCGCCTCGAAGAGGCGGACGCGGAGAGCATCGACGCGCGCCTCGAACGCGCCGACCTCGAGGCCGAACTCGGCGGCCAACTCCTCGGTCGAGTCGGGGCGGCTGAGCACGCTGCGGCCGGTCAGTTCCTGGTGGTGCGGGTCGACGAAGTTGCCGCCGGGCTGCACGTCGAAGACGCGGCAGAAGAAGGCGCCATCCTCGGGGCCGAGGACCGCGGCGATCTGGTCCGGGGTCCAGACGAAGAACTTGCCCTCGATGCCCTCGGAGTCGGCGTCCTGGGCGGCGTACCAGCCGCCCTCGGGCGAGGTCATTTCGCGGGCGATGTAGGCAAGCGTTTCGCGGACGACGCGCTCGTGGAACGGGTCGCCGGTGACCTGGAAGGCGTGCACGTAGACGCGGATGAGCTGGGCGTTGTCGTAGAGCATCTTTTCGAAGTGGGGGACGAGCCAGTGCGCGTCGACGCTGTAACGCGCGAAGCCGCCGCCGAGGTGGTCGTACATCCCGCCCGCCCACATCTGGCGCAGCGTGTGCAGCACCATCTCCAGGGCCGAAGGCGTGCCGGTGTCGCCCTCGCGACGCTGGTGGTGCATCAGCAGGAACTCGAGGTTGCCCGGGCTGGGGAACTTGGGCGCGCCTCCGAAGCCGCCCCAGGTCGCGTCGAAGACGGAGCGCATCGCCTCGGCGGCTCGCGCTGGCAGCTCGGGCGGGACGTCGCCGGAGGCGGCGCCGGCGGGCGTCGTCGTGCGCTCGCGGATCTGCGCGGTGACGTTGGCAGCGGAGGTCAGCACGTTGTCGTGATCGCTGTCCCAGGCGTTGCGAATGCCCTCGAGCAATCGGGGGAAGCCGGGGCGGCCGTGCCCGTCCTCGGGCGGGAAGTAGGTGCCCGCATAGAACGGCTCGAGGTCGGGCGTCAGGAAGACGGTCATCGGCCAGCCGCCCTGGCCGGTCATCGCCTGGGTGAAGGTCATGTAGACGCTGTCGACGTCCGGGCGCTCTTCGCGGTCGACCTTGATGTTCACGAAGTCGCGGTTCATCTGCGCCGCGATCGCCTCGTTCTCGAACGACTCGTGCGCCATGACGTGGCACCAATGGCAGGCCGAGTAGCCGACGGACAGCAGAATCGGTTTGCCCTCGGCGCGAGCGCGATCGAAGGCCTCGTCGCCCCACGGGTACCAGTCGACGGGGTTGTCGGCGTGCTGCAGCAGGTAGGGGGAGGTCTCCCGCGCGAGGCGATTGCGGGCCTCGGGGGCCGGTTGGTCCTCGGAAGTGTCGGGCACGCGCGCAGTCCTCGGGGTGTTCGGATTCGCCTCGGGATCACCGTATCACTGTGGGGGGCGTCGCTTGCCGGTGCGCCGCTGGTGGCGGCGGGTCCCGGAGCGGCTTGGGCCTCGATCGGAGGTCTCGGCAACGGGCGGACCGGAGCCGTGAACGATAGTGCGGTGGGTGCGGAAACGGCGATCGTCACCGGGTGCGTCGCGTCCAATGACCGTGAAGTTACCCCAGCGGTCGAGGAGGATGTCTTCGGTAGGTGCTTCGCGGATCGCGGGGTCGATGGCGATTCGCATCTCCGCGAGATCTACCGTGAGCCAGCCGGTTACCCCGTCGAGCGGGAGGAGTGCATCGAAGTCAAGATCCTCGCGATAGCCGGCGCGTGGCTGTGTCGAGAGGTCGACGGAGAACTGGTACGGGCCCCAGTGGCGCGACGGCTGACGGTCACCGAGAAACCAAATCACGCCCTCGAGGCGCGTTGGGTCCGTGTCGAACAGGTAGGCGGACAGGCCGATGCCGTCCTCGGATAAGCCGACTAGCTCGTCGCGACCGGAGTGCGCGACCTCCACACTGATGCGCCGTCCGAGTCCGAAGCAGAAGCGCTCTTCATCCACGCCTTGGAGGGTAGCGTCTGGGGTGAGGAACTGGTGAGGTGGCCGCGCCACGCCGAGTTGAAACCCCAGCGGTCGCCCGGTTCCAGTGAGCACCTCGAGGCTGCCGGGACGGGGGCTGCGGCAATCCTCGACCCGATGCCTCTAGCCAGAAGCCAAATACTTGTCGACAGTCTATCGTTAGATAAACGATCGATTGGAGACAGTAATGAGTGTGTTACCGCCGGGCCTCGTCGTGGCCCTCGTCGCTCTGGTGGTCGCCTGGATCTGCGTTCCCATTGGCTGGCACGACCGCGATCTCGACGAGATGTCTGAACGACTCGCCGGGGAACTGTTCGACGATTAGGCCACAGTGGTCCCGGTAACGCCGGAGATCTTCTTCGGCTAGGGAACCCAGGCCCACGATGCACCCCGCCAGGCGAGTGTTGCCGTCGCCAGCAGAACAGGCGCAGTCGCCGTCGAGGATCGCAGCGTTCCCGGAGCACGCGGCTGCCTGTGGCGTTGTCGGCCATCCCGAGGACTCATACCCGACCGGTTCACTGAATACCGCCACGCCCTTGAGTCCGTCAGGATCGTTGCCGACGACCCGACCGTCGGTGGCGCGGCTGTTGAGTACGGTTGAGGCGGCGTTTGGCGCGGTGCGGATCGAGCGATGGGTGGCTAGGTGATCGGGACGGGCGACGGAACGGATCGGGTTCGACTACGACCACCGACGGATGCCGATGGCGAGGTGTTGCGGCGCCTCCGCTCCGAAGCGGAAGCGTCGCCGTTTAACTGGTTTGGCGCTCCGTTCAGTGGTGACGATGCGGCGTCCGAGGGGCGGCGCATCGTGGCGGAGTTCACGGACGAGCAGGGTCACGCAGTGCCGGTTGGGGATCTGACCTGGCACGAGGTGCGGTACGGGCCGAATCCGGAGAGTGCGGCGTGCAACCTGGGTATCACGCTGCTGGCCGAGTACCGAGGGCGGGGGATTGGGAGTGAGGCGCAGCGGTTGCTCGCGGAGCATCTGTTCGCGACGACGACGACGAACCGCGTGGAGGCGTCGACGGAAGTGACGAATGTGGCGGAGCAACGGTCGCTGGAGCGAGCCGGGTTCACGCGCGAGGGGACGGCGCGCGGGGCGCAGTTCCGAGACGGCGAGTATCGCGACATGGTGACGTACAGCCGGCTTCGCTCGGACTCGTAGCGCGCGCGACACGGGCGGCGACGGAGGTCGATTCGATGGTCTCGAGGGCGTTCGAGTCGCCGGGGCGTGGCACCCGCGTGGCGATCGTGGCGATCAAGGCGTTTCACTCGGCGATCTTTTTCGTGAATTCGGCGGCGATTCTCTACCTGTTCCAGGCAGGCGTTCGAGGGCGATCGGGGCGGTGGACTCGGCCTGCCCTCGGGGCTGTGGGGGTGGAGTTGGTGGCGCTGGCGCTCAGCGGTGGGGCTTGTCCGCTGACTCGGTTGGTTGAGCGAATGGGGGCCGAGGATGGGCGGGTCTCCGACATCTTCTTGCCGATGTGGTTTGCGGATCGGATTCCGTGGTTGTGTACGCCGCCGTTGGTTGTGGGTGTGGTGGGTCTGTTGCTGCGGAGGCGGTAGCCGCTGTCGAGGAGTGCTGTCGCGCTTGCGGCGGAAGCCGTACGCGCGGTCTCTGCGTGGGGCGGCGAGCGGCGTGCTCCGCACCCGCCTGTCGAGGGAATGGCGGCGCTACTTCGGGTTGAGGAGGCGGGCCTGGGTGCTGCGGGCGTAGTGGCCGAGGTGGTCGAAGTGGCTGACTTCGACCAGGCCGACGCCGTTGGCGTGGGTGGATCGGTCGGCGCGGAGGGCCAGCCATTCGCCTTCGGGTGGGCGGAGCAGGTGGACAGAGATGTCCGTGTTGATGAAGGAAGCGTTGGCGCGCTGGTCGGGGTCTTGCCAGTCGGCGGCGTAGTTGGCGAGCGCGTTGCCGAAGTCGGAGACCGCGGCGAGGCGCTGGAAGGGGGTGGGTTCTTCGCCGGCGACGATGGGGAAGGGGACCCGGATCCAGGCGAGCGATCCGCGTGGGGCGTCGGGTAATTCGGGCCAGCGGGTTTCGACGAGGGTGTGGAAGCCGCCGCTTCGACCGGGCGGCAGCGGGGCGCCGCGGCTGAGGCCGAGCGCGGTTTCGAGGCCTTCGGGGCCCGGTGGCGGCGCAATCGGGTTCGTCTCGGGGCCTTCCGATCGGCGGAGGAAGAGGACCTGCGCTCGGGTGACTTCGAGGTTCCCGGCGAGTACGGAGACGCGCGCAACCACGACGCGACGGCCCTCTCGGATCAGTTCGACCTGGGTGTGTAGCGCCGTACGGGGGACGGCGCGGAAGAGGTCGATGGTGATTCTGGCGGGGAGCAGGTCGGAGCCGGAACCGGTGCCCTCGGCGGCCCGGCTTGTTGCGACAGCACGCTCGGCGGCGCGGGCAACCAGGGCGGCGATCGGGCCGCCGTGGAGAACGTCGGTGCCCCATGCGCTGGCGGCGTAGGGGGTGGGCAGCAGCGCGTCGCCGTAGGGGACGAACGCGGCGGCTTCGCCGGGAATGGCTTTGGCGGCTTCGGCGAAGGTGATGCTCGTGACGAGTAGCTCGGCATCGCCTTCCGCCGTCGATCCGTCCTCGGTGCTAGCGGTGTCCTCGGAGGTGATGTCGGCCGCGTCGGCGCTGGGTTCGGCTGCCTCCGGGGTGTCGGATTCGACTGCGGCCGAGGCTTCGGCTTCGGCCGGGGGCGGATCGTCGGATTCAATTGCGAGCACTGCGGCGCTCTCAGGTGTGGGCGGCGCGCTGGGCTCGGCGGCCGCGCTGGTGCTGAGTTCGTCGGCAGGCGGGGTGCTGGCTTCGGGCGCGGGGGTGTCTTCGCTCAGGGTGTCCGGCGCCGGAGGGGCGGGTTGTTCGGTCGGTCGCGCGGCATCGAGGTCAGCCGTCGCGGAGGCGGACAGGGGATCGGCGGTGTCGGATTGGGCAGCAAGGGGCGGCTGCTCGGAGAGGTTGGCGTCGCTCACGAGGTGGCGATCAGGGCGTGTGAAGAGGCGATGTTACTTCGCAGCCTGGTCGGAGGTTGGGGCGGCGGCAGCGGTCCAGCGGCGCATCTCGTCGATGTGATCGGCGGGGTTGATGTCGGGCTTGCGGCCGGGGAGGACAGAGCGGAGCTTGTGGCGCGCCACGGTGGCGGCCGGCGCGACGGCGGCCATCATTGGGACCCAGATGTGGACGGGGCAGCCCATGCGTTGCTCCTCGATCCGCTCGTTAGAGCGTGAGCGTAGCAACGAGGCCGCAGGCGGGCTACCGGGCTGTCGCTTGATGAACAGCAGCAGGCGCGGCCGTTGTTGTCCCGGCGGCGCTACGCGCTCGGGCTGTCGGGTCGCGCTACACGCTCGGGGCGGCTGGCCAGTCCTCGCGCGCGATCGCGTATTCGAGGTCGTCGCCGTCCCACGAGGTGAGGTCCGGGCGGTGCGCCGTGTCCGAGGTGGCAAGCTGCTCCGGCGTTGGGCGGAAGCGGCGGCGCAGCGTCAGGCCGAGGCGGTCCATGACGCGCTGAGAGGCGAGGTTGTCCTCGTAGGTGTTCGCGATGACGCGGTCCGTTGCGCCGCCGGCGAACGCGCGGGCGACGAGGGCGCGCGCGGCCTCGGTGGCGTAACCGTGGCCCCAGGCGTCGCGCCCGAACCGGTAGCCGAGTTCGGCTTCGCGCGGATCGGCGGCGGTTGGTCGGAGCGAGACCCAGCCGAGGAAGGCGCTGCTCTCCAGTGCGCAGACGGCGAAGCACCCGAAGTGCGGCCGAGCGGGATCGTGGCGCATGAGGTTGGGGAGCAGGGTCGTCTCGATGACCTCGAGCGGGGTGGGGACGCCGCCGTTGATGTAGCGCATCACCTCGGGATCGTTGTCGAGTGCGTGGATGGCGGGCGCGTCATCGGCGGTGAGGCGGCGGAGCAGGAGGCGGTCGGTCTCGATTGGCATCGGGGCTTGGCGGTCGCGGCCGCTAGCCGCCCGCGGCGGCGAGCTGTTCGGCGTAGGCCGCGATGACCGTCTCGCTGCCGGTGCCGGGCGCGTCACCGCGGCGGGCGGCGTCGTTCGAGAGGATCTGGACGGCGCGGTTGTAGGGGGTGGGGACGCCGTGAAGGGCGCCGAGGAGCGCGATCTCGCCGTTGAGGTAGTCGGCCTCGATGCCGCGCCCGCGCGCGAGACTCTGCCACGCCGAGGTGCCGCGCCGCTCGTAGCCGGGGACATCGCCCTGCGACATGACGGCGCGGTGGCGCGTGCCAAGTTCCTCGGGGGTGGCGACATCGATACCCGCCGCTGCGAAGGCGGCGTCGGCTTCCTCGATCATCCGCGCGACGACGGGGCCGCCGCGGCTCTCGTTGCCGATCAGGGCGTCCATGGCGTTGTTGAGGTTGCTGCGGAGTTTGGCGTACTTGATGCGCATGGGCAGCGGATCGAGTTTGGCGATCATGCCACTGGTGCTGATGTCCGCGCAGACCTGTTCGATCAGCGGATCGAGGCCGTGTGGGTAGCGGCCGGCATCGAGCCAGGCGCTGATCGGCGTGCCGTGGAGGACCACCTCGCCAGGATCGAGGAACGTCGAGGGCATCATCACGAGCATGGCGTAGACGCGGGTGAACCGGCGCGCCGCTTCGCGCTCGTTGTTGACGCCGTTCTGGGCGCAGATGACGGGGATGCCGGGACCGGCGATTGCGCGCAGCGTATCGAGGGCGGCGATGCTGTCCTGCGATTTAGTGGTGAGCAGGACGACGTCGTCCTCGCGGAACTCGATCTCGGCGGGGTGATCGACGGCGGTGACAGGCTCGGTAAATGTCCCATGCGGGGTGCGAGCGGTCAGCCCGTCGGTGAGCATCCTCGCGAGGTGGGCGCCACGGGCGATCAGCACGACCTCGTGACCGTGCCGCTGGAGCAGGACGCCGATGCCGCCGCCGATCGCTCCGGCACCGTAGATGATGTAACGCACCGTGCCGCCGTTCGCTGCGAGCGCGGGCGGTTCCCGCGCATGCCATGATGACCCCAGATGGTTGACCGCACGTTACCGAACTCTTCCAGCGACGCGGATCGTTCCGGTTGGAGCGATGGCACGCGTCCGTTTCGCGCGGCGCGCTGGTTGCCGGGTGGACACCTGCAGACGGTCGGGCCGGCGCTGTTTTCGCTGCCGCCCGAGCCGCTCTCGCGGCGCATCGTCGTCGAGGTCGAAGCGGCCTCCGAGGCCGCTCCCGGCGGCGGCGCGGGCGGTGCGCGCGGGGCGTCCTCGGTGGAGGTGCTGATCTCGGAGAACGTGCGGCGTCCGGCACGCGGGACGATCGTGACGGTGCACGGCCTCGGTGGATCGGCGCGCACGGGGGATTCGCGACGGACGGCGACGCAGGCGTTGGCCGCTGGCTGGGACGTCGCGCGGGTGAACCTGCGGAACTGCGGGGGGACGGAAGCGCTGTCCTCGACGCTCTACAACGCGACCCAGAGCGGCGACATCGGGCAAGTCCTCGGGGCGCTCGAGCGCGAGGGGCTGCCGCGGCCATACGCCGTGGTGTCGTTCTCGCTGGGGGCGAACCAGGTGCTGTTGCACGCCGCGGAGGCCGGAGCCGGATGCGGGGCGGACGCGATCGTGGCGGTGAATCCGCCAATCGATCTGGCGGCGGCGAACCGGGCGATCCGTCGACCGGAGAACGCGCTCTATCACCTGCGGTACACACAGTCGCTCTGCGCACTCCTGGATCGGGTGCGCACGGACCGACCGGTGGCGGGGCCGCCGGCGCGCTGGTGGCAACTGCGCAGCGTGCGTCGGTTCGATCAGCAGTACACGGTGCCGGACGCGGGCCAGCCAGACGTGGAGACCTATTACGCGGTGGCGAGCGCCGGGCCGCGCCTGGGCGCAATCACGGTACCGACGCTGGTGCTGTCCGCCGTGGACGATCCGATCGTGCGGCTCGAGTCCTTCGAGGCGTATCGCACCCCTCGAGATCACGCGGTGCGCTTCGAGCATCCGGCGTCGGGCGGGCACTGCGGATACTGGCAGCGCGGGCAGCCGCGACCGTGGGCGCCGCGGCGGGCGCTGGCGTTCCTCGATGAGGTGCTCGGTGACGCGGGAGATCGGGCACGGGGCGGCAGTTCATAGGCGGTGCAGTCGTTAGGATTTCCTCCCTGGGTCGTAGGCGCCCGAGAGGGGATCTGGATGAAGCGGATTGGTGTGCTGGGTTTGAGCGTCCTGGCGGTGATGGTGCTAGGCGCGTGTTACGACGCCGGAGCGCAGCGCGAAGATCGGTTCGAGGCGCAGCGCGAGGTGTTCGAGGGGCGCGTTCCGGAAGGCGGGGTTTCAACGCCCGCGCCGACGCCGGTGGATCCGGACGCGACGGTCGATCCGAACGATCCGTCCTCAGCGATTGTTCAGGAGCTCCCGGTCGGCGAGTACTTTGCCTCGCTGTGCGCTGGCTGCCACGGGCTGGATCGCAGTGGCGGCGTTGGGCTGCCGTTGTTGCGTGAGGGGCTGACGGAGCCGGACGATTTCTACACGCAGACGATTATGAACGGGCGCGCCGGCACGGCGATGGCGGCGTATGGCGGCGGCGCGGTGCTGACCGACGCCGAGGTGTCGGCGATCGTGACCTGGCTGAAGAACACCGACCCGTAGCCGAGACCGATCGACCTCGAGAGCTGAAACGGCCGTCGCGAGAGCGACGGCCGTTTCGTTGTCGCGTCCGCGCGTGCGCGCGGCCGTCGCGCGTGCGGCTAGGGGTGGGTCCTCGCGAGCTGCGGTGTCACCTCGGCGGCGTCGGCCGGTGCCTGGGCGTGGACGGAGGGGGAGCGAGGGACCGTGGTGACGACCGCGATGGCGGCGACGACGAGGCCGCAGGAGAGGGCGCCCCAGACGACGGGGTAGCCGAAGGCGACCGTGCCGACGCCGACGGCGAGCGGGCCGGCGGCGGCGCCGATGCGAATCGCGAGGTAGATCTGGCCATAGATGGCGCCAAAGGTGCGTTCGCCGAACGCGGCGGCGACGGAGAGCGGCTGGAGGATGACGAGCACGCCCATGGTGAAGCCGAAGAGGATCGAACCGGCGACCTGCATGGCGGGGGTCGGCGCGACAGCCAGCACCGCAAAGGCGACGGCCTGGATCAGGAAGACGATGCCGTTGGTGAGCGGGGGCGAGAGCAGGTCGCCGACGAAGACGAAGAGGGCGCGACCAACGGTGGAGGCGACGGTGACGGCGGTGACAACGGCCGCCGCCTGGACGAGGGTGAACGATCCCGAGGTGAGGTAGCTGACCTGGTGAATCAGGAAGCTGCCCTGCGCGAACATGCCGAGCGGGAGCGTGAGCGCGAGCGCCCAGAAGGCGCGTTGGTGGGTCGCTTCGGCGAGGGTCCAGGCGCGCTCGGGGGCGGCGGCGTCCTCGTCACGGTCGGTGCTCGCCTCGGTAGCTGCGCCGTTGGCGCCGTCGGGCCGGAGCCCGAGCGCGGCGGGGTCGTTGCGGATGACGAAGGTCGCGACGGGCCAGACCACGGCGATGGCGAAGACGGCGAGGAGCAGGCCGGCAGTGGGCGCGCCCCAGGTCCCGAGGACGTTCGCATTGATCGGGGCGAGGATCATGCCGCCGATCGAGGCGCCAAAGGTGGCGATCGTCATGGCGCGTGTGCGTGAGCGGACGAACCAGCGGGCGATCGTCTTACCGAGCGTGACGGTGTGGAGGCAGGCGAAGCCGGCACCGAGGATGGTGAAGGCGACGTAGGTGTGCCAGACGGTGGTGGCGAAGCCGAGCGAGGCGATCCCGATCGCGACGACGGTGCCGCCGACGAGGAAGACGGAACGCGGGCCGCGTCGATCGACGGTGCGGCCAACGAGGATGCCGACAAGCCCCGCGGTGATCTGGAAGAGCGTGTGACCGACGGAAAGCGAAGCGCGGGACCAGCCGCGTTCGTCGACGAAGTAGGCGATGAAGATGCCGTTGATGAAGATGGCGACGCCCCAGGTGACGAGGGCGATCGCGTTACAACCGGCGACGATGTACCAGCCGTAGAAGACGCGGCCGCGCGGTGGGTCAGGCATCGGATGCGGTCCTCGGCGGGTGCACGCGGGGGGCTCGGCGCGGCGGGTTGGGTGTCGCCGTGGGACAGGATCGAGTGCGCCAGGGCATGCGTCCAATGCATAGTTCGATGGTGATCGATGTGCACTGATCATGGGCGGTTGCGGGCGTGATCCTCGACACTGGATCGCTCCGCCGGCCCGGCAGCGGTGGCGTGAACAGGTAGCGAGCAGGGAGAGCCAGATGTCACGGATCGTCTACGTCAATGGCGAGTACGTGCCGGAGGAGCAGGCAAAGGTCTCGGTCTTCGACCGCGGATTCCTGTTCGCGGACGGGGTCTACGAGGTGTCGGCGGTCCTCGATGGGCGGCTGGTGGACAACGCGGCGCACCTGGCGCGGCTGGAGCGGTCGCTGGCGGAGCTGAAGCTGACGCCGCCGGTGCCGCTGTCGGAGATCCCGACGATCCAGCAGGAGGTGGTGACGCGGAACGGGGTGGGGCAGGGGCTGGTTTACCTGCAGATCACGCGCGGCGCTGCCGATCGCGACTTTGCGTTCCCGACCGATGCCGTTCCGTCGCTGGTGATGTTTTCGCAGACGCGGAACCTGCTGGAGGATCCGGTGGCGGCGCGCGGGATCTCGGTGGTGACGATGCCTGATCTGCGCTGGGCGCGGCGCGACATCAAGACGGTGCAGTTGGTGGCGGCCTCGATGGCGAAGCAGGCGGCGCGGGATGCTGGCGCGGACGACGCGTGGCTGGTCGAGGACGGCGTGATCACCGAGGCCACCTCGAGCAACGCGTACATCGTGACGGCCGACGGGACGATCGTGACGCGTGCGTTGTCGCACGCGATCTTGCACGGGATCACGCGACGCGCGGTCTTGCGACTGGCCTCGGAGAACGGACTGGACGTCGAGGAGCTTGGCTTCTCCGTCAAGGAAGCGCAGGCCGCGCGCGAAGCGTTCGTAACGAGCGCAACGGGGCTGGTGATGCCAGTGGTGCGGATCGACGGGCAGGAGATCGGCGACGGGACGCCGGGGCCGATCGCGAAGCGGCTGCGCGAGCTGTACCTGGAGATGGCGCGCGCCGAGGCGTGACGCCGCCCCTTGCCGCCCCTTGCCGCCCCTCGCCGCCCCTCGCTGCGCGCCGGTGCTCGGACTCAGGCGGGGAGCAACTCCGTGAGCTTCGCCATGGCGGGTTGTACCTGGGCGAGGTAGCGCCCGATCTGTTGGGCGGCCTCGGGGTTGGCTCGCAGGCGATCACCGGACAGCTTCAGCGGGTTGAGCCGCGAGGTGTCGAGCCACTCGTTGAGCTTTGGGTGCTGACGCCACACCTGCCTGGCCGCGACGTCCAACTGGAACATGCGCAGCCAGTCCTCCGGCACCTCGGGTGGGGAGATCGGCACGCAGAGGGCGTTCTTCTCCACTTCATCGTCGAAGGCCGATTCGACGTAGGCGATGAACGCGGCACTGAGGGTGGGCTGACAGGTCCGCACCCACTGCAAGGTGATCCGGTCGCCGTCGAAGATGGCGGTTGATGGCTTCGCCGGGATGCCGGCGGCGGAACAGTCGACGTAGAGGCAGTTGGCGGGAGCGGGGACGTTCCCCCGTTCGAGGTGGATCTCTCGGGCGTCGATGCTGGTCACCCGTCCGAGCCGGATGATGTCGCTGATGCCCCGCAACTGCGCGAGTTCGGCGTCGCTGAGCGTGGCGCAGTGGTAGGCGGTCGGCGTCACGGCGGGGTCGATCCGGGCGAGTTCACCCGTCGATTCGAGGTGCGCGAAGACGTCATCGATCGATTGCGCGGTCGCGATCGCTTCCATCTGATCGGCGAGGCTGCGGCAGAACCGCGTGAGGAACTGATCGCCGGTCTGGAAGTTGGCGCGATTCAGCACCCAGGAATCGCGGGGCATGACCCAGTGGATGCGGTCGGGGCTGACCCCGTACTCCAGCAACCACATGCAGGCGTCCATGCCGGTCTTTCCAGCTCCGATCACGACGTAGTCGTGGAAGTCGGGCGCCAGTCGCGGCAGATTGTTGAGCGGGACGCAGGTGAGCTCGGCGGCCACCTCGTATGCGGGCGGGGTGGTGGCGGGGATCCGCATCTGCGACCACGTGGCGTCGACGGTCCGCGACGCACTCACCTCGATCCGTTCGCCGGAGAGGCGAGAGACGATCGCGCCGTCATCTTCGACCTCGCTCATCGGGAAGAACTGGACGCGACCGGAGGGCAGCAGGCGCTGTCGCATGGTCTGGTCGAAGTGATTGACGACCTCGTGCCCCGAGGCGAGTTCCCGCAGTCCGGCGTTCGACCCGGACTGGTCGATCGCCCCGGTGCCGAGCTCCAGCGAGTTCACGCCGTAGAAGCTGGAGGGCTGATGCAGGCGAACGAACGGGTAGGCGTCGTTCCAGTGGCCGCCGGCACGGTCACGCCGGTCGACGATTGCCATCGTGGCGTCGGATTCGGAGAGCAGCGTATCGGCGAACGCGATGCCGACGGCGCCGGCTCCGATGATCAGGTAGTCCACGTCGAGTTGGTTCGAGGGCATGCTGCTACTCTGATGATTGCGCTCGCCGCGCGGGATGGGCCTGTGCACGGTACCGGCGGGAACGCCGATCGACCCGTCGAGTAGCGCCCCGTCGCCAACAGATTCCGCACGGTTGTCGCCGTGCAACGGTACCTGAGCGGCGCGGGATCGCCGAGGATCGCCATCGACGGGGGTGCGGCAGCTACGAGTGCTGCGCGAGGCTCTCTTCGCGGAGCTCGATGTGGGTGAGCAGGAAGTCGCGGGCGAGGGCGACGAGGTGGCCCGTGGCATCGGCGAGGGCGATCACGCGCGGCTCGCTGAGGACGATCGTGAACTCCTGACGCTCGCCGCCGCGGTCGTGGCCGACGAGGCGCAGGAGCGGCGGGTCGCCGGGTTCGAGAAGGGCGATCGGCGGGCCGCCTTCGTGGACGCGGATGATGTCGGCGTGGCGGGCGAGGTCCGTGACGGAGGCGAGTTCGGCGGCGCTGTCGATCGCCGTTTCGTCGAGGCCCATGGCACGCGCGAGGTCGCCGGGATGCGCCTCGAAGACGGCTTCGGCGAAGGTGCGCCAGTCCTCGGAGGTGGGGAGTGGCTTCAGCAGCGCGCGGCCGACCGGGATCGAGCGATCGCGGAGCGCGTTACAGACGGCGACCAGTCGCTGCGCCGCCTCGGCGAGTTCCGTGAGGAGCTGCGCGGCGAGCACGGCGCGGTGGCGGTCCTCGGTGCGAAAGATGCGTTCGAGGATCGCGTCGGAGACGGTCTCAATGCGGCGCAGCGTGGCGTCGTCGTAGGCGCGGAGGAACGCCAGTTCGCTGCCGATGGGGTAGTCGTTGGTCACGGCGCTGCTCCCGGTAGGTGGTGGGGACGCCTCGGAGGAGGTGCTTCGCATGCTACCGAGCGGCCGTGCGGCGACCAACAGTGACGCGGTCCTCGTTCCGGCGCGGCCAGCCTGGATACGCAACAACGGCGTCCGGGAGGGGGCGCCGCCAGCCCTGGACACGCAACAACGGCGCCCGGGAGGGGGTGCCGCCAGCCTGGACACGCAACAACGGCGCCCGCGAGGGGGCGCCGTTGCCGTCAGCGCTTGCGCGCGGCGAAGAGCGGGGCGTGCCGCGCGCTAGCTACCGATCTGGAACGCGTCCAGGAAGCTTGAGTCCGAGACCGCGGTGACCTCGCTGGCGGGGGGAGCGACGATGCTGATGTCGCCGCCGATGTTGAAGAACTCGTAGGTCATGACCATCGAGCCGATCAGTTCCTCCGCGGTGAGGCCGGCCTGACCGAAGCCGGAGAAGTCGATCGCCATGGTGTAGCGGCGTACGACGTTGTCGTCGTCGATCCAGACATCGACGGGGAACTCACCGAAGACGTCCGAGATCGAAGCGCCGTTCAGATCGGCTTCGAGTTCCGCGATGTCGCTCGGGCTGATGGTCGACATCGCCTCGGCGACGTCGATGACGCCGCGGTAGTGGGTGGTGTCGACACCGCGCACGCTTTCGCGCCCGACATCTTCGAGGCCCCAGACGGAGGCGAGGAACGCGGTGGCATCGAGCGGGTTGGTGAGGCCGCCGGCGCCGCTGGTGGGAAGTGCGCCGAAGGCGTCGGCGCCGGTGGGATCGGTGAAGGCGATCCACGGGGTTTCAGCGCCGAGGAGGAGGCCGAAGATGGGCCAGTTCATGTAGGTGGTGCCATCGACGTAGCGAAGTTGCAACGGCGCATCGCCGAAGAACGCTTCGATCATCGCGAGTTCCTCGGTGCTGGCGTCCTCGCTGGAAGCGATCGCGTTGAGCATCTCCGTGAAATCGATGGTCATAGCGAAGCGCTCGTTGGTGGGATCGATCGCACCGGCGCCGCCGAAGGAGATGCCACCTGGCAGGTCCGGGATCGAGGGCATGGTCATCGACCACTCGAACTCGTAGGCGTCGAGGGACTCGATGACCTCGAGGGCCTGGACGAGACGCTGGCGTTCCGGGGTGTCGAGCTTGAGCTGCGAGGCGCGCTGGGCGACGGCAACGCCGCCGGTTGCGCCGGTGGTGGGCCGCGTGTCGGTGGCCGCCCCGGATTGTCCGGATGCGGCGACGATATCGGCGATGCTGCGGGCTGGCGTGGCGGAGGCGGTTGGGGACGTATCGCCAGCCTCGGTGGTGGCGGCGGGTTGCGCCCCACTCGAGCAGGCGGCCGCAACGAGGGCGACGAGCGCGATCAGCGCGGTAGTGACAATTCGCATCGGGACCTCCAGCGCACCACGTCCGGTTCGAGGCGCGTCGAAGCGCGGGCCGGTTGGCGCCGCGCTACCTCGATCATCGGAACGTTCTGGCGGCGACTGGAGTTCCCGCGGCAAACGGCCGCTGCTGCGCTTACAGGCACTTGGGATTGTGCCCGTTGGGGTTGCAGTTTTTTGGGGTCGGGATCGGTGGTGCCGTTGGGATCGGCACTGGCGTCAGCGTCGGAATCGGCGTCAGCGTCGGCAGTGGGGTCAGCGTCGGCAGTGGCGTCGGCGTTGGTGTCGGCGTTGGTGTCGGCGTTGGCGTTGGCGTTGGCGTCGGTGTCGGCGTTGGTGTCGGCGTTGGCGTTGGCGTTGGCGTCGGTGTCGGCGTCGCGCCGGGGGTGGCGGTCACCGACCCCGCCGGTGCCGGCGAGCCGGGTGTCGAGGGCGCGTCGTTGCCGGTGGCGAAGTCGGAGGGTGACGGGATGCCGTCCTCGTATCCCGGGTCGTTCGACAGAGGCTGGTCGTTCGGGTGGGGCGTCCGGCTGGCGTTCGGTGTCGAGGGGATGCGAGGAGTACGGGTTGGCGCTGGGGTGCGCACGCCCGCGGCTCCCGGACCTTGAGTGGGGCTGGTCGCGAGTTCGCTCCCCGCGTCGGCGGCGTCCGCCGTGGGCGCGGGAATCGCGAGGGCGCGCGAGTCCTCGGCGGCGGCGGCGATCACCGCCGGGCTGAGTGGCTGAAGGCGATGCGTTGTGGTGTCGCGGGCGTAGTCCGCGACGAGCCGCGAGGTGAGTTCGCCAACGACGCGGGCGTCTGGTGGCCGCGCGGAGCCGGCCGACGCGCCGAGGGTGGTGGTGCCGAAGGCGGCGAGCGTGACGAGGATCGCCATCAACGCGGTGACCGCCGCGGCGCGGAGACTACGCCGCATGATGCGTGTGCCTCTCCGGACCATGCGGATGGGGCCGGTCCGACCCGGCGCCGTTGAGGATGTGCAGGCGAGCCGTCGAGTCGAGCCCCTTGAGCGCCGGATCGTCGTGGATGCGCTGCTCCCACAGCTCCGCGACGCGGGCCATGGTGGCGACGACGTCCTAATCCAGCAGCCCGCTTTCCGCTTCGCGGAAGAGAATCTTCAGCGCGGCGTTGATGGAGAGGCCGGCCCGATACGGGCGGTCCGTGGTGAGGGCGTCGTAGACATCGGCGACGGCGGCGATCCGAGGGAAGACAGTCAGCTCATCGGCGGAGAGGGCGAAGGGGTAGCCGGTGCCGTTAAGTCGTTCGTGGTGCTGTCCGACGACGGCGAGGACTTCTGGCGGGAGGAAGACCGACTCGAGGATCTCGAGGCCGACGCGGGGGTGCTCCTCGATGACGCGTCGTTCCTCGGGGGTGAGCGCGCCGGGCTTGAGGAGGACGGCGTCGCGAACGCCGATCTTGCCGATGTCGTGAAGGTAGCCGCCGACCTGAAGGTGCTGGAGCTGACCTTCGGACAACCCGAAGCCGTCGCCGAGCTCGACCGAGAGGTGGCCGACACGGACGGAGTGTCCCCGCGTGTAGGGATCGCGGGCGTCGACGGCGGAGACGAGGGCGCGGATGGTCCCAAGGTGCTGGCTCTGCAGGCGTTCGGTCATCGCATCAAAGGTGGTGGCGAGGGCGCCGATTTCGTCTCCGCTTCTGACACCGCTGCGGACGGTGAGATCGCCGGCGGAGACGGCGTCCGCCGCGCGGACGAGGCGGCCGAGCGGGGCGGTGATGACACGGGCGAGGAAGAGCCCGATCACGAGGACGATCAGCGTCGCGATGCCGAACAACGTCGCCATCTGGGTGCGCGTGGTCTCCCCGGCGCTGGTGACGAAGGAGGTGGGGAGGGCGACGGAGAGCGTCCCGATCGGATTGCCGCGCACGTACATCGGCACGTACATGAACTGGTAGTCGCGACCAGAGAGGAGCTGGGTGTCGCGGAGTCCACTGCCTGCCACGGTAGCGGCGACGGCGGGAGAGTCCTGCACCTGGTTGTCGGCATCGAGGACGAAGGTGGAGAGCAGGAGGCCGCCGTAGCTGTCGTAGAAGGTCACGTCAGCGAACGACTGCTGCTTGATCGAGGTGAGTAGCGCGCGGAGTGGGCTGGTGACCACCACGACGCCGGCGACCGTCGTCCCGTCGTAGATCGGCCCGGCGGTCACCAGCAGCGGCCCGCCGCTGGTCTGAACGACCGAGGCGAACTTGTCGCCGCGGCCGTCGCCCTGGCCGGTGAGCGCGGTTGCGGAGACCGCTGCAGTGGCCTGGGTGGCCACGTCTTCCGGGATCGCTTCGTAGGTGAGCAGGTCGGGATCGACGAGGCGTGCGGCATAGAGCACGGCACCCGACCGATCGAGGATGTAGACCGCGTCCGTGGCGCTGTTCGCGGCGATCGGCAGGACGATTCGCTCCGTGGCGGCGGGGTCGTGGCGAGCGACAGCGCGCTCAATGCCCTCGGTGAAGGAGACCGCGCGGATCACCTCGAGGTGATCGCGTTCGCGGCGAACGACGTTGTCGCCGGCGGTGCGCGCCGATTCCGCGAGCTGGTTCGCGAAGCGGACCTCGAGCGATCCGGCAACGACGCGGGTGACGAGGTAAGTGGAGAGGCCGGCGAGGGCGAGCGCCAGCACGAGGTACGGCCCCAGGATCTTCCAGCGGATCCGCGCTCTGATTTGTGGCCGCAGACGTCCCATCGAGGCTTCCCGACCTGGCCAATCCCCGTGGATGTGGCCATCTCGGTGAGATGTTCGACAGACGCCGTTGTGGAGGAACTCGGGTGAATGCTGACTGCGGTGAGTGGCGGTTCAGATTGTCAGTATTGAGTGCGTATGAGAATCGTGATCGGGAATCGAATGACAGTGTGTTGTGTGAAACCGGGACTGCGCGCCAGGTTGAGTGACCGAGCGGTGCGCAATCGCGGAGCCGCGGGCGAACTGCGGAAGAGCCACGTGCGATGCCGACGTCGACCGATCGCTACGCCTTGAGGAGGGTGCGGTTCGCCTGGATCGCGGAGCGCGCGAAGGTCTCGACGGCTTGTTGCTGCGCACTCGCATCGCCGGCCGCGACGATCTCGGCGGCCGGCAGCACGGCGCCGGTGAAGCCCTCGATGTGCCAGGCGCCGAGAGCGAGCCCGGGGAACGCGTCCGGGTTGGGGGCGGGCGCGGGGCTGCTGTAGAAGTAGGGCTCCGGGTAGTAGCCGTCGCCCGGCTCCATCCCGAGGTTCACCGAGCGCGAGCGGGCGCCGCGTTCGTTCGGGTCGATCGGCATCGTGAACGCGATGTCCATGTGGTGCGGCCAGACGTAGAGCGGTGCGGCGTGCGGCTGTTGCGCTCGGATCGCCTCGAAGACGAGTGATGCGTTGTCGTAGTACCGGCTGAGCTCGGCGAGGGCAGGGCGGTTGCCGAGATCGAACTCTTGGCCGGCGACGCAGGGGACCGGCAGCCCTCGTTCAGCGTCCGTGAGCGGGCGCGGCAGCGCGGAGGCGGTGAGATTCGACGATCTGGCGGGTGAGCCAGCGGAAGAGGGTCTCGATCGCCATACCGTCCGCGGACTGAGTGGCGATCTCGTTGCCGCTGGTGTCCAGCAGGAAGACGGTGGCGTCCGCGGGACGGATGCCGACGTGGAAGCGGACATCGGAGGGGACCTCCGCGCTGACGATGGCGTGGCGCTGGCGATCCCAGGTGAACGCGGAGTGGGTGTAGCTGCCGTCTTTCGGGTTGGGGACCAGCAGCCGCGGCACGCTGGCGACCACCTGAATCACGCAGTGAAGCTGCTCACGGGTGTGCGGGAGTTCGTCTGGCGCAAACGATCCAAGCAACTGCCAGGGCATCGGCTCGTCCTCAAATCCCGGTGGAGCTTCTACGCTACCGCGCGGGGGTTGCGACCGTGCACGGTCGGACGTGTTTTCACTGATCCGGCGCGGCGCCGATGCGCCCCCCGCGGCATCCCACCACGGCTCGATCGATCGGAACGAAGCAGCACTAGCGCCCCGGCTCGGAGATCACAGGGTTGATGAGGCTGCCGAGGCCAGTGATCTCGACGCGGACAGTGTCGCCCGCCTTCATCCATTCCTGCGGCTCGCGCGCCTGGCCGACGCCCGAGGGCGTGCCGGTGAAGATCACGTCTCCGGGCTCCAGCGTGAACGCGGTCGACAGGTACTCAATGATCGTTGGGATATCGAAGAGCAGGTCGCTCGTCGGCGCGCTCTGCTTCTCCACGTCGTTGAGGTAGGTCTTGAGGTGCAGCGCGGAGGGGTCGGGGACCTCGTCGGCGGTGAGGATCCAGGGGCCGGTCGGGCCGTGGGTGTCCCAGCTCTTGCCCATCATCCAGGTGGCGGTGTGCCGCTGCCAGTCGCGGACAGTGACGTCGTTCCCGTTCATGTAACCAGCGACATAATCAAGGGCATCCGCCGCGGCGACGTGGCGCGCGTACTTGCCGATGACGACGCAGAACTCGCCTTCCCAGTCGAGCATTTGGCTTTCGACGGGAGCGTGGATCGGGTCACCGACGCCGGTGATGCAACTGGAGACCTTGGTGAAGACGGTGGGGTGATCGGGCAGCTCGCGCTCCATCTCCGCGGCGTGGGCTTTGTAGTTGATGCCGATCGCCATCACCTTGCCCGGCCGGGGGATCGGGGCGGCGAGACGCACCTCCGAGGCGGGGACGAGGCTGCCGTTTGCCACGAGTTCGTCGCGAGAGAGCGCGCCGCTGTCCAACCAGAGTCGGGTGGCCTCGATGGCGTCGAGCGCGGGCTGGCCGACGGCGAGCAGGTCGATCATCGAGGCCGGGTTGAGGGCGTCGGCCGCGAGTTCGGGGCGTTGGACGCCCTCGTCGCAGAGGCGTGCGGCGAGCGCGCGGTTGACGTCGATGACGTCCTCATTGGCGTGGAGCACGCCGGCACGGGTGACGCCGTGACGGGTGTAGCTGACCAGACGCATCGCATCTCCTCGTCAGGGCGTTTGCGGCGCCCGCGGCAACAAGCAGTGAGCATAACGCGGGCGGGGGGTTCTGGGTCCCGCGGGGGAGATCGATTGCCGCCCGGCTGCGGGAGGGTGCGTGCGTCCTCGGGCGGTCTGGAAGCGCGATCGCTGCGCGCGGCGACGGTCAGGGGCCGCCGAGGCCGGCTTCGCGCCCGCGGAGGGCGGCCTGCGCACGGTCGGCGACCTGCAGCTTGTCGAGGATCGACGTCACGTAGTTGCGCACCGTCTTCAGCGACAGGAACAGGGTGGCGGCGATTTCATCGTTGGTCTGGCCGCCGGCGATCATTTCGAGGATTTCGCGTTCGCGTGGCGTGAGTTCGGGGAAGGGCTCGGCGTTGCGCACGGGCGTGGCGAAATAGTCGGCGAGTCGGCGGGCGATCGCCGGGCTGAAGATCGCCTCGCCACCGGCGACGGCGCGGATCGCGCGGAGCGTCTCCGCTTTGCGCGCGCCCTTGAGGAGGTAGCCACGGGCGCCGGCGCGGATCGCCGCGAAGACAGACTCATCGTCCTCGAACATCGTCACCACGAGCACGCCGACGAACGGACGGGCGGCGATGAGCTGGCGAGTGGCCTCGATGCCGTTGACGCCGGGCATGTGCAGATCCATCAGCACGACGTCCGGCGCGGTGCGCTCGGTGAGGCGCAGCGCCTCCTCGCCGTTGGCGGCCTCCCCCACGACCTCGATGTCCTCCTCGCGCGCGAGCAGGCCGCGCAGGCCGCCGCGGAACTCCGCGTGATCGTCGACGAGCAGGACGCGGATGCGATCGGGCGTGGTCACGAGGTCGCTCCGAGCGGGTTCGTTGGGGTCGGCGATGCGCCGTCGCCGGCGTCCTCCGGGTCGTGCGAGGCGAGGTCGTGGAGCGGGAGGCGGACGCGGACGATCGAGCCCGCCCGGGTCGATTCAAACTCGAAGCTGCCGCCGAGTTCCTCGGTTCGTTCGCGCATGGAGTGGAGGCCGACGCCGGGGACGGCGTCGGCGGGTGCGCCGGGGCCGTCGTCGGAGACGGTGACGAGCAGTTCGGGCGAGGTGGCACCGGCGCCACCCGATCCGAAGCCGAGTGAGACAGCGCCGTCGGCGCCGGGCGCGTGGCGCGCGATGTTGGTCAGCGCCTCCTGGATGATCCGGAACGTCGCCGCTTCCACGGCGGCGGACAGCGGCGGCAGCGGCTCAGTGACCTCGAGGCGGATGCGCGTCCCCGTCGGATCGTCGCGCTCGATCACCTGGCGTAGCGCGCCGACGAGTCCGAGGTCGTCGAGCGCCGGCGGCCGCAGGCCGTACACCAACCGCCGGATGTCGGCGACGGTGTCCTGCAGGCGATCGGCGAGATCGTCGAGCGGCCCGCGGAGCTGCGGCTGGTCCTCGGCGAGGTCGCGCGCCGTCTCCACGCGGAGCGCGAGGCCGGCGAGGCGCGGGCCGATGCCGTCGTGCAGATCGCGGCGGAGGCGGCGGCGCTCCTCCTCGCGAGCAGTCACGAGGCGCTCGCGGGACCGCTGCAGATCGTCGGTCAGGCGGAGGGAGGCGAGCGCCGGTCCTGACTGGCGGCAGAGATCTTCGATCAGTCGCCGGTCGCGCTTCGCCAGCGTACGTTCGCCGGCGCGTGGCTGGACCTCGAGGATCCCGATCGCACGACCGGCGTGGGCGATCTCGAAGCCCTCGACGGCGGCGGGTGAGGGCGTACCGCTCGCGGCGAGCAGCCGAGGCTCGCCGTCTTCCTCGAGTGAGACGGCTGCCCACGGGAGGCGGAGCGAGGCGGTAACCGTGCTGGCGATCGTTTCGGGCACGAGGTGGGGCGAGACGGTGTCACCGAGCTTGAGCCCGAGCCCCGTGAGGACGGCGTAGGGCTCGTCGCGTGAGCCGAACATCAGGCGGTTCGCGCTTGTTTGCAGGCGGCGTCGCAGCGGCTCGAAGGCGAGCACGGCGGCGACGAGGGCGATCGGGGAGGAGATCCCAAAGCCGGCGTTCAGACCTCGGTCCAATGTGACGACGACGCCGAAATAGAGCAGCAGGAGCGAGAGCGTCAGTCCCGCGTACACGAGTGCGCGGCTGATGAAGACGTCCACCTCGTAGAGACGAAAGCGGAAGATCGCGGCGGCGAAGCCGAGCGCGACGGCGAGCCCGGTCGTCAGTTCGAATCCGACGAAGAAGACGAGGGTGAAGATCGTGGCGAGCCCCGCGTTTGGCTCTGCCGCCCAGTCGTGGACGCCGAGCGCAAGATTGAGGACGACGAAGCCGGAGAGGGCGGTGACCAGGCCCAGCGTCGCCCATTTCATCTGTTGGCGAGATTCGCCGTCCGGCGTGCGTCGCCAGCGGTAGGCCTGCGCGTAGCAGGCGAGCAGCAACACGACCGGCAACAGCAAGATGTCGCCGGAGAAATCGGTGACTGATTCTGCGTTGGGTGAGACGAAGAACCACCAGCCGGTGAGCGCAACGAAGACAGCACCTGGAATAGCGGCCCAGCGTGGCCGCGCGCGGCCGTCCGGGAAGATGATGAAGAGCCAGTAGAACGAGCTGAGCCAGGTCAGCGTGACCAGCGCGGCGCCGGCTGCCAGCAGCGCGTTGGTCTCCCACATCACGGCGATGTCGGGCGGGAACGTCGCCCCACGCCCGGCGACGAAAAACAGACCAACGACAAGCGGTGCGACCTCGTCGGAACGTCGGACGAAGAGCAGCGTCGCGAGCGCGAAGAGGATGATCGTGACGCCGATCCAGAGGACGAATGGCCCGACCTCGAAGGCCGTTTCGGAGATGCCGAGCTGGTCGAGGCCGTGGCGGATCGTTTCGGCCGAGGGGAACTCGACGGTATCGCCGTCGATGGTGTCGAGGGCGTCCGGGATTCCGCGCACGATGAAGAAGACGCTGAGCGCGGCGATCAGTAGCCAGTAGCCGCGCGCCAGCAGCAGGACCGGGCCGCTGAGGCGAACTGAGGTGTTGGTGACCTCGACCCACTGTCCGGCTGGGCTGTTCGCGAGCGGGATCGCTGTCTGCACCTGTTGGTCCTCGCGCCCCGCCGGGGCTGGTCCGGCGGGGCTGGTTTGGCGAATCAGCCCCCGTGGTGTGGGGCGTCAGTCTATTTCAGGACGGCTTATCGGAGGGCGCTCCACACCGCGCGGTGGCGGGTCAGCACGATCGCCGGCACGCCGGTCAGCACCCCGAGGGCGGCGGCGGCGACCAACCAGCCGCTGGGCTGTTCGAGGAAGGCGGGAATCGCGGTGAGCACGTCGAGCGCGGTGAGGATGATGACGAGCCAGCCACCCCACTTGCGGCCCTGCCAGATCGCCCAGACGCCAACCAGCACGAGCGCGGCGATCGCCATCGTGATCACCACGGCGGCGGCGGGGATTTCGTCCGAGCCGGGGAGCAGGAGAGCGAAGGGGGCGAGCAGGCTCCGAAGCAGCAACAGGCCCGTCGCTGCCAGCAGGTAGGGGTGGCGACCGATCCGGGTGATTGACGTTGCAGTCACGATGTTCTCCGTTCGTTGATGGATGCGCCGTCACTGTTTCGACGACACCGCAAACGTAGCGAGCGAGCGAGCCCGGTTTCGTCGGACGGCGTCCCGTGTTTCCGGGAATCTCGCCCGAGCGTGGGCCTTGGTGCGGGCCTTGGTCCGGGCCTTGGTGCGGGCCGCCAGCGATCGCGGGCGACCCACACCAATGGCGCCACGTCGCTCAGTTCGCCGTGAACTCGGCCGACATCCCGTTGATCCAGTGCGGGAGACCGTCTGGGCCGGGAATCCAGCAGATAAGGGCGTACTGACCCGGGGCCACGTCGGCCTCGATCCAGCCTCGGCTGCCGCCATCGAGGGCGCCGAAGCCGCCGGCCGGTGCGAACGGTGGCGGTCCGGCGAAGCCGTTGATCGCCCAGTCTCTGACGTCGGTCATCGTGGCGCCGTCCAGCAGGCGGACGACGGCGGCCTCGTGCGTTTCAGTGTCGTTGTTGACGACCTCGAAGGTGCCGCTCCCGTCGAATCCGGATGGCACGGCGAACGTGAGGCCGGGGCCCATCGCGATCACGCCGTCAGCCTCGGGTGGCGCCGTCTTCGAGCTGGTTCCGTCGACGGTGAAGAACGAATGCGCCGCCAGATCGCCTTCGTCGGTGAAGGGGATCACCGAGTAGATCCCCTGCTTCAGCTCAATCGTGATCTTGAGGGACTCGCCCTGCGGCATCCCACCGTTTCCACCAACGATGCTGACCAGCGAATCGCCGCTTCCATCGTTGGCGCGGATGCCGGCCTCCATCGCCTCCTGCGTCGTGCCGTCATTGGCACGAATGAAGAGCAGGTGATTGTCACCCTCACTCTCGCCACTGATGTTGAACGTCGTGAATCCCGGCTTGAGCGCGCCGGGAAGTTCGATCGCCGAGTCCGTGACACGAACGTCGACGGAGTTCGGCCCGCTGGCGTCATCGCCGCAGGCGGCGAAGAGGAGCGGCAGGGTCACGGCGGCAAACAGTGCTGGCCCCATCCGAGGCCGGGCACGTCCGCCGAGGGCAGCGAGCCGGCTGAAGCCGGTCGTCAGTGCGGTCCACGGTGACCGCCCGCTCGGCCATGCCGCGCTGCGAAGCTGGCTGGTCGCGATTCGAAACATCATTCTTGTGCTCCCAACATGCGGCGTGCTGCACGCCATGCCGAGAGGGTGCCGCGTGGGTTGTCCCGCCTACATCGGAGGGAATCCCGGCCTGACGGGACGTGATCCCGTCAGGCCGTGGGTGAGGCGCTAGTTGACGGCGAACTCGCCGACCATGCCGAGGGCGAAGTGGGGCGGGCCCTCGCCAGACTCGCCCTGCGGGATCGGGCACCAGTAGATGTAGGTGCCAGCCGACAGATCGAGGACGTGCGATCCACTGCCGCCGGGGATCGCGAACGGGCCGCCACCGGAGACGTTCTGATCGACCACCTCACCAATCTGGGCGGGGTCACCGGAGGAGATTTTCTCCAGGAACTCGCCGACGACTTCGCCCGATTCGCGGGTGTCGCCCTCGGGCTTGCGGATCAGCAGGAAGACGTGCGGCTCAGCGCCGTTGTTGGTCATTTCGAAGCTGATTGGACCGGCTGAGATCGGCGCGTCGCCCAGCGAGAACTCGTAGTCCTGCGCGGTGACGGAGACGGCCTGCCAACCACAGCCTTCTCGCCCGGCGGCCTCGATCTGTTCGAACGCGCCGAGGGACTCGGGGTTCTCGTAGGCCTCGATGCTGCCGTCGTGGAGCTGCGCGAACAGGCCGTTGAGGGCGGCCGTGGCGTCAGCGAGTTCGGCCGGCGCGGCGGCAGTGAGGGCTGCCAGCGGAGCCTCGATGTTGCTTGCGTAGTCGACGATCGCGGCGACGTACTCGGCTTCGTTCTCCTCGCCGCCGGGACTGTCGACGGCGTCGAACGCGACCACGGCGGAACAGAACTCGGCGCTGACGCCGGCGGCCACCTCGGTCGGTGCGGGCGTCGGTGTCGGAGTCGGATCGTCGTCGCCGCAGGCGGCGAGGGCGACGAGGGCGGTGGCGGCGATCAGGCCGCTGGCGATGTGTTTCCAATGCGTGGGCATCGAGTACCTCCGGGTGCGATTCGTGGAATCGACCAGAGGCTACGAACGCGAATGTCCCGGGCGGATGGGACAGAGTCCTGTCCTGCGGGGGAGTCCGTCCGATGTGCAGGTACACCGCAAACGGCCTAATGGCACCACGCAGACTCAGCGGCCTCGTGGTCCGCGACCCGATCGACCCGGAGGGCTCGATGGAACTCTTACTGACAGTGCTGGTGCCGTTTCCGCTGGGCTTCGCCGTGCGAAATCGGATGGCTGCATACATCGCCTACATCGCGTTGCATGCGTTCGTATTCACGTTTCAAACGCTGAACCTGTTGATCGAGTGGGTGGGCGGATCGGAGCACGCCTTCGGCACATACCCGGATGCGAATTCCAGCGACATCTGGGGCTATGGCGTGGTCAACCTCGTCATCTATCTCGTCGGACTCGGCCTCGTAGCGCTCGGGCATCGGACCCGGTCCTGGTACGGCGTCCGTCGTGGCGGACTACAGCCTCGCTAGGCCGCGGCAATCGCGGCGGTCACGCTGGACCGCCGCGTACGCGGCGGAGGCGGACGGCGACGATGATGCTGACGAGGCTCGTCGTCCGCCGATTCCGGCGTCGGCGCCTCGTTGTGACGGATGCCCTCGAAGCGGCCATGGGCGCCGCCGTCGCGAGTCGAGAAGCGGGCCGATTCCTAGGCCTTCAGCAGTGCGACGAACGTCTCCACCTCAGTCCCCTGGTCCTGACCGAACTCGACGCGGTACTTCTTACCCGCGGCCTTGAAGCGAAGATCCGGCAGGCTCTTCATGCGTAGTTCAATCTCGCTGAGGTCCGACTTCGCCACGAATACCGATCCCTTGCGGGCGCTCACCTCGGAGTCGAGTTGGTGCTCGTCCAGTTCCTGTTCCGCCGTCGTGATGGTATCCATCACCCGTTTCACGGCCTTGTCAGCGGCGAACTGGTTCAGCGCGCCCTTGGCTTCGAATTTCCGCCGCCATCCACGGCCGGTCTTGATCATGTAGAGGCCCTGATCTGTCAGAAAGAGGCTGTACGCGGTCGCACTTTTGATCAGCCCCGGTGGGGAGATGGCTCGGTCGATCCTCATGGCGAACTCCTGGTCCGGTCGGCCGAGTGGCGCGGCGGATGCTTCATTGGTCACGGTGCGCTCGGAATCGACTGTACCGGTTGACGCGCGAAGCCCGAATCGGTTCCGCAGCCCGGCCGAACGACGGCGGCTGCGCTAGGCTGCGCGCACACGCACAACACCGAGGCGTAGCACTGAGGGGGCCACGATGGCGGACGAGCGGACGGACGACCAGCTTTTCGATTTCCTGTTGAGCCTCGGCACTGACGAGGTGGCGCACACCGGGCACGATTTCCTCACGCACCTCAAGTCGGTCAAGAGCACCGTCGAGGGCGTTGGCGGCGACCGCGAGATGGCGCGCGCCGGTCTGTTCCACTCGATCTACGGGACGCAGGGCTTCCAGGACTTCTCGCTTCCCCTCGAGGAGCGGGCACAGGTCCGCGGGCTGATCGGCGATCGCGCCGAGTTCACCGCCTACTGCAACTGCGTGATGGACCGCGCCACGTTCGACGCCGCCGTCGCGCAGGCCGTCGAGGGCGACGGCGACGCCTTCGAGATCCGCGACCGCGAGGGCAGCCCGCCGATCGCGCTGACGCGAGCGCAGCTCACCGACCTCGCGGAGGTGCACGTCTGCGACTGGCTGGAGCAGGTGGAGCGCAGCACGCTCGGCTGGGACTACCGTCGCCCCGCGTACCGCCAGATGGCGGAGCTGGTTGGACCTCGGATCGTCGCCCTCTACGACGCCGTCTTCGCACGCGAGGGGTCGTCGACCCCCGTTTGACGCTTCGCGCCTCGTGGTCGCGGCCCTGCGCCTCGCACCTTAGCTTAGCAGCCGCGGCCGGCGGAGTACCAGTCGATCGCGTCCTGGATCAGTGTCCGGGTGGCCTCGACGACCTCGACTGCGACGTCGCCATTCAGGCCTTCGAGGGCGTCGACGATCTCGGCGTTCCGCTCGATCGGGCTATTCTCGCCCCAGGGCGCGAAGTAGCGCTGGACGCGTTCCGGGGGAACCTCCGACAGCGCCTCGATGGCGGTCGCGATCGCGGTGTGAGCGTCGGAGAGATCGGTGGCGCCCGCGTCGGGGTATTCCTGCAGCAGGGCGCGCAACTGTGATTCGCTCTGGCCCATGTATGTGAAGGACGCCGTGCAGTTGGCCGCGGCTTCGATCTCCGCCAGGTCGAGCGTGATCGACGTGTATCCCTCTCCCCCGAGGATGCAGGGCGGGCCGACAGTGATCGGGTAGTCGGGGTAGTCGCTCGTCTCGAAAGCGCAGAACGGGATGAGGTCTCCGTCGTTCAGGCGGTCCCGCAGTTCGGACGGACGAGGGTCAGTCGTGAACACCCGCGTCGGGCCGTCCTGAACACAGCGGGTGCCGACGATGAGACGGAAGCCATCGTCACCAGATGGTTGAAAGCAGGCTGGCACAAACTCACCGACGGCGACGGCGGTGCCGGCAGGAAGTTGATCGAGGACAAATCCGTTCGAGGTGCACTGCGACGGCGCGGGCGCGAGGTATCTGAGGTACCCGACGCGCCCGTCGTCCTCGGTCTCGCAGAAAACCACGCTCTGATCGGGCGGTCCGGTCGTCGGACGTGGCGTCGGTGTAGCGGTCCCGGTTGCGGTCGGCGCCACGGTGACCTCCGGCGTTGGGGTCACCTCGCCGCCCCGATCGCAGGCGACGAGGGCGGCCAGCACGAGGACGGCGAGCGGAATGACGAAGTGTCGTTTCACCATGCGATGTTAGACAGCAGCGAGCAATCCCGCAGGACGAGCTGCGCCGTTAGCGCTTGAGCCGCTCCAGCAGGCGGTCCATGAACACCTCGGCGAGGGCGAGCTGGTCGAGGTCGACGTACTCGTTCGGGCCGTGCGCCTGGTCGATCGAACCGGGGCCGCAGACGACGGCAGGGATGCCCGCCGCCTGGAAGAGCCCCGCCTCGGTGGCGTAATTCACCTTGCCGATGGTACCGGCGGCACTGCCGAGGCCCGCCGTCAGTTCGAGGACCTCGGCGACGACGTCCTCGGTCGGGTCAGTGTCGAGACCGCGGGTGGAGGACAGCACCTCGAAGGTGATCGCGGCGTCGGGGTAGACGGTCCGCATCTCCGGGAGCAGCTCGTTGTTCGCGTAGGACTCGATCTCGCCGAACAGCTCGACGTCGGTATCGGTGCCAACGGTGCGGATTTCGAAGTCGAAGTGCGCGTGGTGCGGGACGATGTTGAACGCCGTGCCGCCCTGGAAGACGCCGGTGTGGAGCGTGGTATGGGCGACGGGGAACGCCTCGTCGAAGGGTCCCGCGTCGGCCTTGCGGCGGGCGATGTCGTTGATGCGGGTGACGAGGCGCGCGCCGTACTCGATCGCGTTGACTGCCCGCGGCGCGAAGCTCGAATGCGCCTCGATGCCGCGGATGTGGCAGCGGTACGCGTAGTGACCCTTGTGGGCGACGATCACGCCCATCGAGGACGGCTCGCCGATGATCGCCATCTTCGGACGGCGGTCGCTCGCCTTCAGGTCGGCCAGCAGCGGCAGCACGCCGACGCAGCCGACCTCCTCGTCGGGCGAGCACACGAGGTGCAGCGGCGTCTCGAGGTCGGCCGCGAGGAACTTCGGTAGCGCCGCCAGCACGACCGCGAGGAAGCCCTTCATGTCGGCAGTGCCGCGGCCGTAGAGGCGGCCGTCCTGCTCGGTCAGCGTCCACGGATCGGTCGCCCAGTCCTGGCCCTCGACCGGTACGACGTCGGTGTGCGCGGACAGCGCGATCCCTTCGCGATCCGCGGGGCCGATCGTCGCGTAGAGGTTGGCCTTGTTCTCCGTGTGCAGGACTCGGCGGGACTCGATCCCGAGGTCGGACAGGTAGCCCTCGACGAACTCGATCAGCGGAAAGTTGGAGTTGCGGCTGGTCGTGTCGAAGGCGACGAGGGTGCGGAGGAGTTCGAGCGTTGCTTCGCTGGGAGCGGGGTTGGTTGGCATGTGATCACGCTACCGCACCGGGCAGGCCGTCACCATTCCGCGGCGATCGGCGACATCGCTGCGCCCGCTCCTCGACCGTTTGTGATCCCGATGTCGATCATCGGTCGCGCGATTCGTCATCCTGTTGAACGGGCGGCGAGGGTTCGCCCGGCAGATCGAGGAGTACGACGATGCGCTACCTGGCCCTGATTTACAGCGAAGAGAGGACCGAGCCGCAAGAGATGACCCCGGAATCGATGATCCCGTGGATGAAGTTCGGTGAAGAGGCGACGGCGCGCGGGGCGAATCCGCTCGGCGACGCGCTCCAGCCGGCCTCGACGGCGACGACCGTCCGCGTCCGCGACGGCAAGATGCTGACGACGGACGGGCCGTTCGCGGAGACCAAGGAAGTCCTCGGCGGCTACTACGTGCTGGAGTGCCCGAGCCTGGACGTGGCGATCGAGCTGGCCGCGAAGATCCCGGCCGCCGAGTACGGTTCGATCGAGGTGCGCCCGATCATGGAGATTCCGGGCGCGTAACCGGCGCGGCTCGTGAGGGGCGTGCTCTTGGCGGGCGACGAGATCGAGGCAGACGCGTCCGGGCGCTCGCAATCAGCGAGCGTCTCGGACGTTGGCACCCAGGCCGCCCTCGAGGGCGTCTATCGCGACGATGCTTCGCGGCTGACGGCGACGCTGATCCGCTCGTGTGGGGGCGATTTCCAGCTCGCGAGGACGCGTTGCAGGACGCCTTCGCCGCGGCCCTCGAACACTGGCCGCGCGAGGGGGTTCCGAGGACCCCGCCGGCCTGGATCCTCACAACCGCGCGCCGCAAGGCGATCGACCGCCTGCGGCGGGAGCAGGCGTTGCAGCGGAAGCGCGGCGCGCTGGAGCGGATGACGGCGCTGGAGCAGGAACTGGCCGACGACGAGGCGAGTCAGTTGCCCTCGGACGGGACGCTGGCGGACGACCGGCTGCGATTGATCTTCACCTGCTGCCACCCGGCGCTGGGGGCGGAAGCGCAGGTGGCGCTGACGCTGCGGACGATCGCGGGCCTCGATACGCGTGAGATCGCGCGGGCGTTCCTCGTCGAGCCGACGACGATGGCGCAGCGCCTCGTGCGCGCCCAGCGGAAGATCCGCGACGCCGGCATCCCGTACGAGGTGCCACCAGCGGATGCGTTGCCGGCGCGCCTCACGGCCGTACTGGCTGTCGTGTATCTCGTCTTCAACGAGGGCTACAGCGCGACCGCCGGCGATGAGCTGCTGCGGACGGAATTGTGCGCGGAGGCGATTCGCCTCGGGCGGCTGGTCGTGGAACTGATGCCGGGCGAGCCGGAGGCGATCGGGCTGCTGGCGCTGATGCTGCTGCACGACGCGCGCCGGATGGCGCGCACCGGCCCGGACGGCGACCTCGTAACGCTCGAGGAGCAAGACCGCACGACCTGGGACCGCGCCCAGATCGACGAGGGCGTGGCGCTGATCCACCGTGCGGCCGCGTTGCGGCGACCGGGCGCGTACCAGGTACAGGCGGCGATCGCCGCGATTCACGCGGAGGCGGAGACGCCGGAACACACCGACTGGCACGAAATCGCGTTGCTCTACAACGCGCTGCTGGGAATGCAGCCAACGGCGGTGGTCGAGCTGAACCGCGCCGTGGCGGTCGCGATGGCGTTCGGCATCGAGGGCGGGCTGCGGATGCTCGATCGGCTCGCCGACGACCCGGAGCTGGCGGGCTACCATCTGCTCGATTCGGCGCGCGCGGATCTGCTGCGGCGCGCCGGGCGGTTCGAAGAGGCGGCGAGCGCGTACCGCCGCGCCCTCGCGAGTTGCGAGCACCCGGTGGAGCGCCGCTACCTCGAACGGCGGCTCGCCGAGGTGTCGGCCGCCCGACGAGAGATCGAGGGGAGCTGACGATGGCAGAGGACTCCGAGTACGGAGCGCCGTCGCGGAGGTGATCGCCGATCGTTCCAGGCGCTGAGCGTCGCTAGGCCGTGCGGCGGCGCCTGAGTATCGCATCGAGAACGGTGAGCGGTCCGAATGTGGTCGCGGTCCATCCGGCGATCATCCAGTTCACGCTGAATCCGAGCCCGAAAGTCGCGCCAACCCAGGCCAGCGAGAGCACGATCCAACCCGCGGCGACGATCGCTTCCGCGCGGTCCGGGTTTGGACGGGTTCCCATGTCGCTGAACCAGCAGCGGAGGAAGCCACGTCCCTTACGGTATTCGGCCGCAACCGCGGACGGCTCGCCGAACGCGAGCGCCGCGTCATTGAACGCCCCGTCCAGTTCCTGCCCCTCGTCGATTTGCGACTGGACGGCGGTCCGCAGGTGGTCGGTGAGTTCGTCGAGGTGCGGGGCGACATGCGGGTCCACGCGCTGCGCATCTTCTGCCCACCGTTCGAGCCGTTGCTCGAGGTCCGGCGGCGTGGAGTCGGGTGAGTGGTCAGACATGGGTGCCTCCAACCGGGCGCGGGATGAGCGCGCCAAGCAGCGCGTTGACTGCGGCGAAGCCGGCGCGGTGTTCTTCAAGTTGTCGTTCGCCCGCGGGGAGCAGGCGGTAGTACTTGCGGCGGCGGCCGGAGGGGGCGGTGCCGTCGTATGCCTCGATCAGTCCTTGTTGATCGAGGCGGTGGAGCAGGGGATAAAGCATCCCCTCTTTCCATTCCAATTGACCGTCGGAGAGGTCGCGGACATTCCTGATGATCGCGTAGCCGTAGCTGTCGCCACGATGGAGCAGCGACAACACCAGCGGTGTCGCGGAGGCAGCCATCAGGTCCTTCGGTAGCTGCACGCAGCGCCCTTGGTCTTACCTATATGTTCTAGGTATCGAGAGTACCTATTCGTTCTAGGCATGACAACTCCCACGGACCCACAACGGGGCGCGCCCTGTGCGCGTGGTCTCGGGCGGGGGCGGCTATCGTGTTCCGATGCTGCGCGACGTGCGACGGATGGCGCGGACTGGCCCGGCCGGCGACCTCGTGACCCTCGAGGAGCAAGACCGGACGATTTGGGATCGCGCGCAGATCGACGAGGGTGTCGCGGTGGAGCGACGCTACCTCGAACGGCGGCTCGCCGAGGTGTCGGCCGCCCGACGAGAGATCGAGGGGAGCTGACGATGGCAGAGGAATCCGAGTACGGGGCGCCGCCGCGGATCAAACCAAAGCGCCTGGGCGACTACCTTGACGTGATGAGCAAGTCCGTCTTCCAGAGCGGCATGTCCTGGAAGGTGGTCGAGGCGAAGTGGGACACCACCCGCGAGGCGTTCCACGATTTCGATGCCGAGCGCGTCGCGTCGATGAGCGAAGCGGAGATCGATGCCCTCGCGAGCGACACCCGCGTGATCCGCAACCGGCGCAAGCTCGAAGCGGTCGTCAGCAACGCGGCGCGGCTGATCGAGCTGGACGCCGAGCACGGCACCTTCCGGAAGTACCTGCGCTCGCAGCCGGACTTCGAAGCGACCGTGAAGATGCTGAAACAGGACTTCAAGTTCCTGGGTGACATGGGCAGCTACGTGATGCTCTACGTAGTGGGCGAGCCGGTGCCGTCGCACCAGGAGTGGACGGCGACGCAGGTGGAGCGTCGGTCACGGCAGGCGCGTCCGAAGCGGTAACTGTCGTTGGTGGAAATCCGGTCGAGCGGAGGGCGTTGTCGCCCCAACGGTTTCGGTGTGCTCAGCCTGCTACCTGTAGATGATGCTCCAGAAGTGCTCAGTCGCTCGCTCAGCGAGGAGCATTGCAGGGAAGAGCAGCGCCACGGCGAGGATCCGTCCCCTCCAGTCACCCGTCAGTAGCAGCACCGATGCCGCTGCGAGAACGACATCGATCACGGCTTGCACCGGATGGAACGGGAAGTCGCTCGGGAGGTCGATCGTGAGTTCGTTCCAGTACTGACGGAGCGGACCATCAGCGAGGATCGCGCCGGCGACGAGTGAGGCGACGAGCGCAGCCGCCCATCCGCGTCGCCGATAGCTGAGCGAGACAACTGCTGCTCCGGGCGGCGCCAGCACGAGTGCCACTCCCGTCCAGATGTAGACGAAATGGCCGCCGCCAAAGCCGAGCACTGCCTCCGAGTAGGTGTAGTACGAGACGACGGTCGCCAGGAAGAAGAGCGCGGCACCGAGGATCGCGGCGGCCGACGAGGAAGCGAAACGACCGATCAGCAGGCCGACGAAGATCCATGTTCCCGGGTAGGTCCCGAGGTCACTCGCCCATTGCCGTGAGGATTCGTCGGCCGCCTTCGCGCCGAGGCCGCAGGCAAGCGCGACGACGACGAGAGCGCCGAGCTTCGACACCGTGATCGCGGTGGCGCCCCTTCGCCGGAACAGACGCTCGACCACGCGCCCCTCCGCCTCGACGCCCAGCGAGCTGACCCTGTACGCGCGATGATCTTCTCACCGTGAGCGGCGGCGGTCACGCAAATCAGGACTGGATGAAATCGCCGAGGCAGCGCTCGCCGAAGCCGGCGTCGCGCTCGGAGAACAGATGTCGCGTTCTAAGACGCGGCGCGCACTGCGTCGGCGATCCATTGCCGTTCCGGGAGGCCGCGCAGGCCCTCGGAAGTGGCGTAGAGGCGGCAGCGCGGCGTGCAGTCGGCGCACTCCGTCCAGCCGGGCTCCACGTCGTGGCCGTTGACGCGGATCGTTGGTGAACCGGGGAAGACCGTGGCGATGCCGGTCGCCTCGTCGGGGACCTCGACGCGTTCGATCGCGGCGCTGATGCCGGCATCCGCGAGGACGTCGCGCAGCATCGCCTCCGCCAGCGCGTGGTTGGGGCAGTCCTCGAACCAGAGCAGTTCAATCTTCATATGGCAGCTCCCGGTGATCGGATTATCGCGCGCTGTCCGTCGCCCGTTGGATTGGCGATCACCTCGGGGGCTTGCGCGGGCATGCGAAACTGCCGAGGTGAGACACCGGTGAGGGCGTGGACGGAGCAGCAGCAATGGCAAGAGCGACGATCAACGGTCACGTGCTGGCAGAGTCCGACGAGTTCGAGGTGGTTGAGGGGAACGTCTACTTCCCGCCGTCGGCGGTGAAGCAGGAGCTGTTCGCGCCGAACCCCAGCCACACCATCTGTTCCTGGAAGGGCGAGGCGTCGTACTACGACATCGTCGTGGATGGCGAACTCTTCGAGGGGCGGGCTTGGTTCTACCCGGATCCGATGGCGGCCGCGGAGAACATCCGCGATTACGTGGCGTTCTACTCGCCGCCGGTCAGCGTCGAGCGCTAGCACCTCGGCGGCAGCGGTCACCCTCGAGGGTGCCGGCGCTACGGAACGATCGTCGAGCAGTTGTTGAAGGTGTCGCCGGCCTGGCCACCGCCGTAGCAACTGTCGGTCTCACCGCCGCCATCGAGCGCGTCATCGTCCGCGCCGCCCAGCAGCACGTCGTTGCCGGTGCCCCCGGTGAGATCATCGATACCGCCGCCGCCGACGATGCAGTCGTCGCCACCAGCGCCGTCGATCACGTCCGCGCCGGCACTGCCGGTGATCAGGTCGTTCGCGCCGGTCCCGGTGAGCGTTCCGGCGCCGGAGACGAGATTCGTCAGCGCCATCCCGAAGCATTCGGGCGGGGCCATGTCCTGCACGGTCACGGCGGTCGCCTGCTCGGCGACGCTGCTGTTTGGGGTGAGGTTCGCGGCCGTGGACGCCTGCGGACCGTTCTCGATGACGGCGAAGACGACGAGCACGATCACGGTGGCGGCGATCAAGCGCATGGCGATCCCTCTGACCGGATCGTCGCCGTCTTCGCGGGTTGTCTGACTGAGGGAATCCCCGGCCTCCGGGGGCGGACGGGCGGATCGCTGCTAACGGGAGACGAGCGATAGCAGCCGGGCGGCTATCGTGAATCGATGCTGACGGCGCTGGTCCACCCGTCCGATCGCATGCGGCTGGCGCTGCTGCTGCTGCTCGCCGGCGCTTCGACGGCGATCTATGCCTCGTTGACCGTGGTGATGTCGCTCCACGAGTTCTTCCCGGGGCCGGGCGTGACGCTGGATTTCCAGTTCATGCTGGGCGACGACTGGGTGGCGAACACGTGGCGGCTCTACGGCTCCTTCGTCGCGCTCTTCGCGCTCTGGGGCGTGGCGCTGGTCCTCGTCGCACCGCTCGCACCATCGAGGTGGGCGGTCGGCGTGATCGCCCTCGGCGGGGTCGCGATGGCGGCGGCGCTCGTGCCGATGTACCCGCCGTTCGCGGTCGACTTCTTCCACTACCTGGGCGAGGGGCGGTTGCTCTGGGTCGAGGGTGAGAACCCGATGGTCCGTGGTCCCGGCGAGTTCTTTCCGATCGGGATGAGCTACGGCAACGAGCCGTCGGCGTACGGGCCGCTCTGGTACTGGACGCTCGGTCCGCCGGTACTCGCCGGCGGCGACGACTTCCCTCGATCTCTGCTGCTGCTGAAGGCGTGGATGGCAGGCTGGGTCGCGCTGTGTGCGTTCCTCGGCGCACTGATCTCGAGGCAGATCGGGCAGACCTCGCGCGCGTCACGGGGCGCGGAGGCGACGACGTAGGCGCGCGGTCGCGAGTTGCTGGTGGCGGTGGCGATCGCGTGGAAGCCGTACGTGCTCTGGCGGGTAGCTGGAAACGGGCACAACGACATCGTGATGATGGCGTTCGCGCTGGTGGCCGTGTGGTTCGCGGTGGGCGGGGCGTGGCGCTGGGTGCTGCCGGCGCTCGCGGCATCGATCCTCGTGAAGTACGTGTCGCTGCTGCTGGTCCCGGCGTTCGCGATCTTCCTGCTGCGCCGCACCTCCGAGGAGCGGCGGGCGCTGTTGCCGGATCTGGCCATCGGCGGTGTGGTCGCGTTGGTCCTCGTGGGCGTCGCGTTCGCGCCCATGTGTGACGGGATCGCGACCTTCGACCAGGTGCGGGCGCAGTCCGACCGGATCATCACGAGCTTCCCCGATCTGATCTCGATCGCGGTGCACGGGTGGTTCGACGTGTCGCCGGAGCGCGCGGACGAGATCGGGTTACGCGTCGGCGCCGCGTTGTTCGTGGTCGCGGCCGCGCTGTTGCTCTGGCGCCAGCGGCCGGGTCCCGAGGCGCTGATCGCGACTGCGGCCTCCGTGATCCTGGCGTACACGTTGCTGGGTATTGGCTGGTTTCGGCCCTGGTATTTCCTCTGGGTCGTCACGCTGGCGGCGCTGCTGCCCGGCCGCTGGTGGCTGGCGCTGGTGGTGGTGACGTCGATCGCCGGGCTCGCGCCGGACGTGGCAGAGAAGTACGCGGTGTTCATCGGCGGGCTGCGCCCGCTGACCGAGCTGCATCCCTCGTTGCCGGCGATGCTGGCGCAGTTCCTGCCGCCGGCGCTGCTCTGGGCGTTCGCGCTGGGCCGCACCCGCAGCACGCGGCTAGTGTCCGGGGCCTCGGGAGCGACGGCGGACTAGCTCCCAGCGAGGACGAATGTCGCCTCGATGTGCGCGCGTTCGGCGAGTTCCGCGACTAGCGCCTGCACCGCCGCGGCGTCGGCAACCGCGGCCGCGATCTACGCGGGGATAGCGCCCGGCGTGACGTCACGTTCGAGGAGCGCGGACAGCCGTCGGGTGGTGGCCGCATCGACGCGCGAGAGCAACGGCTGCACGCCGCGGAGGAATGCGCCACCGCGCGCCAGATCGCGTGCCCGCTGCTCGGGGCTCGCCTGTCCCTGGGCGGCGGCGACGCCCTCGAGGGCGATGCCCTCCAGCGCGGTACGGAGCAAGGCGACGTGCACGACGTCGTGAGCATCGCGGACGGCCGCGGTGTCGCCGCTGGCGGCGGCGGCGGAGCCCGCGAGGATGGCGGCGAGCGTCTCTTCGTTGAGGACGCCGTTCAGCGCCGGCGCACCCTGAAGGATCACCCAGACGCGATCCCACTCGTGCGGGGCGCCAAAGGCGCGATCGAGATCGCCGACGCTGGTCAGCCGTTCGCCGGCCTCGAGGGCGACGAGCGCGCGGACGAGCGGCACCTCGATCGCGAAGAGGTTCGATAGGACGGCGGCGCGATCGGCGGCGGAGCGGTCGGCGAACTCGCCGCTGCCGCTGATCGCGGCGAGCGCGCGATCGGTCAGCCATGCGGCGGATCCGAACTCCTCGATGTAACTGGCGCCGAGGGGCCCGGTCGCGGCGGAGGCCGCGACCGCGGCGAGCGACGGCGGGACGGCGCTGCCGATTGGCGCGGGCGCGGCCTCGTAGGCCTCGCGCACGGCGTCCCAGTCGACGGTGGCGGGATCGAGGAGCAGGCCGCTGAGCTGCTCGATCGCGGCGTTGGTACGAACCTCGAAGGACACGTCGGAGGCGGGCGTGTAAGGGCCGAGGGGCTGTCCGGCCGCGCCGGGGATGCCCTCGGCGTTGACGATCACTGGCTCGGTGGGTGTGGGTGGCGGATCGCCGGGGCGCGGCACTTCGCCGCAGGCGGCGCCGAGGATGGTCGCGACGACGGCTAGGGCGACGAGTGCTCGCAAGCGGCGCAGGCGACGCAGACCGCGCGAGCAGGGCACCCGGGAGGCGTGAGGTGCGCCGGTTGCGCTGGGCGTGTGGGCATTGACCTGCGTCAACGCGCGCCGTAGCGTTGGCATATCATCACGTCAGTGGTGATGCAGCGATGCATCGATTGGCTTCCGCCGATCGGTCCTGCCGCTGGGGGGGCCGCAAGGCTGAGATTCCGGACACCGGAACCACCCCAGGAACCTGATCTCGGTAATCCGAGCGTAGGGAAGCGGTGTATGTCGAAGATGTGGACCTCCGGGCCCGACCGTTCGCGTACCTCTCGTACTTCTCTTCGTGATCGATTCTCTGATCCGTTCCTTCGCGGCGCATCCGTGCAGCCGAAGGAGGAGCGGAATGCTTGCAGAGATCCAGGTACTGCCGAACCCCCCGGGAACGCCCGAGGACTACTACCGACACGTTGAGGCGGCGATCGCGGTCATCCAGACCTCGGGCATCACCTACGAGGTCGATGCCCTCGGCACGACGCTCGACGGTGACGCCGACGCCATCTGGGCCACCCTACGCCGTGCGCACGAAGCCGTGCTGGCGGCCGGCGCCGACAGCGTAGTGACGGTGGTGAAACTGGCCCAATCCGGAGCCACTCGTCCCGACGCCACGATCGAGTCGCTGACCGGAAAGTTCCGCGAGGGCGCCTCGTGACCGGCGCGCTGCCGCGCGTGCGGCGGCTGGCGTGGGAGCTGCTCCCGGCCGCGATCTTCCTCGTGCTCGCGATCGCGGGCTGGGAGATCTGGGTCCGCGCGCGTGACGTGCCGAGCTACCTCGTGCCCGCGCCGAGCGAGCTGTGGCAGGCCTTCCTCGATCAGCGTGGGACGCTGCCGGCGCACACGCGAACGACGCTCAGCGAGGCAATGCTCGGGCTGTTCTTCGCCGCGGTGCTCGGCGTCGTGCTGGCGGCGCTGATCGCCAGCGTGCCGATCGCGCGCCGGGTGCTGTACCCGCTGCTGGTGCTGAGCCAGAACATCCCGGTGCTGGTGCTCGCGCCGTTGCTGGCCGTCTGGTTCGGCTTCGGCATGACGCCGAAGGTCGTGATCGTCGTGCTGATCGGCTTCTTCCCGATCGCCGTGAACACCGCCGACGGCCTGCTCCGCGCCGACCGCGAGATGGTCGACCTGGTGCGGAGCATGGGCGCGAGTCGCTGGCAGGTGCTGCGAACGGTGCTGGTGCCCTCGGCGGTGCCATCGTTTTTCGCGGGGCTCCAGATCGGCGCGGCCTACGCCGTGATCGGCGCGGTGATCGCGGAGTGGATGGGCGCCAGCAGCGGTCTGGGCCTGTTCATCACCCGCTCGCAGCGAGCGTTCCGTACCGACCAGATCTTCATGGCGGTGGTGCTGATCGCCCTCGTGAGCATCGCGCTCTTCGCGTGCGTGCAGTTGCTCGCCCGCCTCGTCATGCCCTGGCGCCAGGCAGGCGCTGAGACCAATTGAGGGCGCCGAACGGCGTTGAAACGAACCGAGAACTGAGAACGACCGTGCCGCGACGGGGACAAACGCGGCGCGGTCGCCAGAGAGGAACTGAGATGAAACGACTACTGACCGGAGCGTTGCTGCTCCTGAGTGTGTTCGCCTTCGGGGCGTGCTCCGACGATGGCGACGCCACAGCAACTGCGGGGCCGGCCGACACCGCCACCGTTGGGACGGGCGACGAGCCCGCCGATCCGGTGTCCGTGACCGTCATGCTCGACTGGACGCCGAACACGAACCACATCGGCGTCTACGCAGCCCTCGGACAGGGCTACTACGCGGAAGCCGGCCTGGACGTGCGGATCATCGAGCCGGCCGCCGCCGGCGTGGAAGCGGTGGTCGCCGAGGGCCAGGCCGACTTCGGGTTCTCGTACTCGGAGGCGCTGCTGCCGGCACGCCTCGCGGGCGTGGGCATCACCTCGATCGCGACGGCGCTGCCGCACAACGAGTCGAGCCTGATGTCGCTCGCCAGCGCCGGCATCGAGCGCCCTCGGGACTTCGAGGGCAAGCGTTACGGCGGCTTCGGCGGCGTGCTGGAGCAGCGACTAATCGAGACGTTGGTCGCCTGCGACGGCGGCGATCCGTCGAAGGTCGAGTTCGTCGAGGTCGGCAACATCGACTACATCCCCGGGATGCAGCAGGACCGCTTCGACTTCGTCTGGGTCTTCGAGGGCTGGGACGTGATCCGTGCGCGCGGCCTCGAGGGCGTCGAGGTGACGACGCTGCCGTTCATCGACTACACCGAGTGCATCCCGGACTGGTACACCCCGATCATCGTCACCGACGACGACCTGATCGCGAACAACCCGGAGCTGGTGCGGGTCTTCCTCGCGGCGACGGCCCGCGGCTACGACTTCGCCGCCAGCAACCCGGACGAGGCCGCGACGGACCTCCTCACCGCGGTGCCGGAACTCGACGAGCAACTCGTCCGCGACAGCGCCGCCTATCTCGCCAGCCACTTCACGGATGGCGCTGGCTGGGGCCAACAGCAGGATGCGATCTGGGTCGGTTTCGAGGCGTTCCTGCGCGAGGCGGGGTTGATCGAGGAGCCGGTCGATGTGTCCACGGTCTACACCAACGAGTTCCTACCCGCCTCGTGATCGGGCGGGCGCCGAGTGACAGGTCGAAGGGCGCGCGGTGAGCAATGACTGAAGCGGCGGTCCAGCTCGAGGGCATTCGTCACGTCTTCGCCGGCGACCCGCCGGTGGAGGCGGTGGCGGACGTCTCGCTCGAGGTGGATCGTGGTTCCTTCGTCTCGCTGCTCGGCCCCAGCGGCTGCGGCAAGAGCACGTTGCTACGCGTCCTCGCCGGCCTCGTCGAGCCCACCGAGGGCCGCGCCACCATCGACGGCGAGAGCACCATCGGCGCCCCCGGACTCGCCGCCTTCATGCCGCAGCGCGACCTCTTGCTCCCCTGGCGCCGCGTCGAGGCGAACGCCGTGCTCGGCGCGGAGATCGCCGGCGTCCCGCCCGAGGAGGCACGCCGCCGCGCGCGCGAACTCTACGAACGCTTCGGCCTCGAGGGCTTCGAGCGCTCGTGGCCGGGCCAACTCTCCGGCGGCATGCGCCAGCGGCTCGCGCTGCTCCGCACCTTCCTCATGCCGCGTGACACGCTGCTCCTCGACGAGCCGTTCGGCGCGCTCGACGCCATGACTCGCCGCGAAATGCAGGTCTGGCTCGAAGGCGTGCTGGCACAGGATCCGCGCACAGTGCTGCTGGTCACGCACGACATCGATGAGGCGCTCTTGCTGTCGGACGTCGTCTACGTCATGTCGCCGCGCCCCGGCCGGATCTCCGCGCGCGTCGAGGTGGATCTGGCGCGCCCTCGACGGGGAGCCGACACGGCGACGCCGCGCTTCGCCGGGTTGAAGGCGGTGGTGCTGGAGGCGCTGGAGGCGGGGTAGGTCGGTCCGGACAGACGTTCCGCCGGCGCACCGCCGTATGCTCGATGCCTGACCGGAGGCGTCTACAGATGGCTCGCTCGCTCCAACTCTGGACCGCACTGCTCACCCTCGCGGTGCTGACCGCGGCCGCCTGCACCTCGGGAGATGGCGGCACCGCGACGCCCAGCGCGACCGCCAGCGCCGAGCCAACAACGGCGTTTGCCACCGCCTCGCCCACTCGAACGCCGACCCCGACGCCTACGGCCACGGGGGAGCCGACACGGGTGCCAGATCCACCACGTACCGTGTGGTTGATCGATGGCGCCACCGGCGAAGTACTCACACTGCACCAGGACGCCTCATATGCGGACGCCCGCTTCAACGCCGCGGGCACCCGTGTAGAACTGCGAACCGCCGAGGAGTGGCTTGCGTTTGCCCTCGATGGCTCTCCCGCCCCGGCGCCGGAGCGGCGCGAGTGCCTGCCGGCTGGCGAGGACGCGGTGGTTGGTGGCGTGACCTTCGAAGAAACGCGATGTGGTTCCGTCTCTCCCGACGGCCGCTGGATGCTGTTCCCGGTTCCGCTCGAAAACACGAATGGCGACTGGGACCAGTGGGTACTCGACCTCGAGACCGGCGAACGGCGTCTCCTCGAACCGGGACTGCGGAGCTGTGGTGGCTGCGACGGTCGCTTCGGCCCGGGGTACTCGCCGGACGAGGGGCACGTCTACTTCGCGGAGACGGTCGGAAACGGCCGCACCTTCGTGTCCGACCTTCTGAGCGGCGAGACCGATCTGCTGGGCGACGGCGGCACCGAGATCAATCGGAGACCGCTGTGGGCTCCGAACGGGGAGCGTCTCCTCTACTCGGACGACGGCGAGCGTCTCCTGATCCGCGATTTCGAGAGCGGCGACACCTCCGAGGTCCAAGCACTCGATTGGCCCGCGAGCTTCGACGCACTTGGCACCTCCATCTTTTCGTCCCCGTACTCGGCAGCGGATGCCGCGCCGACGACCACCGTCGTGGACGCGACGACATTCGAGGTCCTGGCCAGCGTCGATGGCGCTGCCGGCGTCAGCGCCTTCTGGTACCCGCGTGTGGTCGTCGCGCGCTCCGGCGACGGTATCGTTGTCGCCGTCGAACAGGCAGCCAGCTGCGTCGAGGGCATCACCATCTACACGCCCGCGTCGCCGGATGGCGCCTGCTTCGAGTCCGCCGTCGGAGCGACCGTCTCACCCGACGGGCGGCTCGTCGCCTTCTCCGTGCAGTCCGGTGACACTGCCTCCCACAGCGCCCCATCCGACTTCCGAGTCGTGCTCGTCGATACCGAGAGCCTGGAGACGCTCGCGACCATCGAGGGGGCTCAGTCGTATGACGCGCCGCCGGTGCTCAAGTGGAACCCGGGTAGTACACACCTACTGGTGACCTGGCCCCACGCTCTCGGCTTGTAGGAGCGACGATCGACCGCGTCGACCCGGCGAGCGACGATGCGCGCTGGTGTGTTGAGCAGTACTTCGCCGAGCTCGCTGACCGTTTCGAGGCCGGCTTCGACCCCGGCGAGACCGCTCCCGCCGATGCCGCGGAACTCGTTCCGCCGCACGGCGTCTTCCTCGTCGCCCACCTCGATGGTCGTCCCGTCGCCTGCGGCGCCGTGAAGACCTGGACCGCGGGTGTGGCCGACATCAAGCGGATGTGGGTCGCTCCCGAGGCCCGCGGCAGCGGCCTCGGCCGACGGATGCTCGTCGCGCTCGAGGGCGAAGCGAGGGCGTTGGGCCTCGGAGCTGCGCGGCTCGAAACGAACGGCGCACTCGACGAGGCGCTGGCGATGTACCGCAGCCACGGCTACCGCCCGATCGAGCCCTACAGCGGCGATCCGTACGCCGACTTCGCATTCGAGCGGGAGCTGTAGCACTTTCTCGAGCGCGAAGGCTGCGTGACGGCTAGAACGGGTCTGGGATCTCGACGCTGCAAATCCCGTTGCCTTCCCAGGTACCGCCAAGCTCTGGGCACTCTGACGAAGTGATAGCCATCTGACCAATCAGGCGGCGGCGTTCGATTTCGGGGCGTTCGTACATCATCCGATGCTCTCCAAATGCTGTGATATTCCTGTTGAGTTACTTCGAGCGCAACTTATCAGAACGGCGGCGTGCGTTCTCCTGTTGCAAAGAAGACTCGACGATCCGCCAGCAACCGGACTGAGGTCACTACGTCCCGCCCGGGGGCCAAGCTGCGATCGGTCGGTGGGGGTGCGATGAACTGGTGGCCGGCCGCTTCCGGTGACGCGTGGACGTGGGGCTGGCAGGCCTTCCCCGGCGTCTGGCTGTTCATCGCCCTGATCGCCGGCGCCTACGTCGCCGCGCTTCGCGGTCCGGGACGGCGTCGCACCCGCCTCGGTGAGCCCGCGGCCAGCGGGCGCCAGCGGCTCTACTTCGTCCTCGGCCTCGTCGCGCTCTGGCTCGCGATCGATTGGCCGCTCGGCCTCCTCGGCACGGGCTACTCGCTCGCTGCCCGCATCGTTCATCACATGACGATCGGCTTCGTCGCCACGCCGCTGCTCCTGCTCGGGCTCCCCGAGTGGATGGCTTCGGCACTCGTCCGCGCTCGAAGGATGCGGGCGGTCATGCGGCAGTTGCTGCGACCGTGGGTCGCGTCGCTGCTCTTCGACGCCGCGTTCCTCGTCTCGAGCATCCCGCCCGTCGTGAACGGATGGCAGCCGTCTCAGGCCGAATCGTTCGCGATCACAGTGATGTAGGTCGCGTCCGGCCTGCTCGTCTGGTGGCCGCTGGTCGCGCCGGCCGGCTCGTTCGGGCGGCTCGGTTACCTGCTGATTGCGCCGTACCTGTTCACCCAGTCCCTGCTCCCCAAGGTCCCGGCCGCCTACTACATCTTTTCCGGTGCCTCGTACGACGACCTGTACCGCGACGCCCCGCGCGCCTGGTCCGACATCTCCGCGGGACTCGACCAGCAGATCGCCGGCGCCGTCATCTGGCTGGTCGACGGCATCCTCGTCGTCACCGCGATCCACATGCTGACGCTCCGCTGGCAGCGCGACGAACGGATGCAGGGCGTGGTCCGCGACTTCGGGCTCCCCGTCAGCCCTCGCGCGCTGTCGCTGCTCTTCGAGGAGCCCGGCGCCTGGGAGGCGATGCAGCGCCTCGCCTCGATGGCGCGCGTGCAGCTCGGGGAGACCGCCGCCCACGCCGCGCTCGGCTCGACTTCCGGCTGCCGGAGGTGCTCACCGCCGACACCCGCGAGCAAGTCGTCCTCGAGGTACGCGTTGCCCTCAACCCCGTCGAGCAGCTCGAACTCTGGGAGCGCATCGAACGCGGATACTCGGCCTATCTCGAGGGACTGACCGCGGGGCGGCGAGTGGCGGTGCGCCGACGCGTGGGCTTCCGTGTCGTGGAGTACGCGCTCACAGCCGTCGAGGGCTAAGGCGCCTCGTACGCCGCGACGAGGACGACGAAACTGAGCGAGGCACCTCGGTAGGTCGCGCCGATCTCCCAGCAGCCGGGCGTGAGCGAGCCGCCGCTAATCATGAACTCGTGCAGCTCGCCCCTCGGACGGATGCCATGGGTTACGGGGCCGGGGAGTTCGGTCAACCCCGGACCGTCGAGCTGCCGATGCACTCTGTGGAGTGCCGGCTCTGGCTCCTCGTGCCAGTCGAACGCGGTCGAGAACCAGAACTGCTTCAGCGTCAGCCGGCCATCGTCGTTGACGCTCCAGTTCGCGCCGTTCAGGTCGAGTAGTGTCCAGAGGTCGCCGTCGCCGTACCAGACGGCGTCGTACAACGGTGGTGGCACCGGTGCCAGTCCGAGGGCGGCGAGAACGCCGGCTGAGGCGGGGTCGTGACCGGGCAGGCCTCGCCGCTGGCGAGCCGCGTCGCCCCCTGGGAGCATCCGGCCCAGAGCATCGCGAGAAGCGCGAGCACTCCGAGGGCTGCGAGTCCGCGGAGCGCGGACCGCGCTGGTAGCGACGGGTGGTGTTTCATGAGAGACATACACCGCCGCGCCTCCGTTGGTTCCGCCCGGACGCGCTAGATCGACGAGGACTGAACGCTCGGCGAGGGAGCTTTGATGGCGCGTCCTGACCCCCACTCCTACTTCGACGACACCCAGCCGCGCACGCGCCACCTCGAGCTGACGCTCGACGTCGACTTCGAGGAACGCCGCCTCCGCGGCCGCGCCACCCTCGTCCTCGACCCGCCGGTCCCCGCGGTCGTCGACCCCGACGGCCCGTCGCCCGTGCTCGACCTCGACACCGACGGACTGACCATCGAGGCGCTGCAAGTCGACGGCGCCCTTGTCGGCGGAATCCTCAGCGACGAAGACGCGGTGCTCGGCCGTCGCCTCCGCATCGACCTCCCCGCCGGCGCCTCCCGCGTCACGATCGACTACCAGACAGCTACCGAGGCGATCGGCCTCCAGTGGCTCGAGCCGTCGCAGACCGCCGCCGGCGAGCATCCCTTCCTCTTCTCGCAGTGCCAGCCGATCCACGCCCGCTCCGTCGTCCCCGTGCAGGACTCACCCGCCGCCCGCGTCACGTTCGAGGCGGTGCTGACCGTCCCCGCTCCGCTCGTCGCGGTGATGGCCGCCGGACCGGCCACCGAGGAGCCAGACTCGCCCGAGGGCACCCGAACCTTCCGCTTCAAGATGCCCCAGGCGATCCCGCCGTACCTGATCGCGTTCGCGGTCGGCGACCTCGAGGCCCGCGATATTTCAGAGCGCACGCGGGTCTGGGCCGAGCCCTCGATGGTCGAGGCGGCGGCGTACGAGTTCGCCGAGACCGAGCAGATGATGGCGACCGCCGAGGAGATGTTCGGCCCCTACGACTGGGACCGCTACGACCTGCTGGTGCTGCCGCCGTCCTTCCCGTACGGCGGGATGGAAAACCCTCGGCTGACCTTCCTCACGCCGACGGTGATCGCCGGCGACCGCTCGCTCGTCGACGTGATCGCGCACGAGCTGGCGCACTCCTGGACCGGCAACCTGATCACCAACGCCACCTTCGACCACTTCTGGCTCAACGAGGGCGCCACCACCTGGGCCGAACGTCGCATCGTCGAAGCGCTGCACGGCGAAGAGTCGGTCGCCCTCGACTGGGCGATCGGTGAACAGGGCCTGCAGGTCGCGTTCGACCGCTTCGGCCTCGACTCGCCGCTGACGAGGCTCCGCACCGACCTCGAGGGCGGCGACCCGGACGACGCGTACTCGATCATCCCCTACGAGAAGGGCGCCCGCTTCTTCGCACTCCTCGAGCGCACCGCCGGGCGCGAGCGCTTCGATGCGTTCATCCGTCGCTACATCGAGCGCTACCGCTTCACCTCGATCACCACCGAGGAGTTCGTCGCCTTCCTCGACAGCGAGCTGCCCGGCGTCGCCGCCGAGGTGGGTGCGAACGCCTGGCTCTACGCGCCCGGCATACCCTCGAACGCCCCGCAGTTCCGCTCCGAACGCCTCGAGTCGCTGATCGCCCGCGGCGCCGGCTTCGCCACCGGCGAGCGCCCGACCGCCGAGGAGGTCGCGGCCTGGGCACCCTCGGAGCTGCTCGTCTACCTCCAGCACGTCCCGCGCCCGCTCCCTCCCGAGGACTGCGCGTGGCTGGACGAACACCTGTCGCTGATGAACCGCGGCAACTACGAGCTCCTCGTCGAGTGGCTCACCATCGCCGCCGCCTCGGACTACGAACCGGCCTTCGGCCGCCTCGCCGACGTCCTCACCGAGGTGGGCCGCATGAAGTACCTCCGCCCGCTCTACCTCGCGATGGGCGGACACCCTCGGACGCGCGCGCTGGCGAGGGAGATCTTCGAGCGCGCGTCACCGGGGTACCACGAGCTCTCGCGCCGAGCGGCGGAGGATGTGATGGCGGGGTACCCGGAGTAAGGGCCCGTGTGGGCGAGACGGTGAGCGCGACTGGAGCGTGGCGGTGGTTCGCGTCGTTCGCTGCGGCGGCGGCCGGCTTTGGCTCGCAAGCTCTCCTATTCGACGAGGCCGGCGCGATTGACTGGTTCCTTTCGACCAACTGGCTTGTGGGTGGCGCGATCAGCGCGGTCGGCATGGTGGTGCTGACTCAGGCGGTCTGGGAACTGCGCCTGGGCCGATGGTGGCCGATGCTTGTCGTTGCGCTCGTAGCGCCGATGCCGTTCGCAGTCTACGTCTGGCCGAATAACTGGGTGCTGGCGGCGAGCCATCTCGTCCCGCTGCTCGCCCTGTCTGCGTCGGGGCGAGCGATGGGAGTACCCGTCGGGCGTGCGCTGGTGTTTGCCCTCGGGGGGCTCGCGCTCGCGTGGATCTGGCTGTGGCCCGCCTCGTCGATCGAGTAGCCGGCCGAACTCAGGAGCGCTCGGACTCGCGCATTTCCGCGACTGCGGCACCGGGCGTCGGTGCCGGCCGTGACACCGGGAGCTCGGCAATCCCTCGGGTGAGGTCCGGTCGGGGAAGTTTCAGCGCGACCACGAAGAGGGCGAGTGAGGCGACGTAGGTGCCGATGAACAGCAGGATCGCGGCGTCGTAGGAACCGGTGCGGTCGAAGATCGCGCCCGCGATCGTCGGACTGATCACCTGGCCAAGCGTCTCCACGACGACCACGGCTCCGAGGATTGTCGCGAAGTGAGCGACCCCGAACGCGCGGGTCAGCAGCAGTGCCTCGATGATCGGTCCGCCTGCGGTGCCGGCGACCCAGAAGACGAGGAAGAGGACGATCGCCGCCGGAGCGGTGCTGATCGATAGCGTGGCCATCGCGGAGATCAGGAACAGGACGAGCACGATCGTCAGCACCTCGAAGCGCGGGACGCGATCGGCGAGTGCGCCGACCAGCAGGCGCGTGCCAATGCCGAGCCCGGCGGTGACTGAGACGAGCCAGGCGGCGTTGGCCCTCGAGATGCCGACGGACTCGTAGAACGGGATCTGGTGGACGAGCCAGCCGAACATCCCGAAGAAGAGCAGGGTGACGGCGAAGGCGAGCGTCCAGAACAGCGGCGTGCGGAGCGCCTCGCGGAGCGTCAGCCCCTCGACGGCTGGGCGCGGCAGGTTCGTGTCGTGTGCGGGAGCGCCGTCGACCTCGGCGCCCACGTCGGCGGGTGAGTTGCGAACGATGAACCAGCCCACCGGGAGAAAGAGCGCGGCGGTTGCCACGCCCGAAACGACGAAGGCTCCGCGCCAACCGAGCCCGCCGATCGCCGCGCTCATCAGCGGAACCATGATGAAGCCGCCGAGCGAGAAGCCGCTGCCCAGGATGCTGACGGCGATGCCACGGCGGCGATCGAACCACCTGGAGATCAGCGCCATGAACGGCATGAAGAACATCAACTGGCGGACGACCGCGTTGATCGCCGAGAACAGGTACCACTGCCAGAGGGTGTTGGTGAACGCGAGCAGTAGGTAGCTGAGCGCCGTGAGCACCGCGCCGACGAGGATTGCCGATCGCGGACCTCGGGTGTCGATCCAGCGCCCGATGAGCGGCGCTGCGAGCCCGCTGACCAGCAACGACACCGAAAAGCCGAGGGAGACCTCGGCTCGCGACCACCCGAACTCGGCTTCGAGCGGCTCGACGTAGAGGCCGAACGACCAGAACGAGACGCCGGATCCGAGGGCCATCGACACCACGGCCGCGGCGAGCAACCACCAGCCGTAGAACACCTTGCGGTGCCCCGAGACGACGTCGACAGCTCCGGAGAGCGCACGCAGAGCGGTCAAGTGGGCTCCGTGGTTGGAGATCAGCGAGGGGCGATCACCGTATCAGTCGAGGGCCGTGGGGAGCGCCGGGGGATCTCGCGCGCTACCCCACGTGGCGGGCTCTCGCCGACGGAACGTCGGCGGCGTGATCGACCGGCGGCTTGCCCGAGCAAGCCGCCGTGCTGCCGAGGCTTGCGCTGCTCGCTAGCGCTTCACGCCCGCGATCCAGGTCAGGCGCGTGATCTCCGGCCGCGCGCCGGCGACCCCCTTGAGGTCCTCGCCGAGCTGCTTCATGTGGTCGCTCGCGCCGTGGGCGGCGGAGGCGTCTTCGCTGTCGTACTGCTCGTAGAAGTAGAAGACCGTCGGGTCCTCGTCCGAGGTATGCAGCTCATACTTCGGCACGCCCGGCTCGTTCGTGCTGACGGCGGCGACCATCTTCTCGAGGGCTGCGCGCATCTCTGCTTCTTTGCCCTCACGGGCCTGGAGCTTGGCAATCACGGTTCGCATCTGGGTCTCCTCGGTGTTGGGTGCGTTGGCAGGCGGAGTCTAGCAAGCGCCGATGCCGCCACCGAGGAGCGCGCCCCGGACGAGGTCGCGCACTCCGTCAGGCTAGGCTCATGGCAGACGGAGAATGGTGCGGCTCTTGCGGGGGGCGTCATGGGCAAGTGGTGGCTGACGACGCCGATCTTCGTGGCCGCGGCACTTGCATCGATCACCGCGTGCGGCGGCGGTGCTGACGACGGCGGGTCCGAGCCGACCGCAACCGCAACCGCTACCTCGGCCGCCGCGCCGGCCGCCGATGACGCCGCCTCGGGCGACGCCACCACCGCCTTCCGCGAGCGAATGACCGCGATCGAGGCCGCCGTCGCCACCTGGCGTGCCGCCGAGACGATCGAGGACGCTCGCGCCGCCGCCGAGGCTGCTGCCAACCTCGTCGTCGGCCCCGCTGGTCCCGGCTACGGTGACCGCGACGGCAATGGGGCGATCGAGGGCGCAAGCGACATCGCCCTGCTCCCGGTGCTGGCCGCGCCGCTCGATGCCAACCCCTGCATCGTCGCCGACGTACTCGGTGGCTCGTGGGACGATCCCGAGGCCCGCTGGAACGCCATGCTCGCCGCCATCGAGGACTGGCGTCCCGACCACAACACCATGCCGAGCCTGCTCAGCCACCCGATGCGGATCGTTGGCTGGGCCACCTTCACCCTCGCCTCGGACTCCATCGATGAAGCGCACGAGTACGCCGGACACGCGCAGCTCCACGTGAACGTCTCGCTCGCCGCGCTCGATTGCTGAGCGCGGCGGACGAGGTTGGGTGACGCCCCTCCCTGGGTTCAGCGCGCGGGAGCGGTCGCCGCGGTGGCGCCGGTCTTCGGGCGTCGCGGACCGGCGGCGGCACGATCGGCGACGAGCGACGCGATGCGCTCGGCATCGCGCCCGACGCCGTGGACCATGTTCGAGGACATCGCGTTCAGGAACTCCAGGCCGACGAAATAGAGCCCCGGCTGATCGTCGGCGACGCCGCGCTGGTGTTTCGGTTCGTGCTCGCCGTGAATGGGCAGATCGATCCATGAGAAGCCGGGGTGGAACCCGGTGCACCAGATGACGTTGGGCGCATCCAGCACGCGGCCGTCCTCCAGCCGCGGTTGGCCATCCTCGGTCCCGGCGACGCGCGGTACGCGCTCCACGCTCGCCGCTTTCAGGTCACGGCTCTTCACGCGGATCAGCGGGCCGCCCTCGCTGATCACCTTCGGGCGCATGCGCCGACCCATCGGCGTGCCGACGGTGAGCACGCGGTGGAAGAGGCCGCGCAGCACCAGCCGCGTAAGCACGCGCCGTCCGAGGAACCCGTCGATGCGGAAAGGGACCTCCCCGACGTCACGGCCGGACAGCCAGACCTGACGATCGGCGGCGAGTTCGCGCGCGATTTCCGCTCCGGAGTTGCCGGCGCCGACGATCAGGACACCGCCTGGCTGGAGTTGTTCGGGATTGCGGTACTCGATGGAATGGAGCTGGGTGATCGCCGGCGCGAGTCCAGCGGCGAACGCCGGGACGTGCGGGCTCTGGTGGTTCGACATTGCGACGACCACCTGGTCGGCGCGCACGGTTCGATCGCCCAGGTTGAGCAGGAAGCCCTCGCCATCGCGGCTGAGCCGTTCGACACGGCGGCCGGTTTGCACCGGCAGCTCGAAGTGCGCGGCGTAGCTCTCGAGGTAATCGGCCATCGCGTCCTTCGTGACCAGCTCGAAGCGCGGCGCGGGGAACGGCATGCCGTCGAGCCCATCGAAGCGGGCGGGGGTGAAGAGCCGCAGTGAGTCCCAGCGGTTGCGCCAGACGTCGCCGATCCGCTCGTTGGCATCGAGGATGACGAAGGGGGCGCCCCGCTGCTTCAGGTGGTGGCCGACCGACAGGCCCGCCTGCCCGGCGCCGATGATCGCGGTGCCAACCTGCTCTGGACTGGATGGTGTCGTCATGGCGGTGCTCCGTACTGCTGACCGGCGCGAACGCGACGGGTTGCATCAAACGCTACGGAAGGGTGGCGGGCGTGACTTCGATCGAACTGTCCATTTCGCGGCGGGACCGCGTATGGGTGATCTGATGTAGTCGCTAGAGCAGGTCGTGCTCGTAAGCGTAGGCCGTGGCAGCCGAGCGCGAAGAGAGTCCGAGCTTGCCGAAGATGTTGCTGACGTGGCGCGCGACCGTCTTATCGCTGATTGTCAGGTGCTCAGCGATCGCGCGGTTCGTCATCCCGGTGGCGACGAGGCTGAGGATCTTCAGCTCGCGTGGGGTCAGCCAGCCCGGCGCCGTGCTGGTGCCCCCCTCGGCAGCGAGGCGCGCGAGGTCGTTGGCGGCGCCGAGGTGTTCGAAGGTGTCGCGCGCCGCCGTCCGCTCGGCGGTAGCGCGCTCGGTGTCGCCCTCGCCGTCGGCGACGCGTGCGAGCAGAACACGGGTGCGCGCGGCCTCGTAGGGGGCGCCAAGCGAGAGCCAGATCGTCAGCGCCTGCCGGAGCTGTGTGCTCGCTTCGGTCAGATCGTCGTCGGCGAGCGCGATCGCTCCGGCCGCCTGCGCGGCGCTGGCCTCGAGGAACGGCGCGCTGAGCTGTCCAGCGAGGGCGTTGAGTTCCTCGAGCGAGACGGTCGCGAGCGCCGAGTCATTCGCCGCGAGCGCGATTTCGACGGCGGCGATCAGCAAGCGAGCGCGGGTCGCCGGGACGTGGTGTTCGTTGAGCGCGTGGCGGATCGCGGTGGTCGCCGCGTCACCGCGTCCCTGATCGAGCCGCAGCAGCGCGAGACCCGGCTCCGGATCGACGCCGTGATCGGCGGCACGGCGGAATGCTTCCTGCGCTGCCGGCAGCGCGCCAATCAGCCGCTGCAGCTCGCCCTGCCGGTAGTAGGCGTCGCCGATTTCGGGTCGTGGCGGTTCGGAGAGGATCTGGAAGGCGCGCTGCGTTTCCGCCGCGGCATCCGGCCATGAGCCATGCAACTGCATGATCTCCGCGCGGTAGAGCAGGCACTTCCCGCGGAACGGAACCAGATCCGGCTGCGACTCGCACCAGCGGTGGAGTGCCTGCGTCCATTCCTGCGCGCGCGCCAGGTCGAAGAGCTCCTGGCACACCTCGATCACCGCGCAGTAGACGATGCCGGCGACGACCGGGCCGACGTCGCCGGCGAGGACGCTGACCATCGCCTCGTCGAGCAACGCCGCGCCGCGTACCGGTTCGCCGAGGCGTATCAGCGACTGCCCCTGACCAAGCCGTCCGAGGGTGGCCAGGTCCAGATCGTCGAAGCGTTCGCCGATCGCCGCCAGTTCCTCGAAGTGCTTGATCGCCTCCGCCGGGTTGCGCTCCTCGAGCAGTTGCAGCGCGCCGGGGAGTTTCAAGTAGCCATGTACCGGGGAATCCACGCCCGAGCGATCGAGGATGCGCTCCGTCCGCGCGAACCAGCCGCCAGCCTGCGCAGGCTCTCCGCGCTGGACCATCCCGAACGCTAACCAGAACGCACAGCGCGCAGCGGATCCCGGGTCATCCGCCGCGAGGTAGCCGTGGTGCGCGCGCTCCCAGAGCGCCGCGCTGCGGTCGTCCTCGGCGATCAGGTAGGCGACGACGGCGAACCGTTCGAGGTCTGGCGGGAGCAGGGTGCCAGCGCTGTCCGCCGCCTCAAGTGTGGCGAACGCGCTGCCCCAGTCGCGCGCGACGACGGCGTCGCGGCCGATGTTCCCGTCGCTCGGTCCGTTCATGACAGCTCGCGCTCCGTCCGGCCTGTGCCGGGATGATAGGGGGACAGCGGGTCGCCATGGTCGCGGCGGCGCCTCGACCGCACCTCGACGCCACCACGCTCGCCGCTATGCTCCGTCGAGACCAAGCGGGTACGAGGGGGACGGCATGCCTGATGTGATCGTGGTCGGCGCGGGGAACGCGGCGATGTGCGCCGCACTGGCGGCGCGCGAGCGCGGCGCCGAGGTGGTGGTCCTCGAAAAGGCCGAACGCGGCGAGCGCGGCGGCAACACCTTCTTCACCGGCGGCGGCTACCGCTTCCCGTACCGCGGCATCGAGGACATCCAGGGGCTGATCCCGGATCTGTCGGAGGCGGAGCTGGCACGCATCGATGTGGGTTCGTACCCGGAGTCGGAGATGCGCTCCGACCTGATGCGGGTGACGGAGAGCAAGGCCGATCCGGCGATGGTCGATCACCTGGTGACCCAGGCGTACCCCACGATGCGCTGGCTGCACGAGCAGCACGGCATGAAGTGGGTACTGATGTACGGCCGCCAGGCCTACGAGGTGGACGGCAAGCTGCGCTTCTGGGGCGGGATGATCACCGAGGGTGTCGGCGGCGGCGAAGGCATCTCGGAACAGGAGTTCGCGGCCGCCGAGCGCGCCGGCATCGAGATCCGCTACGGCGCGAAGGCGACGGCGCTGCTCACCGATGAGCACACCGGCCGGGTCACCGGCGTCCGCGTCCAGACCACGGGCCAGCTCGAGGACCTGCACGCGAAGTCCGTCGTCCTTGCCGCCGGCGGCTTCGAGGCGAACGTCGAGATGCGGACGCGCTACCTCGGGGCGGGTTGGGAGTTCGCGAAGGTACGCGGAACGCGACATAACACCGGCGAGGTGATTCGCCAGGCCCTCGAGATTGGGGCGCAGCCGTACGGGCACTGGTCGAGCGGGCACGCCGTGGCGTGGGACCTCAATGCGCCGCCGACGGGCAACCGGCGGGTGGGCGACCTCTACCAGAAGCACTCGTACCCGCTGGGGCTGATCGTCAACATCAACGGCGACCGCTTCGTGGACGAGGGGGCGGACCTCCGCAACTACACCTACGCGAAATACGGCCGCGAGATCCTGAAGCAGCCGTACAGCGTGGCGTTCCAGCTCTTCGATCAGCAGACCGTGGCGATGCTCCGCGACGAGTACCGCATCCGCGAGATCACGAAGGGCGAGGGCGACACGATCGAGGCGCTCGCCGACAGCCTCGGGATCGAGGTCAACGGCCTCGTCAGCACCGTCGAGGCGTACAACGCTGCCTGCCAGCCCGGCGAGTTCAACCCGGCCGTCCGCGACGGCCTCCACACCGAGGGCATCGATCCGCCGAAGTCGAACTGGGCGCTGCCGCTGAACCAGCCCCCGTACTTCGGCGTCGCCGTCACCTGCGGCGTCACGTTCACCTTCGGCGGCCTCCGCATCGAGGCGAAGACGGCGCAGGTCCTCGATACGGAGGATCGCCCGATGCCGGGCCTCTACGCCGCGGGCGAGCTGGTCGGCGGGTTGTTCTACCACAACTACGCGGGCGGGACGGGGCTGATGTCAGGGTCGGTGTTTGGCCGTTCGGCGGGGTACGCGGCCGCGGAAGCGGCGCTCGCCTAGCGGGTAGGTGCGGGGGCTACTCGCGGTCCAGCCATTTCTCGACATAGACGGGCTGGAACGCCTCGATGGCGGCGAGTAGGGCGGGGACATCGCCCTCGACGATCAGGGCGTCCCGCTGCGATTCGGCGAGGAAGCGCTCGCGGACCGCGCCGTCGATGAACTCCAGCAGCGGATCGAAGTAGCCAGCGATGTTGAAGAGCGCGCACGGCTTCTGGTGCAGGCCGAGTTGTGACCACGTGAGCACTTCGAAGAACTCGTCGATCGTTCCGAAGCCGCCGGGCATCGCGACGAAGGCGTCCGACAACTCCACCATCATTGCCTTGCGCGCGTGCATGCAGTCGACCGTGTGAAGCTCGGTCAGCCCGGGGTGGGCGACCTCGTGGCTGACCAGCGATTCCGGGAGCACGCCGATCACCTCGCCGCCGGCCTCCAGGGCGGCGTTGGCCAGGATGCCCATCAGCCCTACGTTCGCGCCGCCGTAGACCAGCCCCGTCCCGCGGCCGGCCAGCGCCACGCCGAGTGACTGAGCGGCGATGCGGTAGTCGTCGCGGCGGCCCGGACTGGATCCGGTGAAGACGCAGATGCGGCGAAGCGGGGCCATTTCTCCACCCAACGTTCGTCCGACCGCCGCTCGCCGCGTTGCGTGATCGGTCGTCCGAGGATGCGTGGAAGATCCGAACGGCGCACCTCACACCTCACTCCACCGCACGGTGTAGGCTCGCGAGGCGGAAGGGACTCTCCATGGCCGAACCGGTCCAGTTCGGGCTGAATCGCTGGAACTTCAGTTCGCCTGCATCGTTCGCGCTCGATGTGCGAGAGGGCGAGGAGCAGGGCTGGAAACTGGCGCTGATCCCGTCGTCGCCGCTGCTGGTGCCGGACCCGTACGTGATGCTGGCCTTCGCGGCGCGGGGAACCGATCGGATCAAGCTGGGTCCGTTCATCGAGAACCCCGTGATGCGACACCCGGCGGTACTCGCCTCCTCGATCGCGACCGTTGACGCCGTCGCCAGCGGGCGCACGTTGCTGACGCTGGGATCGGGCGACACCTCCGTGCGGCTGATGGGCAAGCGCCCGGCGAAGGTCGTGGAGCTGGAGGAGGCGACGCAGCTTGCGCGCCAGCTCCTCTCCGGCGAGAACGTCGATACCGGGGCACGCCAGCCCGCACGGTTGCGGCACGCCCGCCGCGTCCCCGTCTGGATCGCCGCCGGCGGGCCGCGCACGTTGCGCATGGCCGGCCGCGTCGCCGACGGCGTCTTCATCCGCGTCGGCCGCCACGAGGCGAACCTGCGCGCGGCCGTGGAGGCCGTGCACGCCGGGGCCCGCGAGGTCGGTCGTGACTCTTCGGACGTGCAGATCGGCGTGGTACTGCACACGCTGCTGACCAACGATCACGCCTATGCGGCACGCGTCGGACGCGCGATCGCGGCGGGTTTCTACGAGTACTCGCCGATGCTGTTCGAGGGCGCCGGCCTCGAATGGGGCGGACCGGACGTGAAGTCGTTGCGGGACCGCGTCTGGCCGGACTTCCACCACGCCGAGGACCTGGCCGCCGCCGGTAAGGTCGTCGACTTCCTGAGCGACGAAGCCGCCGCGGCCTTCGCGGTGAGCGGCGGCACCGACGAGCTGGTGACGCAGCTTCGAGGCGTGCTCAAGCTCGGCTTGCCGATTTCGACGGTCGTGATCCACCGCCTCCCGGGCAACCCGGGAGCGAAGGCCGTGCGCGGTGCGCGCGGCTGGAAAGAGATCGTGGCGCGCGACGTGCTCGAACGGCTGCAGCCGGTCGCGATCGACTAGCGCTTCTTCGGCTTGCCCGCCTGCGCCAGCAGCTCCGCGTAGGCCTCGTGGTTTGCCGCGTTGAAGCAGACCAGCGTGACCTCGTCGATGTTGGCGTTCACCTCGAGGACCTCGCGGATCGCTGCGAGGGCGATCGCGGCGGCGCGGCGGATCGGGAAGCCGTAGAGGCCCGTGCTGATCGAGGGGAACGCGATCGTGCGCGCCCCCAGTTCGAGGGCGAGCGCGAGCGAGTTGCGGTAGCAAGCGACGAGCGTCGCGTCCTCGCCGTTGTCGCCGCCACGCCAGATCGGTCCGACGGTGTGAATGATCAGCGCCGCCGGCAGCGCGTAGCCCGCGGTCGCACGCGCCTCGCCCGGCGGGCAGCCACCGAGGTCGCGACAGGCATCGAGGAGTGCGGGGCCTGCCGCCGCGTGGATCGCGCCGTCCACGCCGCCGCCGCCACGCAGCTCGGCATTCGCGGCGTTGACGATCGCGTCGACCTCCAGGGTCGTGATGTCGTCGCGGATCAGGCGGATGCGGGGGTCCGCGGTCACGGCTCCGGTTCCGTTCCGTCGACGGCTTCGACCACGATCTCGGTCAGCTCCTCGGCAGCGCGTTCGCTGTAGCCGAAGAGGTCACGCATCTTCAGGTCGAGCGACCACATCGCGACCAGCCCGGTCGCGCCGATCCAGACCATCAGCAGCAGGCGGGAGCCAATCGCGTAACTGGAAGCATCGAGGCGGGTCGATCCGAGCAGCACCAGCACCTCGGTCACGGCGACCTCGTAGGGGCCGATGCTCCAGGGGGTGAGCGGGATCGCCTGCGCCATGTTGGCGGCGATCATCACGGTCAGCGCCTCGGAGAAGGCGAGCTCGATGCCGAAGGCCTTGCCCATGTACCACCAGACGCCAACCTCCAGCAGCCAGGCAAAGACAGAGAGGGCGACGGCGATCACGGCGCTGCGCCAGTCGCTGAGCGCCGTCATGCCGGTCACCCACTGACCGAGCCAGCGGTTCACGTGCGGGCGTGCCCGTCGCGGGACCAGTAGCCGCCAGACGCTGTTGTCGACGGACCAGCTATTCCCTCGGCGGGCGGCGCGGATCGAGACGGAGGCGACGAGCAGCACGACCGCTGCCAGCGCACCGACCCCCGGTCGCAGCGAGGTGGGGAGATCGAAGATCAGCAGCCCGCCGAACGCAAGCAGCACGAACGCGACGCCATCGAGCAGCGACTCGACGAGGAAGACGCTGCTCGCCATCTCCGCGCGCGGAACGCCGTAACGGCGGCTGGGCAGCTCGACGCGCAGCAGATCGCCGGCCCGCAACGGCACGATCGCGTTCGCGAGGTTGGACACCAGGAACAGCTCAAAGAGGCGGCGGAACGGGATCCCCTTGCGGTGGCGGAGGAACCAGCGCCAGCGGTAGGCGTGCACGAACTTCGACAGCGAGAAGGTGAGCGTGCCAGCGAGCGCCCACTTCAGTTGGAGCTCCGGCAGGTTGCGGACGGCGCCGACGACATCGACGCGCCAGAGGAAGGCGGCGAGGATGAAGCCGCCGAGGAAGAGCTGGACAAGGATCGCGGTGCGCCAACGCCGGCTTGCCGGTGCCGCTGTCACGCCTGGGGTCTTCACGCGGCACGGACCAGCGACCCACCGATCGGCGCGGGCAACCCCGGCTCGGGTCGAGGCCGGGTGGTGGCGAATATCGGCGCGCGTTCGCGCGAGCGTGGGCGGTCCGGCATCGTGCAACAGCGTAACCCCGGGACAGGCGCGAATCGCCGATCACCGGAGGATGACACGCGCATCATCCGCCGGTCCCGTGGACTGTCCGAGGAGCGACATGGACGACGCTGGTGCAGCGCGTAAGCCCGGCGACCCGGGAGCACCTCCCGCACCGGCGACGGCGCGGGTGCCGGTGCGCGCGATCTCGCTGCTGCTCCCTTCGGCGCTGAACCTGGGCATCGCGCAACTGCTGGCGCCGGTGTTGAACGCGCTGCTCGCACGCACCTCCGATCCGGAAGCGGCGATTGGCGGCTTCGCCGTTGCGCTGGGCATCAGCGGGTTGATCGCGGTGCCGCAGCTCCGTATCCAGCACCTGACGCTCGTGTTCCTCGAGGGCCGGTCGTCGCTGTTGGCGTTGCGCCGCTTCGTCGCTGTGTTTGTCGTGGCGGTCAGTGCGGTCGCGCTGTTGGTGGCGCTCACGCCGCTGTCCGGCCTGGTGCTCGGCCGCTTGTTCGCCACCGAGGGCAACATCCGCGACGAGGCGGCGGTGTCGCTCATCGCGCTGATCCCGTTCCCCGCGCTGACCGTCGCGCGCATGCACCTCTACGGAATCGCGCTCCGCTCGGAACGTCCGAGGGTGGTCTGGGCCGGCACCGTCGGCGGCGCCACGGCGGTGCTCGCCACCGCCTCGGTACTGCTCGCGCTCGGCGTCGATGGCGCGCCGGTCGCCGCGATCGCCGTCAGCGTCGGCGCGGCCCTCGAGGTCGCAGGGCTGTCGGTGCTGGCGGGCGGCCTCGGATCGGATCGCCTCGTGTCGATCGAGGCGCCCAGCCAGCGCGCCCTGCTGGTGTTCTTCACGCCGCTGCTATTCGCTGCGTTCCTCCCCGCCGTCAGCACGCCGCTAATCACCGCGACGATCGCGCGCGCGCCTGAGGCGGACGTCTCGCTGGCCGCCTTCCCGCTCGCGATGAGCGTCTTCACCTTCGTCACGCTGATCGCCGGCGGCGTGCAACCGACAGTGCTCTCGCAGTTCAGCCGCGGCGACGATCCTCGCGGCATCCGGCGCTTCGCCGTCATCGTGGGCTTCGTCGCGATGATCGGCGGGTTGCTCGTGGCCTGGGTGCCGCCGCTGACGGAGCTGGTGATCGCCGACATGCTCGGCGCGTCCGGTCGGCTGTTCGATCTGTCGGTGGTGGGCCTGCGCGTGCTCTCGTTCCTGCCGCCGCTGCTCACCGTGGAGCAGCTCTACGCCGCAGTGCTGTTGCACACGAAGCGCACTCGAGCGCTGGTCTGGGTGAACGCCTGGCGCCTGCTCGGGCTGGTTCTCTATGTGGTGCTGGTACTTCGGCTGACCGACTGGTCAGGGGCGGCGGTGGGCGCCGGCGCGATCTCGTTCACGCTGGCGCTGGAGGCCGTGGTCGCCGTGCTCTACGGCCGAGGGCCGTTCCTCGGCATGTTGCGGGCGGCGTCTCCGCGGCACCCCTCGCGCTGATCCGCGCAAGTGCCATCGAGGGCGGGCAAGCGCCATCGAGGGCGGGCGAGCGCCGCCGGACGGACGCCGGACCGGCGCGCGGCGCGGTAGGCTCTGGGCCAGGCCCAGCTTCGGGAGGTGGACCATGCGCGTTCGAGGGGTTGCACTCGCCGGCGGACTCGCCGCCGTCGGCACACTCTGGGCGGCGGTCGCGCGGCGCAGCCGCGGCGGCGACGGCGCTGACGACGAGGATCGCAGCGGGAACGGCCCGCCCTCGTTCCGATCGCACTTCACCGTGCGCGCCCCGCTCGAGGTGGTCGCCCGCTTCCACGCCGATCCTCGGGCGCTGCTCCGCTTGACCCCGCCGCCGACGATCATCCGCGTGCACCGCATGGATCCGCTCGCCGAAGGCTCGGTCAGCGACTTCACGATGTGGGTCGGTCCGCCGATCCACTGGCGTGCCGTCCACAGCGACCTCGGCCCGAATGGCTTCACCGATACCCAGGAGCGCGGCCCGATGGCGCGCTGGGTGCACCGCCATTACTACCGCGCACTCGCGCCCGATCGCACCGAGGTGACCGACGAGATCTGGTACGCCCACCCGGCGGGGTGGCGCGGCCTGCTCACGCGCCTGCTCTTCTCCACCATCCCGCTACGCGGCCTCTTCGCCTACCGCTCGTGGGTCACCCGCCGCACCCTCGACTCGCGACGCGACAGCTCGCTGGAGTGGCACGCCTCCGAGTAGCGCCCGATTCGCGGGAGATCCGCGTCAGGCCGTCACGCCGGGCACGGAGTCGCGCCTCGGCCCCCGCGGAGCTTCGCTCCGAGTCTGTCTAGGTTGTGAAAAAGCTCTTTAGCGAATGGACATAACCTCACCCATTCCACACCGTGGAAGGAGTATGTTCACCGCGACCCCCGCTCCGCGCGGGGGCCGACGGTCCGGGGATGGATCCCGCGGACCGGTCCTTCCTGGCGGGGGGACTCGGCAACCAGCACGGATGCGAGTCGGAGGGGAAACACCTCCCGACGGTCACCGGCGTGCACCAATCTCGGTCGGCGTGCGACCTCGATACCGTCTGGGACGACCAGTTCGACGAGCAATACACAAGAAGGCCCCGACGTGGCAGCAACCACGTCGAGGCCGGTGCGAGGGGTGCGTCAGCCCGCCCCCAGTGCAATCACAGATTGTACGCGGGTTCGCGACCTCTTACGGGTCCGAGCCCGCGTGTTCGTTAACGCGCGCCTCGCAAACCTCGCACCTCGGACGGAGGTGTACGCGAGGGAGATTCGAGTCCCCGGGGACGACAACGACCGCCCCGGCTGCGAATGCGATCAGACGACGAACACCATTCTTGGAAGGATGGACCTGTGCTCCGGAAACTCTTTGCAACAACCATGGGTGTCGCGCTCACCGGAGCGGCGATCGTCGGTGGCGTCTACGCGTGGGATGCGAGTGCCGGTTCCGGCACACAGGTGGCCACGGTCGGTACCGCCTCGATCTCAGTGCAGTACACCCCGAGCGCGAACCTGCTCGGTCCGAACGGAACCTCCGTGCTCGTTGGCGATGGCTCCATCACCAACGGAGGAAGTTTCCCTGTATCGATCAGCAGCGGATCCGTCGCCATCGATGCGTTGACGAGTAACGCACCGAATGGTCCGGGCACTTGCGTCCTCGGAGATTTCGCCGGATCAGTCACCGTGACTGATGCTTCAGCAGTGGCACCGACCGCCAGCGGCGGCGGGTTCGACGTCAATGTCCTTACCGGTGCCGGAGCCGCTGCAGATTGCCAGGGGGACACGGTCGATTACACCGTGACCATCAACGCAACGACGTAGGAGAGGCTTGGAAGTGAGTCGGTCGGCGACGCTTCGCGCGGTCTTCGCTTCCATGTTTCTTCTGGCGTCCGTCGGGGCGTCCTTGGTCGGTGCGGCGTTCGCATGGAGCGCGAACGGCGGTGCGATTGACACCGCGAGTGTGGGGGCGAACGGCATGATTGTCCTCATCTTCCCCAGCGGTTCGATCGGACCAAACGGGCAAACGGCGACCGTCGCTACCGGACGAATTAAGAACTCGGGGGATTTCACGCTGGCAATTACCGGCGGCTCCGTAAGCATCGATGGCCTGACTCCGGCAGCTCCGGGCGGCCTCGCCTGTGCTGCCGGAGATTTTTCGGGGAACGTCATTGCGTTGCCGCCGTCTCACGTTGGACCCGGTTCGGTCAGCATCCCCGATTTCAATGTGGTGATCGCCACGGCGCTCGACCGGCGATCAGATCGCCGGGAGACTCTGGCTGCATCTCCCGAATGCCGGCGGTTGGCTCCAGAAGCTACGGGAGCCATTCAACTTCGGGCTGTTGGCGATGGGGATGGCGCTCGCGGCCGGAGTCGGCGGGACGGAACTGCGGCGGCGACGCCGGAGACGGAGCAGAACAATGCGTGATTCTCAGGAACGATCGGGCGCCCCTGCCGTCGATCGCCGCGCGGACGGCGACCAGCGCGGTGGCTGGCGGCGCGATTGGCGGCGCGATTGGCGACGGGAATGGCGCGGCACGGTGCCGATGGCGCTGATGGGCGTCGTGAGCCTCGGTGCGGTGCTGATCGTCGTGTTCGCGATGCTCGCGTTCACCTCGTTCCGGCGGAGCACGGAGAGCAGCGAGTACGTCGAGCGCCTCCAGTACCAGCAGGAAGCCTCGATGCACTACGAGGTCACGATGGCGCGTTCGTCGCTGTACCCGGGCGGAGTGTTCCTCCCGCGCGGCCCCGCGCTCGACACGGCGGCCTTCCAGGGCGTCGGCTCGACCGCGACCGTCGACAGCTTCTCGACCCGCCTCGCCAGCGACCTCGAGATCGGCATTCACTACGAGCTGGTCAGCGCGGCGTTCGCCGATCCGGCGGTCGATCCGCAGGCGCTCGCGGGGACGGTCAGCGCCACCCTCGAGATACAGTCCGGGCGCGACGGGTGGATCCAGGTCCGCCCCTTGATCGGCACGCAGGAGTTCAGCGGTCCGACCGTGGACGCGATCGGGACCGTCAATCTTCGTGGCATCGCCGCGCTCGTCGAGCGGATCGAAGAGGAAACCGGGATCGTCCCGCCTCAGTATCTGCTCCGCGTGGTCCCGACGATTGAGCTGAGCGGCCCGATCGGTGTCGAGTCGATCCGAGAGGTCTTCAGCCCCGTCTTCACATTCGCCTATAACTCGACTCAGGTCGCGACCGATGCGCGTCTGGTGCGCGGTGAATCGCGCATCATCGGACAGGACGTCACCTCCCAGGAGCGGATCAGCTACGCCGGATTCCAGGGCAGCGTGTCGGAGGCCCGTCAGATCGCGACGGCTGGTCTGGCGCTCTCAATCGCCGCCGTGGCCATCGCCGGAGCGATGCTCCAGTTGGGAATCGGCAGCGACGAGGACTCCCACATCCGCCAGCGATACCGCTCGCGGCTGGTGGCCGTCGCCACCAGCGGCAGCGCGCACCCACGTGACACGATCCAGCTCGCCTCGATCCAGGATCTGGCGCGGGTCGCCGACCGCTCCGGCGGGTTGATCCTCTCCGAGCGGGGTCATCGCGGGACCCGCTACTTCGTGCCCGACGGTGACGAGATCTACGAGTACGAAACCGTCCGCGGCGAACGGCCGAGCAGCCGGGCGGCAGTGCCGGAGGTGCAGTGATGCGTCTGTTCTTCGGCGCCGTAGCGCTGGCAGTGGTTGCCGCGGGTGTGGTTGCCGGGGCTGCCGGGCTTCAGATCGCCGGTGGCCCCGGACAGGTGATCAGCGCCGGCGTGATCGGACACTCGGCGCCGGATCCCCTCGTGCTCGCGGTCGGCGATGACGCCGCCGTGGAGTTGGAGTGGGCTGCGGTGGCGGGCGCGACCTCGTATCGCCTGCTCCGCTCCGACGGCGGCCCGTTCACCCTCATCGCCACGCTCAGCGTCGGCGATTTCGACGACACGACGGTCGTGCCTGGCGGCAGCTACTCGTACCGCGTCTACGCCGTGGGCGCCGATGGCGCGGTGAGCGACGCGCCAGCGGCAGGCAGCATCGCCGTCCCGCTCGAACCCTGAGTGGCGGCGGCTGTACCCCGATCACTCCACGGCGGATGAGTCCCAACCGGTCGCGTGCCCTCGGGAAGGGCGTGCGGCGCTAGCGGATCGCGCCGGCGGCGCGCAGTTGCGCGATCGCCTCGGCGGAGTAGCCGGCGGCTTCCAGTACGGCGTCCGTGTCTCGGCCCAGGGTCGGTGCGGCGCCCTGCGCGGCCGGTGGCGTGACGCTCATCTTCCACGGCGGCGCAGCCATCTGCTGCGGGCCGGACAGTTCGTGATCCAGGTCGACCATGTACTGGTTCGCCGTCACCTGCGGGTGCGTCGCCAGCTCCTCCACGAAGTGGACTTTGCTGACCGGGACGCCGTTCTCCTCGAAGACCCGCTCCCAGTGCTCCGAGGTGTTTCCGCGGATCATGTCCTCGACCTGCTCGGTGATCGCCGCGTCGGTCATGATCTGCTCGGGGTTGTAGAGGTCGTAGTCGGGCTCGTCGCGGTTGTGCTCGATCTTCAGCGCGGTGCGCACCTTCGCGCGCAACGAAGCGGAGAGCGCGCCGATCGCGATCGCGCCGTCCTTCGTCGCGAACGCGCGGTAGTAGATCTGCGGCGTGCGTTCGTGCTGACGCACGAACTCCGCGTAGTCGACGCCGTCGGCTTCGCGTGTTTCGAGGTCGGCAAGCAGCCGCCCGCGCGTCGCCGCGTCCGCCGCCGGGAGCGACATCGAGGTGCCCTGGATCGTCAGCGCGTTGATCAGCAGCGACGTCTCCAGCATCTGCCCCTCGCCCGTCTGCGCGCGATGGAACAGCGCCGCGCAGATGCCGAGGGCAAGCGAGTAGCCGGTGGTGTAGTCGGCGTACGCGCCGCCAACCTTGGGGCTGCCCCGCTCGTCCAGCTTGCCGAGCCCCGCCATCAGGCCAGAAGCCGCCTGCACGACGATGTCGTAGCCGGGCCGGTTCGCCCACGGACCTTCGCGGCCGAACGCGGTGTTGTCCGCGTAGATGATGTCTGGCTTGATCGCGCGCACCGCTTCGTAGTCCAAACCCAGCTTGGCGGGCACGTCCGGGCGGTAGTTGATCACCATGACATCGATCTCTTCGAGCAGCTTGTAGACCACCTGGCGCGCGTCCGGGTGGCCGAGGTCGATCGCGAGCGAGCGCTTGCCGCGGTTGAGGCCCTGGTAGGTCTTCGACTCCATCGGCAGAAACTGCTGCGTCAGCCGCCACGGCTCCCCGTGCGGCGGTTCGATCTTGATCACGTCCGCACCCAGGTCCGCGAGGAGCTGGCAGGAGAGGGGGCCGGCGATAATCTGGGTGAAATCGAGGACGCGCACGCCGTTCAGCGGGCCAGATGCCACGTTGACCTCCATGGTCGATGCTGGGTTCGCCTTGATCGGCGATGCGGTCACGCGGGCTGGGCGGCGCGTGAGCCTGCGGCTCGGACTGGCCGAATCGTACGGGACGGATGTCAGGTCAAGAGCCGGTTGCCCCCGCTGCCTGAGCACGCGTGGCGGTTTCCGGCCACGGGACCGCCGCGGATGCGGGTTTGCCGGTTGCCGGAGCCGGGATCGACGGCCATACTCAATATTCGCGTCGGCGGCAGGTTCGTCGCGTTTCCCGAACAGCAGAGAGTCACAGATGGCCAAGAAGTCCAAGCTCGCGAAGAACGCCCGTCGGGCAGTGCTCGTGGAGCGCTACGCCGAGAAGCGCGCCGAGCTGGTGAAGGTCACGCACGATCCGGTCGCGTCGCCGGACGACAAGCTCGCCGCGTACGCCAAGCTGGGCAAGATGCCCCGCGACGCCAGCGCCACCCGCTACGTCAACCGCTGCGGCGTCACGGGCCGTCCTCGTGCATTCATGCGCCGCTTCGGTGTCTCGCGGATCGTCTTCCGCGAACTCGCGAACCAGGGACTGCTCCCGGGCGTGAAGAAGTCGAGCTGGTAACCAGCTCGGCCCCCAACCGGGCCGACGACGAGCGCTGAACAGCCCGCCGTCGGCGGGCTTTTTGTTGGCCAAGGCAATCGCCGTTTCGGATCGATCGAGGCCGCTCGCACGGATCGATCCAGCTCGAGGTAGGACCCAGTGCTGACCCGGCCGTTCCTCACGCTCGCCTTCGCGATGTTCGCGGCCACCATGGGCATCGGCATGGTGACGCCGATCCTGCCGGTCTACGCGGAGTCACAGGGCGCCTCCGGAGCGGAGATCGGGCTGGCGTTCTCCAGCTTCGCGATCACCCAGCTCATGATCAGCCCCTTCAGCGGGCGATTGGCCGATCGCTACGGTCGGAAGATCTTCATCGTCGCGGGGCTCGCCTCATACGTGGTCACGGCGCTGGGTTGGTACTACACGGACACCGTGTACTGGACGATCGCCTTCCGCGCGTTCTCCGGCATCGGATCCGCGGTGATCTTCTCGCTGTCGCAGGCCTACATCGGCGACCTCGCGCCTTCCGGCCGCGAAGGCCGCTACATGGGCACCTTCGGCGTGTTCATGTCGGTCGGCTTCGGGATCGGTCCGCTGCTGGCCGGCGTGATCCGGGACCAGTGGGACATCCAGACGGTCTTCGTCAGCATGGCGCTGATGTTCGCGGCGGCGACGGTGTTCGTCGCCTTCGCGTTGCCCCGCTCGCACCGCGCGCGCCGCGGCGACGCGAACTCGCCGCCGCAGGTCCCCTGGGGGACGATCCTCCGCCATCCCTACGTACAGGCGCTCTACCTCGTCGGCACCTCGCTCTCGTTCGCCATGGGCGCGAGCTTCACCTTCGTCGCCATCTTCCTCGAGAACGAACTCGCCGCCACCGCGACGATGGTCGGCGCGGTGCTCGCGGTGCAGCAGGTCACCGGCGGCGCAATGCAACCCCTCTCCGGGCTGCTCGCCGACCGCTTCAACCGCCGCTATCTGATTGTGGTCGGCGCCGTCCTCGTCGCCGCCGGCTACCTGCTCGCCGCGGTGGTCGGCGCGTACTGGATGATCATCCTCGGCTTCATGCTCGGCGTGGGCGTCGGCAGCTCGATCTCTCAGGTGGCCACCCAGGCGCTGCAGGTGGACATCGGCCGAGGGCTCGGCATGGCGACGGTGATGAGCCTGCAATCGACCTCGTTCGGCTCGGGCATCCTGCTGGGGTCGATGCTGACGGGCGTCGTGAACGACCAGATCGGGACACGTGCGGTGTTTGTCACCGCCTCGATCGTCATCCTCGCCGGGGCCTCGGCGTTCCTGCTGCGCACTGCCGGGCGGCCGATCGAGCGTTTCGCGGTCGCCACCGCCGAGGGCAATGACGCTCACGAGGGTGGCGAGCACGCGGAGGCCGCCAGCGGGTAGGCCCCGCCCCTTACCTTGTTCGCGATCGCCGGCTGGACCGTGGCTGGGGGTCAGATCCGGCAGCGCCGGCATGGCTCATTGCCCCCTGTTCGTTCGAGGACCTGGGGGGTGTTGCCACCGGCGATGCTGGGTGCCATGGACCGCTGATGGGGACCGGCGCCGCGAGCGCTCGTTCGTAAGGTGGATGTCGGCTGAGGCACCCGACCGGATGTCGGACGCGCACGGTCTCGAGCGGAGGCGGCATGAGGCCGGAAGCGCAGATTGAGGTGTTCATCGGGCTCGATGTCGGGAAGACGGCGCACCACGCCACGCTGATCGACCGAAACGGAGAAGTACTCTCCACACGAGCGGCCCGTAATGACCAGGCGGCGCTTGAGGCCCTGCTGCGCTTCGCAGCCGAGCACGGCCCGGCGGCCCTGGTGCTCGACCAGCCGGGATCGATCGCGGCATTGACCCTCGCCGTCTGCCGGCAGCACGGCGTCCCCGTGGCGTACGTGCCGGGGCTGGTGATGCGGCGGGCGGCCGACCTCTATCCGGGCGAGGCCAAGACCGATGTCCGCGACAGCTTCGTGCTGGCCGACTTCGCCCGCACCCACCCGGGCAATCTGCGCTGGCTCGAGGTCACAGACGAGAGACTCGAGGAGCTGCGCCTGCTCTCCGGATACGACGATGACCTCGCCGATGACCGGGTGCGGGTCGTGAACAGGCTGCGTGACCTGCTCACGAGCCTGCATCCGCCGCTGGAGGCGCTCCTCGGGCCGCGCCTCGACCATCCAGCGGTGCGCGCGCTGCTCAAGCGCTACCCGACACCCTCCGCCCTGCGCGAGGCCGGCCGCGGGCGCGTCCTGCGCCTGCTCCGACAGCGCGCGCCTCGAATCGCCGAACGCCTGGCCGACGACGTCGTCGTCGTGCTGAACGCTCAGACGATCACTGTGCCGGCGGAGCCACGGCTCGGGACGATCGTCGCGGAACTGGCGAGTGAACTGGACCGGCTCGACGAACGGAGGGACCGGCTGGCGAGCGAGATTGAGGCGGTCTTTCGTAGCCATCCGCTGGGACCGATCCTGATCTCGCTGCCCGGCGTGGGGCCAAGGCTGGGCGCCAAGATCCTCGTCGAAGTCGGTGACGGAACCCGCTTCGCCAGCGGCGCTCAGCTCGCCAGCTACGCCGGCCTGGCGCCAGTCACGCGTCAGTCGGGCACGAGCATCCGTGGCGAGAAGCGCAGCCGGCGCGGCAACCATCGGCTCAAGAACGCGCTCTTCCTCGCGGCCTTCTGCTCGTTGCGCCATCCCGCTTCGAAGGCCTTCTACGACCGCAAGCGCCTCCAGGGCAAGAAGCACAACGCCGCCGTGATCTGTCTTGCCCGTCGCCGCTGCGATGTCATCCTCGCCATGCTCAGCACCGCGACCGCGTATGACCCGCACCACGCCGATCGCACCGCCGTCGCCGCTTGACAACGTCATGGGGACACCCCCCAAGACTGGCCGCCAGCGAGCCGGCGCGTGCCTTCCTCCCCCAACACGCCCGCGATGAGTACGATGCGCGTCGCGTATATCGAGGGAGATGCCATGCACACCGAATACGACGTTGGCGAAATCATCGAGGACGAGGGCGCGCTGTTCACGCCATTCCGGATGGTGGAGAACTACTGGGCGAAGCAGGCTGGCGCGGTCCAGAACGACGAGGTTGCGAAGAAGGTCGGCTTCCAGGGCGGCGTGGTCCGCGGCGTGGTGCACATCGCGCAGATGCCGCGCGTGCTGCTGGCCGGGTTCGGCCAGGAGTGGTTCGAGCGGGGCGGGGTCGCCTCGATGTTCATCAAGCCGACGATGCACGGCGACACCGTGCGGATCGGTCTGCAGGAGCCGGAGCTGGGCGGCAAGGCCGAACGCGTCCAGATCTGGGTGGAGCGCGAATCGGACGGCATGCACCTGGTGAACGGGACCGCCGAGATTGGCGATCCGGCCGGCGGCTCGCTGACGGCGCAGATGATCCTCAACACGGGCGGCGCCGATGAGGTACGGATCCTGGCGAATCACGTGATCGGCACGATGACCGATCAGATCCCGGTCCGCATCGACAGCGTCGAGCTGGCGAAAGAGCCGAGCGGCCCGATCGCACCGGAGGCGTGGTTCCGCACGGCGTCGCCGTGGGGCGGTCCGATCGCGAACCCGGCGAACGTGCCGACGGCGGCCGGTCGATCCTCGGGGCAGCTCAACCTCAGCAGCGAGGGCATCGTTGGGATGCTGGGCGCGCAGGAGGTGAAGCACGTCAAGGGACCGGTGTTCCTCGATCACGACTACGTGAGTCAGAGCGAGCTGGTGGCGGTGGGGTCCTCGAAGCGGTCGGAGTACGCCTGGTACGAGGCGCGGCTGCTGGAGCCGGACGGCACGCTGATCGCGAAGACCACGACGCAGATGCGCTTCCTTAAGAAGTCGTCGCCACTGTGGGCGGACGAGTTCCCGGACGACGAAGGCGGCGAATGACCGCCAGCGACCTCGAGTGCGGTAGTGACCTCGAGGGTCGCGGGGCAGCCGTGGCGGCACGCGGGGGTAACCTTCACCACCGCCCGGGCGCTCTCTTAACGTAACGACAGCGCCCCGGGCGAGACTGTTGTCTCGCGGCTGAGACCGCGATCGGTGGTCGATCGGCCCCAGATGCGGGTGCGATTGCAGATCGCTAGACTGGATCACCCCCCAATACCCGCGTTTGCGCGGGAGAACCGGCGCCCCATGCAAGCGTCGGAGCAGGACCGGTTCCCCTATGCCTGATCAGATGACGTCCACCAGCCAGGAAACTGGCGATCTCCACATCGCCAGCACCGTGCCATTGGCCTCGCCCGCGCAACTGGCGGCGGAGCTACCCACGACCGACGTCCACCGGGCGTCCGTCTCCCGAGGGCGCGCCCAGATCGAGGCGGTGCTGCGCCAGGACGATCCGCGCTTGATGGTCGTGGTCGGGCCCTGCTCGATCCATGACGAGCGCTCCACGATGGAGTACGCCGAGCGACTCGCCCGCCTGTCCGAGCAGGTCCAGGACCACCTGCTAGTGGTGATGCGCGTCTACTTCGAGAAGCCACGCACCACCGTTGGGTGGAAGGGGCTGGTCTACGACCCGAACCTGGACGGCACCTTCGACATCAACGATGGCCTGCGCCGCGCCCGCAAGCTGTTGCTCGATGTGACCGCGATGGGGCTGCCGGCGGGTACCGAGTTCCTCGATCCGATCGTGCCGCAGTACCTCGCGGACCTCGTTTCCTGGACCGCGATTGGCGCGCGCACGACGGAGAGCCAGACGCATCGCCAGATGGCGAGTGGCCTCTCGATGCCGGTTGGCTTCAAGAACCGCACGGACGGCAACTCCCAGGTCGCGGTGGACGCGATGGTTGCTGCGCGAGCGCCACACGCATTTCTGGGTATCGACCGGGACGGTCGGACCTGCGTCATCAACACAACCGGCAACCCCTATGGCCACCTGGTGCTGCGCGGCGGCACCGGCCAGACGAACTTCGACTCGGCTTCCGTCGCCGGGGCGCTCGAGGAGCTACGGGCCTCGGGGTCGCGACCGCTGGTGATGGTGGATTGCTCGCACGCCAACTCCGCGAAGGACCACACGCGCCAGTCGGTCGCGTTCCGCGACGTGATCGAGCAGCGCCGCGCCGGGAGCGATGGGGTCGTCGGGCTGATGCTTGAAAGCCACCTCTTTGCCGGGAACCAGCCGATCGACGGCGGTGAACTGCGCTACGGCGTGTCGGTCACCGACGCCTGCATCGACTGGAACGAGACCGAGACGCTGTTGAACGAGGCCGCCGAGGCCCTCGCCGCGGCGCCGGCGGCGCCCGCCGCCGTCTAGGGGTCTTCGACCCTCGGTGACGCTTCGCGCCTCGATGTGAAACGGCCCCGCGTGAGCGGGGCCGTTGTCTTGTCCGAGTGCCGACGTGGAGCCGGCGGCTACTGGCGGCTGGCTTGCGCGGCGACCGCGGCGGCGGCCGCCGCCGCCGCCTCTTCGCCGCCGAGGTAGCGGTGCCCGAGGACCTTCATGTCGTCGTCAAACTCGTAGATCAGTGGCATGCCGGTGGGGATGTTGACGTCGGCGATCTCGTCCTGGGAGATCCCGTCGAGGTGCATCACCAGCGCGCGGATGCTGTTGCCGTGCGCGGCGATCAGGGTGCGGTCACCGGCCTGGACGCAGGGGGAGATCACCTCGTTCCAGTAAGGAAGCACGCGCTCCTGCGTCTGCTTCAGGGCCTCGCTGCCGGGGGTGGCCTCGGGCAGTCCGACGGTGGCGTAGCGGCGGTCGAAGCGCGGGTGCGCGGGGTCGCTTTCGTCGAGGGCCGGCGGCGGAATGTCGAAGCTGCGACGCCAGATGAAGACCTGCTCGTCGCCGTGCTGTTCCGCGGTCTCCACCTTGTTGAGGCCGGCGAGCGCACCGTAGTGACGCTCGTTGAGCCGCCACGATCGTTCGACCGGGATCCACGCCTGATCCAGTTCGTCGAGGACGATCCAGAGCGTGTGGATGGCGCGCTTCAGGTAGGAGGTGAATGCGACATCGAACTCGTAGCCCGCCTCGTGGAGCTGGCGACCAGCCTCGTGGGCTTCGGTGCGCCCGGTGTCGGACAGCTCGACATCGACCCAGCCGGCGAAGCGGTTCTCGAGGTTCCACTGGCTCTGGCCGTGACGGATCAGGACGACTTCGTGAGGCATGGGCGAGCTCCGTTCGCGCGTCGGCGGGGAGGGTTTCGCTGCGCGTAGTCAGTGTCGCCGGGATTGCACCCGACTGGCAACGCCTCGGAAGGCGTCGATCGACCTGGCCTCGGTCCGCCTCGGCGCGCCGCGTTCCCGGGAAGTTGCGCGCGGGCTAGTTGAGGATGGCGATCGTTGCCAGCAGCTGCTGCTCGTACATGCCGGGCTGGACCAGGTCGTCGTAGAGCAGTTCCAGCATGTCCCATTCCAGCGGGCTGAGTTCCTGTTCAGCGAAGGCGACCGGCGACATCAGCCGTCCGGAGACGCTCCAATGATCCGACCAACCAATCGCGTGGACGAGTTCGTGGCGAATGTTGGTGTCCAGCAGCGGTCGGGAGATCGTCGTGCCGTTCGCCTGGTTGTAGGGAACGAAGATCGCGGCGTCATCGATCTCGAAGCGGTCGGCCGGGTCGGTGCCGTTGGGGCCGACGGTGTAGAAGTAGCTGGTGCTGGTGTAGGCGCTCCAACTGGGGACCTGCTGCTGTGCCTGAAGGTTGTCGAGCGCCCAGCTTGGGAATGTCGCCGGGACATTGTTGCGGTCGAAGCCCATGAAGAGGTGAACGTTCGCGACGGCGGGAGAGGCGGCGTAGCGCCAGGGAATGTCGAGCCGGCTGGTGAACGCGTTCAGTTCGGTTTCGACGGTGGCGATATCCGCGGCGGTGCCGGAGTAGACGTAGACCTCCAGCATCTTCGCCTCCGGCCAGCGGATCGTGACGCCGATGTTGCTGCCTGCATATTCGGGCCAGCAGCCGGGGCAGGTGGTGACCTGGAAGTTGGGCCGCAACAGCGTGTCAACGAACGCCTCCCAGGTGGCCGCCGCGTAGCCGGTGGCCGGGACAGGGACGGGCATGGCGATAGGGGCGCCGACGACGGCCAGCACCGCTGTTCCGGCCTGGAGCGTCCCCTGCGGGAACTGGGCGAGGAAGCTCGCGTTGACGAAGGTTGGCGCGCCGACGAGGTAGCCGACGAGAACGCCGTTCTGGCTGACCCAGATCGACGCAACCTGCGGTTGCTCGATGCCGAGCGTCTCGACCGATCCGCCTTCCCAGATCGCGATCGCGACGCCCTTGGTGGGCAGAGTGCCGCCGATCTTCGCCGCGACGACGGCGCCGTCGTCCGCGCTGGCTGGCGTCGCCACGAGGGCCGGCGCAAGCAGCGCGATTGCCAGGAGGAACGCGATAGATCGCTGCCGCATCTATGACCGCCGATGGCTGAACACCCGCCGCGCGTGAACGCTGGCCGGTGCGGTTTCCTGATTCGGAGCGCGCACCCAGTGTCCGCTATCCACGCCTCGCGTGCTGCGGTCGCTGGGCTCCTCTTCGATTGTCGGCGCGGAGCCGGGCAGCACGAAGGCCCGCGCCGGGGAGCGCGAGCCTTCGGAGAGACGGGTGGGCGGTGCCGAACCGCGCGCTAGAGCGCCGCCCAGCGCTGGGGCCGGCCGCCGTCGAGCTTGAACCAGCCCTCACCGTCGAGCGCGACGCGGCCGTTGCCCGTCGCATCGAAGTGGATGCCGACACGGTGGAACTTGATGACCACGTCCGAGCCGCTGATCGAGAACTCGCCGTTCAGGCCTCGGAAGATCATGGTGCCGTCGTCGTTGCGCCGGTGGGCGCGGGCGGAGACGCGGATCTCGGCGTCGCCGGCGTTGTCCACGATCGTCACGGAGTAGCCGTGCGCGATGCCGCTCATCGAGATCCGGCCGGCGAGGGCGACGTTGCCGGTGCCGCGAGCCTCGAGGGTGTGCGACTCGCGGAGTTCGACGCGACCGTCGATGACGCGGTCGGTGACTCGATCGGTGACGCCGTCACGGACACGGTCCGTCTGGCGGTCGGCGGGGCGATCGGTCGCGAGATCGGTGTCCGCGGAGGCGACGGCGGGTGCCACGGCCGAGAACAGGATTGTGATGCCGACGGCCGGCAACGCGACAAACTTCTGCCATTGCTTCATCTGGGGGTTCTCCTTCGTCCTGTGAGAGCGATTGCGAGGACGGAGGCGTCCCCTTCACGCCCTACAACGGACCGAGCGGCCGCGCGTTCTGGTGGAGAACATAAGAATCGGACGCGTCTCGAAGCCCGTCGCGACGACGAGGTGCCGCGAAACGACGGTGCGGCCGACCGCGGCGCGTATGAGAGGGCGCGTTGTGGGGCGGCGGCTGCAGGGCGTCACCCCAGGGAATTGGTGGTGGGCTAGCGGGTGAGGGTGCGCGCCTGCGCGCCGGGGACGCAATCCCAGGCCGCCCAGCGGACGCTGTCGACGCCCTCGATCGTGGCGGGCGTGCACTCGGCCGCGGCGATCGCCTCGATGTCCTTGAGGATGCCGGTGCGGGCGAGTTGGCGGCCGATCAGCAGGTACGGGACGTCGCCGCCGCGGATCAGGGCGGTCAGCTCTCCATCCTCGAGGACGGGTACCCGCTGGTAGTTGTTCCAGACGGGGAGGACGGACGCGCCGGTGTAGGCGATCGCCTCGCCGGCGTCGTTGATACCGCTGATCGCGAAGCGGTAGCGGGCGTCGGGGAGGACGTCCGCGCCGTGTGCCAGGAGCGCCTCGGCGGGGACGCCGGGCTCGATGTCGGGCGCGGCGACGCCGCGCGCGAACTGGAGCGGGTTGGGGCGGGTGATCTGGCCGCTCGGCGGCGCCTCGAGGGTGATCCAGGCGGAGGTGATGAGCATGGCGGCGATCGGCGCCGCGATCGCGATGCCGTAGGCGACGCGCTGTACGCGCGCCGGGATCGGGAGGCGCGTGGCGAGGATGATGACGCCGACGGCGATCAGTCCGACGCCGATCGTGGCGAACGCGGGGACGCGAATCGGCGTGATGAACTGGTAGACACGCACGCCATAAAGCAGAAGCAGCCCGAGGATGGCCGGGCCGACCAGCACCTGCCAGTCGCGGCGGATGCTGGCGAGGCGCCCGCGAGCACGCCATACCTCGACGAGACCGACGCCCGCGAGGACGGCGATCGCCGGCGCATACGCCTCGTTGTAGTGGGCGGCCGCGCGGTTGGAGGCGCTGAAGAAGGCGACGCCGGTCAGCAGCCACGCGCCCCAGAAGAGCCCGGGACCATCGAGGATCCAGTCGCGCCGGCGGAGTGCGACGAGCGCGAGGCCGCCGAGGGCGAGGCAGACTCCGAAGCCGACGAGCCCGGCGTTGTCCTGCCGGATCAGGCGGAACGGGCCGCGGTCGCCGACGCCGAACGCCTGTCCGGCGTTACCGCCGCCGGTCTGGCCGGGGAGCGGCGTGAAGACGGTAATGTCGCCGGGCAGAACACGCTCCAGGCCGTTATAGCGGAGGGCGAGGCCCAACTCGCTGTTCGATTTGTCGTTCATGACGATCGGGCGGCTGTCCTTCGGCGTGAGATCGACAACGGCGATCCACGAGAAGGAGACGACGGCGCCGACGAGGGCAGCGGCGGCGAGCGGGCGGACCAGGGTGCGCCATTCCTTACGAAAGCCCCAGATGATGTAGAGCAGCGCCGCCGGCATCACGATGAAGCCCTCGAAGAACTTCACGTTGAAGAGCACGCCCATCAGCGCGGCCCAGGCGACGATGCGCCAGGGGCGTTTGCCCTCGACGGCGTCGACGAGCAGCCATGCGGCGGCGACGAGGCCCATCATCAGCATCGCGTCCATGGTGGAGTCGCGGGCGGTGCCGACGGATTCCGGGAAGACGGCGAGTACGGCGGCAGCGAGCAGGCCGGCGGCGACGGCGGCACGGGAGCCGCCGACGGCGGTGTAGGAGCGGCGCGCCGCACCGAAGACGAGCGGGACGGCGATGGTTCCGGCGATCGCGATCGGAGCAATGATCGCGGTGCCGCTAAAGCCGAACAGCTTGGTGGAGATCACCTGCACCCAGAGCGCGACCGGTGGCTTGTCCACGTTGATCGTGCCGGCCGGGTCATAGGCGGCGTACAGGAAGTTGTGCCAGGACTCGCCCATCGAGCGAATCGCCGAGGCGTAGAAGAGGTTGCCGAGGCCTGCCCGTTCGATGTCGATCAGGCGCAGCGCGGCGGCGACAGCGGTGATCAGCGCGAGTGCGAGGACCGTCGCCAGCGTGGCGCGGCGTTCGATGAAGGTGGGCAGCGGGGGCTCCTGAACTCACACCGGTGACGCGACTTCGCGATCGCGATTGTGAGCAGGCCGCCGTTACGAACACATCAGAACGACAACAGAGCGAATACGGGCAGCAGACGGTCGTTTCGCGCGGGCGAGCCGGCTAGCCCGCGACGCTTGCCGTCGCGATCAGCACGATCGTGCCGTCATCCTTCTCGATCCAAGCGAAGACGCCCTCGCGCGACGGATCCTCCTCGGTCGGACCAGTGGCGACGCCCTTGACCGTGACGTGGTCGTTTGGCCAGGTCGGGTTGGTGAACTTCACGTCGAGCCGTCCGCTGGTCCACCACGGCGCCCCGAAGTGCCCGTCCAGCAGGTGCCCGAGGTAGGACATCGTCATCCGCCCGCCGACGACCACGTCGCCAAAGCCGAGCGCCTTCGAGGCTTCAAGATCGGTGTGGTAGCTCTTGCTGCCGTGGAAGTACTGGCCGCACATCTCCAGCGTGACCGATCGATCGAGGGGTGCGAGCGCGTCGCCCTCCGGGACGATGAACTTGCGCGCACCTTCCTTCTTGGTCGGGTCGCGGAACTGGACCTCTTCGGGCGGTGGGTTGAGGAGGAACGACTGGTGGTGGTTGGAAGTGATCACGGCCTGTCCGTTGGCGTCGACCACCGAGACGGCGGTGTTCACCACCGTGCGGTCGCGTCGCTCGTAGATCTCCTCGATGGTGGCGTGGGTCTGGTAGGCCCCGTCGACCTGGAGCGGGGCGTGCCACGCCCACTGCTGGCGCATCCAGAGGTGGCCCTTGTCCTGCCGGAAGCGGCTGTACTCGTGGTAGTTGTCGGCGGCGGTGGCGATCATCGTCGGGACCGGCACGTCGCCGTGATCGAACGGGGCGCGATCGAGTTGCAGGCCCTCGAAGTAGTCGCGGAGCAGCGCGGGGGTGACGACCCAGTCGAGCGTGGGAAGCGTCTTGCCGACGCTGGGCTCACCGAGCGGTGGGGCGGGGCGGTCGCTGGTTTCGGTCGTCATGATTGAAGCTCCTCACGGCTGTTTTCCCCGATCGGGAGCGGTTTGTCCAGTACGAGCGTTGTACAGGCAGCCGGCGCGCGCGACGAGCGGTCCGGTCGCGCTATGGTTCCCGAACCGCGGTTCGGGAACCGCGACGCAGCTTCGGAGCCACGACCATCTGCCGAATCGTCGCCATTCTGGTGCTTGCCGTGTGCGCGACGCTGGCCGTGGTGGCGCTCGCGGCCTGTGGCGACGAGACGCCGGCCGAGCCGCCGGCGCTGCCGCCGCTGGAGCTGGCGCCGATCCTCGGAGGCCACGCCTACGCCGAACCGATCGAGGTAGGCGTCTACCCCGGCGATCGCCTGTTCGTGGCGGAACGCGGCGGGCGTGTGCTGCTGGTCAGCGAGGACGATCCGGACGGCGCGGTGCTCCTCGACATCACCGATCGCGCGGACTCCGACTTCGGCGAGGGCGTGCTGTCGGTCGCCCTCGATCCCGCCTTCGAGGTCAACGGGTACCTCTGGGTCTACTACTTCGTCGATCCGAAGCCGGACCGGACGTTGCTGTCGCGGTTCACCGTGGTGGACGACGCAGCCGATCCGGCCAGCGAGCTGGTGGTGCTGGAATTACAGCAGCCGGGCTTCAACCAGAACGGCGGCGCGATTCGCTTCGGGCCCGCGGACGATCTCCTCTACCTGAGCCTGGGCGATGGCAGCGCCTCCACCGATCCGTTCGAGAACGGGCAGAACCTGGGCACGCTGCTGGGATCGGTGATCCGGATCGATGTGCGCGAGTCCTCGGAGGCCGCGCCGTACGCGGTGCCGCCGGACAACCCGTTCGTGGCTACCGAGGGCGCGCGCCCGGAGATCTGGGCCTACGGCCTGCGGAACCCCTGGCGGATGGCGTTCGACGCGGAAAGCGGCGAGTTGTGGCTGGGGGATGTGCAGGTCTCGTCGTCCGAGGAGGTCGATCGGGTGTCGCGCGGCGACAACCTGGGCTGGCCAATCATGGAGGGCTCCGGGTGCCTGTCGCAGGGCGGGTGCGATCCGACCGGCCTCGTGTTGCCTCGTACGACCTACCCGCACGGCGAGGGCCGCTGCGCCGTGATCGGTGGGGTCGTCTACCGCGGCGAGGCGATCGAGGCGTTGCGCGGCCGTTACCCCTTCGGCGAGTTCTGTCGCGGCGATATCTGGGCGATCGAGCGGGAGGGCGATGCGCCCGCCGAGACGCTGGCGGTGGTGGACGGCAACCCGGTCTCGTTCGGGACGGACGGCGATGGCGAAGTGCTGATATTGGAACTGCGCGGCGGCGTGATTTTCCGACTGCAACCCGCCGACTGATCCTGATTCGCGATTTTTGTTGGCGAGCCACACGGGGTCCGGGGGCGATCCGGCTGTGTCCATTGCCGCTACTCGGACGCCTCGCTACCGTCGGCTGAGCGCCGCGCCCACCCACGCGTGCCAGGGTTCGAGGCCAATCGTGCACTCGCCACTTCCGCCCGCCCCATTCCGGACGATCCTCCTCGGGCTGTTGATCGCCCTCGGTGGACTCGCGCTTGCGTGCGGTGGGTCGGACGGCGAGCCGACGGCGCCAGCGCTGACCGCCGAGGAGCAGGTGGTCGCGGACCTCGGGCTGGCCGGTTCGGCGTTCCCGGTGGCGCTCGCGAAGCCCGACTTTGTACTGACGAACGCGGCGACCGGCGCGCCATACGACTTCCGCGCGGAGACGGCGGGGCAGGTCACGTTGCTCTACTTCGGCTACACGAACTGCCCGGACGTCTGCCCGGTGCACATGGCGAACATCGCCGCCGCACTCGATCAGGCCCCATTCGAGGTGCGCGACGCGGTCCGCGTGGTTTTCGTTGGCGTCGACGCACCTCGCGACAGCGCGGAGCGGGTCCGCGACTGGCTGGACTTCTTCGATCGCGACTTCATCGGGCTCACCGGCACCGAGGAGGAACTGGCCGCGGCGCAGACGGCGGCGCAGGTGCCGGTGGCGTTCATCGACAGCGAGTTCGACGGGGGCTATACCGTCGCGCACGCCGGGTGGATCTTCCTCTACACGCGGGACAACCTGGCACACCTCCGCTACCCGAGCGGGATCCGCCAGGCCGCCTGGGCGCACGACCTGGAATTGCTGACGACCGAGGGATGGCCATCGTGATGCCACGCCGCAGTTCGCTGTTGGTCCCGCTGGCGCTGCTGATCGCCGCGCTGGTCGCCTCGGGCTGCTCGGGGGATGACGATGGCGCCGCCGCCGACGCCACCGTCGCGCGCGGCGCCGTGCTGGCGGAGACCGCCAACCTCGCGATCTACGACGCGTTCATCCCGGTTCCGGCGACGGATATCGGCGCGCTCTACTTCGAGATGGTGGACACGGACGGTGGTGGCGACCGGCTACTCGGGGTGACGACCACCGTCGCCGTGATGACCCACTTCCATTCGACCGTGATCGACGGAGACACCTCGCGCATGCTGCCGGTCGCCGGCGGCATCGTGCTGCCACCGGACGGTGCGACGAAGCTTGCGCCGGGTGGGCTGCACGTGATGCTGATGAACCTCGTCACCCCGCTCACCGCCGGCGACACCGTCCAGGTGACGCTCCAGTTCGAACGCGCCGGCGCGGTGACGATCGAGGTGCCGGTGCTGCGCTATGAGGACACCGGCATCCTCGGCGGATCGGGCGCCGGGTCGTGATCACGCTACGCGCGCTGAGCGAACGGCGTTGCGGACTGGCGCGCCGATGAACGTCGGCTGGTGGTGCTCGGCGCAGAAGGGCCCGTGGTCCTGGGCGCCGCAATACTTCCCGGGCATCTGGTTGACGATGCTCGCGATCCTCGTGGGCTACGTGTACGCGATCCGTCGCATCGGGCCCTCGAAGGTGGCGGCGGGCGAGCCGGTGGTGACGCGATCGCAGGTGCTGTCGTTCGCCGTGGGGTACGTGCTGCTCTGGATCGCGACGGACTGGCCGCTGGGCGTGTTGGGCGCGGGGTACCTGCTGACCGTGCACACGATCCAGTACGTGATGTACTCGCTGATCGTCGCGCCGCTGCTGATCCGAGGCACGCCAATCTGGCTACGCCACGTGGTGCTGGACGCGCCGGGCCTCGGCTGGGCGCGGGCCCTCGTGGACCGGCCATTCGCGGCCTTCATCCTGTTCAACGTCACGCTCGCGCTGACGCACATGCCGTTCATCGCGGACCGGCTCAAACCGATCCAGTTCGGCTCGATGGCGATCGACGCGCTCTGGCTGGTCGCGGCGCTGATCTTCTGGTTGGCCCTCGGCACCTTCGACGAGCGCGAGGGCGCCTCGTCGGCGCACGCGAAGCGGCTGCTCTACGTCATTGGCATCACGCTGCTGCCGACGATCCCAGGCGCGTTCTATGTCTACGCCGAGTTCCCGATCTACACGACGTTCGAGTTTGCGACGCGCGCGGTGGGCGATCTGACGGCGAAGGAAGATCAGGTGATCGCGGGCCTGGTGATGTGGGTCGGGATGACACCGATCCTGCTCTTCCGCCTGTGGCTGGCTTTCTTCGATTGGTCCGCAGCCGAATCAAACCGCGCCGGCGAAGTCTGACCCGCGGCTTCTACGGCGCCTTCGGCGCGTGACGACCCTTCGGGGGCGTGCCGACGTGGCTCGGCGGTTGCTTCGGGCCTCGAGGGCTGCTTGCTCGTTCGGAGCGGAGCGCGGGAGCGCGGCTCCTAGACCAACTCGTGCTGGGCGGAGACGGCCATCAGGTCGACCTTCGCGCGGAACTCGTCGACGTCGAGGCTCATGATCTGGAGATCGTGGAGCTGGCCGTCGCGATCGATGAGCTGGTTGCGGAGGCGTGCTTCGCGTTCGAAGCCGATGTGGCCAAAGACGCGCATCGCCGCCTGCTGGTCGGTGGTCATCTGCGCGATCATCTTGCGCACGCCACGCTCGCGGGCGAAGGCGAATGCCTGCTCGATCAGCAAGCGGCCGAGCTGCTGTCCGCGCATCCGAGGGCTGACGAGGATCCGCAGCTCCGCGACGTGGCGCGTCCAGGCGAGGCCGTCCGACGCCACCGTGGCGTAGCCGACGATCTCATTGTCCTTGAGCGCGAGGATCGTGAGGTAGCGCGCCGCGGCGATGTCGGCTACCCAGTCGTCGACGACTTCGGGCTGCGTGATGTCACGGCGCAGGAAGAGCAGATCGTGGGGCGGCAGGCTGTTCGCGAAGACGAGCATCGCCTCGCGGTCGCGGGACTCCATCGGACGGAGACTGATCGGGCCACCGCTCAGTTCGACCGTGGCGGGAAACTCGAACGGCTCCAGCCGTTGCGCGGCAGCCTGGTTCGCGACGCGCCAGCTCCGGCCAGCGAGTAGTGACATCAACGTGTCGCCGAATCCCATCAGGGTGCCTCCCGCGTCATCGCGCTTATGCATTCAGTATGCGGGTCGGGGGGACGCGACTCGTGCCGGGGTTCACGAGCCGCCGTGCGTCGCTCACCGGCGTCTGACGGCCTCGGAACCGCCGATCGCGCTAACCCTGACTGCGCAGGAACGCGCCGATCTCGAGGATCGCGGCGCGGCTCTCCGGAAGTTCGGGATCGAGCTGCGGGTAGATGTGGATGCCGCCGGGCTCGACCGTGACCGTGGTGCGAACGCCGGCCGCGCGCGCCTTGTCGGCGAACTCCAGCGTGTCGTCGAGCAGCACCTCGTGATCGGCAACCACCAGGTGGATCGGCGGGAAGCCGGCGAGGTCACCGAACAGCGGCGACGCGAGTGGCTGCTTCAGATCGGCGTCGCCCATGTACTGCGTCTGGAACCCGGCCAGCAGCGCCGGATCAACGAACAACGGATCGATCCCGTGGCGTGACTGGCGCGAGGGGCGGGTGTTGCTGACGTCGGTCCAGGCGGAGATGGAGAAAGCGGCACTCGGCGCCGGCGCTCCGGAGTCGCGCGCGTTGAGCACCGTGGCGAAGGTGAGGCCGCCACCCGCGGAGTCGCCGCCGATGAAGGAGGCGCTGGCGGCGGACGCGCCGTCCGGGCCGTTCGTGAGCATCCAGCGGTAAGCGGCGAGCGCGTCATCGACGGCCGCCGGGAAGGGGTGTTCCGGCGCGAGCCGGTAATCGAGGACCAGCGCGGCGCAGCCGGAGGCGCGGGAGATGTCCGCGGCAAGCCGGCGATGGGTGAGCGCGGAGAGCAGCACGTAGCCGCCACCGTGGAGGTAGAGGATGCGCCGTGCCGGGTCGGCGCCCGGCGCGACGACCCAGTCGGCGGGGACGCCGCCGGCATCCACGTGGGTGACCGTTACATCCTCGGGAGCCGGGCGCGCCATCGAGTCCGCGCCGGCACGCATCGTTGCGAGGTCCGGGCGCGGCTGATCGGCGGCAGCCGCCATTTGCTCGGCGCGCGTCTTGAGGAACGCCTGCATTGCTGGTGAGTTCATCCGTCGGGCCTCCTCAGGCGATGCGATGTGAGCGATGCGCGTGCGTGTCCGGCACGTCCGGTAGTGTGACGAGCGTGATTCTGGCAGACCCGCCGGGATCGTGGGAACGGCGATTGGGGCGATTGTGGGCGATCCGGTGGCTTCCGAGGTGGTGGCAGGCGACTTCCTGGGCCTGATCGGCCTCGTGCCTCGTATCGAGGACGGCGCCCGCGTCTACGAGATCGCGGTCACCTCGGCGCTGATGAACCCCTACGGCGTGCTGCATGGCGGCGTGGTGTACTCGCTGGCGGACACCAGCATGGGCGGGGCGCTCTCGCCGGAACTGGCGCCGAACGAACGCACCGCGACGATCGAGATCACCATCCACTACCTGGCTCCCGTCCGCGCCGGCACGATCCGCGCGGAGACGAAGGTGGTGCAACGCGGTCGCCGCGTCGCCACGCTGGAGTCCGACGTGCACAACGTCACCCCCGATGGTGAGAGCCGGCTGGTCGCGAAGGCCCTCGGTTCGTTCGCGATCTTCGAGGTCAAATAGACGATGTTCGATCACGAGCGCGCGCTCCTCGCGATTGACCTCGGCACGACGCGGGTCAAGGTCGCCGCGTTCTCCGAGGATGGGCGGCTGCTGGGCCGCGAGGCGGCGCGCAACCGCGAGCACCGGCTGCGCGAGGGCGACAGCGACCGCGCCTGGCAGGATCCGGACGAGTGGTGGAGTGACGCCGTCGCGCTGACCCGCCGCCTGCTCGCGCGCCCGGAACTGGACGGGTTGGAGATCGCGGGCATCGGCCTGTCGGCACGCGCCAACGGCTTCGCCGCGATCGACGCGGACGGCACGGTGCTCGCACCATCGTGGTCGGACGGGCGGCATCTCGATCAGATTCGCCTGCTGCACGAATGGCGTGCCAGCGGCTATCACCTCTCGAACTACGCCGCCGGCCTGATCGCGCGCTGGCGCTGGCTGGAGCAGAACGAGCCGGCGGTCGCCGAGCGCACCACCCGGCTGCTCTACGCCAAGGACTTCCTCGTCTACCGGCTGACCGGCGAGGCGGTGACCGACCCGACCTCCGGCCCGGATCGCGAGGACTTCGATCCGCGTTCGATCGCCGGGTTGGGGCTGCCGCGCGATCTGCTGCCGCGGGTGGCGATGCCGTGGACGCTCGCCGGCGCGCTGACCAGCGAGGCCGCGATCGCCCTCGGGCTTCCCGTCGGGACGCCGGTGTCGGTTGGCGGGCACGACGGAATCTGCGCCAACGTCGGCGCGGCGGCGGGCACCGTGGGCGCGTATGCGATCACCATCGGCACGCACGCCGTGGTGCGCGCCGTGACGGCGGATCTCGTGCCGGACGGATACCGCTTCTACGGGCTGCCGCCTGATCGCCACATCTACGGCGGCAACGCGGTGATGGCAGGGCGCGCGGCGGACTGGTTCCTCGATACCTGGCTCGGGAACCCGGACGACGCCGGCCGCGAGGACGCCTTCGCGGCGATGGACGCGGCCGCGATGGGCGTTCCGCCCGGTTCCGAGGGAGTGCGCTTCCTCCCCTTCCTCGCCGGGCAGGTCGCACCGGAGCTGCGCCCGGGCGCCAGCGGCGCCTTCATTGGCCTCCACGGATCGCACGGCCGCGCCGAGATGTTCCGCGCGGTCCTGGAAGGCGGCGCGTTCGCGATTCGCGCGATCTTCGAGCAGGTCCTCGAATGGGGCGGCGAGCCCTCGGTGGTGCGGTTCACGGGGAGCGGCGCGACCAGCCCGCTCTGGCCGCAGATCATCGTGGACACGCTGCGGCACCCGGTCGAAGCGACCGATGGCGCGGTCGAGGCCCGCGGCGCGGCGATGTATGCGGCGGTCGCCCTCGAGATGTACGCCGACATCGATGAGGCGGCGCAGGCGATGGTGCAGGTGTCGCGCGTGGTCACGCCCGACACCGCGCGCGCCGATCGCTATGACGCGCTCTACGGCGACTGGCAGCAGGTGAACGAGGCGCTGCGCCCGCTCGATCAGCGTGAGCGGATGACGGGGCACCTCTAGGCGAGCCGCACGCTCGAGGGAAGGACGACTTCAGACATGTCGATCGAGTTCCTGCTGACCTCGTTGATCGTCGTCGTGATCCCCGGGACCGGCGTGCTGTACACCGTGTCGAGTGCCCTCGGTGGTGGCCTGCGCGTCGGCCTCTTCGCCGCAGTCGGTTGCACGCTCGGCATCGTGCCGCACCTGCTGGCGGCGATGCTCGGGCTCTCCGGGATCATGCAAGCGGGCGCCGCCGCCTTCGAGGTGCTGCGCTACGCCGGCGTCGCCTACCTGATCTACATGGGCATCTCGATGATCCGCGACCGCGGTGCATTCCAGTTCGACGGTCAGCCCGCTGACCGCGAGCGCGCACGCGGACCGATGCTCGCCGTGGTCCGGCGCGGGATTCTGCTCAACGTGCTCAACCCGAAGCTGACGATCTTCTTTTTCGCCTTCTTGCCGCAGTTCCTCGATCGCTCGGCCGGCCCGCTCGATCCGCGGCTGGTCGGTCTCGCAGGGGTGTTCATGGCGATGACGCTGGCGGTCTTCGCCGGGTACGCCTACGCGAGCGCCGCGGCGCGCGAGTTCGTCCTCGGCGCTCCCGCCGTTCGACGGTGGATCCAACGCTCACTCGGCGCGCTGCTGATCGGCTTCGCGGCAAAGCTTGCAACCACGGATCGGTAGGACGCTCCGATGACCACCACACTGATCGAGGGCGGCACGCTGATCGACGTCGCCACCGGCACGAGCGCCCTCGGTGACGTGCTGATCCGCGACGGCGTGGTCGTCGGCCTCGGCGCGGTCGATGCCACCGCGGTGGACACGCGCTTCGATGCCGGCGGGATGTACGTGTCGCCCGGCTGGATCGATGGCCACAGCCGCGGCTGGAGCGGCAACCGCACGCGAGAGCAGAACCTGCGCGCCGACCAGTTCGGCGTGGATCAGGGCGTGGTCGCGATCGTCGAAGCCGGATCGATGGGTGCGCCGACCGCCGACGAGTTCCCCGCCGGAATGATCGAGGGCGCGTCGACGAAGGTGTTCGGCGCGATCAACATCGGATCCAGCGGCGCGCCGGGCCTCGAGGGCGGCCACTCATCGAGGTGGGAGTACGTTTCGCTGGAGCAGACCGTCGCCGCGGTGGAGCTCCACCGCGACTGGATGCGCGGCATCAAGGTGCAGGCGTCCTCATCGCACACCGGCCTGCTCGGCCTCGAAGCGGTGAAGATCGCGCGCAAGGCGGCGGAGCTGACCGGGCTGCCGCTGATGGCGCACATCGGCAACGCACCCCCGCTGCTGGAGGACGTGCTCGCGCTGCTGCGCCGCGGCGACATCGTCACGCACACGTACCACGGCAAAGTCGGCGGCATCCTCGAGCGTGACGGGACGCCGATCCGCGCCTTCCTCGAAGCCGTCGAGCGCGGTGTGATCGTGGCGACGAGCCACGGGCGAGCGTCGTACTCGTTCGCGGTGGCGGAGCGCGCGGTGAAGGAACTGGGCCTGCCGCTGGACATCATCTCCACCGACATGCACCCCGGGAACATCGAGCACTACTCGCGCTCGATCGCCCACAACCTGACCAAGGCGCTGATGCTCGGCCTCTCGATTGAGCAGGTCGTCCAGGCCGTCACCATCAACCCCGCGCGCGCCTGGCGCCTCGATGCCGATGGCCTCGGCAGCCTCGCCGTCGGCCGGCCGGCGCATGTCACCGTCTTCCGCGTCAACGACGAACCACTCGAGGTGACGGACACCCTCGACGAGGTGCGCACCGCGCCGCGCTGGGTAGAACCGGTCGCCGCCTGGGTCGACGGCCGCCGCTTCGATCGCACGGCGCCGATCTAGGGGTCGCCGGCGGCGCTCCGCCCTCGAGGCGCGTGCCCCGATCCGATCACGGACGATCTACACTCCGCTCGCTCCGCGCATCGAGCGGACCGTCCTCGTTCCCGTCGCGCTCGTGCGTTGCACCCGACGATCTCCGGCCTCTGGTCACCGCCGCCGGTCGTCGTGATCGAGGTGACCGAGCGTCGCAATCCTCGGAGGGAGGTGCGTCATGCCAGATCCCAGCCTCGCCGAACGGCTCGATCAGCTCAAAGAAGCGGTCGACGCCATCAAGGAGGCCCAGGAGGCTGCCGAGGGCGTCGAGGACATTGCCGACCAACTCGACGAGTTGACACGCCGGATCGACGAGGCGCGCGACGATCCCGACGCGCTCGATGCGGATACCTACGCCGACCTCGCGCTCGACCTGATGCTGGTGATTCCGAACAACCTGCCGCTTCCGGACGCCGCGAAGAAAGCGATCGAAGCGGTGGCAAGTGCGATTGCCGCCTTTATCCAGGGCGCGACGGGGCTCGCACTCTCGCTGCTCGCGCGGCGGTTCCGCGATCACCTCAAGGCGGGGATGACGCCGGAAGAGGCAGCGCGGGCAGCGACGAACACGAAGGCTGAACGCAGCTGGCTGCTCACGCAGTTCCGCCTCGGCAAGGTGACGGCAGCCGGCGATACCCGCGAGGTCAAGACCCCCACGGAATGGCTATGGGAGAAGTTCAAGGGCATCCTTTCCGCCCTTACCGGCGGGCTGCTGATGGATCGGTCGCCGTTGCTGGTCGGCGCGGTGTTGGTGTTCCTGGTGGCGCTCGTCACATTCCTCCTCATCGGGCCATTCGGGTTACTCGGCGGCGGTGGCGGCGACGTGCCAGCGGACGCCACCGAAGTGCCCACGGCCGCGCCGACCGAGAGCCCTGCGGCGACCGCGGCGACGAGCGAATCGCCTTCGCCGACGCCGACCGCGGCGCCAACGGAAGCAATCGCGAACCAGATGCCAGTAATCGCCGGCATCCAGGTCACGCTGCGGGTCCCGGTGACGACCTACCTCGTCAACGTGTCCGATCCGGACGGCGACGCCCTGAGCTTCAACTGGGGAATCGCCGGGGAGAACTGCGGCACCCCACGATCACCGCTGATCCAACCGGGCTCGTCCGCGTCGTTCTCATGGAGTCACAGCACGGATGCGCCCGACTCGTGTAAACACGCGTCGACCGATCACGCGGTGACCGTCTCCGTCGATGTCATCGAAGCCGGGGTGCCTCGGTGGTCGTGCATCATCGAGGGCACCGAAACGCAGACGCTGACCGCGTCCGCCTGCGAGCCGATCCGCTGAGTACCGACCGCGCTCGAGCTGAGCGCGCCGCCGCAGCGGGCGGCACACTGGCAAGTGCATCGCACGGGGCGCTCCGCGTGAGAGGCCGAGGATGACCAACATCTACGAACGGTTCGGCGTCACGTCGGTGATCAACGCCGCCGGCAAGATGACCGCCCTCGGTGGCACCGCCCAGCACGAGGACGTCGCGCGCGCCCAGGCCGAGGCGGCGCAATCGCACGTCGACCTCGCCGCGCTGCGCGCACGCGCCGGCGAATTGATCTCGCAACGTACCGGCGCCGAGGCCGCCAGTGTCACGACCGGCGCCGCCGCCGGGATCGCGATCGCGACCGCCGCGGTCGTCGCTGGGGCGGACCCGGAGCGCCTCGCTCGCTTGCCGGATTCCGAGGGCTGGACCAACCGCGTGCTCGTTCAGGGCGGCCACTGGATCAGCTTCGGCGCGGCGGTCGAGCAGATGATCCGTATCGGCGGTGGGCGGCCGGAGCGGATCGGCTCGGCGCAGAACGTGCCCGAGGAGCTGCTCGGTGGGGCGCTGCACGACGGCACGCCGGTCGCCGCGCTGCTGTACGTGCAGTCGCACCACTCGGCGCAGGAGCGGATGGTCAGCCTCGAACGCTGCGTCGAGCTGGCGCATGGGGTCGGCGTCCCGGTAATCGTGGATGCCGCCGCCGAGGAAGACCTCCGCCGCTACATCGCGATCGGCTGCGACCTCGTCACCTACTCCGGCGGCAAGGCGTTCGGCGGGCCGACCGTCGGCTTCATCGCCGGCCGTCGCGACCTGATCGAGGCCTGCGAGGCGCAGACCCGCGGCATCGCCCGTCCGATGAAGGTCGGCAAGGAGCAGATCGCCGGATTGCTGGTCGCCCTCGAACGCTACGAGGCGGCGGACGAGGCGGCCGAGCTGGAGCGCCGCCGCCGCGTTAACGCCGTCGTCCGCGCAGCCCTCGAGGGCGTCGCCACCGCCGAGGCATCGATCCACCTCGATGAAGCGGGCCGCCCGATCGAGCGCGTCGCGATCCGCGCCGTCGACGGCGCCTTCGAGGTGCGCGACCTGGTCGCCTACCTCGAAAGCGGGTCGCCGAGCATTCGGACCCGCAACCACCACCTCGGCGAGGGGGTGGTCTTCCTCGATCCGCGGGAGGTCAGCGAGGGACAGGCACCGCTAATCGCGGCGCGGCTGCGGGAGTACTTCGCGCCGCGCTGACCCACGCTGCTACTGGCTCACCTCGGACGGTGCGGGAGCGGGCGCCAGGTGGGCGCGAACGTCGTCCGCGAAGGCGTCGACGTCGGCCCAGTCGGTGAGTTCGTGGTCGCGTGACATATCGGTGGGCTCGCCCTCTTTGCGGGCGATGGGGCGCATCACGCGCTTCTTGATGAAGCCGTACTGCGTGTACTTGATCGCGCCAGCGAACACGCCAACGACGTCCGGACTCCAGCCGGTCTGATCCATGAACTCGCTGGCATAGTCGGCGGCCTGCCCAGCGTATGGCTCGATTTCGGAGCCGGCGGCGCCGCTGACCGAGAAGAACGCCGAAGGCCGCGCTGTCAGCTCGTCGCGGTGCTGCCGCACGTAGGCCATCAGTTGCGATTCATGGTGGCCGAAGTGCACCGACCCGCCGATCGCGATCGCGTCGAAGTCCCGCAGGCTCACCGGCGCCTCGTCCATCGAGAAGACGTGGACGATCGCCTCGCGATCCGCGCGCAGTCGATCGGCGATATGGTGCGCGACCCGCGCGGTCTGGCCTTCGCGGGTGGTGTAGATAATCGCGAACTCACTCATGGGGCGCGCCTCCGTACTCAGGCAGCGTCCCAAGGCGGGCGGGCGGAGAGGAGGGCCGGAAGTCACGATGATGCTGTGCTGAAGGAACGAGGAAGTCCCACCTCGACCCCTGGCCGTGCGCTCGCCGTTAGGATGGCCGCCGCATCGTGTCCATCGTGTCGCCACGCTGTACGAGGGCGTCGCCACCCGAGTAGCCCATCGGCGCGCCGTCCGCGCGCCAGCAGGCGGCGCCGATGAACAGGCCTGTCTCTGGGTCGCGCATCAGCCCGTTCATCCCGCCGGCGACCTTGTACACCGGCAGGATCTCGTGGCCGCGCCCGCCGAGGTCGCCCGAGAGGGCGTCGAAGCCGCCGAAGCCCTCGAAGCCCTGCTCCAGCTCGAGGCCGAGCCCGCGGTCCCACATCCGAGGCGCCTCGACCGCCTGCTGCAGCGTCATGCCGTGGACGATGACGTTGGCGATCGCCTGAGCGACCGCGCCGAAGATACGGAGGCCGCCCGGGGTGCCGAGCGACATAAACGGCTGGTCGTCTTTGAGCACGATCACCGGCGACATCGAGGAGAGGATGCGCTTGCCGGGGGCGATCGAATTCGTGCGGCCGGGAATCGGGTCCATGAGCTGCATGCAGTTGTTCAGCAGCATGCCGGTCCCGGGAACAGTCACTTTCGAGCCGAATGTGTAGTGCAGCGTGTTCGTCGTGGCGACGATGTTGCCGTCCTCGTCGATGGTCGAGCAGTGCGTCGTCGAGTGCTGTTCGCGGTCGGGGACGACGGTCGCTACATAATCCTGCGACTCACCCACCATAATCTGCTCGGCTCGCTGCGCCGCGTACTCGTCCGAGGTGAGCCAGTCGATCGGGATGTCCGAGGTCAGCGGGTCGGCCATGAACTCCGTGCGGTCGGCGAAGGCGATCTTCATCGCCTCCGATAGCAGATGGGTGTAGTCGGGGGAGGCGAAGCCCATCTCCGCGATCGGGAAGTGGTTGAGGATCTTCAGCATCTGGATGATGTGCGTGGCGCCCGAGGACGGCGGCGGCGGCGCGACGATCTCGTAGCCGCGGACCATGCCGCGGACCGGCGGGCGCTCGTAGATCTGGTAGTTCTCGATCTCCTCCATCGTGATCAGGCCGCCGTTGGCGGCCATGTCGTCGGCGATCGCCAGGCCCAGGGGGCCGTGATAGAGGTAGTCCGCGCCAGCGGTGGAGATCGCCTCAAGCGTGTCGGCGTAGGCCTCGCGAACGATCGTGTCGCCGACGGCGGGCGGCTGTCCGTCCTTCAGGAAGACGCTCGCCGTGTCCTCGTAGGCACGCATGCCCTCGAGTTCGATCGTGATGATGTTGTTCAGGTAGGGGCTGACGCGAAAGCCGCGGCGCGCGAAGCGGATCGCCGGCGCCATCACGTCGGCCAGCGGCAGCCGCCCGTACTTCTCGACGGCCGTGCACCAGCCGAGGAGCGTGCCGCCGACCGCGACCGCCTTGTGGCCCAGCGCGTTGAGGTCGTCAACGACCTCGTAGTTGTGGGCGGGCGGGATCGCGTCGAACAGATCGGGCGTCGCCGCGTGCGGGACGGTCGCGTAGTTGTCGATCACGACGGCGGTGCCGTCCGCCATCCGGATGTTGACGAACCCGGCGCCGAAGATCGTCACCATCATCGGCTCGACGACGGTCAGCGCGAACATCGTCGCGATCGCTGCGTCGACGGCGTTCCCACCGTTGACCAGCATCTCGTTCCCGGCCAGGGAGGCCAGCGGGTGGTTCGAGGTCACCATCCCCTTCGACCCGACCGCCGGCTGCTTCACCGTCGGGAAGTCGTAGCGGCCTCGTGGATTGGCAATGCCGGGGAGGGTGGTCGTCATCGAGGCGCCTCGGTTCTCTCGGGCGCGCCTCGGGCGGGGCGAGCCGAGGCGCATTGTGCGCGACGGGCGCGGTGCGGGGCCAGCGAGCGCGGGAACGCGGGGGATTGGGCGCGGACGTGGACAGGAAATGGAAAGATTGAACTGCGGTGTCTAGGCTGCCGTGATGCACTGAGACGAACTCGGACGGCTCCGTCAAGGCGGCGGAAACCTCAAGGGCCGCGACCTCCGCGATGCCGCCGAGAGTTGCGGTTGGTTTCACGTCAGGACCAAGGGCGGCCACCACGCCTATCGCAAGGGCGGGTTTCGTACGTTGATCATCCCGGAATCCGTGAATTCTGGTACCGCCCGTAGTATCATAAATGCACTGATCGCCGCGCTAGAGGACGAATGATGGATCGACGCACGTTCCTGGAAGCTCCTTATCACCGTCACTGGTTTCGTGATGAGGACGGGGGCTGGTCCGCGGAGGTCGCTGAACTCGATGGCGTCTTCGCGAGCGGCGATTCGCTCGAGGAGGTCGCGTCCAACCTCGACGAGGCGATGGCGTTGTGGTTCGAGGTCGAGCAAGAAGAGGGGCGTTCGATTCCAGCGCCCTGGGGAAGCCGCTCCCACTCCGGGACGTTGAATCTGCGGCTGCCGAAGTCGCTACACGAGCTCGCGGCCCGGCGGGCGAAGATCGAGGGCGTGTCCCTCAACCAGTACCTTCTGACCGCGATCGCAGCTCACGTCGGTACTTCCGCCTCGCTCGACGCCCCGCTAGGCACCTCGGCGCGCGCCGCGCAGCCGCCCGAGGATCTGGCCCAGACGGCGTAGCCGGTCGATCAGCAGAGGCCGCGTCACGGACGCGGCCTCTGTCAAAGCTGCTTCCGAGGTAGTGGCGGCTAGCGGCCGGTGAACTCTGGGTCGCGGCGCTCCATGAACGACGCGACACCTTCCTTGAAGTCCTCCATGCCGAAGAGCACCCGCAGGTGGACCAGCAGGTGGTCGACCGTCGTCTCGTACGTTTCGTTCATGCCCTGGCGCATCATTCGCTTCGTCGCCTGGACGGCCATCGGTGCGTTGGTGGCGATCTCCTGGGCCCACTGGCGAGCGGTCGCCATCAGGTCCTCGTCCGGCACCACTTCGTTGACGATGCCGAGTTCCTTGCACTCGGCGGCGCCGACGACGCGGCCGCGGAAGAACAGCTCGGCGGACTTGCCCCAGCCGATCAGGCGCGGGAGCAGCCAGGTGCCGCCGCTCTCGGGGAGCAGGTTCCGCTTCGCGGTGACGGCGGCCATGCGGCCGCTCTCACCGGAGATGCGGATGTCGCAGAGCAGCGCGAGGTCCATGCCGTACCCGGCGGCGGCGCCGTTGAGCGCGCAGATCACCGGCTTGTCCATGTTCCACAGCACCGTCGGCGGCGAGTCGTGCAGGTCGAAGAGCTGCTGGACCTGCTTGCCCGCCGCCTCGCGGGCGCCGGGCCCGCTGTCCACGAGGTCGAGGCCGGCGCAGAAGCCGCGCCCGGTCCCGGTGATGATCAGCGCGCGTACCTCGGGGTCGCGGTTCGCCTGGGTCAGCATGCGGCTGAGCGCGCCCAGCATCTCTGTGCTGATCGCGTTCATGCGGTCAGGGCGGTTGAAGGTCAGGATCAGGACCTGGCCGTCGCGCTCGGCGAGGAGTTGGTCGGTGCCGGTGTCGACCGCCGTGGTCGACGCCCGCGTGGGGGCGGTTTCGGTGGTCATGGCTTGGCTCCTCGGATCAGCGTGGATGGCGTTTCGAACATTGTTTGAATGCTAGCAGCGGGGGCCGGGGTGTCTACGGCCGAACGGCCGTCTCCTCGGTCACTTCCTCGGTCGCCTCCCGCATCACGACGTCAACGCTGTCGTGCTCCCAGTGGAGGACGTGCTCGACGTGTTCGCGCACCGTCCATTCGTCGCCCTTCGCGCGCAGTCCGAGGACGGCGTCGTCCGACACGAGGAGCTGACCGGCCAGTTCGACGCGCTCGCGCAGCCAGTCGCGGAGCAGCCGCGCCAATTCCGATTCCTGCATTGCTTTGCCGTCGTAGCGGGCGCTGCTGATCGCGCCGGCGTGCATGCGGTCGTGCTCGAGGTTGTGGACCAGCAGCCGCCGCACCCCGCCGTCCATCGCACAGCCGTGGCTGCACGCGTGATCGAGGTCGTCGTCGCTCAACTGCTGCAGGCGATCGACGGTCTCCGCGATCGAGTCGAGGAGCTGGCGTGCCAGCGTTCGTGTTTCGCTCACCGCTACGCTCCTCGTCTTCGCGCGACTCGATGTGCCTGCGCTAGCGGGCGACCATCCCCGACTGCATCCGATCGAGGATCTCCTCGGCCTGCTTCGCCATCGCGCGGACGACGTCCTGCGCGCCAAGCTGCGCGGTCACGAGACCGGCGGCCTGGCCACCGGCGTTGCGGATCAGGTCGATGCGCCCCGCCTGGCGGGCGGCGCGCTGCGTCGGCTCGGCGATTGCGCCCTGGGCGCCCATCGGCAACGCGTGGAGGCCGCTCTGTTCCCAGAGGTCGATCAGCGGGTTCTTGATGTTGCGCATCGTCTTGCCGCTGTAGAGGCGGGTGATGATGGTGTCTTCGTCGACCGCCTCGATCACGCGCTCCTTCAGCTCCTGGTCGAGGTGGGCTTCCTTCGTCGCGAGGAACAGCGTGCCGCACCAGACGCCCTCGGCGCCCAGCGCGAGCGCGGCCGCGAGCCCGCGTCCGTCGGCGATGCCGCCAGCCGCCACGACCGGCATCGGCGTCACCGCGTCGACCACCTGCGGCACGAGCGCCATCGTCCCGATGCGGCCGGTGTGACCGCCCGCCTCGGTGCCCTGCGCGACCACGATGTCGGCGCCGCCGTCGCGGATGCGCCGCGCGTTCTTCACGTTACCGACGAGACCGATCACCTTCGCGCCGTTCCCGTGGAACGCCTCGACGTACTGCGCGGGGTTCCCGAGGCCGCTCGCGAAGACCGGCACGTTCTCCTGGAGGATGACGTCAACCTGGCGGTTCTGCCGCTCAGCGGAGCTGAGCCGCGCCCATTCCTCGTCGCGCGGCGGATCGGCGGGGCCCGGGTCCGGGAGGTCGAACGCCTCGTAGACCCGCTGCTGGAACTTCACGTACTCCTCGGGGAGCTGTGGCGCGCCGGACCCGTCGCGCGTCTCGCGGGACAGGTCGGCGAGGGTGGCAGTGGCGTTCGGCAGCAGGATGTCCACGCCGAACGGCTTGCTCGTGTACTCGCGGATCTTGCGGACGCTCTCGGAAATCTCGTCCGGCGTCATCGCCGCCGCGCCCAGCACGCCCAGCCCGCCCGCCTCGGAAACCGCGGCGGCTAGCTCCCATTCTGCTACCGGCGACATCCCGGCCAGCATGATTGGGTACTCGATACCAAGCATTTCGGTGATGCGGTTGGAAAGTGACGCCATCGGATGCTCCTCGCTGCGAGGTGATGGTGTGCTCCGCCGATCGGCGCGTCAAGCATTACAGGTGTTGGGTTGCCTCCGCGGTTCGCTGGGCGATCGATTGCCCTCGGAGGGTCGGGGCTTGCCTTCTGCGGTGACGATGCTGGCCCGGAAGATTCCACCCCCCCCGCCCGAAGTCGTTGAGGAGGTTGTACCCCCTCAACCGGCTCTGCCTCCGCTGCGCGAACGTTGGCGGGAGAGCATCGCGTCCGACAGTTCTGGGCGGGGGCAAGGTGAAAGTCGCGAAGATGCCGGTGGCGGGAGGCGACTTGACGCTTCGGTGCGATCGCGCACGATCGCGGCTATGACGCGCACCTCCGTCGCCGCCTCGAACCTCAGCGACCTCGCGTTGCTGCGGCGTGTTCGCGACCGGATCGACCGGGAGTACGCGCGGCCGCTCGATGTTGAGGCGCTTGGCCGCGGCGTGGGCATGTCGGCCGGGCACCTCAGCCGCCAGTTCCGCCGTGCCTATGGCGAGTCGCCGTACGCCTACCTGATGACGCGGCGCATCGAGCGGGCGATGGCGCTGCTGCGTCGTGGCGACCTCAGTGTCACCGCGGTCTGCTTCGCCGTCGGCTGTTCGTCACTCGGCACCTTCAGCACGCGCTTCACCGAGTTGGTCGGTGTGCCGCCCAGCGTCTACCGAGGGCAGGCGGCGGCGCGCTCGACCGAGGGCATGCCGTCCTGCGTGTCGAGACGGGTGACCAGACCGGTCAGGAATAGAGAAGCGCCAGCCCGCGGCGGTGCCTAGCATGGCCGCCATGAACATCACCATTCAGTCCAGTTTCTTGCCGCAGACCGATCCGGACACGTCCCTGGCCTTCTATCGCGACACCCTCGGTTTCGAGGTGCGCAACGACGTCGGCTACGAGGGGATGCGCTGGATCACGGTCGGTCCTCCCGATCAGCCCAGCACCTCGATCGTGCTGACGCCGCCCGCCGTCGATCCCGGTATTACCGAGGACGAACGTCGCGCCATCCTCGAGATGATGGCGAAGGGCACTTTCGCCATGGTCGTGCTGGCCACGCCGGACCTCGATGCCGCCTTCGCGCGGATCCAGGCGAGTGGCGCCGAGGTTGTACAGGAGCCGGCTGACCAGCCGTACGGCGTGCGCGACTGCGCCGTCCGCGATCCCGCGGGCAACCTGCTCCGCATCCAGGAGCAGCGCTGAGCCGTCCAACGGCGGCGACTCTATCGATGCGCACCCTAGGAGGGGACGTCATGGCTGAGCGAAAACCAGCACGGCAGGGGGCGAAGCAGTCCGCCAAGAAGGCCGCCCAACAGGGGGCCGAGGGATTCAGCGACGAGGAACGGAGCGCGATCAAGGAGCGCGCAAAGGAGCTGAAGGCGAGCAAGCGTGCGGGTAAAGCGGACGGCGAGGCCGACGTGCTCGCGAAGATCGCCGAGCTGGCGGAACCAGACCGCGCTCTGGCAGTGCGCCTCCACGCGCTGATCAAGGCCAGTTCGCCGGCGCTTTCCCCGAAGACCTGGTACGGCATGCCCGCGTATGCCAAGAACGGCAAGGTCGTGTGCTTCTTCCAGGGCGCGCAGAAGTTCAAAACGAGGTACTCGACGCTTGGCTTCAGCGACGAGGCGAACCTCGACGACGGCAGCATGTGGCCGACCGCTTTCGCGCTGAAGGAGCTAACTGCCGCCGAGGAGGCGCGGATCGTCGCGCTCGTAAATCAAGCCGTGAGTTAGCGCCGCGGCCGTCGCCGTCGGTGCCTGAGCGCGCCTGTTGCTAGATCGCTCCGGCCGCGCGCAACGCCTCGATGTCGCTGGCGCTGACTCCGAGGAGTTCGCCGAACACCTCGGCGTTGTGCTCGCCGGGGTGGGGAGCGCGGCGCGAGACGCGACCGGGCGTGCCGGTGAGCCGCGGGACGATACCCGGCTGCAACAGCGCGTCGCCCGAGGGTGCTTCGACCGTCAGTACCTGCTCCCGCGCCGCGTACTGCGGGTCCGCGACGATGTCGCTGGTGGCGTAGACCTTGGTGCACGGCACCGCGGCGGCGTCCAGGATCGCGAGGTTTTCCTCGAGCGTTCGTTGGGCGACCCAGGGGCGGATGATGTCGTGGATCGCGTGGGCGTTCGCGGTCAGCGTCTCGCGAGGGGTGAAGCGCGGGTCCTCGATCAGTTCGGGCTGGCCGATCGCGGCAGCGAGCCGTTCGAAGGTGCGCTGGGTGGTGGCATTGATAATCAGGTGGTGGCCGTCGCTGGTCTCGAACTGCTCGGCAGGGACGACGCCCGGGTAGTAGTTGCCGCTGCGCTCGCGGTTTTCGCCGCTGAGGCCGTAGTTCGGCAGGTGGGTGCCGCTCATTCGCCACGGCGCCTCGAACAGGCCCATGTCCACGTCCTGGCCACGGCCGGTCTGTTCGCGGGCACGCAGCGCGAGCATCGCGCCGTAGGCGGCGAAGATGCCGGTGCCGTAGTCGGCGACGAAGTAGCCGGGGCGGACCGGTGGGCGATCGGGGTCGCCGGTGACGTACGTCATCCCGCTGAACCCGAGGGCGACGCGGTCGAAGCCGGTGCGGTCGCGGTAGGGGCCGGTCTGCCCGTAGCCGGAGATGCGAATCGCGATCAGCCCCGGGTTCTCCTCGCGCAGTTCGTCGGGCGAGAGACCCAGCCGCTCCAGCGTCCCCGGGCGGAAGTTCTCCACGAGGATGTCCGACGCCGCGCAGAGCTTGCGGAAGAGCGCCTTGCCGTCGGGGTGTTGGAGGTTGATCGTCACCCCGCGCTGACCCCGATGGTCCTGCGCGAACTGGACCGAGCGCACTGCCGGGTTGTCTGGCGATTCAACCTTGATCACGTCCGCGCCGAACTCCGCGAGCAGTGTCGCGGTGAACGGGCCGGCGATGATCTGCCCGGCGTTCACGACCCGGACGCCGTCGAGCGCCCCCGGGAGCGCCGAGGGCAGCGCGCCCTCCTCGGAAGCCGCGTTTGTCATCAGGAGCGGAGCTTCACGGCGGTGCCGTAGACGAGGACCTCGGAGGCGCCCTGCGCGATGCTCGAGGTGGCCATCCGCAACGCGACGATCGCGTCCGCGCCCTGGCTTTCCGCGTCGGCGGTCAGTACCTCGATCGCCTCGCTGCGCGACTCCACCAGCAGTTGCTGGTACGCCCCGATCTCGCCGCCGACGAGGTTCTTCAGCGCCGCCTGAATGTCGCGACCGACGTGGCGTGCGCGGACGGCGTTCGCCACAACCATGCCGATCGTCCGTTCGATCTCGTGGTCGGGGAAGTCGTCGGCGGTCGTGATCAGCATGGCGGTTTCTCTCCTGGTTCTCGATTGCGGGCGGCGGTCTAGTCGACCTTCGTCGCCCGTTGTGGCTCCGCCTGACCCGCGGCCCAGCGCGGCACATAGTCCGACTGACGGCCCTGGATCTGCGCCGCGTGCATGCGGTCGTGGCGATAGTACGAACGCAGCCATTGAAGCACGGTCAACTCGCCGAAGAGCTGGTTCGACGCGGTACGCGCGTAGCCGTCGAGGGGGATCGAGGCGATCACCTCGAGCGTTCGGGCGCGCTGTGCGGTCAGCTCCGCGACGTGCGCCGGCAGCGCCGCGGTGTGCGCCAGCGCGTGCGGAATGGCGACCGGATCCGGGGTCGTGCCCACGGAGACGTCCGGACGGTCCTCGGTCAGGGCGCGCTGCACCCAGGCGCGGTAGCCCGTCTCCATCTCCGCGAGGTGGGAGAGCTGCTCCTTCACGGACCAGCCGGCCTCGCCTTCGCCCTCGGGCGGTCGCTGGTCAGCGTCGGCCTCGGCCGTGCCGGCGACGGCCGTGAGCAGCGCCGCGCGCTCCTCGGTCATCTTCGCGATCAGCTCGTCGATCTCGGCCTGTGTTGCCATCGCGGACCTCGCTTCGCGCCTGTGATAAGTGATTGTAGGGGCAGCGAGGACTGAACCTGACGCGCGCGGTAGAGTGTGCCGAATGCCCACGATCAACCTCGCCTACAAGTGGCGCGCTCTCCTCGCTGTCTCGTTCGGCACGTACATGGCGACGATGGACTTTTCCATCATCAACGTCGCTCTGCCGACGCTGTCCGACGAGTTCAACCGCCCCGCGGACATCGTCATCTGGGCGTCGCTGACCGCCTCGCTGGTCTCGACTGGCCTGACATTGACGGCCGGGCGCGCGGGCGACCTCTTCGGCCGCAAGCGGATCTACATGACGGGCTGGGTCGTCTTCGGGATCGGGTTGGTCTTCGCGAGCTTCGCGAACAGCATCGAGATGTTGATCGGCGTGCGTGCCATCCAGGCGGTCGGCGTCTCGATGGCCGTCGGCACCGGCAACGCAATCATCACCGAGGCGTTCCCCGACACCGAACGAGGCAAGGCGCTGGGCATTGTCGGTTCGATCGTCGGCGCCGGGCTGATGACCGGCCCGATCGTCGGCGGCATCCTGCTTGGCTTCGGTGACTGGCGCGCGCTCTTCTACCTGCGGATCCCGATCGTGTTCATCTCGTTCGGACTGGCGTGGTGGCTGATTCGCGACCTGGATCGCGAACGGCCGGTCGGCAAGCTCGACATCCCGGGAGCGATCACGCTCTTCGGGTTCCTTGCCACCGCATTGCTGGCCGTGAACCGCGGGCAAGCGTGGGGCTGGACCTCACCGGTGATCCTCGGGCTGTTCGCCGTGAGCGTGTCGTCGTTCATCACCTTCATCCGCATCGAGCAGCGGTCGAAGAGCCCGGTACTGGCGTTGTCGCTCTTCAAGAGCCGCGCATTCAGCATCTCGATCGGCTCGCTCGTGCTCACGTTCCTCGGCCAGTCGGCCGGCCTCTTCTTGCTCCCGTTCTACCTCGTCGAAGTACGCGGATACTCCACCGTGCAGATGGGCCTGCTGCTCTCGACGATTCCGCTGATGATGCTGCTGTTGTCCACCTGGAGCGGGCAGGTTGCTGACCGCCATGGGTTCCGATACCAGACGACGCTTGGCGTCTCGATCGTCGCGGTCGGCCTGCTGTCGCTGTCCACGCTCAGCGCTGAGACCACCGCGCCGTTCATCATGCTGCGGCTGTCGATGATCGGAATCGGCGCCTCGATCTTCATGTCGCCGAACAGCAGCGACGTGATGGGCAGCGTTCCGCGCTCCGCGCTCGGTACGGCCTCGGCGAGCCTGGCCACGGCTCGGAACGTCGGGACATCGGTCGGGCTCGCGATCTCCGGCGCGGTGCTGGTGTTCGTCGCGACCCGCTCTGCCGGCGTCGACGTGCACATCAGCACCAAGGAGCTGCCCCCGGAGGCGCTGCTGGACGGCATTCGTACCGCCTTCCTCGTCGCGAGTGGGCTGTCATTCCTCGGCGCGATCGCCTCGGCGATGAAGCCACCGGTGGCACGCGCTTCGCTGGGTGCGCCACCCGCCGCGGCGACGTTGACGCCAGCCGCCTCCAGCGCTTCGAGCGCCACGGCCGCCTCCAGTGCCGCGAACGCCTCGAGCGCCACAGGCGCCACGGGCGCCACAGGTGCCACGGGTGGTGACGGCAGCGGCTAGGCTGACGGCACGACGACCGCAACGACGGCGCTCCACGGCGTCGAGGACACCTCGGGGGTGACGTGATGCAGATCGGTGTGGGCCTGGACGCCCGCCTGGGGCTCAGTTTCGAGGAGCAAGCGACGCTCAGCCGCGAGGCCGCGGAGCAGGGCTACACGAGCATCTGGACGCCCGACGGCGCCGGGAACGACGGCTTCCAGCTCTGCGCGATGCGCTGGCAGGCCTCGAAGGATGTCGTGCCTGAGGGACTGGCGACCGGCATCTCCGTCTCGCCGGTGGCGTTTCGGTCGCCCGTTTCCTTTGCCAGTAGCGCCGGGACGCTCAGCCAGCTCACCGGCGGCAAGTTCTCGCTCGGCATCGGCACCGGCGGCATCTACCAGCCCAGCACGCGGCGCAACCTCGGCTTCCGTACGCAATCCTCGTTGGCCGTGATGCGCGACTACCTGATCACCACGCGCAAGCTGCTCGCCGGTGAAACCGTCGATTACGAGGGCGAAGCGGTCACGCTGCGTGGCATGCAGATGCCCGGATTCCGAACCGCGCCGAAGACCCCGGTGCTCCTCGGCGCGCTCGGCCCGAAGATGCTGGCGCTGGCCGGCGAGCTGTCCGATGGCGCCGCGATGAACTGGTGCAACCCGGAACGCGTGGCCTGGAGCCGTGAGCAGGTGAACGAGGGCGCGCGCGCCGCCGGCCGCGACCCCTCCGAGTTGCAGCTCGTCGAGTACATCCGTGTTTCCGTCGATGAGGACCTCTCGCGGGCCCGTCGGGCGCTCGCTCAGGCCACGATGGGCTATGCTTTACGGGCCACGGTCCCGACCGAGCGCGAACGCCAGTTCGCGTACCGCGGACACTTCGAGCGCATGGGCTTCACCGAGGAGCTGCTGGCCCTCGATGAAATGCGCAAGAAGAACGCCACGCAGGATGAACTGATCGACGCCTTTCCGGATGCTCTCCTCGATGCAGTTGGGGTGTACGCGACGCCGGAAACGGCTCGCGCGAAGTTCCAGGCGCTTGCGGCAGGCCTCGATGTTGCGATTGTCCGCGTCGTCAACGCACGGCCGGGCATTGATTCGACTCGAGCGGTCATGCAGTCGTGCACGCCGAGCTAACGGCACCAAGGGAGATTCCGCGATGAACACCACTAACGATCCGGCTGCCGTTGACGCCTACCTTGCACCGCTGCCTGAGTCGGACCGCGACGCCCTGGAGCGCGTGCGTACGGTCGCGATGAAGCTGGTGCCGAAGGCGACGCAGCGCGTCAGCTACGGCGTGGTTGTGCTGGCACAGGGCGGCGACCTGGTCGCATTCGGCGCTGCCTCGAACCACCTGTCCCTCTACACGATGAGCCCGCCGCTGGTGGAAGCGATGAAGGACGACCTGGAGCGCTTCGAGGTCTCCGGATCCACGATCCAGTTCACGACCGACCTGCAGCTTCCCGCCAACCTGATCCAGAAGATCGTCCGCGCCCGCGTGAAGGCGAACAAGGGCTAACCGACCACCGGTCGCGCCGCTGATGCTGGGATCTCGGCGCGATCCACGCCGCCGCTCAACGCGGCGGAGCCCGCGCCCGGTGCTCGTGCGCGCGAATGCCCCACAGCGAACGACACCCTCGAGGGCTGCGTGACCGTCGAGCTGCGCGAGATCACGCGCGACAACCTGCGGGCCGTCCTCGATCTGCGGGTGACCAAGGAGCAGGACGCCGTCGTCGCGTCCAACGCGGTCTCGATCGCCCAGGCCCACTTCGAGCCGGACGCCTGGTTCCGCGCGATCTACGTCGCCGATCAGCTGGTCGGCTTCGTCCAGGGCGTCGATATCCCCGGTGAACACTTCAGCTACCTGTGGCGCCTGATGATCGATGCGCAATACCAGAACCGCGGCTACGGCGCGGCAACGATGGCCCAGGTAATTGAACGCGCTGGCCAACAGACCGGGGTCGATCGGATCGTCCTCTCGTACCTCGATCACCCGAATAGCGCCGCCGGCTTCTACGAGCGGCTGGGCTTCCGGCCGACCGGTGAGCGGGACGGTGACGACATCGTCGTGATGCTGCTGCTCCACGACGATGGGTGAATGGCGACGCTGGACTAGAGTGGCCCCAGCGAATCCAAGATCGACAACGACTGACGCGGGAACGGGAGCACAACGATGGCAGGCCTCGAGGGACGCACGGCGCTGGTAACCGGTGGCAGCCGTGGCATTGGCCGCGCGATCTGTCTGCGGCTGGCGAATGACGGCGCCGACGTGGCGATCAACTACGCCAACAACGCCGAGGCCGCCAACGCGGTCGCCGAGGAAGTGCGCGCCCTGGGGCGTCACGCCGAGGTCTACCAGGCCGACGTCGCCGACGAGGCCGCGGTCAACGCGATGAGCGAGCAGGCGATCAAGGACTTCGGTCAGATCTCCATCCTCGTGAACAACGCCGGCATCGGCTCCAGCGCCGTTGATCGCCCAACGATCACCGAGGCGACCCGCGCGCAGTGGGAACTGCTGTTGGGCGCGAACCTCTGGGGTCCGATCCACATGTGCCGCGCGCTGGTCCCGCACATGCGCGCCGCGGATCGCAGCGACGTCATCATGATTTCGTCCGTCGCCAGCCTGAACATGGGCCCGCGGATGGGCCTCTACTCGGTGGGCAAGGTCGGCGCCGAGGCGCTCGCGCACACCCTCGCCAAGGAGGAGCGCGAGCACGGCATGCGCGTGAACATTGTGGCGCCGGGCCTCGTGGACACGGACATGGGTCGGAAGCTGATTTCGCTGCTGCCCGGCCCGGACGACATGCGCGAACGTGACGCGTCCTCGCCGTTCGGCTTCGTCTGCACCCCCGCCGACATCGCGGCGGAGGTCGCCCACCTCGTGAGCGACGACGCCCGCTACGTCACCAACCAGCGCATCTACGTGAACGGCGGTGGCTTCTGAGCCTTCGGCTCCGCTAGCGCGCTTCGCCCCTCGGGGCGTGGCGACCGGCTGGCTAGGGCGCGGCTTCGGACCTCGCTGCTGCCTCGGTCGGTGGCACCAAGCCCCCTTCGGCGGCCGTGACCCGCCACGCCACCGCGAGCAGCGCCACGCCGAGGACCGCGAAGGCGACGCTCTCGAGGCCGAGCGCGTCGCTGCCGAGGACGGAGAGCGGCGTCAGCGCCACGCGTGTGAGCGCCGCGATGCCACCGAGGGCGATCGCTGCGCGCCGCGCGTCCAGCTGCGAGGACAGCAGCGCGCCGGCAGCCAGGAGCAGCAGCGCGGCCTCGATCAGTGGGGTGGCGAGACGGGTGTCGGAGAGGCCGGACATCGTAAAGCCGAGCGGGGCCGGCGCGGTCGTACCGCCGCAGGCGTCGCGTGCGACGCAGGCGATGTCGTAGCTGACGACCGTCACGGCGAGCCCGGCTGTCGCCGCCGCGAGCCAGACCAGCAACGACCCACGGTCGTTTCGGGTACGCCACGCGAGCACCGCCGCGACGGCGGCGAGACCGGCCAGTGGTTCGATGCCGCCCTGGATCCGGATCAGCACCAATGGGTCGGTGAGCGCCTCGGACGACTCGATCGCGACATAAACGAGACGACCGAAAACGACGAAGGCGAGGCCGCCGTTCCAGAACAGATCGCCGAGTTCGGTGCGGGGGAGTGCCAGCAGCCGGCTGAGCGTTCGCGTCGAGATCGTGAGCACCGCGGCGACGATCAGCAGCGAGACCCACTCGCCGCGGACGGCGATCAACTCAGGAATTGCTGGCACTACTCGGCACCGTTGCTGGCGCCGCGGTCGGTGCCGGCGAACGCCTCGGCGATCAGCAAGCGCAGGCGGGCCTCGGAGATCGGGCCGGAGTGCTTCGCCACGATCCCGCCGTTCGCGTCGAGGACATAAGTCGTGGGCAGGGCGTCTACGACATAAACAGCGTCAAACGAGCCATCGTCGAGGGCATGCGGGAAGTCTAGGCCGGCCTCCGCCGCGTAGGCGGTGGCATCGGCAACGGTGTCGTCGCTGACCACGCCGAGGAACTGCACGCCGTCGCCGGCGAGGTCTTTCGAGACGCGCTCGAGCATCGGCGCTTCCTCGCGGCAGGGTGGACACCACGAGGCCCAGGCGTTGATCACGAGCGGGTGACCTCGGAAGTCGGAGTCGCTGATCGTCGTTTCGCCATCGAGGAGCGTCAGCGAGAACGGTGGCGCCTCGGTGCGGGCGGGCACGGCGGTGCTGCCGAAGGCGAACCCGGCGACGAGGAGCGCGACCACGAGCGCCGCTCCGGCCAGCAGGAGACCGCGGGCGCTGCGGCGGCGGAGGTCGGGTGGCGACGCGGAGGGCATGGGAAGAGCGTACCGGGACGGCGACGCTGAGGGACCGGACGAAACGTTCGAAGTGATGGAGCGAGCCCTCGTCGGAGCAGGGCCGCCCGAGTGCGGACACTCACTAAACGCACACCAGTGGCGCTTGCCCGTCCGGCTGGATACCTGCGCTGAGGATGTCCACGCCCGGGTGTCAGGCTGTAGTGCGCAGCGGGTCTGCTACGTGAGGGGATTTCCCACGTTCCGGGTCTCACGAGCGGAACGCGTGACCCGATCTTCATAGCGTGTACGTCGTTGGAGAAAACCCCCTGACGCGACTGGTCGCGGGCCACGAGCTTGCCGAGCTCGTGCTGCGTACCGCTCAAAGTCCGATCGTGATCTGGGATACGGGTGGGCGGCCGGTCGCCTTCAATCAGTCCTTCTGCGACACCTTCGGTTATTCCCCGGAGGAAGCGCGCACGCTGACCCACTCGGCGCTGATCCACGCGGATGAGCGAGAGCTGGTGCGGGCGAGTGTCGCCGAACGGGCACCCGGCGATCACTCGCGGCGCACGTTCCGCCGCCGCCTGATCGCCCGCGACGGGCGCATCGTGCATGTCGAGGGCAGCTCCGTCGGGTTGCCGATGGGCGACCAGACCGCGTTACTGGTCGAGTACCGCGACGTCACCGCTCAGACGGTCGCCCGGCTCATGCTCGAAGAACTCGAGGCGCGCTACCAGCGGATCTTCGAGCGGGCACCGATCGCAATCTTTACGACCACGAGTGACAACCGCATCGACTTCGCCAATCCCGCCTGCCTGGAACTGCTTGGTCGCACCCCCGAGGAGCTGTCGCAGCTCACCCGATGGATCTGGTGGTCCCCGCCTACCGGCAACTGGCGGTCGCCCGACGCGAATCGCGCCCAGCTCGACGGCATGTGGTGGACGAGCCGTTCCAGGCACCGGTCACGCGCGGCGACGGCAGCGCGTTCTGGTGCGAAGTGACCACGATGGCCCGCTACGACGACGCGGGAACCTTCCTTGGCGTCGACGGCTTCGCGCGCGACGTCTCCGCCGAACGGGCGTCGCGCTTTGAGCTGGCCTCGCAGGCAGCCACGGACGCGCTGACGGAACTCCCGAACCGGCGCCGCTTCGAGGCGTTCCTGGATGAGCACGTGAACGAGGCCCGCCGCTACCGCACGCCGCTGAGCCTGCTGATGCTCGACCTCGATCACTTCAAGCGGGTCAACGACACGTTGGGCCACCTGGCCGGCGATGCGGTGCTGCGGGCCGTCGGCGGTGCGCTCTCCAGCATCGCCCGCGAGACCGACCTCGTCGCGCGTTACGGCGGCGAGGAGTTCGCGGTCGTCTTGCCGCAGACGGACGCGATCGGTGCTGCCGCCGCAGCGGAGCGCTGCCGCACGGCGATCGAGGTACTCGTGACCACCTGGGACGATGCACCGGTGCGGATCACCGCCAGCGTCGGCGTCGCCACCTACTCGCCGGCGCTGCACGAATCGGCAGCCGAGCTGTTCGCGGACGCCGATGGTGCCGTCTACGCGGCAAAGGCGACCGGCCGCAACCGCGTCTGCGTGGCGAACGACCTGGCGCCGGAACAGCGCCTCGCCAGCGCCTGACGCCCGCCTCCCGCCCGTTCGAGGGCGAACGAACCTCCACGCCAGACGCAACACGGGCGACGCTCCGCGAAGGGAGAGCCGCCCGTTTGTGTGCGATCTCGGGGCGGGGTCGTTCCGCCCGGCTGTGCCCTATCCGCGCGGCAGGCCGAGCCCGCGTGTGGCGATGATGTTGCGCTGCACCTCGGAGGTGCCTGCCGCGATCGTCGCGGACACGCTGCCGACGTAGCTGCGGGTGAATTGCGCCCGCAGCGGCGCCTTGTCACGCTCCCAGAGGTTGGAGTACAGGCCGAACGCCTTCATCCCGGTGTTCGACAAGCGCTGCACCAGCTCCGAGTTGTAGAGCTTCGAGGTGGACGCCTCGTAGTTCGGGATCATCCCCGCGTCCTGCATCGAGATGATGCGGAACGAGAAGTTGAACATCACCTCGGTCTCGACGAAGCGGTCCGCGATCTCGCCGCGCAAGGCCGGCAGTGCGGCCACGCGTGACTTCGCAGCGCCCTCGGGCGTGGCGATGTACTCCTTCAGCGAGTCCAGGTTGCGGCGTGCGTCGACGGCGCCCGTGATGTTCGACCGCTCGAAGTCCAACAGCGTCATGCCGACGTACCAGCCGCGATTCTCTTCGCCAACGCGGTTGGAGATCGGCACGCGCACGTCCTCGAAGAACGTCTCGTTGAAGCCGTGCTCCCAGCCCATGTTGATCAGCGGCTGGACCGCCACGCCCGGCGTCTCGCGGTCTAACAGCAGGAACGAGATCCCACGGTGCTTTGGCGCGTCCGGATCGGTGCGCGCGAGCAGGAAGAGCCAGTCGGCGTGGTGCGCGCCCGAGGTCCAAATCTTCTGGCCGTTCACCACGTACTCGTCGCCGTCGTGGACCGCACGGGTCTGGAGCGACGCCAGGTCGGACCCGGAGCCCGGCTCGGAGTAGCCCTGCGCCCAGATCACATCGCCGGAGAGAATGCCGGAGAGGTGCTTCTGCTTCTGTTCTTCGGTGCCGTGCACGATCAACATCGGGCCCAGCATCTGCACGCCGGAACCGCCGACGCCCGGTGCGCGCGCCTCGGCCATCTCCATCCGGTAGATGAACTGCTCCATCGGGCTGAGCCCGGCGCCGCCGTATTCCTTTGGCCAGTGCGGGGCGATCCAGCCGCGCTCAGCAAGCGCCGACGCCCACTCCTTCGCGGCGGCGACCTTCTGCGGGTCGTCGGACTTGCGGTCCGCGTCCCAGCCCTCCTCGAGTGAGAAGTCACGAGGGCCGCTGTAACGCGCGGGGAGCTTGTTCTCGATCAGCTCGCGCACTTCGGTGCGGAATGCTGCCTGTTCGGGGGTATCGGTCCAGTCCATCTGCTTCCTCCATTGGGCCGTGCGACGCGCCCCGCTTTCGCCTGGTGCGGGGCCGCGGTCGGTGACCGCCCGGATTCTACAACGTATGCGGTTGCACCGATGTCGCCCGATAGCGCACTTCGCCCTCACGCCGCCGGCGAGGGCTGCGCGGCCGCGCGAGACCGAGGCGCCTATCCCCGCGGCATCCCCAGCCCGCGCGTCGCGATCACGTTGCGCTGGATCTCCGAGGTGCCAGCGCCGATCGTCTCCGACACGGTCGCCAGGTGGTACGTCCCCCAGCGCGCGCGCTGCGGCGTCCGCGGGTCGTTCTCGTCGTAGAGCATCCCGTAGAGCCCCATCGCCTTGATCGCCGTGTTCGAGGTGCGTTGGTGCAGCTCGCTGGAGAACAGCTTCTGCTCGCTCGCCTCGGTGTTTGGGATGATGCCGCGCGCCTGCATCGTGATGATGCGGTTGGAGAACTGCCGCGCCACCGTCGTCTCCGTCGCCCGGTCGGCGAGCTGGTCGCGGAACACGGGCTCGCGACCGAGGCGTGAGCGACCGCTGTCCGCGGCGGCCTCGTCGCGCAAGAAGTTGATCAGGTCGTTGAGCCGGTTCGCGAACCCGACCGCAGACCCGATCGACGATCGCTCGAAGTCGAGGTGGGTCGCGCCGACGTACCAGCCGCGGTTGATCTCGCCGACCGCCGAGGAGACGGGGACGCGCACGTCCTCGAAGAACACTTCGTTGAACATCGTTGCGTCGGTCATCTGCGCCAGCGGGCGGACGGAGATGCCGGGCTTGTCCATCTCGAACAGCAGGTAGCTGATGCCGCGGTGCTTCGGCGCCTCGGGGTCGGTGCGCACGAGGGCGAAGATCATGTCGGCGGTCTTCGCGCCGGAGGTCCAGATCTTCTGCCCGTTGATCACGAAGTCGTCGCCGTCGCGCGTCGCGCGCGTCTGCACCGAGGCGAGGTCCGAGCCGGAGCCCGGCTCCGAGTAGCCCTGGCACCACTGGATTTCGCCGCGCACCATCGGCGGCAGGAACTGCTGCTTCTGCTCCTCGGATCCGTGCACGAGGATCGTCGAACCCACGTCGTGGACGCTCATGATCGGCGCGTGCATCTCGACGAAGACCTCGCGGAGAATGAACTGCTCAACCGCCGTCATCTCCGCGCCGCCGTAGGCCTTCGGCCAGGCTGGCGCGATCCAGCCGCGGTCGTGGATCGCCTTCCGCCAAACCTTCAGCAGATCGTCGCGACGGTCTTTCGGCAGGTTGCCGCGGTGCAGTCCGCCCAGCGTGCCGGCGTACTGCTGATCCATGGCGAGCTCGGCCGGGAGCTGCCCCGCGACAAACGTGCGCACCTCCGCGCGCCAGATGGCCTGCTCGGGGGTGTCGTTGAAATCGACCATCGCGGGGCTCCTCGGGAGCGGCGACCGCGGGTCAAGGGTTGGCGCGGCCGCGCGCCCACATTGTAGGCGTCGACCGCGGGCGTGATGCGACGGAGTGGCCGGGGTCGTTACCCGGCGGCCTGCTCGCCGACGCCCTCGCCGGCCGTCTCGGCGCGCCAAAGCTCCAGGATTGAGTGTGGGCCGCCGTCGGCCGGGTCCTGGAGGAGCTTCCACGACCCGCCGATCTCGACGCGACTCTGGTCCTTCCGGAGGAGTTCGACGCGCGCGACACGGTGGACGGTGCCGGTCATCACCTCGCCCCACTCGCGTCCCGTCTGGAGACGACGCTCCGGAGGTGTCAGCTCGGCCGTTGAGGGAAGCGCGAACAGCTCCTGGATGGAGTACCCGGTCAGCTCAGCGGCGGCGCTGTTGGCCCAGACCACGCGCCGCTCCGCGCTCACGAGCAGTACGGCGGTGCTTGCTTGCATGAGCGCGAGTTCTAGTACCTGCGGGTGGGCGACGATCTGCGTTCCCTCGGCGACCGGGATCCGGAAGCCGACCCCGCGGATCGATTCGATGACCTCGCCGGCGCCGGCATCGCGGAGCTGTTTTCGCAGGCGATATAGGGCCGTATGTGCGAAGTGAGCGTCGCCGTCCTCTTCGAATCCCCATACCTCGCGAATCAGCGCCGAGGTCTCCACGACGCCACCGCGATTGCGGAGCAGCATCACCAGAAGGTCAAAGGGCACCCGCGACAGTTCCAACGTGCGCTCGCCGACCAGCACCTTTCGGCTGTACGTGTTCACCCGGAGTGCGTCGGGGCCGAATAACTACTCGTCCATGCAGTCCTCCGCCTTTCGGCATTCTGGGGGGCGTAATTGTGACCGTGCAGCAAGAAAGGTCGATCTTCCGGGCCTTGAATGTGGGTAGCCTAACCATCGACTGCCACCGTTGCGAGCCGGAACGACGCTGCGGAGGCCAGAACCAGTCATACAACGTTTGTCGTCAGACTATTGTGACCCTGACGACGCCGCGAATCTGGGATCGGCCGTGAGTTCGGAGGTTCCGCTCGCTCTGGTCTTCGCGCAGCTCGATACCCCGAGCCTGCTGGTCGACGCCACCGGCCGCATCGTGCACGTGAATGTCGCGGCGGAGCAGATCTTCGCGAGGCCTCGGGACGACTTGCTCGGTTTGCCACTCGCCACGCTCTGGCGCTCCGAGGACCAGGGACGTGTGATCCACGCCGTCGAGGAGGCACGCCACTCCACGGTCGATCGTCGGATCGTAGACGCTGTGCAGCTCATCCGTGGCGATCACGACGCACTGCTCGTTACGGTGGCGTTGACTCCGCTCCACGGCCTCGACGATCCTCGCACGCTCTGCGAGGTACTACCGATCCTGCAGCCACCTCAGCTCCTGCAGCGCTAGCTTCGGATCGTGTCCTTGTACGCCGCGCCGCCCAGCATGACCACGAGGAGCCGGGCGCGATCCTGAAGGATCGCGATGTCGTCCAGCGGGTTGCCCGCGACCACCAGCAGGTCCGCGAACTTGCCGGTCTCCAGCGTGCCGACGTTCGTCTGATCGTGGATGCATTCCGACGAGGTCTTCGTTGCCGCGACGATCGCCTCCATCGGCGTCATCCCGATCTGCGTGAGGTACTCCAGCTCCTCGGCGTTTGTGCCGTGCTTGCCGACGGCGGCATCGGTCCCCATCGCGATCCGCACACCGGCCGCGTGGGCCGCGCGGGCGCTCTCGGTGTGGTCTTCCAGCACCTCTTTCGTCTTGCGCAACGACTGCGGAAGTACCGTCCCCGGCCGCTCCTCTTCCTTCTTCAGCACCCCTCGAGGTGCGTGCAGCGTCGGCACCAGGAACGTGCCGAGCGCCTTCATGAGCGCGATCGCCTCGTCGTCCAGGTAGATGCCGTGTTCGATCGATTCGACGCCGGCGAGGATGGCGTTTTTGATGCCCTGGTTCGCCTGCGCGTGCGCCATGCAGGTCTTCCCTTGCGCCGCCGCCTCCTGGACCATCACCGCGATCTCTTCGATCGTGAACTGCGTCGCGCCGGGCTCGTCCGAGGGCGAGAGCACCCCGCCGGTCGAGTGCATCTTGATGAAGTCGGCGCCCGCCCGGAGCACCGTCCGCACGACCTTGCGCACCTCCTCGACTCCGTCGCAGATGCCACTGGGGATCTCCGCCGGGTGCCCCGTCTTGCCGGCGACGAGTCCGGACGGGAGTGTCTGGTCGCCGTGGCCCCCGGTCTGCGAGAGGGCGGTGATCGAGAGCTTCATCCGAGGTCCGGCGAAGATCCCCTGCTCGATCGCCATCCGGAACCCGACGGGCGTCCCGCTCGCGTCGCGCACCGAGGTAACGCCGGCCTCGAGGGTTTCGCGCGCGTTCAACATCGACTCGTAGCCGTGGAGCGACGGCGGCGTCAGCGCGCGCTCTTGCATGTTCGTGCCGAACTTGCCGCTGTACATGTGCACATGCGCGTCGACCAGCCCCGGCATCACCGTCGCCCCGCCCACATCGAGGACCGTCGCCTCGCTGGGCTTCGATACGTCCGTGCCCACCTCGACGATGCGCCCGTCGTCGCCAACCACAATCGAGGCGTTAGCGATCGGATCGGCGCCGGTCCCGTCGATCAACGTCGCTCCGGTGATGAACTGCATCGGTCAAGCTCCTCGGGTCTGCAGGCGACAGGTCGGCGGCGCAGGTCTCAGCCCGCCGTCAGGATGCCGCGCCGCGTCCCGCGATCTCCGCGCGGTCCATCTTCAGGACACGCTCCGCGAATCGCCATTCGCCGTTCACCCGTCGCGCGACGTCGTGATACGTGCCGATCGTGGTCACCGCGGAGCCGTCGCCATTCGTGGCGCCCAGCAGTGCGCGCGTCCGGAGTCGGAGCTCGTCCGCCTGCTCCTCCACGACCTCGATCGCACCGAACAGGTGCAGGCTCATCGAGCCGTTCTTCGCGCTGTTCGCGGCGTTGCCCGCGACGAACTGCGCCAGCTCGGCGTGGCCTCGTGATGTGATGACCGGGGTCTCGGCGTCCTGCACGAAGACCTGGAACAGGCCGTCCTCGGTGAACGTCGCCACCCACGAGGCCTGCTCGCCGTGATCGATCGCGTTCGCGTAACGCCCCATCAGGCTCGTGAGCGCCAACCGTGCCTCGGTGTCCATCGCTTCTACCCTTCAATCGTCGCCGGGGTTCCCGACCGTTGGTGTGCCCGTACTGGTGCGGAGCCGGATTCTACGCGTTACCCTGCGCCGCTTCCCTGCAGACAAGAGGCCGCTATGTACATCCCACGCGCATTCGAGCTGAACGACCCGCAGGTGATCGCCGACGTGATCGAGGCCAACTCGTTCGGCCTCCTCGTCACCGCGACCGGCGCCGCGCCGGTGGCGACCCACCTGCCGTTCATGTTCGACCCCGACCGCGGCCAGTTCGGCACGCTGCTGGCGCATGTCGCGCGTGCCAACCCGCAGTGGCAGGAGTTCGCGGCGTACGAGGATGGCGGGCTCGCGCTGGCGATCTTCTCCGGTCCGCACGCCTATGTGTCGCCGACCGGCTACGGCGACAACGGACCGACGGTGCCGTCCTGGAACTACGTCTCCGTCCACGCCTACGGCCGCCCGCGCATCCTCGACGACCCGGCCGCGGTGCGCCCGATGCTGGAGCGCCTCGTCGACACCAACGAGGCGGGCCTCGACCCGGCCTGGCAGCTCGCCAGCCAGGACGACGACTACGTCGCGAAGATGATGCGTGGCATCGTCGCCTTCGAGCTGCGGATCGAGCGGATCGAGGCGAAGGCGAAGCTCTCGCAGAACAAGCCGGAGGCGGCGCGCCTCGGTGTCGCCGCAGCCCTCGAGGGCGCCGACCATCCGGACGTCCGCGCGGTCGGCCGGCTGATGCGGGAGGCGCCGTCGAGGGAATAGCGCCCTCGGAGGATTCGCGTCGCAGCGTGGCTAGCGGCGCTGGCGACCGAGGTCGAAGCGATGAACGAAGGGTGAACGCTCGTGCTGCTGATCCTGGTCGCTGGCCCGCTGCGAGGCGGTACCGGCGATGACGAACGATTGATCGAGGCGAATCTCGCGGCGATGACGAGCACCGCGCTCACGCTCGACCGGCGCGGCCACCTCCCGATGCTCGGTGAGTGGTTCAGCCTGCCGCTGATCGAAGCGGCCGGCTCCACCCGCATGGGCGACGACATCTACAACGAGATACAGCATCCGATCGCTGAGAAGCTCCTCACCAAGTGTGACGGCTGTCTGCGTATCGGTGGTCCGTCGTCCGGCGCCGATCACATGGTTGCGACCGCCCTCGAGCTCGGCAAACCCGTCTGGTATTCAATCGACGACATCCCGGCCCCGTCGCCAGCCGCCTGATCGCGACCGGGGTACGCCCCCACTCTGACGAAACGTGCTCCCTGTGGCCGTCGCACATCAACGTTGTTTAGAGAAATCGACCCCAATCGCGGGCGATCTGACCTCGGAAGTCCGGATTCACCCGCTGGTTGTCACCGTCAGAGCGCGGAGACTGTAGTGTGTGCAAGCGGGGTTAGCAGAGGAAGGGCTGATGTCACGTCAGCCGACGCGGCCTGACGCCGGCTGTTACCCGGATCCTCGAACCAGTTCGGCACCGGGCGTCTCCGAGACCGGTCTGAGCGGGTCGTTTCTGTGGCGACCGCATCCCACCACCAGCACGCCGGCCATGCCGTATATCCCCGGCCTGGATGGTCTACGCGCGATCGCCGTGATTGCCGTGCTGCTCTATCACGCGCGCGACATCAGCGGCCTGCCCGGCCTGCTGCGTCCCTCCAGCGGCTTCCTCGGCGTCGAGGTCTTCTTCGTCATCTCCGGGTACTTGATCACCGCCTTGCTGCTGGGGGAGCACGCCCGCACCGGATCGGTGCGCCTCGGTAGCTTCTGGATCCGTCGCGCCCGTCGTCTGCTGCCGGCGCTCTATCTGCTGCTCGTCGGCCTGATCGCGGTGGTCGCCGTGTCCGGCGAGGGCGTCCGCTCGATCCGTGACGAATTGCTGGGCGCGGTCTTCTACGCCAGCAACTGGCTGCTGATCGTCCAGGACAGCTCGTACTTCGAGACGATCGGGCGGCCGTCGCTGTTGCAGCACCTCTGGTCGCTGGCGGTGGAAGAGCAGTTCTATCTCCTCTGGCCGCTGATCGTGTTCGTCGGTCTGCGTTGGCTCGGGCACCGCGCGCTCTTCACATTGACGGTCGGCGCCGCGACGGCAGCCACCGTGGTCGCCTGGATCCTCTTCGATCAGTTGCCGCAGTACGGCGACGTGACGGCGATCTACTACCGCACCGATGTTCGGGCCGGCGGTCTGCTGATCGGTGCGGCGTTCGCGTTCCTTTGGCGGCCGTGGGTCGCCTCGGAGTGGTCGGAGCCGGGCGCGCAGCCGCTTCGGCTGGGGCTGGACATCGTCGGTGCGGCCGCGCTGGTCGCCGTGGTGATCGCCCAGTACACGTTCACCGATCAGGTCGTCGACTGGGCGGCGAACCGCAAGCTCTATCACGCCGGATTCCTCTTCACCTCGGTCCCCACGATCTTGCTGATCGTCGCGGTCGTCACGCCCGGCAGCCGGATCGGTCACGCGCTCGGCAACCGCGTCCTCCGCTGGATCGGCACCCGCTCCTACGCGCTCTATCTCTGGCACTGGCCCGTCTACCAGCTCACCCGGCCGCGAGTGGACGTGGCCATCGATGGCTGGGCGTCGCTGCTGATCCGGCTGGCGATCACCGTCGCCCTCGCCGAGCTGTCGTACCGCCTGGTCGAGCAGCCGATCCGCCAGCGCCGACTCGGCCTCGCGTTCCGCCGCTTCGCGCCCGCACCACCGAGGCCGCGCGTATTCGCCTTCGCGGCGAACGCAACGGCCGTGGCAGCCGTCGCCGCGATCGCCCTCGCCCTCCCCGTCGTCACCCGCGGTGACAACGGAGGTGGCCCGCTGGCGCGCGCCGCCTCGTCCGAGGGCGCCACGCGCGCAATCGCGACCGCGCCGCTGCGAACCGTCGCGAACGAGCAATCACTCGCCGATCTGTCCCTGTCTGGCGCACCCCTGTCCGACGCACCGCTGCCCGGCGCGCCGCTGGCTGGCATCCCCGCCACCCCGCTCGCCGGTGTTGGCGACAGCGTCCCGGCGTCCGCTTGGACGCCTCCATCGGCTGCCGGATCGCTCCCCTCGGCGACCGTCCGCGCGACACCAGTCACTGAGGTCGCGCCGTCGAACGAGGCGGCCCCATCGCCGACGGTCGTCGTCGAGCCACCAAGCGACACGTCCACCACGTCTGCGGTCTCTGGCCTCGTCAGCCCGGGGACGCCGGCATCCGGCCCGGCCGGGACCGACGCGCCGCCGGCCAGCTCCGACGAACCGCATCCGGTGCGAACCCCGAGCAGCGCGATCGCCACCATGACCGTCGTCGGCGACTCGGTCGTCCTCGGCGCCTCCACTGAGCTGGTCAAGATCGGCGAGGGGGTCAGCGTCTACGGGCAGGTCGGCCGGCAGTGGTGGCAGATCACCGCTGAGTTGCTGGACCTCGCCGAGAACGGGCTGCTCGCCGATGTCGTCGTGATCCAGCTCGGGAACAACGGCACGCTCACCCCTGAGATCTTCGACGAGGTGATGGCGATGCTGGTCGACGGGCGCGTCGTGCTCTTCGTCAACGTACGAGTGCCCAAGTCCTGGGAAGGCGACGTCAACGCCACCATCGCCGCCGGCGTCGCCCGCCACGCGCCCCGTGCTCGGCTGGCCGACTGGTACGGCGCCTCCAACGGGCACCCCGAGTTTTTCCTCCCGGACGGCGTGCACCTGCTCGGCCCCGGCAGCGAAGCGCTCCGCGCGCTGATTGAGTCCGCCGTCGCGGACTAGTGCTCGGTCGGCGATCCGCCGTCCTACACGCCGCCCGCCCCGTCGCAGACGCGCGCGCGCCCCTCGAGGGCTGCCGGGCGCCGCCATCGCGCACGCCGCGACCGACCACCGAGGCGTGCGTGTTGATCGTTCGCGATCGTGTCTGAACGCATCACAGAACGTTCATATGCCGGGCAGACCCGCCGCCTCGGACGGAATCTACGAAGCGCCACGCCAATACCAACGGCGACCACGATCCGTGCGCCGCATGCGCGGTCTACGGTCGGTGGCAACCGCTCCTGCCCCTGGAGAAACGCAAGGGGACAGACAATGTCCAAGACCTCGAAGCGCCCGGCTGACCGGGCGATCACGGAGCGGCAAGCCGCGCGGCTGAAGGGAACCGTCGGGATCGCGGCGGAGAAGCTCGCCGGACTCACGGTCGCGGAGATCAACGAACTGCTCGTCGGCCGGGTGCGGCCGGAGCTGCTCTGGTACCGCGAGATCTGCGGCACCGTGGTCAAGCGTGATCCGATGACCGGAGAGCTGCACCCGGTGCCAGGCGCCACCGTCGAGGTGCAGGACACCGACTGCTCCTTCCTCAGCTACTACCCCGGTGGCGGTCTGGTCTGGCTCTTCCCCGGGCTCTGTACCCGCGAGACGATCGCCACCGTCACCACCGATGCGTGCGGGAACTTCTGCGTGCTGGTGCCGCGCTGGGAGATCGACCGCGTCCTGAAGTGGCGCAAGGAGCGGATCTGCTTCCCGCTCGAACGGCCCCGGCTCGCCGACGTGATCGATCCGGTGCTGCTCGATCCGCCTCGCCCGCCGGTCGATCCGGGCTGGATCGATCCGGTGCCGGAGATCCGGCTCCGCGATCAGCTCGTCGAACGGCTCGGGCCCGGCGCGGCGGATCGGATTGGCCTGGCGCGCGCCCTCGGGCAGGCGGGGCGCTCGCTCGCCGGCTACGAACGGCTGCTCGCGGAGCCGCTGGCACCGACGCCACCGCCGCGGCCGGCGCTCAGCCCGAAAGAGGTGATCGGCTACATGCCCGATCCGCTCGGGCCGGTGGAGTGGGACCGCTGGGTCGGCCCCTTCCAGATCTGTCGCGACTACTTCGTCCCGCAGTGGTCCTGGCAGATCGATGTGCCGGATATCACCTTCCGCGTCACCCAGGAGATCGGTGGCTCCGAGGTGGTGATCTACTCCGAGGGCCTGTTCGACGTCCGCTGGGACGACACCGGCTCCGGTGAGGCGGTGCTGGAGACCTCGCAGGTCGCGTCCGCCGTCGACATCTGCGGCGGCCCCGAGGTCGCCTGCGGGACGACGCCCGCGATCACGGCCGCATCGCTGATGCCGCTGGTCGCCGGCTACCACGGCGCCGATGGCTACGGGCAGCGCGTGAACCGACCGAGTGCGGACGGTGCAGCCGCACCAACGCTCCCGCTGATCCCCGACGCGGAGTCCCCGATCGCGGATCGACTGGACCTCTTCGGCTGCGCACACATCGAGGGTGCGACCCACTACCGGCTGGTCTTCGAGTTCGCCGGCGGGCCGCGTCAACCGCTGACCGGCTTCTCCTGGCCCGTGCGCCGCGCCTCGGACGGGGCGGTGATCACCGTCGCACCGGATGCCGATGGCTGGATCGCGCTCCAGGATTTGCTGCCGCCGTGGGATCACCTGCTGGCCGCTTGGCCAACGCAGCACCCGCCGTTCGGCAACGGCAGCTACCAGCTCTGGCTGGAGACCGGCGCGCCCGGCGGTACCAGCAACCGCCTCAGCCCGCCCGTCACATTCGAGGTCGACAACACCTACCCCCACTGGGACCGCTTCGACGTCGAGTTCCGGCGCGGCGGCGGCGCGTGGACGGCCCTCGACCTCGCGGACTGCCCGCAGATCACGCGCAATCCTGGTCAGACCGTCGATGTCCGCCTCACCTGGCAGGCGGGCGCGGATCACCTGCGCAGCGCCAGCGTCGGGTTCGGTGGCTGCTCGACGGCCTCGCAGCCGGCGCTCGATGGGGCGGTCAACGCCGTCGCGTGGTGGTGGCGCTCGGCGGTCGGCTCGAAGACCTCGAGTGGTGCACGGGTTGCCCAGTGGCGGATCGATCCGACGGACGCCGCCGGCTGCTACACGCTGTCCGGCACCACGGTCGGCCGGGCGTACAACCCGGCGGTCCCCGGCCTCGATCTGTCGGACGACTACTTCGGCCTCGAGGCCCGGCGTCAGGTCCACAAGCGGGAGGCGATCTCGATCGTCGACGTCGGGGCGTAAGGCGCGACGTCTCACCAGCTCGCCGGCCGGCGCCCGAGGGCGTACGCCCTCGAAAGCGTCGCACCGGTCCCCGCTCGCTTCCGGTCCCCGCCAGGACCGGGGGCGGCCGCCTTCGGCGGGACGGGTGGAAGGGTCGCCCCCACACGGGCGGCCCTTCCGCTCATTGCGGCGTCCTAGCCGTACACAAACTCCGGCCCATCGAGGTCGATCGCCGGAATCTCGTCCTTCTCGCGCCAGTAGTCCTGCGTGTGCTGCCACTCCGGCTTGTCGCCACGCTTCGGGAGCAGGTGCATCGCGCGCATCAGGTACCCGGGGTTGAAGTTCTCCGGGTCGATCCACGGCAGCAGCTTCATGTCCTGGTCTTCCGCGCGGAGCTGGACGTCGACGCGGTGGGCGTCTCGCTCTTCCATGTGCGCGAGCAGCCGGCAGACGAAGTCGGCGAGCAGATCGGCGCGCAGCGTCCAGCTTGCTCGGAAGTAACCGAACACCCAGAGCAGGTTCGGCACCCCGGTGAACATCATCCCGCGGTAGTTCACCGTGTCCGCGAAGTTCACCGGCTCGCCGTCGATTGCGAAGTCGATGTCCCCGAGCACGTTCATGTTGAAGCCGGTCGCCGTCACGATGATGTCGGCTTCCAGTTCCTCGCCGGACTTCAGCAGGATGCCCCGCGGGGTGAATCGCTCGATGTGGTCGGTGACCACCGAGGCCTTGCCCGCCTTGATGCCCTTGAAGAGATCGCCGTCGGGGACGACGGCGATGCGTTGTCGCCACGGCCGGTAGCTCGGTGTGAAGTGCGTCTCGATGTCGTAGTCGTCCGGCAGGTGCGCGCGAACGCCCGCCAGCAGCTCGCTCTTCACCTTCTCGGGTTCCTCGAAGGCTCGCTTCGTGAAGATCGCCTGGTCGTGCAAGATCTGGCGGCGGACGATCTCGTGGATCCAGGTCTCGTCGATGTCCAGTTCGCGCAGCGTCTCCGCCAGGTCATTCCGGTTGCGACCCGGGATGAAGTAGGTCGGCGAGCGCTGGAGCACTGTCACGTGCTCGCACTCGGCGGCGATCGCCGGCACCACCGTCGCCGTCGTCGCGCCTGAGCCGATCACCACGACGCGCTTGCCGGCGTAGTTCAAATCCTTCGGCCAGGTCTGCGGGTGGATGATCTCGCCCTGGAAGTCTTCAATGCCCGGCCACTCGGGCGTGTAGCCCTCGGAGTGGCGGTAGTAGCCCTGGCACATCCAGAGGAAGTTCGCGGTGAACCGGGCCACCGTGTCGCTGTCGCTGCGCGTCGCCTCGATCGTCCAGCGGTTGTCCGCGCTTGACCACGTCGCCGAGGTGATGCGGTGGTTGTAGCGGATGTACTGGGCGAGGTCGTTCTCCTCGATCACCTCGCCCATGTAGCTGAGGATCTCGTCGGCGGTGGCGATCGGCGGGCCGACCCACGGCTTGAAGCGGTACCCGAACGTGTGCAGGTCGCTGTCGGAGCGGATGCCCGGGTAGCGGTGTGTCCACCACGTGCCACCGAAGCTATCGAGGCTGTCCAACACCACGAAGCTCGTGCCGGGGCGCTGCTGCGTCAGGTGGTAGGCGCCACCGACGCCGGAGATTCCGGCGCCCACGATCAACACGTCGAAGTGCTCGGTGGTTACGCCGTCGGTGGTTGCTGGGACCGCTGCGGTTGTCGTCATCGATCTTCACCCATCCTCGGGCGATGAACGTCGTCGCCCCGCGGGATGGTGCCACCGTTGGTCCCCCTAGGCCAAGGCCAGAGGTGAGTGAGTGTCAGGGACGATCGGCCCCGCCCCTCCGGGCCTTCGCTCGGACGGCGGGTCGGTTTCCCTAGTCGGAAGCCAGCGCACGCCCGACGATCGCGGCGGCCTCCTCCGAGAGCTTGAGCTGCAGCGCGACCGCGTGTCCGGCGTCGCTCATCTTCGTCCAGGTCCGCCGCAGCGCCCGCATGAGCTGGTCGTCGCTGACCGACGGCGCGAAGTCCGCTAACCGCAGCTCGAGGAAGGCGAGGCTGACGGCGTCTTCGTAGCTCTGCGCGTCCGCGTCGGTCTTGATCCCGCCCTTGCCCATGAGGCGACCCGCCTCGGCGATGTCGTCCTCGCCGTACCCCGCCGCTCGCATCAGCTCGCCGAGGGCGGTCGCGTGGAACGCGTACAGGCGGCCGCGCCAGGCGTGGTAGCCGGCCCGCGTGCGCGGGTAGGAGTCGCGCGGCACCTCCCAGCGTCGGAGGTGATGGGCGCGCGCGGCGAGCCGCAGCACCTCGGGGACGTCGGGGCGGAGCTGATCGAGCCAGTGCTGCGCCCGTTCGCCCTCGATTCCCGCGCGCGGGCGGGCGACACCATCGAGGTGAATCGAGTCCGGATCGCCAGCGTTTGCTGCGTCGATTGCGTCTGTGGTGGTGGTGAAGCGGGTCATGAGTTCCAATACTTGACGTTGTTGATCGATTAATTCAACAATAGGCACGTTCACACGACCGAGCAATCGATTCAGCCTGCCATGGACCGCTCCACGTGCGGTTGCCGTCAGTCACCAGAGGGAAGCCCGATGACCACAGCCGAGCGTTCGACCGTCTCCTACACGAACGACCCCGGTCGGGTGATTCCGATCATCGAAGAGGAGTTCGCGGACTTCGAAACCGAGGCGACCGCCTTCCTCGACGGCCAGCGGGAGGAGCGGCAGTTCATTGGCTTCCGCCTCAAGCAGGGCGTCTACGGGCAGCGGCAGGCGGACCGCCAGATGATGCGCGTGAAGCTGCCGTTCGGCGGCGTCACCGCCGACCAGCTCGACGCCTTCGCCGTGATCGCCGAGGACTACGCACCGCTCGGCAAGGGCCACATCACCACCCGCGAGAACTTCCAGTTCCACCACATCCCCCTCGTGCGATCGGTCGAGGCGCTGCGCCTCCTCGGCGACGCCGGCCTCTCCACCCGCGAGGCCTGCGGCAACGTCGTTCGCAACGTCACCGGCGACCCCTGGGCCGGCATCCGCAGCGACGAGCCGTTCGACATCACGCCCTACGCCGGCGCGTTCATTCGCTACTGGGTGCGCAACCCGCTGACGCAACTCCTGCCTCGGAAGTTCAAGGTCACCTTCTCGGGCTCCGACCAGGACGAGGCGTTGGCGACGATCCACGACATCGGCTTCATCCCGAAAATTCAGGTGATCGACGGCCAGCAGGTGAAGGGCTTCAAGCTCGTCACCGGCGGCGGTCTCTCGACGATGGCCCGCGAGGGCGTCGTCCTCTACGAATTCGTACCGGTCTCCGATTTCCTCCGTGTGTCGCACGCGATCCTCCGGATCTTCCAGGCGGCCGATGAACTGCGGAAGAACCTCGCCAAGGCGCGCATGAAGTTCCTCGTTCACCGGCTCGGCGAGGAGGGCTGGCGCGCCCGCGTCGACGAGGAGTTGCAGGGCGACTGGGCGAAGAGCGACGAGTTCGACCCGGAGAAGCTCCTCTACGTCGACGACGAGCAGGCCGATGCCCCGGGCCTCGACGTCACCGGCACCGCGGTCCCCGATAGCGACCGCGCGGCCTTCGAGGCCTGGGCGTCCACCTCCGTCCGCCAGCAGAAGCAGGCGGGCTACGTCGCGATCGAGCTGCGCGTCCCGCAGGGCGACCTCAACCCGGCGCAGTTCCGAGGCCTCGCCGAGATCACGAGGAAGTACGGCGCCAGCCGCGCCCGTGCCACCCAGTGGCAGAACCTCGTGCTGCGCTGGGTCCCGGAGCAGTGGGCCTACGACGTCTACCAGGCGCTCGGCGCGTTGGGCCTCGATGGCCGCGGCGCGCGCGAGATCGAGGACATGGTCTCCTGCCCCGGTACCGACTCCTGCAAGCTCGGCATCACCTCGTCGATGGGCCTCAACCGTGCGATCGGCGAGAAGCTCGCCACGCTGAACGTGGTCGACCCGCTGACCCGCAAGATCCAGCTCAACGCCAGCGGCTGCCCCAACTCGTGCGGCATGCACCACCTCGGGAACATCGGGTTCCACGGGGCGTCGATCAAGGCGGCCAACAACCCGGATCGCCAGGTGCCCTCGTACAACGTCTTCGTCGGCGGCAGTCGAAAAGACGGCGCGAGCCTGCGGCTGGGCCAGATCCTGAAGCTGAAGATCCCGGCCAAACGCGCCCCCGAGGTCGTCGAGCGCTTCATCGCCCTCTACGAGCGCGAGCGCACCGCTGGCGAGGAGTTCAACGACACCCTGGATCGCGTCGGCGCGAAGACCTTCGAAGACGAGATCCGCGACCTCTCCATCGCGCCGGACTTCGCCCCGACCGATATCCAGGAGTTCATCGACTGGGAGCGTGAGGCGCTCTACGTGCTCGAGCGAGGCGAAGGCGAGTGTGCCGTCTAGCAGCGGCGAACGGCCGCCGCTGCTAGCACCTCTGCCGCCCATTCCCCCACTCGCGCCGGTCCTCCGGTGCGAGATACCGACTCCGAGGAGCACCAAGACCGTGACCACAGCCGCAAGTGACGACATCGAGACGTTAGCGCGCCAGCTCGAGGGCGCTCCGCCACGCGAGATCCTGGCCTACGCCGTCGGCGCCTACTCGCCCCACATCGCCGTCTCCTTCAGCGGCGCCGAGGACGTCGTCCTGATCGACCTCGCGAAACGCGCCGGCCTGCCGTTCCGTGTCTTCTCGCTCGACACCGGGCGGCTGCACGCGGAGACCTACCGCTTCATCGAGCGGGTCCGCGATCACTTCGACATCCCGATCGAGCTGTTCTCACCGCAGGCGGAAGCAGTCGAACGCCTCGTGCGTCAGAAGGGCCTGTTCTCGTTCTACGAGGACGGGCACAGCGAGTGCTGCGCGATCCGCAAGGTCGAGCCGCTCGGCCGCGCCCTCGAGGGCACTCGCGCCTACGTCACCGGCCTGCGCCAAGACCAGAGCCCCGCGACCCGCGATCAGCTCCCCGTCGCGGAGCTGGACCAGGGCCGTCGCGCCCTCGATGGCAACCCGCTGGTGAAGTTCAACCCGCTGGCTCACTGGACCGCGGCGGACGTCTGGCAGTACATCCGCGAGCGCGACATCCCCTACAACGAGTTGCACGACCGAGGGTTCCGCTCGATCGGTTGCGAGCCCTGCACGATGGCGACCAACCCCGCCCAGCAAGAGCGCGAGGGCCGCTGGTGGTGGGAAGAGGCGACGCAGCGCGAGTGTGGCCTGCACCTCCCCACGATCGCCGCGGTACGGAGCTAGCGCCGTGGAAGTCGTAGTGATCTCGGTGCTGCTGGTGACGGCGTTCTGCCTGCTGACGGTGCTGCCGACCTCGATCTGCCTGCGCGCCGCCGAGGAGCGCGGCGTTGATCCGTTGATCGGCCTCTTCGTCGGTGTGCTGCTGAGCTGGGTCGGCGTGATCGTCTTCGCGCCGGCCGCGGGCCGTCGCCGGGCCTCGAGCGGTGCGGGCGAAGCACCGAGGCCGTCACCGCCGTCCGAGGCGTTCGTCGCCCCGGACCGCGGCAGCTCGCCCGTCATCTCGGGAACGCGAGGGCGGTAGCCCGCTCGGCTGGCCAGCCCCGCTGGCCGGCCCCGCTGGCCGGCCCCGCTACGTCGCGACGGTCACCCGCGCGCCGGTCTCCGAGGAGCGCTCGATCGCCTCGAGGAGCCGGTGCCGCTGCACCGCCACCGCGAAGTCCGGCGCGAACGGATCGTTGGCGCCCAGCGCGTCGGCCATCCGCGTGTACGCGTGCGCCACGTTCCGAGGCGGCCCCGCCGGCGTCCCTTCGGGCACGGCCTCGTACTCGTCGGGCGGCGCCATCTCGACCATCGCCTCGGTCCCTTGCGCGCCGAGCAGTGTCACCGGGCCGATGTTCATCGAACCCGCGCTGAGGAACAACGAGCCCTTGGTGCCGTAGATCTCCAGCCGGGTCCCGGTCGGGCTCGATGGCACCGTCGCTACCTGAATCCCGATCTCCGCGCCGCTGGCGGTGCGCCCCGCGACCGTGATGTTGTCGGGCGCATCGACGGCGATGGTTTCGTTTGTGTCGGTGTCGTGCCACTCGGCGATCTGCGTCGTCACGCGCCCGGCTACCTCGGTGATTTCGCCGACGATGAAACAGAGCGCGTCGATCGCGTGGCCGCCGGGGATGGTCAGCGGGTTCGCGCCGTTTGCGCGCACCGCCTGCCAGCTCCGGCCAGAGCCACGCTCGGTCACTGCCTGGGTCATCACGCTCAGGTTGGCCGTCAGCACCTCGCCGATGTGGCCCCGCGCGACGAGGTCACGCGCATAGCGAACGCTCGGATCGCTGCGCGCCTGTAGCCCCACCGAGGTGCGCAGACCTCGGTCCCGCGCGAGGTTCGCCATCTCCTCGGCCTCCGCGAGCGTCGCGCCCAGCGGCCACTCACAGAACGTCGGCTTGCCAGCCTCCAGCGAGGCCATCACGAGCTGGTGGTGCAACGGCACGCGTACTGATACCGACACGATGTCGACCTCGTCGCTGTGCACCATGTCGTTGATGTCGTGGAACGCGAGCCGCGCGCCGAACTGCTTGGCGGACGCCTGCGCGGTGTCCTCGTGAGCGGTGCAGACCGCCGCCAGTTCGAAGTCGGGCAAGACGTTGAGCGCCGGCACGTGCGCGTTCGCACCCCAGCCGCTGCCGCCGGGGGTCACCGTCGCGCCGACGATGCCCATGCGGATCGGGTTAGCCATCGTTCTCTCCTTCGTGGGTTTGAAATGGGACGCAACACTACGCCTTCGGCGCGGCGTCGTTCGCGGCATGGGCGCGAACGCCTACTCCGAGGTCGTGACCTCGATCTCCAACCAGCCGTAACCCGGCGAGCTCTCCAGCGTCTCGACGCGCAGATAGCGCACCGTCCATTCGCCGGCGACGGACAGCTCCTGCCCCCACGCCGTGTCGCCCTCGAGGATGGCCAACTCCCCCGTCGGTGCCGGGTCCGGACCGCCGAGGATGCGGTGTCGGCTCAGCGACGCCGGATCCTGATCGACCCAGAGCCGCACCTGCGTCACCGTCACCTCCGAGCCGAGGTCGATCTCGATCCAGCCCGGCGGCGGCCCCGCGGCGACCCAGCCACCGAGGTCGTGGCTGCCATCGACCGCCCCCGCCGGAGGGAACGCCGGGGCGAACGAGGACGCCGTGACCGCGCTCGCCTCGGTGGTCGCTCCGCCCCCGCCTCCGAGGTCGCCCTCGCGGAGCGGCGCTAGCGTCGTCTCGTCAAGCAGCCGCTCTGGGATCGCCTGCCCGAACCCCGCGCACCACCCGTCGCGGTCGAACCCGCACCAGAGCAGCTCACCATCGATGAACGTCGCATCGACGCTGATCGCGCGCAGCGCCTCCGGGTCGGCCGCTCCTTCGCGGAGGTCGCCCGACATCACCACGAAGTCCGCCAGCATCCCCGGCTGCAGGCTGCCGCGCGTGTCCTCCTCGAACGTGGAGAAGGCGGCGCGCCAGGTCAGACTCTCCAACGCCTGATCGATCGTCATGAGCTGTTCAGCGCGGCCCGGCCACGGCTCGTTGCCCACCTCGCTCACCCCGGTCAGCGCACCGTGGAGCATCTGCATCACCGAGATCGTGAACGGCGAGCGCAGCCCCTCCAGCGGCGCGACCGCCATGCTCCCGGCCACCGGCAGGCCGGCCTCGAACATCTTCGAGAACGGCCACGCAACCTCGACGCCGTCGTCGCTGACCATCTCGTCGAAGCCAGATTCGAGGCGGAAGTCGGCCTCGATCGCCCCGAGTTGCACGACAGGCACGAGGCCCGCCGCGGCCACGCGCTCGATCTGGTCATCGCGCAGCTCCAGCGCGTGCTCCAGCCGGTGGCGCCGGTCATCTTCGGCGCTCGTGACGCCCTCGAACGCGACGAGTGCCATATCGAGGACATCGTCGCTGAGCTGCTTCACCGCGATCTGCCAGCCGGCGGCGTGGTGCTCGGCAACGACCGCGTTCAGCTCCGCCTGCGTCCACTTCCGCACGCTGTCCCAGTCCGAGGCGACGAAGATCTTCACGCCCGGGATCGTCAGTCGCTCGCCGATCGTGTCGCCGGGCTGGATCCCGTATGCCTCGTACCAGTTGCCGTGGCGGTCCTGGTCGGTGCCCGGTGTGTTCAGGCTGAGGTAGGCGTTCATCCGCAGCGCGATCCGGCCGTCGCGGTGCCAGCCGAAGAACTCGTCCGCGAAGTGCGGCTCGATGTTCGCGTCATTCGTGCCGGTCCAGCCGCGGCTGAGCAGCACCTGGTTCACCTGCTCCGGCCCGTAGTCGCCCAGCCGCCCGGCCTGGTACCAGTGCGAGTGCGCATCGATGAAGCCGGGGAACACCACGCGATCCTCGAGGTCGACGATCAGCGCCTCCGGACCGGCCAGCGCGAGCACGGAGTCCGCGTCGCCCACCGCGACGATCAGGTTGCCGTCGATGGCCATCGCTTCGGCCTCGGGCGGCGCGCCGGCGATCCCGTCGGCCATCGTGACGATCGTGCCGCCGGTCAGTACGAGGTCAATGACACCGTCCAGCGCACCGACGGAGCGCACCTCGATCGGCCCGCGCGCTGCGCCGGTAGCGGGGCCGGCGGTCGCCCCCGCCGCGGCGGTGCTCGAGGCCGTGGCCTCCGGCGTCGGCGATCCGGCGTCCGAGGTGCTTGAACACCGGATCGCTAGCAGGGCGCAGAGCGCTGCCAGAATCGCTAGTTGCCGCATCGTCAGTCGCCGCATCGCCACCCGTCCCGTCCGTCGCCCGGAAACCTACCCGAGCTGCCGCGCCGGTCGAGTCGAGCTTCAGGGACCGGGCCCGCTACCTCCCGACCCTCGCTAGGCGAACCGGGGCGCCAGCCGTGCGTCGACATCCTCGCCCTTCAGTACCGCCGCGCCGAGCCGCCCAATCTCGTCCGAGGACTTCGCACCCTTGCCGTTCCCGCCAATCGCGACCGCCAGCCGCTGGCTGACCATCCCGACGTATGGGTGCCCCGAGGCGGTGATGGTGTAGACGCAGTTCGCCGTGTGGCGCGGGGCGCCGGCGAGTGACGGGATCATCGCACTCAGCGCCTCTTCGGCGGCCAGCCGCTCTAGCGGATCGCCGTTCTCGGATCGGAACCACGCGGTGATCGCCTCCGGCGTCCGCAGCGCGCCGTCCCACTCGTCCATGCCGATCTTCACGTAGGTCTCGCCATCCGGGTACGTCACCGGTGGCAGCAGGTAACTCGCGCGCCCGTCCGCGGGCACGTGGATGATGCTCGGCATCCCGGCCAGCGCCTCGCGCTGCGCGGCATCGAGGCGTGCGAACAGCAGTGTCCGCGCCTGCACCTCGAGCGCGAGCGGGCGGATCAGCAACTCGTTGGCGAACGCGCCCGCCGTGATCAGCGCGCGCCGCGCCAGCACGCGTGTCGCGTCGTCGGTCAGGACGTCCACCGCGTCGATCGCGTCCGTCACGGTGATCGCTGTCCGCGGCAGGATTGTCGCGCCATGCTTCTTCGCCGCGGCGAGCTGCGCTCGCACCAACGCCCGAGGGTTGATCCGCCCCGCCGGCCCCGGTTCCAGGAACGCCTTGAGCTGTGGGTCGAAGCGGAGAAACGGAAACCGCGCGGCGAGCGCCGCCGCGTCGAAATGCTCCGCTGTCGCGCCCTCGGCCTGTCCGACCTCCTCGGACGGCGCCAGCAGCCGCCCCTGCGGGGAGCCGACCCCGAGGTACCCGTTCGGCGTGTGGAAGGTGATCCCCGAGTCCGCCTCGATTTCTGCGTAGCGATCGATCGAGGCGCGGGCCAGCCGCGACCACAGCGGATCCGCGTCGTAGACGCGCGTGATCCGCCCCTCGTCGTAGTGACTGGCGAACGGCCCTCGATGCGTCGCGCGGTCCTCGGGCTCCGGCGGCGCCAGTAGCACCACGTCGTGCCCGTCGCTCGCGAGGTGGCGCGTCGCCGCCGATCCGAACAGCCCGCCGCCGATCACCGCGAACTCGAAGATGTGGTTTGGCCCGTAGACGATCATATCGCTCCTCGCGGGTCGCACCGGGGCGTCGCGCGTTGGCCGGGCGTGGCCGCGCGCTCACCCTGGGCGGCGGAGCACACGATACTAGGCAGGGCACTGCGCGGGGCGTCCGTGTTTCGGGCGCCACTGATTCGAGCGCGCCGTCGGGAGTCGTCCGTGGAAGTCCGTCGCTTCGACGACATCGACGCGTTCGCCGCGCGCGCCGTGCCGCACCTCGCGGCGCACGAGGCCGAGAGCAACCTCGAGCTCGGCATCATCGCCGCGATCCAGGCGGGCCGCTTCGCCGACGCTGCCCCGCTGCTCCTGTCCGTGGAAGCCGCTGGCGAGGTGCTCGGCGTGGCGATGCGTACGCCGCCCTTCGGGCTGCTGCTGTCCTCGCTGTTGCCGCCTGCCGCTGTGGCAGCGGTCGCCACCTGGCTGCGCGCATCCGACGACCCCGCTGCCGCGATCCCCGGAGTGCAGGGCGAGGTCTCGGTCGCGGCCGCATTCGTCGAGGCCTGGCATCGGATCGCGGGCCCTCGAATGGCGGTTCACCGCGAGGAGCGGATCTACCGCCTGACGGCGGTGCGCCCCCCGACACCGCTTCCCGCGGGCACCCTCCGCGAGGTGCGGGCAGACGACCTCGCGCTTATCGTCGACTGGTTCGCGGCGTTCGCCGTCGACACCAACGACCCCGATCCGATCGATCCGGCGGTCGCCGCCGGCCGCGTCATCAGCGCTGGCTCTCCGGACTTCGGCCTCGCGATCTGGGACGTCGACGACACACCTCGATCGATGGCCGGCTACGGCGGTCCGACGGCCCACGGGATCCGCGTCGGTCCCGTCTACACGCCGCCGGAGCAACGCCGTCGCGGCTACGCCGGCGCGCTGGTCGCGGCGCTGAGCCAGCACCTCCTCGATGGCGGCCGGCAGTTCTGCTTCCTCTTCACCGACCTGTCGAACCCGACCTCGAACCACGTCTACCAGCAGCTCGGCTACGAGCCGGTCAGCGACGTCACCCAGTGGCGGCTCATCGAGGGCTGACCGCGCGTCCCCGACGGCCGCCGCCTATCGCATCAGCCAGCGCAGCGAGTCGGCGAAGATCGCGCCGCCATGGCGGCGGCTGTGCCCGCCCTCCCCGAAGACGAAGCGGTAGTCGTACCCGGCGTACTCGAGGGCCGCGACCAGCTGCTTGTTGGCGAGCGGCCAGTTGCCGACGGGATGATCGAGGTCGTTCGTGCCGCTGGTGAGGAAGAGCCGGAGCGGCTTCGGCTCGGTGGTGCGGACGAGGTAGGGGTAGTTGTGGCCACCTCGGATGTTGGCGAAGGAGCCGCAGTGGCTGAGCACACGGCCGAAGGCGTCCGGGCGATGCCAGGCGGCGGTGAACGCGGCGATGCCGCCGCTGGAGATGCCACCGATCAGGCGCTGTGCCGGGTCGGTCGAGAGCGGGCGACCGATCCGCTCCTCGACGAACGGGAGCAGGTCATCGAGGAGGAACGTGACGTACGCATCGGTCAGCGTGTCGTACTCGATGCTGCGCTGGTCGCCGAGCGTTGCGTCGATCGTGGGGTTGGGTGGGTTGCGGACGCCGGGGTCGACGAACACCGCGACCGTGGGCGGCAACTCCCCGGCGTGGACCAGCGTGTCGAGGACGGCGGGGACGCGGACGGCGCCTCCGTTGTCGACATAACCATTGCCGTCCTGGAACACCATCAGCGCAGGCGGCTCCGCCGAGCCTGCGAGTTGAGCTGAACGGTAGATCCAGACGTTGCGGGTAGTACCGGCGAAGACGTCGGTGTCGGTCCATGCCTCCGCCGATCGCAACCGCCGTGCCGATCAATCGACGCGAGGCATAAAGAAAGGCGGCCCGCTGGATGCGAGCCGCCTTCCTGGCGATCAGCGGGTTGGGGAGGGCTAGACGGCGACCCGGTCGCGCAGGCCCTTGGCGGCCTTGAACGCGGCAACCTTCTTCGCCGCAATCTGGATCGTCGCACCGGTCGCCGGGTTGCGACCTTCGCGTGCACCACGGCTTCGCGTCTCGAACTTCCCGAAGCCCGCGATCGTCACGTCGCGTCCCGCGTCCAGTTCAATCGCGATGATGCCCTTACCGTCTTCCACGCTGAACAGCGTGTCGACGATTTCCATTGCCTTCGCTCGCGTCAGGTCAGTCTTCCCTGCGAGCTTCTCGGCCAGTTCCGTCTTGTTCATCGATCCTCCTCGGCTGCTCCTGGGCCCCGCCGACTCCAAAAAAATGCCCATACTGACGGGCTGAATTGAAAATAATCCTAGCGCGCGGCTGTCCGGTTGTCGATGGGGATCGGCTGAATAGCTGCGCGAATGATCATTTGAGGGGACCACCCACCCTCGGTGATACACTCCGCGCACCATGGTCGGAACCGCTACGTCTCCCCTCGTGCGAGACCTCCAGGCCGCTCTCGGAGACGAGGCCGTCCTCTTCGCGCCGGAAGATCTGCTCCCTTACGAGTACGACGCCTCCATCGATCGACACTCCCCCGACGCCGTCGTCCTGCCGCGCACCACCGCCGAGGTTGCCGCCGCCGCGCGCATCGCCGAGGAGCATGGCGTCCCCGTCGTCCCGCGCGGATCCGGGACCGGCTTCGCCGGCGGCGCCATCGCCGTCCAGGGCGGCGTGCTGGTGGTGCTGACGAGGATGAACGCGATCCGCGAGATTGATGTCGCGAACCGCATCGCCGTCTGCGAACCCGGCGTGATCAACCTCGACCTGCAGGAAGCGCTCGCTCCGCACGGGCTCCTCTACGCGCCCGATCCCTCGTCGCAGCGCATCTGCACCATCGGCGGCAACGTCGGCACCAACTCCGGTGGCCCCCACACGCTGGCCCACGGCTCCACGGTCAACCACATCCTCGGCCTCGAGGTCGTGTTGCCCGGTGGCCGCATCACCAACCTCGGCTCGCGCCAGCTCGACGCGTCCGGCATCGACCTCCGCGGCCTCTTCGTCGGTTCCGAGGGCACGCTCGGCATCGTCACCGCCGTCACCGTGCGGCTGATCCGCACCAACGAGGCGATCCGCACGATGCTGGCGATCTTCGACACCGTCGACGACGCCTCGAACGCGGTCTCCGAGGTGATTCGACGCCGCGTCATCCCGATGGCGATGGAGATGCTCGACCAGGAAACGATCCGCGTTGTCGAACCCCGCGTGCACGCGGGCTACCCGCTCGAAGCGGGAGCGGTGCTGCTGATCGAGGTCGAAGGGCTGGCCGAGGCCGTCGAGCATGACGCCGCCGTCGTCGTCGATGCTTGCCGCAGCCAGGGCGCCCGCGAGGTCCGCATCGCCGAGGAGGCCGCCGAGCGCGAGGCGCTCTGGGAAGGCCGCAAGTCCGCAATCGGCGCGCTCGGGCACACCGCGCCCGCGCTCTATCTCCTCGATGGCGTCGTGCCGCGCACGCGGCTGCCGGAGGTGCTCAACCGCGTGCTCGCGCTCAGCGCGGAGTACGGCTTCAAGTGCGCCAACATGTTCCACGCCGGCGACGGCAACCTGCACCCCACCGTGCTCTTCGATCCCGAGGAAGAAGGCGCGACCGAGCGCGTGCTCGAACTCGGCGGCAAAATCATGCGGCTCTGCGTGGACGCCGGCGGCTCGATCACCGGCGAGCACGGCATCGGCACCGAAAAGCGCGAGTACATGAGCTGGGTCTTCAGCGAAGCCGATCTGGAAGCGATGAACCGCGTCCGCCTCGCCTTCGATCCCACCCAGCGCTTCAACCCCTGCAAGGTCCTGCCGATGGGCCACGGCTGCGCGCAGGGCCACTTCGCCCCAATCCGCCAGCACCTCGGATCCGGTTCCTATGTGTAGATCCCACCTCCGTCGATCGGCCACCGCGTGACCAACGCCTCCGTCGCCAACCTCGATGGCCTGCGCGCCGCGCTGCCGCCCGATGTCCAACGCGCCCCCGAGGGCTATGCCCTCGATGGCGTGACGCCCGCGCTCGCGGTTCGCCCGCGCTCCGCCGCCGAACTCGCCGCGACGCTACTCGCCGCGGATCAAGCCGGCCTCGCCGTCTCGCCGCAGGGCGGCCGCACCGCGATCACGCTTGGCCGCCCACTCGCGCGCTACGACGTCGCGCTGGACACGACCGCCCTCGATCGCGTCGTTGAATACGCCCCCGAGGACCTCACCATCACTGTCGAGGCCGGCATGACGCTGGCCGCACTCCAGGCCACGCTCGCCGCGGAGGGGCAGTACCTGCCGATCGACCCGTCGCCCGGGGATCAGCTTACTATCGGTGGCCTGCTCGCCACCGCGCGCTCCGGCGCCTGGCGTGGCCACCTGCCCGCCGCGCGCGACCTCGTGCTGGGCGCCAAGGTGGCACTCTGCGACGGCGCGCTCACCAGCAGCGGCGGTCGCGTCGTGAAGAACGTCAGCGGCTTCGATATGCATCGCATGCACACCGGCGCTCTCGGGGCGCTGGGCGTGATCGTCCAGGCCAGCTTCAAGCTCGCGCCGCTGCCGGCCGAGACCGCCACCCTCGCGCTGGACTGTGGCTCACTCGCGAACGCCGGGACCATTGCGCACGCCCTCTGGGATCGCAATCTCTCCGCGCGCGCCATCACCATCCTCGATCCCGAAGCGGCCTCCGCCGTCGGCCTGCGCCGCTCACCAGCCGTCCTCGTCGACTTCGCTGGTGGCGAGACCGTCGTCGAGCGCTGCGTGCGCTCCGCAGGCGAGGTCGCGCGTGCCCACGCCGCGATCGTCGAGCGCGTGGATCCAGAGGCCTGGACGCGGCTGCGGACGCTCGCACGCGGCGGGACCGACGGCACCGTGGTCAGGCTTGGTGTGCCTGCCTCGGACGTCGCTACGCTCGTCGGACAGGCCGCTGCGATGATGGGCCCCGCCTGGGGGCACATCGCCGCTGGCGCCGTCTGGGCGCGACCGGCTGCAGACGCCCGTGCGCTCGCCGAGTTGCGCGCTACCGCCGAGGCGCGTGGCGGCTACCTCCAGGTCGAGGCCGCCTCCCGCTCCCTCCGCGAGGCGTTCGATCCCTTCGGCTCCGGTGACGCCGAACTCGTGCGTTCCTTGAAGTATCAGTTCGATCCAAACGGCACGTTGAACCCCGGACGCTGGGGAGCGGGGGAGCAATCGTGACCACCACCGGATGGCGCTTTGTCGGCCCGGACATCCCGTCCGCCGACGATCTCCGAAACTGCATCCACTGCGGCTTCTGTCTGCCCACCTGCCCCACCTACGTCGCGACCGGTCACGAACTTGAGTCGCCGCGCGGGCGCCTCCACCTGATCGACGCCGTCCGCGACGGCCGCATCGCCGCTACGGAGCGCGTGCTCGGCCACCTCGATCTCTGTTTGCAGTGCCGCGCTTGCGAGACCGCCTGCCCCTCCGGCGTCCCCTACGGCCGGATCATGGAAGACGCGCGCGCCTCGATCATGGCGAACGAGCCCGGACGCCAGCCGGAAAAGTGGCGCCTGCGCGTGCTCGCCCTGCAATACGTGCTCGCCAAGCCACGCGTGCTCCGCGCGATGCTGCTTCCGGCCCGCATCTACTCCCGCTCCCGCGTCCAGTCGCTCGTCCGCCGCACCGTCGGTCCGCGGCTGCCGTCCATCCTCGGCAACCTCGAGTCGCTGGCGCCGGATCTGCGACGCCGCCCGTTTCGTCGGCGCGGCAACCTCGCGCGTCCGCGCGGCGCCACCTCGCGCGTCGCGCTGCTGACCGGCTGCGTGCACGGCGAGTTCTTCCCGCAAACCCACGTCGCCACCGTCCGCGCACTCGTCGCCGTCGGTGCCGAGGTGGTTGCGCCGCCGGAGCAGGGCTGCTGCGGTGCGCTGCACTCGCACGCCGGTGACGCGGAGATGGCGCGCACCCTCGCCCGTACCAACATCGCCGCCTTCGAGGCCGCGGGCGTCGACGCCGTGATCGTCAACGCCGCCGGCTGCGGCGCCGCGATGAAGGAGTACGGCCACCTGCTCCGCAACGATCCAGACTGGGCGGAGCGCGCCGAACGCTTTGCCGCCACTGTCCTCGATGTCACCGAGTTCGTCGCGGAACGGCTGGAGCAGTCAGGCATCGCCTCGAAGCTCGGCACGCTCGATATCGACGTCACGCTGCAGGACTCCTGCCACCTCGCCCACGGCCAGGGCGTGCGCGCTGCCCCGCGCGCGATCCTCGAGGCCATTCCGGGGCTTCGCCTCCACGAGATGCTGACCCCGGACCGCTGCTGTGGCTCCGCCGGGATCTACTCCGCCGTGCAGTCGGAGATGTCCGCGACCGTGCTCGAAGCGAAGATGATCGATATCCAGGGCACCGGTGCAGACGTCATCTGCACCGCGAATCCCGGCTGCACCATGCAGCTCCAGGCCGGCGTCCGCCGCAACGGGATGGACGCCGAGGTGAAGCACGTCATCGAACTACTCGATGAGTCCCTGCAGGCCGGACGCGCTAGCGCGTCGTCATAACGACACCGACGTGCGGGCGCGTCGTCATGACGACGCCGACCCGGTCGGACACGGCATAACCACAGCGACAGATAGTCGTGTCGTGGTAACGGGACAAACCACCTGAAAGTTGTCATAACGGAACGGATGCGCCCTCGCGTCCTAGCTCTACGGTTCCACCCCCGCGCGAGCCGATAATCGCCGAGTGACCAACTCGCGTGCCCGTTCCGCACTTCTGGTGCTCGTCAGCGCGTTTGTCGCCGCGTCATGGGCTGCGGGCGCCGGCGCACAAACGCCGCCGCCACCACCGTTCCAGGCCGTCCTGCCGTCGGCCGGCGGCGTGGTCCTCGTCACGACCATCACTGACGCGACGCCGGAGCAGCTCGTCTCCTATGCCGGCGCCAACGGTTGCGCCGCACGATCGCTCTGGGTCGACGGCGGAGGCGCCCTGATCGGCTACGTCGCCGTTGCGCCTGACATCGTCAATATCGACTTTCCCGGCAACGTTGCGTCCGGATCGCCGCTGCTGATCGCCTGCGCACGTCCCGCACCCACCCTCGTCGCCGCGCCCGGCCTCTCCTGTCCGCTGTTCCCCGCCGACAACGTTTGGAACGCCCGCGTGGATGGGCTGCCGGTGCATACGCAGTCCTCGGCGTGGGTCAACACCATCGGCGCCAGCAAGACCTTCCACCCCGATTTCGGCTCCGGCGAATGGCCGCCCGGGAGCGGGTCACCGATCGGCATCCCCTACATCGAGGTCAACGGCGGCGCCGCCGTCACCGTGTCCTTAGACTACGCCGACGAAAGCGATGTCGGCCCGTACCCGATTCCCGCCAACGCCCCGATCGAGGGCGGTCCCAACGGCGACGGCGATCGCCACGTCCTGATCGTCGATCGCTCTGACTGCACGCTCTACGAGCTGTTCGATGCGCGCCGCCAGGCCAACGGGAACTGGACCGCCGGCTCCGGCGCGATCTGGGATCTCACCTCGAACGCGCTGCGCCCGTCGGGCTGGACCTCCGCCGACGCGGCGGGCCTGCCGATCCTCCCCGGCCTCATTCGCTACGACGAAGTTGCCACCGGCGAGATCACCCACGCGATCCGCTTCACCGCGCCACAGACCCAGCGCGCCTTCGTATGGCCGGCGACGCACTACGCCTCCAGCCTGACCGGTGCCGCGTACCCACCAATGGGCGCGCGCTTCCGCCTGCGCGCCGATTTCGATCTCAGCGGCTACGATCCCGATGTCCAGGTCATCCTCCGCGCCATGCAGCGCTACGGCATGATCCTCGCCGACAACGGGTCGTCCTGGTATCTCTCCGGCGCCCCTGATGATCGCTGGGACAACGACGTGCTGCGCGAACTCAAGACGCTGCAGGGCAGTGACTTCGAAGTGATCGATTCCAGCGGGCTCCAACTGGCCGCCGGGAGCGCAGAAATTCGCCCGTAAAGGGAACCGACCGAACCTCCGCTTCGTATCCTCCCCTATCAACGGGCTAAACGACTGTGATATACAGCTCATATCTCTGGTCCCGAACGGGCCCAGAGCAGGGGGGGTTGGAGGCAAGAATGGCTGAGGGACGCAATTACTGGACCCGCCAGCGAGTTTCGCGGCGTGGAATGTTGCGTGGGGCCGCGGTTGGGTCAGCAGGCCTAGCTGGAGCGGTGCTCATTGGCTGCGGCGGCGATGACGATGGAACGGCGACGCCAGGTGCAAGCGGAACGGCCGCAGCAACCTCGACGGCCGGCGGCGGTGGTGCCGCCACCGCGACGCCAGATGGCGGCGGCGCTGGTGCGATGACGCCCGTTAGTGGCGGGATCCTCAGCCTCGTCTCAAACCCGGTGTACGACTCGGTCGACGCACAGACCTCTGTGTCCAGCCCGGTGTTGACGATTACCTCGCGCGCCCAGTCGAAGCTCCTGCGCTTCACGAACCCGAACAGCGGCGAAGTGGTCGGCGACCTGATCGAGAGCTGGGAAGTCGTCAGCCCCACCGAGGTCGTGCTCAACATGCGGCAGGGTGTGACCTGGCACGACGCTGGTCCCGGCGCTGACAACCCGGCCTCGACGGCCGGTCGCCCGCTGACGACCGAAGACATCAAGTGGAACATCGAGCGCCAGCAGAAGGCGGTGTTCGCGGACGGCAGCGCTGGCAACTTCGGCCGCAAGTCGTTCTGGAACAAGATCCAGTCGATGGAGATCACCGACAAGGAACTCCGATTCACACTGGGTGCTCCTGACGCCACGTTCGTTGAGGGCATGGCGAATGAGTTCAACACGATCAACCAGCCCGAGCTGGCTGAGTCGGTTGGCGCGAACTTCAGCGAGATCACGCCGGATAAGGTGATCGGGACCGGCCCGTTCATCCTGACCGAGTGGCGTCCTGGTGAGCGCGTCTCCGGTGTCCGCAACCCCAAGTACTACGACCCTGCCCGACCCTATCTCGACGGGTTCGTGCTCGGCGCGGTGTTCGATGACCCGACGGCGTACCGGATCGGCTTCGAGCAGAACCAGATCGATTACTTCTCTGATCCGGACCCGGACACCACGCTGGCGATCCAGGCCAGCAATGCGGACACGACCAACATCCGCTGGTCGGGCGTCGCGAACACGGTGGCGGCCTACACCAACACCAACATCGCGCCCTTTAACGACCTCAGGCTGGCTCAGGCGATTGATCTCGCGCTAGATCGCCGCCTGATCATTCAGCAGCTCCACAACGGCTATGGGCGCGTCAGTGGCCCGATCTCCTGGTTGCAGGAGAAGTGGGCGTTCTCGCAGGAGCGACTCCAGACACAGCCCGGTTACCAGAGTGGTGCGGAGCGCGACGCGGACGTCGCCGAAGCGAACAAGCTGTGGCAGGCCGCGGGCGGTGCAGACGTCGGCGAGATTAGCTGGACGATCGCGGATTCATGGGCATCTCGCGCGTCCTGGAATGCGACGCCGGAGCTGATCGTCGGGATGTTCAACGACGCGTTCAGCACGAAGCAGTTCGTGGCCAAGACCGCGCCGTACGGCGAGATCATTCCGAGTTGGGCCAATGGGACGTTCGACAACTTCTTCGCCTGGATCTCGAATGTCGAGATTCCAGACGCTCGGGCCGACCTGTTGGCGGCGTTCGGTACCGGTTCGCCGGCGAACTTCTGGAACATCAGCAAGCCGGACGAGATCGACGCGCCGCTGGCAGCAGCGGTGGCGACCACCGATCTCGATGAAGCGCTCGAACTCGTCAACGGAGTCCAGGACTACATCCTGGAGAACGGCCAGTTCGGCCGGCACATCGCCTACAACTACATCTTCCCGAGCATCACTTGGAACCACTACCACACGACGGGCCCGGCGGATGGAGAGGGTTGGAACTTCATCTCTTCCAGCCTGGGTGCGGTAGAAGAGTGGATCGACCAGACCGACCCGTCCTTCGATGGTCGACAGTCGCCGTCGGTGACGCCGGTCTAGGGCGACCGCTCGACCGAGGTCGAATCGTTGACCGGTATTCAAGCGGCCGCGCCGTTGGGCGCGGCCGCTGCGCAATAAGGGAGCTGGCATGGGGACGTACATCCTCCGCCGCCTGATCCTCAATATCATCGTGCTGTGGCTCGTCGCTACCATGGTCTTTCTGTCGATCAGGGTGCTCCCGGGGAACTACGCCAGCCAGCAGTTCGCTGGAGCGAACCTCGGCGGCGTGACGCCTGAGGCGATCGCTCAGGCCGAGAAGGCGCTGGGCCTCGACAAGCCGGTCGGCGAGCAATACGTCAACTTCATGGGAGATCTGCTGACGCTCGATCTCGGTGAATCGTTCCGTACGAGGAAATCGACGTGGAGCGAGCTTGCGACGGCGCTGCCGTACAGCCTTGAGCTTGGTCTGTTCATCGTGCTCGTCGGGTTCTCGGTGGCGATCCCGGTCGGGGTGGTGAGCGCCGTCAAACAGGACCTCGCACCGGACTACATCCTTCGAGCGATCGCGATCACGGCGTTGGCGGCACCCGTCTTCTGGACTGCCTCGATTGCCGTGCTCTTTGTTCTCAAATGGGATCTGATCCAGATCAACGTGACCGGGCAGCCGCACTACTGGACCGATCCCTGGAGCGCGTTCCAGTGGTATCTGATCCCAGGGGTTGTGGGAGGGTTCGCGTCAACGGCAACCGTGATGCGCCTCCTGCGGTCGGAACTCCTCGAGGTCTTGCGTCAGGACTACGTCCGGACAGCCCGGGCGAAGGGACTCACCGAACGCGCGGTGATCATGCGGCACGCGATGCGGAACGCGTTCCTTCCGGTGTTGACGGTTATGGGCTTGACCCTGGCCACCCTCATCAGCTCGCAGATCGTGCTAGAGCAGATGTTCAACATTCCGGGCGTCGGCCGCATGTTGTTCCGCTCGATCTCCCTGCGCGACTACCCGCTCTTCCAGGGCCTGGTGATCGTCACCACCTTCGTGATTGTGACGACGAATCTGGCCGTTGATGTGCTCTACGGCTTCCTGGACCCACGTGTGAGGTTGTCCTAATGGCCGAGGCCACTGCACCGATCCTCGGCAAACCGGAAGGCCGTGCGCTCTCGATTCCAGGGTTGCGCTGGCTGATCTCGTTCTCACGGCGCAAGCCGCTCGGCGGGATCGCACTCGTCATCGTCGTGTTGCTCGTTGTCACGGCGATCTTTGCCCCGTTCATCGCGCGGTACGACCCTGATTTCATCTTCAAGCGAGAGAACCCCGTCTACGAGGCCAACCCGTCGTTCGCGCAGCTCGCGGCGAACCCCGACATCGGATCGCCGGTGATCGTCGATTCGTTCGAGACGCCGAATCCGACGCACTGGTTTGGGACTGACAAGGTTGGTCACGACATCTACGCCCGCGTCGTGCACGGCACGCGACTGTCGCTGATCGTCGGCCTCGGCGCCTCCGCGATCGCGGTCAGCATCGGACTGTTGATCGGCGTCGTATCAGGCTTCTATCGAGGCTGGTTTGACATCATCATGCAGCGCCTGATCGACGCCCTCCAGGCGTTTCCCGGGCTGGTGTTGCTGCTGCTCTTGGTGCAGGTCGCCGAGCCGTCCGTGCGGAATACGGTCATAGCGATGGGGGTGATCGGCGTGCCGACGGTGACGAGGATCATCAGATCCTCGACGCTCGTCGTGCAGAGCACCGACTATGTCGAGGCAGCTCGGTCGATCGGCGCCACCAACAACCGGATCTTGTGGCGCCACATCATCCCCAACATCTTCTCCGTCGTGTTGATCGCGTTCTCGATCGGCATCGGCGCCTACATCATCTTCGAGGCGACGATCTCCTTCCTCGGAGTTGGCCCGCGTGGCGTCGTCTCCTGGGGAAAGATGGTCCAGGAAGGCAGAGGGTCGCTTGACCTCCATCCGTGGTTGACGGTGTTTGCCGGAATGGCGATCGCCATCGTCGTGATCGCGTTCAACTTCCTCGGTGATGCCGTCCGCGATGTACTCGACCCGCGCCTCCGAGGCCACTAGCCGGAAGAATTACGAGTGATCAGATACAGCACGAGGCCCAGTCAATGACCGGGCCTCGTGCTCGTTGGCGTCTGGTGACGGCGCGGTCCCGCCGGCGGGACCGCGCCGGCCTCGTTCGGCCTCAGCTAGCGCATCGCGTGGCAAACCTCGTAGCGCCGGCCCGAGCCGCACGGACAAGCGTGGCTCAGCGCGGCCGGAGGAACCGATCGATGAGCGACGTCGGCGGGAGCGGCCGCACGGCGGCGGGTCGGTTCGGCGCTGCCGCGCCCGACGATTCCCAGCCTAGTCGGACCGGTCGCCTCACCAGTCAGAAGCTCCAGACGACCGCTGGGGATCAGCTCGGGGAACTTGTCCAGCAGCAGCCCGATACTCTCTTCGGCGACGAGGCGCGCGACCGGCGCGCCCAGGCAATGATGGCTGCCCCAACCGAAGCTCAGGTGGGTGCGGTCGTTCCGCTGCAGATCGAACCGGTGTGGGTCATCGAAGACCGCCGGGTCGCGATTCGCGGCCGGAACGACGATCTGTAGCTGGTCACCGGCACGGATGGGCCGCCCACCCAGTGCAGTGTCCTGGCCCGCGAACCTGCGCAACACGCGGAGCGGCGGCTGGAAGCGTACGGACTCGTCTATGACGTGGGAGAGGAGGGCTGGCTCTGCGCGCAACGCCTCGAATTGATCGGTGTTCCGCATCAGCGCGAGAATCGCATTGCCGATTGCGAACGCCGTCGGTGCCTGCCCTACCGTCGCGACGAACACGAGCGTCGCTGTCAGCTCATCATTGCTGATTCTGCCGTTGGCCCGATCTGCCCGGAGCGAGGCGATGAGGCTTCCGTCACCGACCTGCAGGCCATCGATCAGCGAATCGAACTCATCCCGTTGCGTTGCCAGTTCTTCGGCGGACTGGCTCGATTCACCGTGTTGCGCGGCAGCCATCAGCCGGTTCGCGAGGTGCGAGACTTCGGCCATGTCGGCCACCTCGACGCCCATCAGCTGCAGCGTCACGGCGAGTGCCAGGGGCCTCGTGTAGCTGGTGATCACGTCCAGTTCGTCGCCAGATACCGCTGCCAGCAGCTCCCGTGCAAAACCGCGGGTGGGAGCTCGCATCGCTTCTACCGAGGTCGGCGTGAACGCCCCCGCCAGTGCGCGCCGCAGCCGTGCGTGGTCCTCGCGATTCGCCGACGAGAGCAGGGTGTCGTACGGGAGCGGTGAATGATCTGCCGCTGCTCGAACCTGCTCGCCAGCGAGGCCGCTGGCATTCCGGCCATCCGTCGCGAAGGTCCGGTCATCGCGGAGCACCACTTGCGCGTCAGCGTGGCGAGTGAGCACCCACGATTGCTCAAGGTCGCTCCAGTGCACCGGATCTTGCATCCGAAGCTGACGCATGTGGCCGTCTGGATCGGACCAGACCTCGTCGACCGTCGAGTCGAACGGGTCGAGTTCCCCGTGGCCGTCGCTCGGGGTCGATCCGATTGGCGATTCTCCGTCGGCAGGCACGCATCCCCCGTCGATCGTCGCGGTGTCCCGGCGGTTCCCGAGGAGCGCAACATACCTCGATTCAGCAAAGCGGCGGGTGCGGTCTCTCGGCGTGCTGAGTCAGACAAGGCCGATCGCCTGCCAGAGGCCGGCGCCTGCGAACACCAGCAGCAGCACGCCGACTGCGTCCAGCACGATGCCGGCACGGAAGATCTGCGGCGCCGTGAAGAGGTTGGTCGAGTAGGCGATCATCGTCGGCGGCGTGCCGATCACCAGCGCGAAGTCAATCGAGGAGGCGACGGCGACGGTCACCACCAGCAGTGTCGGATCCAGTTCCAGCACACCGGCCAGCGGCACCGCGATCGGGATCATCATCGCGGCGCTCGCCGTGTTCGACGCGACCGTGGTCAGCGCCAGCGCGAGCAGCGCGACGGCGCCGAGCGCCAGCAGCGGTGGCACGCCCTCGAGGACCGTCAGGCTGCCCGCGATCCAGTCGGCGCTACCCGAGTCGACGAGCGCGACCCCCAGCGCGAGTCCGCCGCCGAACGTGAGCAACGAGGCCCAGGAGATGCGCCCGAGGTCCTCCTGCTTCACGTACCCCAGCACCGCGAGCATCACCGCGCCACCCAGCGCGATGATCCCGGTATCCAGGTCGTGCCAGGTCTGCGTCAGCCACAACCCGATCACGCCGCTGAAGACCGCCAACACCGCGAGTTGGTCGCGGGTCGGCCGTCCCGTGGCTGCCAGTTGCGCCGCCGCCACCCGCCGTGCCGCCACGAATTGCGCGCGCTCGATCCGCACGCCAAAGCGCCACCAGAGGTAGCCCCCCATCACTGGGAGGAACAGCGCCACCATCGGCAGCCCGAAGGCGAACCATTCCACGAAGCTGATCTGGCGGTCCGCGAACTCCTCCAGGAACTCAATCGCCAGCGGATTGGCTGGCGTGCCGATCGCGCTGCCGACCCCGCCGATCGTCGCCGCGTAGGCGATGCCAAGCACGAGGGCGCGTCGGTAGTTCACGCCCGCCGTCCCGCCGAACGGCTCCGTCACCGCGATCGCGATCGGTACCAACACCGCCGCCGCGGCGGTGTTCGACATCCACATCGAGAGGAACGCCGCGACCGCGATCATCGCTGCGAACAACGTTGCTGGCGTCCGTCCGAACCGCGCGACCAGGTTGATCGCCGCCAGCCGATCGAGGCCGACCCGGCGCATCGCCTCTGCCATCAGGAAGCCACCGAAGAACAGCGCGATGATCGGGTGGAAGAACGGTGCGAGTGCGGTGGTGGCGTCCTGAACGCCGGTCACCGCCAGCACCAGCGGCACGGCGAGCGCGGTCACGAACAGTGGCAACACCTCGGAGACCCACAGCACCACGACCAGCGCGAGCAGCCCGAGGACCACCGCCGCCTCGACCGGAGGCCGCCGCCCGACGATCAGCGCGCCCGCGGCGGCGTCCCAACGGAGCGCCGGGACCGCTTCCTCCCGGCCGTCCGCGAGCAGCAGCCGCACCGACACATCCGCCAGTTCCGGCCGCACGCGCTCCTCGCCGCGCTCGACGCCAAGCTGGCCCCGGACCTCGCGGCCCGGCGACAGCCCCTCCGCTAGCTCCAGTGACACCACCGCGCCGTCGGTCGTCCCGAGGAGCGCCAGCGGCGCGCCATCGAATGCGACTGCCTCGTCGATCACGGTGCTGCCGAGGTAGGCGACCTGCAGCCGCGCGCCGTCCTCGGGCCACGCGCTCGGCGCGAGTTGCGCGGCGGCGAGCGCCGCCACGACCGCGAGGATCGCCACGATCCAGCGCGTCGGCCCGCGACCGCGTGCCTCCGGTTCAGTGACTGCTTCGTCCTCGTTCACCCGCGTCGCCTGCCTTCCCGGCTGGCGACATCATGCACAAAGGTCCGGTGCGGGCGTCGCTAGAACCAGCGCTCCGGGTGGTGGCGGTCGGCGACCCGCAGGCCACGCTCGATCGCGCGATCGACGATTTGCACGCCGCGTTCGTGACTCAGGTCCAGCGTCCCGATCAGCGTCACGCCCCGGTGCAGTACCCAGAGCTGCGCTAGTTCATACTCCTCGCGCAGCGTCTCCAGCGGGTAGTCCGTTACGCCGTGCTGGACTAGGCCTGCGTGGTAGCGGACGAGCAGGTCTTCCTCGACCGCGTCGGCTAGATCGGGATCCATGTTTGGCCGAATGAAGTAGGCCAGGTCCGTCAGCGGGTGGCCTACTGTGATTCCCTGGAAGTCGATCATCCCGGCCGGCGGGTCGCTCCCATCGAAGAACGCCAGGTTGTCCATCCGGTAATCGCCGTGCAGCAGCGTCAGCGGCCCCTGGCACGTCCGACGCAGCAGCGCCGGCCCGCGCTCCGTGATCGCCTTGAGCACATCGCGCGTCTGGCCATCGATCTGATCGCGGAAGCGCGCCTCGAATACCGGCCACGCCCGCTGGTAGAGGCCATGCGCGACGAGCACCGCGTCATCTAGGCGCGTCAGCCACTTCTCGGAGAGCACTGGACTGTTCCAGAACAACGCGTGGAACTCGGAAAGCATATCGATCGCGTGTTCCGCGTCCGCTTGGTTCGCGCCGGCCACCTGATCGCCGATCCGCGCATCGCCGAGGTCCTCGATCATCACGATCGCGCGACGATCGGACTTCCCGGCGGCCGCCGCCAGCCGCTCCAACAGCATCAGCGTGACGCGATCCGGCAGCACCTCGAGTACCCGCTCCACGATCGCCGAGGCGCGCGCGTTCGGTTCAATCGCGGAGAAGTAGTTGGCGGGCGTACGCACCGTCACGCGCGAGGCCAGATCGTTGTAGAAGCGTGCCTCGTTCTCGTAGGCCTTGATCAACAGCCCAAAGCCACGGTTCTGCGGCTTCCGGGTCGGCACCTTGACCACCGCGGTAGCCGGTCCGGTCCCCGCGTCGTACGACATCCGCACCCGCGCGAGGTCGCCGAGGAAGCCCTCGCCCTCGCCAAGCAGCTCCCAGCTGAACTCACTCACGCTTGTGCGCTGGTCGATGGTGCCGGTCGAGCGCAGCGCGCTGGTCAGCCACCCCGTACTCAGTTCATCCAGCCAACCGGGCATCCTCGAGCGGTCGGCTGCGGAGGGGACCTGCGCCGTTGTCATCAGCTGGCCTCGCTTTGGCGGAAGGTGGACGCGCAGCCTAACGCATGGCGCACGTGATAGGCGTGCCGCCGCACACTAACCCCGGCGCGTGATCACCCACGCTGTCACCAGCCACGAGCCGATCGCCCACACTCCGAGGATCGCGAACGACTCCCACAATGGAGCCTCGAGGAGGCCATCGGTGAGGGTGCCGCGCATCACGTTGGCGGCGTGCTCCGCGGGGAGCCACTGGTGCACGGCCTGGAGCCATCCCGGGAGCCGTTCCGCGGGGAAGGAGATCGGCGAGAAGAGCGTGATTACGAAGATCAGAAGCTGTGTGATCAGGTTCGTGAGCCGCGGATTCGGCAGCGCGTGCGAGAAGGCGAACCCGATCGCCGACGCGACGGCCACCACCAGCAGTGCCGCCGGGACGACCAGCGGGCTGATCGAAAGCTCGAGGTCGTAGCGCCACGCCGCCACGCCGAGGGCCATCACCGCCGAGGGCAACGCGATCACCGACCAGACGCTCAGTCCCGCGAAGTACATCGCCATGCGCGGCACCGGCAGCCCGAAGATGTAGTCGTACGTGCCATCGATCTTCTGCTGCGCGATGGTCTGCGGAACCATCACGAGCCCCAGTGTCATCATCGGAATCACGGTGGCCCCGGTCGCCAGGTAGAGCGTTGCCGGGCCGCTCGCGTCGGCGATCAGGAACCCGAAGCCGATCGCCATCCCCGCGCCCAGGAAGACCTGCAACGCGACCATGATCGGGAGCTGCAACCGCAGGTTAAGCAGCTCCCAGCGGACCATCAGCAAGTACGAACGCAGCCAGTAGCCTGGCCCGGCGCGTAGCTCGTCGCCGACCGCGGTGATGCTGCCGCGCGGCGCCTCGATCGTTGCGACGTTAGCCACCGCTGGCCTCCCCTGTGTCCGACCCGTTCGTCGCCTCGTCCTCCCCGGCCGCCGGGCCAACGAGGCGGACGTAGGTGTCCTCGAGGGAGGTCGCGCCGATCTCGAACTCCTGCACCGCACCGTTCGAGGCAAGGCCGCGGACCCATTCGAGGGCGCGCGGCGCGTCCGCCTCCGCGAGCGTGGTGAAGGCACGCCGGCCAACCCGGACCGGGTCCGCGAGGTAGGACGGGAACGGCGGCAGGTCAGCCCGCGGCTCCACGGTCACCTCTAGCCGCAACCGGTCGCGCTCCCCCGCCTTGAGCGACGCGGGCGAACCCTGCGCGACGACGCGGCCGTCGTTGATCACGGCGAGCCGGTCCACCGCGCGCTCAGCCTCCAGGACGTTGTGGGTCACCAGCAGCACCGCCGACCCACGGTCCGCGAGTTCCCGGATCTCCTGCCACAGCAGGCGCCGGCGCAGCGGGTCCACGTCGTTGGTCGGTTCGTCCAGGATGACCAGCGGGCTTGGCGTCACGGCTGCCATCATGAATCCGACGAGGCGCTTCACGCCGCCGGAGAGGCGAGCGCCCATCTCCCGCTCCCAGCGCTGCAATTCCAGCAGGGCGAACAGTTCGTCGGTGCGGCGTCGGACATCCACCGCGCTGCCGCCGTGGATGCGCGCCACCAGTTCGACGGCTTCGCGCGCGCGCAGCGACTCGATCGGCAGCTCGCCCTGTGGCAGGTACGCCGTGAGTTGGCGCGCGGCCTCGGGACGGGCGATCAGGTCGACGTCGCCGAGGTGGATCGCGCCGCCCGTCGGCAGCAGCAGGCCCATCACCTGACTGACCAGCGTCGTCTTGCCCGCGCCGTTCGGACCCAGCAGCCCGAACACCTCGCCCGGTTCGACCGTGATCGAGATGTCGTCGTTGGCGCGGGTGCCGCCGGAATACACCTTCTCCAGATGCTCGATCCGCAACGCCGCGTTCCAGCGGCGGGGAGTGTTGGCTGGAGTCGGTGAGAGCTGTGCGGTCATTCCTCTTCCAACCCTGACATAAGTCATATCGATGTCATTGCGATGGCACTATGACCTCAAATATGAGGTCGTGTCAAGCCCGCGTGAGATCCGGGCTGTCCGTTCGATCTGGGGGCCAGCGGGCGATCGGGCATGATGCGGGGGAGACGAAGGGAGCGGTCCAATGTCTGACCTCAGCGCCACATTCCGCCTCGGCGGATTGCACGTCGCCGCGCTCTCGGACGGGCTCGGTGAGCAGCGCCCCGCCGACTGGTTCGCGGGCGTCCCGGCCACCGAATGGATGGCCGCGCTCGCCCTCATCGAGGAGCCGGCGACGCTCCCGGTCAACTTCGGCTCATTCCTCGTTCGTGGAGGTGGCCACACCGTCTTGATCGACACCGGCAATGGTCCGCGCACACGCGGACAGCACCCCGGCGCGGCCGGCCTCCCGGACCGCATCGCCGAGCTGGGCGTCGCGCCCGAGGAGATCGACCTGGTCCTGCTGACCCACTTCCACGGCGACCACGTCGGCTGGAACCTCCACGAGGACGGCGAGACCGTCACCCTTCCGAACGCGCGCTACTACCTGAACGAAGCGGATCTCGCCTACCTGCGAGACCCGGCAACGCCGGGCACGGCGGGAACCGAGTTCTCACGTACGCGGGTGGAACCGCTGGTCGCCGCGGATCGAATGGAGATCTTCACCGGAGAGTTTTCGCCCGCTCCCGGCATCGTCATGGTGCCGACGCCGGGCCACACGCCCGGCCACTGTTCCGTGCTGATCGAGTCGCGGGGCGAACGCCTCTTCGTCGTCGGCGACGCCGCTCCCAGCGTCACCCACCTCGAACACCCCGAATGGACGCCGGTCTTCGACCTTGATCCCGCGCGTTCCTCGGAGTCGCGCCGCGCACTGGCCGATCGGGCGATCCGCGAGGAGGCGCTGCTGACGGGCGGGCACTTCCCGATCCTCACGGTCGGCCACCTCGAGAGTGCCGGTGATGGTTACCGCTGGTCGGACGTAGCGGTGGAGCGGGTGGGGTAGCGGCTCTACCGCCGTCCGAACCGCACCGGCCGTCCGACGCGCGCCCCCGTGTGCGCGCCGTCGCGCACCACCGGCTCGCCATTCACGAGGACCCACGGCATCCCCGCTGGTGCGCGCTTCGGATCCTCGTACGTCGCCACGTCGATCACCGTCGCCGGGTCGAAGATCACGAGGTCGGCGACCGCTCCTTCCTCGATCGCGCCGCGGCCCTCGAGGTGGAACTTCGCGGCGGGCATGCCGGTCATCTTGTGGATGGCGCTCTCGAGGCTGAGCAGACCCTCATCGCGGACATAACGACCGAGGATGCGCGGGTAGGTGCCGTACAGGCGCGGGTGGGGGCGCGAGCCGGCGCCGATACCGTCGGTGCCGATCATCGTCGTCGGGTGCTTCAACACGGTGCGCACGTCGTCCTCGGCCATCGAGAACATGACGGCGAAGACGCCGTGGCCCGCTTCGTCGAGGATGCGGTTCACCGCCTGGTCGATCGGCAGGTCGAACTCCGAAGCGAGGTCGGATACGGACCGCCCCTCCCACTCTGGCCGCTCGGCGACCGCGGCGAGCAGAACCTCCATGTCGCCTTCCTCGGGTTCGAACCAGCCGTTCTGGCGCATCGCGTAGAGGCGGGTGCTGCCCGCGGTGTAGGGATACTGATCGGCGGTGACGTCGAACCCGTCGGCGCGGGCGCGCTCAATCTGCGCGAGTGACTCGCTGACGAGGCCCCACCACCTCTTGCCGGACACCTTGTGGTGCGAGATCTGCACCGGCACACCCGCGCGCCGCCCGATCTCGATCGCCTCCCCGTGGGCTTCGAGGAGCGTCTCGCCTTCCCCTCGCACGTGCGACGCGTAGATCGCGCCGAACGGCGCCAGCTCCTCGGCGACCGCGGCCACCTCATCGAGCGAGGCGTAGCGGTCCGGTTCGTAGATCAGCCCCGTCGAGAGACCGACGCAGCCCGCCTCGAGGGACTCGCGCATCCACGTCCGCATCTGGTCGCGCTCGCTGTCGGTCGCCGGGCGCGGATCGGCGCGGTCCCCGATCACCGCCGCGCGCAGTGCACCGAAGCCGACGAGGGTGGCGACGTTCACCGAGGGCGGATGCGCCTCGATCGCGTCAAAGTACCCGGCATAGCTGTCCCAGTCGGGGATGCCCTCGTCGCCCGTGATCGTGCGGCGGAACGCCCGAGGCACGACCCCTGATCCGCAGTTGCCGTTGATCACCGTCGTGATGCCCTGCATCGATTTGCCGAACATCTCCGGCTCGGTGAACACGAGGGTGTCGTCGTGCGAGTGCACGTCGATGAATCCCGGCGACACCGCGTGGCCGGTGGCGTCGATCGTCTCCGACGCCTCTGCGTCGGCCGGGATCGCACCGACGCGGGCGATCGTGTCGCCTCGGATGCCGAGGTCGGCAGCGATGGGTGGCGCCCCCGAGCCGTCGTAGACGGCGCCGTTGCGGATGATCCGGTCGTAGTGCTCGGGCATGGGTTCCTCGGAGTTTCGTTAGCCCTCGGCGGTGACGCGTTCCTGGTGCTCGCGGTCGGCGCGCTTACCTCGGTAGACGGACATGTCGATCGCGCGCCACACCTCGGGCTCCAGGCGGAAGAGCATCCGCGGCTCGGTGCGCATGTTGTCGAAGAACTTGTCGACGGCCTCGGCGTTGGCGCGGTCGCCGCGACCGACGTACTTCTCGGCGAGCATCCTCGAGATCGGCCAGATGTCGAACTCCGGCAGCTCGTGCGCCGTCACCGTGCCGTCGATGCCGACGTGCCCGGGCATCGGCGCGCCCGCCTCGATGCAGAGCGACGCCCGAGGATCGCGTTTCAACTGCTTGCACCAGACGCGGCTCGTGGTGCCCGTGATCCAGATCGCGTCCTCGTGCCAGAGCCACCAGATCGGCACGGTGTACGGCCGCCCGTCCTCGCGTAGCGTGGCGATCACGCCGACGAACGGCTGCTGAAGAAACTTGTCGAGGAGTTCCTGGGACATTCGAGGCATGGCACGCCACCCGGGCTGCGGTACGAGCTGGTTTCGCGGAGTCTAGCGGGTGCCGGTCGAGGCTCGCCGTTAGACTCACCTCCCAGAGCAAGCGCGGAGGAGGCGGACATATGCGAGGCATCGGAGTCACGGAGTTCGGTGGACCCGAGGTCCTCCACATCGTCGATCTGCCCGAGGTGCACGCAGGGCCGGGCGAGGTGCGCCTGCGCATCCACGCCGCGACGGTGAACCCGACCGACACCGGCATCCGCGACGGCTCCCGTGAAGAGCGCCTGAAGGTGAACCCGCCGCCGTACATCCCGGGGATGGACGCGGCCGGTGTGATCGACGAGATCGGCGAGGGCACGGAGACCGACCTGGCGATCGGCGACGCGGTGATGGCGATGGTGGTGCCTGTCGGCGCGCACGGCGCGTACCGCGAAAGCATCGTGCTGTCCGCCGACGCGGTGGTCCGCGCGCCCGCGGGCGCGTCGCACGCCGAGGCGTCCACGCTGCCGATGAACGCGCTGACGGCTCGCCAGAGCCTTGACCAGCTCGCGCTGCAGCCGGGCCAGACGATCGCCGTCACCGGCGCGGCCGGCTCCTACGGCGGCTACGTCGTGCAGCTCGCGAAGATCGATGGCCTGCGGGTGATCGCCGACGCATCCGAGGCCGACAAACAGCTCGTGCGCGACCTCGGAGCCGACGTCGTCGTGCCGAGGGGCGACGACATCGCCGACCAGATCCGAAAGGTCGCGCCGGACGGCGTCGACGGCCTCGCCGACGGCGCGGTGCAGAACGAGCTGGCAGTTGGCGCGGTGAAGGACGGTGGCGGCTTCGTCTCGGTGCGCGGCTACGCGGGTAACGAGGAACGCGGCGTCACCTTCCACCGCACGATGGTCGTCAGCTACGACCACCGTGCTGACCTGCTCAACCAGCTCCGCGAGCAGGTCGAGGCGGGCAAGGTCACGCTGCGCGTCGCCGCCACCTATCCGGCCGAGCAGGCCTCGGACGCGCATGCTCGCCTCGAGGCTGGCGGCACTCGCGGTCGTTGCGTGATCGTCTTCTCCGAGTGATGGATTCGCGTAGCGAACGGCGGTTCGGCCGGTGATCGATCTCGAACGCGTCCGTGCCGACACGCCCGGTGTCGCGGAGGTCGCGCACTTCAACAACGCCGGCGCCGCGCTGATGCCGCAGCCGGTGATCGACGCCGTCATCGATCACATCCAGCTCGAGGCGCGCATCGGCGGATACGAGGCGGCCGAGCAGCGGTCCGCCGCGCTGGAGCACACCTACGACGCGATCGCCACGCTGCTGAACTGCCGCCGCGAGGAAGTGGCGCTCCTCGAAAGTGCCACCCGTGCCTGGGACATGGCCTTCTACTCGATGCCGTTCGGTCCGGGCGACCGCATCCTCACCGCGACCTCCGAGTACATCGGCAACTACATCGCCTACCTCGAGGTGACCCGAAAGACCGGCGCCGAAGTCGTGCCGGTCTCCGACGACGAGCACGGCCAGCTCGACGTGGACGCGCTTGCCTCGATGATCGACGAGCGGACGAAGCTGATCGCCGTCACGCACGTGCCGACCAACGGCGGCCTCGTGAACCCCGCGGCCGCGATCGGCCGCGTTGCGCGCGAGGCGGGCGTGCCGTTTCTCCTCGATGCGTGTCAGTCGGTCGGGCAGATGCCGATCGACGTGCAGGAGATTGGCTGCACGATGCTCTCGGTCACGTCGCGGAAGTTCCTGCGCGGCCCGCGCGGCGTCGGCTTCCTCTACATCGACCTCGACTTCGCCCGCCAGCTTGAGCCGATCCTCCTCGATGGTCGCGCCGCGAACTGGATTGCGCCCGACCGCTACGAGCTGCGTCCGGACGCGCGCCGCTTCGAGGAGTGGGAATCGAACATCGCGAACCGTATCGGCCTCGGCGTGGCCGTCGACTACGCGCTCGAGGTCGGCCTCGCGCCGACGTACGAGCGCATCCAGACGCTCGCTTCCCAGCTACGCGCGGGCCTCGAGGGCGTGTCCGGCGTGACCCTTGCGGATCAGGGCGCCGAGCGCTGCGGCATCGTCACCTTCTACGTCGATGGCGTCGCACCCGCCGAGGTGAAGGCCGCACTCCGGGCACAGCGGATCAACGTGAACACGATCCAGCCCGGCGACACGCTGCTGGACTCGCAACGCCGCGGGCTGCCGGAGCTGGTCCGCTCCTCGGTGCACTACTACAACAGCGAGGACGAAGTAACGCGGCTGATCGAGGCGGTCGCGGAGCTGGCGCCACCCTCGAGGTAGCGCGTTACGCCGAGGCCAGCGCCGCGCGGATGCGCTCGGCGACGGCGTGCTGGTGGGCCTCGTCGTCGTAGGCGTGCCGAGGCCAGAAGAAACCTCGGAGGCCGTCGCCCTTCGTGCGCGGCACGACGTGGACGTGCAGGTGCGGCACGCTCTGGCTGACCACGTTGTTGATCGAGACGAAGGTCCCCTGTGCCTCCATCGCGACGGGCAGCGCCGCCGCTACCCGCTGCACCGTCTCGAAGAACGGGCCGACAAGGTCGCCCGGCAACTCCGGCAGCGTCCCCACATGCTCCCGAGGCGAGACGAGCACGTGACCCGGAAACAGCGGCCGGTGATCGAGGAACGCGACCGCGTGCGGCTCATCGAGGACGATCTCCGCGTTGAGCTGGCCGTCGATGATTCGGCAGAACGTGCAGCTCGCGCGGTCGGCGGATGGCGGCACGACGGCTCCCCGGGGGTGTACTTACGTGTCGATCGTCAGTTTCGCACGGGGACGGTGACGCGACCCCTCTGCGATGATGGCGCCCATGTTGGAGCCGGCACCCGGACATTTGCTGGTCGCCAGTCCCCTCCTCGAGGATCCCAATTTCCGACGCACCGTCGTGTTCATCGGCGATCACGGGCCGGATGGCACGTTCGGCCTGGTACTCAACCGACCACTCGGCATCGATCCCAGCGACGAGGTACCGGAGTGGTCGTCGCTCCTCACCACCCCCTTGACCCTGTTCAGCGGCGGTCCCGTTTCTCCTGACACGATGATCGGCGTCGGACTGGGCAGCGTCGCGGAACGGGCCGCTCCTGATCCGATCACACTCGTTAATCTGACCGCGTCGCCGGCCGCTGATCTCGAGCGGGTGCGCCTCTTCGCCGGTCATGCCGGGTGGGGCGCCGGGCAACTCCAGTCCGAACTCGATCAGGAGGCGTGGTTCGTCGTGCACCGCGCGCCGGGCGACGTCTTCACCGCCGAACCGGAGTTGCTCTGGCAGTCCGTCCTGCGACGACAACCTGGCGAACTGCAAATGCTCAGCTTCTACCCGCGCGATATCTCTTCGAACTAGCCCGCGGAGTGACCATCTGCGAGGGCACAAGCCTTCGTCGCGCCGGGCCCGGATCGGGTGCCGAACCGTTTGTCACTTGAGGGTTTTCTACTTTCACGTCTACGTGAAGGTAGGAGTAGACTTTCGGGGTGCGCGGACCGTAGCCGCGACATGAACAGGACTACCGTGGCCAGCGACTCTTCACGTTCGCTTCAGACGGGCCAGATCGTGGCCCCTCCCACCGCGCCACCCGCCACGGGCGGCGCGCCGAACGGTGCCGGTTCAGGCCTCGGGCCTCCCGGAGGCCCACCGAACGGTCGCGGGGGCGGGATGCCCGGTGGCGGTATGCCCGGTGGTGGCATGGGACGCCCGGGGATGGGCCCACCGATGGGTGGAAACCGCCCATCGCTGCGCAAGGCGCTCGCTGTCTTCAGCAACCGTGACTACCGGTTCCTCTGGACCTCCTCGCTGGTTTCGTTCACCGGCATGCAGATGCAACAGATCGCGCGCGCGGTGCTGGCCTGGGATCTCACCGGCAGCTACTCCTCCGTGGGAGCGGTCTTCCTTTCCTTCGGCGCGCCAATGCTGCTGTTCTCGCTCATGGGCGGCGCGTTCGCGGATCGCCTGAACAAGCGCAATCTCACCCTGATGACCCAGATCGGCACCGGCGTGCTAATGCTGGTCACGGCGGTCCTGATCGTCACCGACATGATTACGATCGAACTGCTGATCATCGTCGGGCTCGCGCAGGGCACGTTCTTTGCCTTCGGGATGCCCGCTCGCTCGCCGCTGATGGCGGTGGTGGTCGGTCCCGAGCACCTGATGAGCGCGATGGCGCTGCAGAACGCGGCGATGAACATGACCCGCCTCGGCGGACCCGCGATCGCGGGCATCCTGATCGGCGTCTGGGGCGTCGAGGCCGCCTATTTCACCCAGTCCGGCCTCTACATCGTGAGCGTCGCGCTGCTGCTGATGGTGCCCAGTTCCCGAGGCGTCGCCGAGCAGGTGAAGCGCGGCAGCATGTTCCGGGAGATCGTCCTCGGTGTGCGTTACGCCTGGGGCGACTCGATCCTGCGGATGCTGCTGATGCTGGCCTTCACGACGGCGCTCTTCGCGATGCCGTACCAGATCCTGCTCAACGGCTTCGTTGACGAAGACCTCGGCCGGAGCGAGGGCACCTACGCGTTCCTCCAGATGCTCACCGGCATCGGCGCTGTGATCGGTTCGTTTGGCGTTGCCGCCTTCACCGAGTACGACCGCAAGCCACTGCTACAACTCGTCTCGGGGCTACTCGGTGCCGCTGGACTGCTGGTCTTGGGCCTCGGATCGTTCGCGTTCGGCTTCCCGGGCGCGGTCGTCGGCATCCTGATCCTCGGGTTGATGCTGACCATCTACCAGACGCTGAACCAGACGATGATTATGGCCGCGGCGAAGCCGGAGTATTACGGCCGCGTGATGAGCATGATGATGCTGACCTTCAGCACCATGCCGCTGATGGGCGTCCCGCTGGGCATCCTGGCGGACCGGGTCGGGGCAACGAACGTCTTCATCGGCCAGGGCGTCCTCGTCGCGGTCGTGCTGGGGCTGCTGGCGCTCATGAACCGGTCGTACACCTTCGAGCGGCAGGACATGCGCCACGTCAACGACCGCACGCCCTCCGAGGATGCAGCCGGCGCCCAGCCGATCGCGGAGCGCGAGGGCGCCTCGACCGGAGCGCGCTAGACGACGGCCGTCAGCCGGTCGCCGTTCAAGACGGGTTTGCGACGCGTGCTCGTCCCAGTTCGCGGCTAGTTGATGCTCATTCGCGCGCGCTGGACGCTTTCGCGCGTGCGCCGCTCGGTGGTGCGGTTGAGCGGGGCGTGCTGGACGCCGGCACAGGCGCCGTCATGCACATAGGTGATCGCGGGCCGCTGGTGGAGTCGCTTCAGCGGTAGCCGGCAGGGCTCGAAGCGGAAGTTGAACTCCGCGCTGGCGCCGTTCTCGTGCCAGGGGGCGCCTTCCGGGGCCCCACAGCGCCGGCACGCGATGCAGTGTCGTTCTGGTGTTGCCATGGCCGCCCCTCACGTGTGGTGTGTCGGGATAGGCAGTTCGCCAGAATCATATACGTCATATCAATGACATGGGTACCGTGATGGACCGGAGCAGTCGCTCGGCAGCCTGTTCGTCCGCTCCCGCCTACACCCCGAGCTTCGAGGCGAGATCGGGGAAGTCCGAGGCGACGACGTCGAACTCGGGTGCGCCGTCAGCGGCTGGGCCGGGGAACGGCGCGGCTGCCTGGCCGTCGCCGCTCTCCGTCGGGCGGGGGACGTAGCCGGTGCGGAGGCCGGCGGCCGCAGCGGCGCGCAGGTCGCCGGGGTGACAGGCGACCATCATCGCCTCGTCGGGGGCGACGCCGAGGAGCTTCACGCCGGCGAGGTATGCCTCCGGATCGGGCTTGTAGTGGTCGAAGACCTCGCACGAGGAGATCGCGTCCCAGGAGAGGCCGTTGTGCTTCGAGCAGTCGACGACGATCGCGAAGCTGAGCACCGTGAGCACCGTCGTGGTGTAGCGGGTGCGGAGCCGCGGGAGCACCTCGGGGAAGTCGGGCCACGCCTGGAGGCGGTGCCAGATCGTGTTCAGCTCGTCCTTGTCGGACTCGGACAGCGCGAGCGCGGCGTGGTTCGGTGCGACCACATCGAGGGCGCGCCGGTGCAGTTCGTCGGCGTTCATCCAGGGGAGCGCGCCGGATCGCACCTGCCCGAGCTGCATAAACATCTCGCGACGCCACTCGTTCGCGAACTTCGGAGCATCGACCTCGACGCCGCGTGTCGAGGCGAGGCGCGCGACCTCGTCGCGGATGCCGTGGTGCCAGTCGAAGACGGTGCCGCCGACATCGAAGGTCAGCGCGCGGATTCGGGTCAGATCGAAGGTCATGTGAGTCTCCTTGGAGCGGATGATAGGCCGCGGCGGCGACGAGGTTGGACTTGTGGGCGAGAATGGGCGTCCGTTCGCCGTTGAGCGGGATCGCTGAAGGGCCCGCGGATGCCGGCGTGGCGCGAGATTCAGAACGCAGAGCCGGAGTTCGCGGCGCAGGTGCAGCGCGTCTTCGACGCGCATTTACATAAGACGATGGCAACGCTGCGCCTCGATGGTGGCCCGCGCATCAGCGGCACCGAAGCAACGTTCAAGGACGGTGAGCTGTGGTTGGGCATGCTGGCCACATCGAGGAAGGCGCAGGACCTGGCCCGCGACGGGCGAGTGGCGCTGCACAGCGCGACGGTCGATGCGGAGATGAGCGAGGGCGACGCGAAGCTCTCGGCGGTCGCGGTGCGCGAGACCGACGCGGCGAAGCTGGCAGCGGCGTTCGGCGAGGCTGAGGACGGCTCGATCTTCTTCCGACTCGACATCCACGAAGTGGCACTGACGCAGCCCAGTGACTCGGCCGGGCTGGCTGTGAGCAGTTGGAACGCGACGCGGGGGCTGCGCGCGCTGGTCGGCGGCTGAGGGCGTCCAGACCGTGTCCAGGCGCGGCCCACCTCGCCAGATCGGCGTGGCGCACCTGCCTGGATGGGCGATGGCGGCCGCATCGGGCGGTGTCACGATGACGGCATGACGAACGACCGGTTCCCGCCCTCGCACGAGCGGCGCTGTCCCCAGCCCCCGGTTCACACCCCCGCGGGCGGTAGGATTCGCAGATGGGGATGATGGGCGGCGGCGGGCGAAGAACCCGCGACGGCAGACCAGAGGGACCGAAGCGGAGCATTCTCTTCCGCGCGGCGGGTCGGTTCCGACCGTACCGCTGGCACTCGCTCGCCCTCGTGGTGCTCGTGTCGCTGACGGTGGGGCTCAGCCTCTTCTCGCTCACTGTGCTCGCCGGCCTCGTCGGGGAGATGACGAAGCCGGACGGTTCCAAATCGAACCTGACGCGGTTGTTCCTGACGTACGGCGGGCTGATCGCGCTCGGCGGGTTCCTCGGCGTGGCCGAGTCGTACGTGAATCAGCTCATCGGTCAGGGCGTGATGCACCGGCTGCGCACCGACCTGCACGATCACCTGCAACGCGTATCCGTGCGCTTCTACACCTCGAACCGAACGGGCGAGATCCTGTCGCGTGTCGGTACCGACGTGAACGCGGTACAGGGCTCGGTCACCGGGACGTTCACCGAGTTCCTGACGAACATCCTGACACTGGTCATCGCCTTCGGGATCATGCTCTCGATCGAGTGGCGACTGGCGATCGCGACGCTGGTGATCCTGCCGCTCTGGGTGCTGCCCACCGTGCGCGTTGGCCTGGTGATGCGACGGCTGATGCGCGAATGGCACGACGAGATGGGCGAGATGACCGCCCACCTGGAAGAGACGCTGTCCGTCTCCGGTTCGATGCTGGTGAAGTCGTTCGGGCGCGTTGATCACGAGCGCGAGCGATTTGCGCGGTCGAACGATTCGCTGCAGTCGTTGTCGATTCGCCGAATGATGGCCGGTCGCTGGTTCAACATGGGGACCGGCCTCTTTGGCGCGATCATTCCGGGCATCGCTTACTGGTACCTCGGCGGCAAGGTGCTGGACGGCGGGATCGGGGTCACCGAGGTGGTGGCTTTCGCGATGCTGGCTCAGCGTGTCTTTGGCCCATTCGCCAGTATCGCGCGAATCAACACGACGCTGCTCTCCTCGCTGGCGCTCTTCGAGCGGATCTTCGAGTACCTCGATCTGCCGGTCGAGGTCGAGGAGAAGGACGACGCGCAAACGCTGGAGCACCCACGCGGCGCGCTGGCCTTCGATGCGGTGACCTTCGGCTACGTACCCGGCCGGAACGCGCTGGGGGATGTCACGTTCGAGGCGGCGCCGGGCTCGATGCTGGCACTGGTCGGACCTTCGGGCGCGGGCAAGACGACCGTTACCTATCTGATTCAGCGCTTCTATGACCCGGTGTCGGGCGCGATTCGCCTCGATGGGCACGATCTCCGCGATCTGACGCTCGATTCGGTCAGCCGCACCGTCGGTGCGGTGATGCAGGACACCTATCTCTTCCACAGCTCGCTGATGGAGAACATCCGTTACGGACGGCTGGACGCGACCGACACCGAGGTGCGCGCCGCCGCCGATGCCGCGGGCCTGGAGGAGATGATCGACCGGCTCTCGGATGGCCTCGACACCGTCGTCGGTGAGCGCGGCTACCGGCTGTCCGGTGGTGAGAAGCAGCGCGTGGCGATCGCGCGGGCGATCCTCAAGGATCCGCCGGTGCTGATCCTCGATGAGGCGACCGCTTCGCTGGACTCACGCCTCGAGCGCGTGATCCGCGAGGCGATGGAGCAACTGGCGGCGGGCCGCACGACGGTCGTGATCGCGCACCGGCTCTCCACGGTGCTGAAGGCGGACCAGATCCTGGTGCTCGATCAGGGCCGCGTCGTGGAGCGCGGACGGCACGAGGAGCTGCTGGCCCTCGGTGGGTTGTACGCCTCGCTGTACCGCGAGCAGTTCGAGGACGCGACACGCGCCGCCGCGGAGGCCGAGGCGGCTGGCGTGACCGGCGGCGACTAGCCGCGGTGCGTCGGCCGTTGGCCGGCCTCGAGGGCTACTCGATCACGAGGTAGTAGGCCCCGACATCCGTGAAGCGGACATCGGTCACGACGATCAGGTAGCGCCCGGCGGTGGGTGCGGTGAACGTGAACTCCGCGTCGGTGCCGAAGAGGCCACCGGCGCTGTCGTCGTCGTAGGCGAGCGATTCGTCCGCGTTGTCCGCGCTGTCGAGCGTGACGTCCGGATCGATGTTCAGCGATTCGACGCGGACGGTGATCGTCTCACCATCGATCAGATCGATCTCGTACATGTCGATGTCAGCCGGGTAGTCGATGTTGCCGGCGAACACGCCACGACCGAGGCGACGCCCGTCATCCGCGTCGGCGAAGCGGGCGAGTCCCGGTGAACCGCTGATCTCGAATGCGCCGGGCCCGATGTCGAACTGGTTTGCAACCACGATGAATGGCACGTCGAAGTCGATCTCGAAGTCGACCCTCTCCTCGCCGCCGACGGTGGTGTCCGCGGTGGTCAGGTAGACGCCGGTGGCGTCATACACATCGAGGGCTGCGTCGTTGTCGCTGCTGACCGTGACTGAGACCGAGGTGCCGACGGGCCCGCGAACGACGAACGCCCGCTGGTCGTAGTAGTTAGCGAGGTCGAAGGTCAGCGGACCGCTGGTCGCGTCGCCGGAGAACCGGCGATCGCTGAACGCGTCCACCGATGTGCCGTCGATCAGCGCGTGCGCGCGCTCGTCGACGATCGGCGCTGCGAGCGCGAGACCGAAGGTATCGGCGAACTTGAAGCCGGAGAGCCCAACCACGGCCCCGTGATCGGAGACGAGCGCGCCGCCGCTCTGCCCGCCGGTGATCGCGGCGTCGGTCTGCACGTAGGACAGCCCCGCGAGCGACCACTCGCGGAAGCGCGAGATGACCCCGCTGCTGATCGTCGGCTGCGGGAACGATTCCGTCTCGGCCGGGAAGCCGATCAGGAACACCTCACTGCCGGTGGAGAGCGCGGCGGGATCGGCGAACTGGACCGGCGGGATGCCGTGCCCGGCGGGGAGCCGGATCACCGCGAGGTCTGCCATCAGATCCCAGGAGTAGACCTCGGCATTCAGGAACTCGGTGCCGTCGCTGAAGACGACGCGGACAGTGTCGAACGGCCAGACGACGTGGGCATTGCTGACCAGCTATTCCTCGGAGATGACCATGCCGCTGCCAGTGCCGGCCGGCGTTTCGATGAAGGCGATGGACGGCGAAACGGCGGCGAAGATCGCCTGCGGGGTCATCGCCGCGTCGGTTGCGGCGGCGGTGGCGACCGCGGTGCCCGTCGTCTGCGCGGTACCGGTGGCTTCCGAGGTCGCCTCGCCGGTCGCGGTGGCGGTGCCGTCGTCACCGCCGGTGCAGGCGGCGAACGCGAACGCGACAAGGATGGCACAGGGCAGCAGCAGGCGACTCATCAGGATCCTTCCTCAAGCCGGTCGCCCAATCGTCGGACAGCGGAGCCGTTGCCGCTAGCGAGAGGTAAGCAGAACCACTCGATCGGTTGGCCGACTAGCCGCCGTAGTTCAGGCCAAGCTCCTTCAACGTGAGCACGTCTGGCGCTTCATGGCGGAGGCCGACCTCGGTGACTTCGGCGATCACGACGGCGTGATCGCCCTTCTCGACGACCTCGACCAGCCGCAGGTCCGCCCAGGCCGGGGCGTCCGTGAGCACGGGCGCACCCGAGGGCGCGCGCTCTGTGGGGACCCGCGCGTTCTTCGTCACGAACTCATCGCCCTCAAGCGGTGCGTCGCCGAAGAAGGCGAAGGCGAGATCGCCTTGTCCGCTGCCGAGGAAGGACATCGCGAACGCGCCGCCGGCTTTGATGTTGGCGAGCGAGGCAGTGCCGTCCTTCACGCCGATCGCCAGGAGCGGCGGCTCAAAGGCCATCTGCGAGACCCAGTTCACGGTCCCAGCGCCGACGGAGTCGCCATCGATCGAGGTGAGGACATACGGGCCGTACGGAATCATGCGGAGAGTGGTCTTGCGGGCGGCGGCGTCCATGGACGCTCCTTTCGACGGGGTCACGGCGTGAGCATACCGACGGCCCGGTTGGCTGCGTGCCGCCGAGGTGCATCATCGTCGTGGGGGCGACGTGACGGTCGAAACCTTCGAGCTGTTGGTATTGCTGTCGCTGATCGCGTTCACGATGAACGTGGTGCCGGTGCTCGGCCCACCGCTGTGGACAGTGGTGGCGCTGTTTGTCGTGCAGTTCGACGTGCCGCTGTTCCCGGCGACCATCACCTCCACCGCCGCTGGCGGGGGCGGCCGGATCGTGCTGGCGCTGATCTCGAGGCGCCTCGGTCGCCCGGTGATCCGCGCGCAGCAGCGCGACGTCGACGAGCTATCGGCGCTGTTGCAGCGGCACCGCCGCCGCCTGTTGCCCGCGGCGTTCGTCTATTCGGTGGCGCTGCCGACGAGCTGGATGTTCATCGCGGCGGGGATCGTGGGCTCGCCGCTGCGCGGGATCTACCTCGGCTACTGGTGGAGCCGCGCGGCGACAGACACCGTGCTGGTGCTGGGAGCGCGGACGGCGAGCGAGGAGCTGGTCCGCGACGCCTCACTGGGACCGGTGGCGCTGGTGATGCAAGGCGTGGGCATCCTGACCTTCTTGATCTTCCTGCGGGCGCCATGGGTGCGCTGGCTACACCGGGTCGTCGTCAAGAACGGCGGGGAGGATCCGACGACCGCAGTCTGACTGTCGTCACGCGCGAGGGCATGACGGACTGCGAACGTAGCCGCGATCGGGGTACATTCGCGCGGCGTCGAGCGCCGCGGAGCGCCGGCGACAGGCACGACCGAGGGGGGTACCGATGGTCCTCGAGAAATTCGAACTCAAGGGCAAGACCGCGATTATCACCGGCGCTGGCACCGGGCTGGGCCGCGCGATGGCGCTGGCCATGGCCGACGCCGGCGCTGACATCTACGGCGCAGCGCGCCGCCTCGAGCCGCTCGAGGAGACGAAGGCACTCGTCGAGGCGAAGGGCCGCCGGATGGAGGTCGGGACGACCGACGTCACCGACACGGCCCAGGTCAACGCGATGGCCGCGGATGCGATCGCCAAGTTCGGCCGGATCGACATCCTCGTGAATAACGCCGGCATCACCGACCGTGGGCGCGGCAAGACGTTTCCGGAGCTGGACGACGAGGACTGGCGCGTCGGCATCGACGTGAACCTCAGCAGCGCCTTCTACTGCTCGCGCGCCGTGGTGCCGCACTTCCTGGAGAACGGCGGCGGCAACATCATCAACCTCACCTCCGGGTGGGGCTTCCGAGGTGGCCGCAACAACTTCATGTACTCGGTCGCCAAAGGCGGCGTCATCCAGCTCACGAAGGCGCTGGCGATGACCTACGCGCGCGAGAACATCCGCTGTACTTGCATCGCCCCCGGCTTGATTCCGAAGGGTATCGAGGAGAATCGGCGCGACCAGATGAACGGCTTCCAGCCGGTCGGTCGTGTCGGCTGGCCGCGTGAGATGGGTCCGCTGGCCGTGTTCCTCGCCTCCGACGCGTCGGCGTACATGTCCGGCGAAACGGTGCTCCTCGATGGCGGTGCGATCGCGGGTGGCTTGCTGCCCGCCGGGTACGCGCCGGAAGCGGAAGGCTAGACCGATGGCAGTCCAGATCCCTGTTCCTCCGATGGACATCCCCGCCGACGAGTACGACAGCGGCGGCAACCCGTTCGACCTCAGCGGCCGGCACGCGCTCGTCACCGGCGCGACCGGCCCGCTTGGCCGCGCGCTCGCCGTTGGCCTGGCCGAGGCCGGCGCCGACGTCTCGCTGACTACGCTCGGCGACGATGCGACCGAGGAGCTTGCCGCCAGGAGCATCTCAGCGGCGGTGACCGCCCTCGGACGGCGGAGCGCGGTTCGTCGCGTCGACCTCACCGATCCCGCCGCTGTCGCGGCGGCGGTCGCGGGCATCGAGAGCGACGTCGCGCCGCTCGACATCCTCGTCAACGCGCAGCACGGCGCGAACATCAAGAGCGTGCTCAAGGCGAGCCTCGCCGACTGGCAGCGCGAACTCGATCGCAACGCCACCTCGGTCTTCGTCGCCACGCAGGCGGTTGGCAAGGGCATGGTCGAGCGCGGCTACGGCCGCATCATCACCCTCGTCTCGATCCTCCACGACCGCGGCGTCCCGAACGCCGCGATCTACGGCGCGTCCCAGGGCGCGGTACTCGGCTTCACCAAGTCGCTGGGTCTCGAATGGGGCCGCAACGGCGTCACCGTGAACGCGCTGGGCCTCGGGTTCTACGACGACATCCCGGGCATCCAGAGCGACGAGGAGATCCACGCGATCCTCGAGAAGTACATCCCGTTGCGGCGGCTCGGCAAGCCCGAGGATCTGCAGGGCGCGGTGGTGTACCTGTCCTCGGAGTTGGCGGCCTTCGTCGATAGCGAGTCGTTCGTGATCGACGGTGCGATTCAAGTGCACGCCTGATGTACGGCGTTGCGATTCAGTCCTCGAGCGGCCCGGCCTGCGTGGCCGAGATCCAGCAGGCCGAGGCGGCCGGCGTCCAGGCGGCGTGGGCGACGATGGGCGGCGCCGGTGGCGTCGACATGTTGCCGGTGTTCGCCGTCGCGGCAGCGCAGACGGAGCGCATCCTCCTCGGCAACTGCATCGTCCACACGTGGTCACGCCAACCGGTCGCCTTCGCTCAGGAGGCGATGGCGATCGAGGGCTTCGGGCCGGGGCGGTTCCGCCTCGGGATCGGGCCGACCACCCAGTTCTTCGTGGAGCGGATGTACGGCCAGCCGTACACCCGCCCGCTGACCAACCTGCGTGAGTACCTCACCGTGATCCGCGCGCTGCTGCACGAGGGTAGCGTCTCGTTCGAGGGCTTCCACGTCAGCGCGAAGGCGCGGATCAGTCCGCACGCGCCGGTGCCGGTAATGGCCTCGGCGTTGCGCCCGAAGTCGTACGAGCTGTGCGGCGAACTGGCCGACGGTGCGATCTCGTGGATGAGCCCGCTCAAGTACCTGACGGAGACGGCCTTGCCCGCGTTGCAGGCGGGCGCCTCGGCGGCTGGTCGCGAAGCGCCACCGCTGGTCGCGCACGTGCCGATCGCGGTGACGACCGACCGCGAGGCCGCGCGCCAGATGGCTCGCGAGCAGCTCTCGATGTACGCCCGCGTCCCGAACTACCAGGGCATGTTCGCCGCCGCCGGCTACGAGGTGACCGACAGCTACACCGATCCGCTGCTCGACGACCTCGTCGTCTCGGGGACGGAAGCAGAGGTGGCCGCCGGTCTCCAGCGCTGGATCGGTGCCGGCATGGGCGAGGTGATCGCCCACCCGCTGATCGGTCCGGATCGCGAGGGCTCACTGGCCGCGTCGTTCGCGGCGGTCGCGCGGGCGGCACGATAGGCGGTGCGAACAGTCGTCGGGGCGGTCGCGATCCTCATGAGCGTCGCGCTCGCCGCCTGTGCCGCGGCGGCGGACACCTCGACGCCGGTGCCGGACGACGGCGGACCGCTGTTCGACGGGCGCAGTGCGGCCACGTACTACCGCGAAAACTGTTCGTCGTGCCACGGGTCGGACCGGGCGGGGCAGATTGGCCCCTCGCTCCGGCCGGAGGCGCTGACGAAAGATGATTCGATCTACCTCGAAACGATCGCGAACGGTCGGTCGGGGACGGCGATGCCGGCCTGGCGCCGGTCCGGTCTCACCGATCGGGAGATCGAGGCGCTGGTCGAATTCCTGCACACGGAGCCGTAGCGGCTCCGAAACCGAGCGTCGGGCCTGTATTCTCAGGCCCGCTGAGAAGGGGAGGCCGCCGATGAGCCGTTGGAGCGATGTCTACAAGGAGAAGCTGCGGACGCCGGACGAGGCAGCCGCGCTGATCCCCGACAATTCCTACGTCATGCAAGGCCTGGCGGTGAGCGAACCCCCGGCAATGCTGGAAGCGGTGGCGAACCGCGCGAAGGCCGGCGGGTACACCAGCCTGCGAATGACCAGCTTGCTGCCGATGGGCGCGAGCGCGCGCACGATCCTCAGCCCCGAGGTGCGCGACGTCATCCACTGGGAGTCGCTGTTCGCCAGCGGCGCCGACCGCGGCCTGATCACCGAGGGCCACGCGGTCTTCAATCCGGCCTACTTCCACCAGATCCCCCGCCTGATCACCGAGTTCATGGACATCAATGTCACGATGATGTGCGTGTCCCGGATCGACGAGCACGGCTACATGAGCCTCGGTACCAACGTCGACACGGCGAAGGCGTCGATCGCCAAAGCCGACGTCGTCATCCTCGAGGTCAACCAGAACATGCCGCGCGTGCACGGCGACTCCTGGGTGCACATCTCCGAGGCGACGGCGGTCGTTGAGCACGACGCACCGCTGAACGAGCTGCCCGTGCCGCCCGATCGCGACGAAGACATCGCGATGGGCAAGCTGATCTCGGAGATGATCCCGGACGGCGCCTGCATCCAGCTCGGTATCGGCGGCGTGCCCAACGCCGTCGCGAAGAGCCTGACCAACCACAAGAACCTCGGCATTCACACCGAGATGTTCGTCGACTCGATGGTCGACCTCGTGGAGAACGGCGTCGCGAACGGGTCGCAGAAGAGCTTCCACCCGGGGAAGGCGCTCTATGCCTTCGCGGCAGGTTCGCGGCGGATGTACGAGTTCCTCGATGACAATCCGTACATCGAGGCGCACCCGGTCTCGTACACGAACTTCCCGCCCAACATCGCGAAGAACGACAACCTGATCTCGGTGAACTCGACGATCGAGATCGACCTGACGGGGCAGTGCGACTCCGAGTCGATGGGTCCGGCCCAGTTCAGCGGCACCGGCGGTCAACACGACTACGCCCGCGGCGCATTCGACTCAAAGGGCGGGAAGTCGATCATCGCCTTCTACTCGACGGCGAAGAGCGGCGAGGTGTCGCGCGTCGTGCCGATGCTCAAGCCCGGCGCGGTCGTGACCACGCCCCGCAACGAGGTGCACTACGTCGCCTCCGAGTACGGCGTGGCCTGCCTCAAGGGCATGACCACCGCGGACCGCGCGAAGGCGCTGATCGGCCTCGCTCACCCCAAGTTCCGCGAGGAACTGACCGCCGAGGCACGCAAGCTGCGCTACCTCTAGCGCGACGTGCTCCCGGCGCTGGCCCGGGGCACGCGAGGTGTCGTCTAGACGTCCGGGCAGCCTGCATTCGCGCCAAACTGCGGCGGACACGCTGTTCCGGATGACGCCAATGGCAATCCTGCTGGCGTCGCCGTGTCCGCCAACTGGTCGACGCCGACGGGGACGGGTGCCGTGACCGATCGAACGGCCGCGGTTCGCGCAGTTCCTTGACATCGAGGGTGGAATCGGTCCTCTAGAATTTTGTTCTAGTACGGATCGTCCACAGATCCGCTGAACCGCGCGGCGACAGGAATCGACAGATGGTCGCGTCACCACCCTCGCTCCGGGCACAGCGGACCGTCCTGACGTTCGCGCTGCTGATGGGTGCGGTCACCGTCGCGCAATCCTTCGGACGGTTTACCTGGGGGTTCGTGTTGCCGGGGGCGCGTGACGACCTGCTCGGCGGATCGAACGCTGCGGCCGGGCTGCTGGGCAGCGCCAACCTCGCGGCGTACCTCGTCGGTGCGCTGGTGGTCGGGGTGCTCGCGACGCGGCTGTCGCTCGGCGCGGTCATGCGGATGGGGCTGGTCACCTCGATGGTCGGCCTGGGGCTGGCGTCGGTTGCGCCGTCGCCGACGGTGCTCGCCGCCGCGCTGATGCTGATGGGTCTGGGCGGCGCGGCGGTCTGGATTCCCGGTCCCGCGCTGACCGCCGCGCTGGTCGCGCCGGAACGCCGAGGGTTCGCGATGGGGCTGCTGGCCGCCGCGATCGGCAGCGGGTCGCTCTTGATCGGACAGATGGCCGCCGTGCTCGGGGACAGCGCGGACACAGCGCTCTGGCGGCGCATCTATGCCCTGGAGTTCGTGATCGCCCTCGTGCTCTGCGTCGCGGTGTTCGCGCTGCTATGGACGCCAGACCGGCGGCCGAGGCGGGGCGCGACCGGCGAGGATCGAGCGGCGAGCGGGGGCGGGGGTACGCGCGGCCTGCGCACGATCGCGGGCTGGGTGCCGCTCACACTGACGTACGCGTGTTTCGGCTTCAGCTACATGCTGGTCGCCGCGTTCTTGATTGCCCGCGTCCGCGACGACGCCGGGTTCTCGCTCGCCCAGGCCTCGATGATCTTCTCGTTGCAGGGTGTGGCGAGCGTGATCGGGGCGCTCGCCCTCGGGCGGATGTCCGATCGCTTCGGCCAGCGACGAACGCTGATCGCCGCGTTCGCCTGCGCCGCCGTGGCGACGCTGTTCGCGCTGTCTCATAGCCCGCTCGTCGTCGCGATCGCGGCGGTGGCGATCGCCAGCACCTCGACACCGACGCCGGCGGTGGTGACCTCCTACGTCATCGAGCACACGACGGCGGCGACCTACGCGTCGGCGTTCAGCGCGCTGACCTTCGCCTTCGGCGTCACCCAGATGGTGGCGCCGCAGATCGGCGGATTGCTCGCGGACGCCACCGATTCCTTCGCGGCGGTGCTGGTGCTGTCCGCGCTGGTGCGCGTGCTGGGCTTGATCGCGGCGACCCGTCTCCCTCGAGGGCCGCGCGTGGCGACCGAGGTGCCCGGTACAGCGCCTCCGGAGCCTGCTGCGCTGGGCGTTGGGCGATAACAGTCGAGATCGGCTGAAGGTGGGAGCGGCGATGGGTGACGTCTTTGAACAGCGGAGCGATGGGGCCTGGGTGCCAAGCGAGTACGCCCGAGGGCCGTTCGCCGGTCTCCAGGACGGAGCGGTCGCCGGGCTGCTGGTTGCTGAACTGGAGCGCGAAGCCGAGCGAAGCGACCTGGGGACGGCGTTGTCGGCCTCGATCCAGTTCCTGCGGCCCGCTCCGCTGGCGCCGCTGCGCACCGCCTTCCAGTCGCTGCGGACCGGCCGCCGGGTTTCCACGCTGCGCAACGAGCTTCGCCACGAAGATGCGTTGCTGGCGGTCGCAACGGTCACGTTCGCGCACGCAAGCGAGACCGCCGAGGTGTCGGTTCCAGACCACCTGACTCACGATCCCGCCCGGTTCGGCGCGGCGCCGGAGCGCGCGAATCCGCACGAGGGTGGCCCGTGGTTCATGGACACCTTCGACGTTCGCAGCGGCGCCGAGGGGATTCGCTGGTTCGGGATCACGCGACCACTGGTCACCCCGGCGATGCCACTGGCGAAGGTGTTGGGCCCGGCGGACTGGGCGCACGGGATCGGCCGCCCGCTCCAACCCAAACTTGCCGACCCGAACCTCGATCTCAACGTTCAACTCACCCGGCAGCCTGACGGTGGTTGGATCGGCGTGCGCGCGGAGGCCCGTTGGACCCGCTCCGGGGTCGGTCGCGGCGGCGGGACGCTCTTCGACCGCCACGGTGAGATTGGCGCCGTCTCGATGGGTGTCGTGCTGACCCCGTTCGCCGTGCCCGGCGCCTGATGGCGCGACCCCCGAGGGTGCGCCGCGGCGGCTAGGCCGGGGCCGCGGGACGGACGGCGCGCCACGCCGCGTCGGCAAGCTCAGCGGCGGCGTCGTCGACCGGACTGTCGAACCGTCCGGCCAGCCAGCGTCGCGTGAACGCTTCCGCTGGGCCGATCACGATTGCCCGGAACAGCTCCGGCGACAGCGGACGGAGCTGCCCGGCATCGATGTTGCGATCCCCCCACCCGGTGCTCACCTCGAAGAAGCGCCGATTGAGGGCAGCGAGTTCGGGATCGGTTGCCGCGCGGACCGCTGGCTCGCGTGCCGTCAGCATGAACCGCGCCAGGCGCGGGTTCTCGACGGCCCAGCGCAGGTAGAGGTGGACGATCGCGCGGACGCCATCCTCCGCGCCGGGGTGCTGTTCGTAGACCTCGATCGCCTGCTGTTGGAAGGCGGCGAGGCCGTCGAGGAACAGCGCCGCCGCCAGCGCCTGCTTACTGCCGAAGTGGTGGTAGATGCTCCCGGTGCTGGCGCCCGACTGCTCGCGCACGTCCTCGATCGTGGTCGCTTCGTAGCCGCGCGCCGAAAACAGTTCGAGGGCGGCGTCCAGGATCGCGCCACGTGTGCTCTGGGTGACGGGTTCGCCGGGCATGCCGGGAGTATATGGAGCGCCCCGACACCGTGGATGGTGCCGACTGCCGTGCGGCGGGAGGCATCGAGCTGGCCGACGATGCGCGCGACGTAGGCCGTCACCGATCGGCGAATCCGGATCGCGACGGTCGGCGAGTAGGGGCGTTGCCGGGCGGGCGCCCTCGCTAGCGAGGGACGCCCGCGCTGGCCGCGGTTACTCGACGCGAATAGTGGCGGTGGTGATCTCCAGCGGGGTCGTCGTCTGGCCGCTCTCGGAGCCGCCGGCCTCGAGGGTCTTGACGACATCGATGCCCTCGACGACTTCGCCGAAGATGCTGTGCTTGCCGTCCAGCCACGGGGTCGGGATGAACGTCAGGAAGAACTGGCTGCCATCGGTGCCGGGGCCGGCGTTCGCCATGCTCAGCAGACCGGGCTTGTCGTGCTTCACGCTGTTGTCGAACTCGCCGGCGTACTGATAGCCGGGACCCCCGGTACCGGAGCCTAGCGGGCAGCCACCCTGCGCCATGAACTGCGTGATCACGCGGTGGAACTTCAGCCCGTCGTAGAAACCGAGGCGGGTGAGATAGATCGTGCTGGAGACGTGCATCGGCGCGACGCCCGGCAGCAAATGCACGACGATCTTGCCGACGTTGGTCTCCAGGTCCCAGAAGTAGCTGCTGTCCGCGTCGAACTCGGCCTGCGGCGGCTTGCTGAGCTTCGTGCGCCAGCCAGACCCTGAGGTGTCCACGCTCTGTCCGGTGATGAATTCGTCGATTGCGGCGACCGCGGCGTCTGCCATCAGGATGCTCCTTCGAATGAGACGCCCCGCCCGCTCGAAGAGCTCGACCAAGACATCAGTGAGTACGTGTGTCTGTCCAGTCTCACCCGCGCGGGCCGGGGGCGCCAGACGCCGCGCCCAAACGGCGCCTCCGGCGGCGGGGCGAACAGCGGCCGAACAGCGGCCGCGGGGCGCGAATCGTCGAGGGCTAGCGGAACTGCTGCAGCCAGGCCCTGGCGCGCTCGACTGCCTGCGGCTCTTCCTTGAGCACGGAGTGACCGATGCCCGGGTAGATCTCCAGTTCCGCGTTGGGGATACAGCGGCTCATGATGACGGAGCCGCCGGCTGGCGTGGTCTTGTCCGCGTCACCCACGAGGATCAACGTCGGCACGGTGAATGCCTTGATCTCCTCGTCCATGTGGTACTTCGCGACGGCGCGTTGCGCCGCGGCGAGGCGCGGTTGCCCGCCGGCCTCGGTGCGTTCCGCCTGTGCCATCCAGTTCTCCGTGGCGGCCGGACCGACGCGGCTGGAGGTCGAGAGCAGCAGCAACCCCTTCACCTTGGCGGGGTGATCGATCGCCAGACGCTGCGTGATCGCGCCGCCCATCGAGTGACCGGCGATCACTGCTTGGGTGACGCCCAATCCATCGAGGAGGGCGTTGCAGTCGGCCGCCCACGTTTCGAGCGAGACCGGGCCGTCAGTGCCTTCGGACTCGCCCATCCCGCGGACGTCCACGGAGATGTGGCGAAACCCGGGGAACTGCGGCAGCAGTTCGTCCCAGTAGTGGTGCGAGTTCCCGATGCCATGGATCCAGAAGATCGTTGTCGGGCCGTCCCCGGTGATCTCGTAACGCAGCTTGATCCCGTTCGCGACGACCTCTGGCATACCGATCTCCCTCGCTGAGCTGGCTCGGCGAGAGTATACGGATGGCGGCGGTCAGGCCGAACGCGGTACCAGCGGCACCAACCTCACCGAGCGAAAGGCGCGCCGATGACACGAGGCCACTACCTCCCGATCGCGGACTACGCGCTGATCGGCGATACGCGCAGCGCGGCGCTGGTTGGGCGCGACGGCGGGATCGACTGGTGCTGCCTTCCGGCGTTCGACAGTGCCTCGCTGTTCGCGCGGATCCTCGATGACCGGCGGGGTGGGCACTTCACGATCACGGTGCCAAACGCCGAGGTGACCCGCCGCTACCTCGGCGACTCGATGGTCCTCGAGACGACCTTTCGCACTGCCAAGGGCGTGGCGACGCTGACGGACGCGATGCCGATCGCGAGCGAGGGCGCGTCGTTCTTCGAGGGGCCGTGGCTCCTCCGCGTGCTGCGTTGCATCGAGGGCGAGGTCGATTACGAGGTCCAACTGGCTCCGGCGCCGTTCTACGCCGGGGAGCGACCGCCACGGCCGGAGGCGGGAGCCGCGAATGCGTTCCTGCTGGCGTTCGGCATCGTGGCGTCCGACCCGGGCGCGCTCGCGCCGGGCGCCGGGCATTCGCTGGCGAGCGGCGAAGCGATCGTAATCGCGCTGGGGGCTCCGCGCGGCGGTGCACCCTCGACGCTCTCGGTCGCCGAGGCGGAGACGATCCTCGAGGGCACGCGCGACTGGTGGGAGCGCTGGGCCGCCGCGCTTGATTACGACGGCGCCGATCGCGACTCGATCGTGCGCAGCTCGCTCGTGCTGAAGGCGCTGACGGCGTCGGCGCACGGCTCGATGGTTGCCGCGCCGACTGCCTCGCTGCCGGAGCGGATCGGTGGCGAACTGAACTGGGACTACCGCTACGCGTGGCTGCGCGACGCGACGCTCGGGGTTGCAGCCGTCGATGCATTGGGCTGCCGCACCGAGAGCGAGGCGTACTGGGACTGGATCGAGCGCGCGACCGGCATGGATCCGGCGGCGCTCACGCTGATGTACCGGATCGATGGCGGGCCGGAGCTACCGGAATCGACGCTGAACTTCAGTGGCTATCGCGACTCGCGCCCGGTGCGGATTGGCAACGGCGCCGCCGCACAGTTCCAGCTCGACACGCTGGGCTGGGCGCTGGACGCCGCGGATCGGGCGACCTCGAGGGGTGGCGTTCTGAGCAAGGAGCGCTGGGCCTTCATCCGCGGGATCGCGGAGCGCGCGCTGCTTGAGTGGACCGAACCGGACGCCGGGATCTGGGAGGTGCGCACGGGCGACGCGCACCTCGTCTACTCGAAGGCGATGTGCTGGTACGCCCTCGATCGCGCGATCGCGATCGGCGAACGCTGCGGGCGGCGGGCGGACCTCGATCGGTGGCGCGCAGGCTGCGCGCTGATCCACGCCGAGGTGATGGAGCGCGGCATCGATCGCGCGTCCGGGCGGTTCGTCCACGCCTACGGGACCACGGAGCTGGACGCCAGCCTGCTGCAGCTACCGCGGATTGGCTTCATCGCGGCGGGGCATCCGGCGATGCGCGCAACCATCGAGGCCCTGCAGGCAGATCTGACGGCGCCGGATGGCCTGCTCTACCGCAACGAGTACCACGGGCCCAAGGGCTTCGAGGGCCTGTTTGCCCTCGTGAGCTTCTGGCTCGCCGACTGCCTGATCGACCTCGGGCGGGCGGAAGAGGCGCGCGCGCTGGTCGATCGGGTGTGGTCGTACGCGAACGACCTCGGGCTGATGAGCGAGGAGTTGGATCCGGGCACACGGGAGCAGTTGGGCAACTTTCCGCAGGCGTTCAGCCACACCGGCCACATCCTGACCGCGCTGCGGCTGCGCGCCTCGGAAGTCGGAGCTGGATAGGAATTCGTAAGGTGCGGTCGCCGAGGGACGGCGTACCTCCGGTACGATCCCGCCGCAATCCGAGGAGGCTTCGCCATGGTCGAGGATCAACCCACCGCGCTGCGTATCCCCGATCCGGGACTCCGCGCGCTGCTCACGCGCGATGCCCGCTGGCAGGCGTGGCTCGATGTCGAGGTCGCGCTCGCGCAGGCGGAGGCGGAGATCGGGATGATCCCCGCCGCGTCGGCTGAGGAGATCGCGCGTAAAGCCCGCCTCGAGCTGTTCGACATCGATCGCGTCACCGAGGGATTGCGCGTCACCGGACACGGGCTCGTGCCGCTGATCTGGGAGCTGGATCGGCTCTGCGACGGCGATGCCGGTGGCCACCTGCACTGGGGCGCCACGACGCAGAACATTACCCAGACCGGGACGGTGATCCAGGTCCAGAAAGCGCACGCGATCATCCTCGCGCTGATCGCAGAGCTGCTCGAAACGCTCGCCGGCCTCGCGGAGCGCACGAAGGACGACGCGCTGCCGGGGCGGACGCACGGGCAGCACGCGGTGCCCTCCACCTTTGGCGCGAAGGTCGCGGTCTGGATCGACGAACTCTGTCGCCACGTCGAACGCCTGCACCAGGCGGAGCCGCGGGTCTTCGTCGCGATGCTCGGCGGCGGCGCCGGGACCGGCGCCTCGTTCGAGGGCCATGGCCCGCGGCTGCAGGAGCGCGTCGGCGAACTGCTCGGCCTCGGCTCGATGCCCGTGCCCGGTCGCACGATCCAGGATCACCTCGTCGAGTACGTGATGATCCTCGCGATGCTCGACACCACCTGCGGCCGCGCGGCGCGCGAAATCCGCGAGCTGATGAAAGAGGAGTTCGGCGAGGTCGAGGAGCCCGTGCCGCCTGGCAGCGTTGGCAGCAGCACGATGCCGCAGAAGCGGAACCCGAAGCTCTGTCAGGACATCATGGCGGACGAAACCCACGTCCGATCGCTGGTGCCGTTGGCGATGGAAGCGATGCTCTCCGATCACGAGGCGGACGGTAGCCGTGCGGTGATGATGGGCCGCGCGCTGGCGCCGGCGATCGAAATGACCGGCGACATCCTCGTACGCATGAACGAGCTCTTCGCGGGGCTCCGTGTCTTCCCGGAACGGATGCGCCAGAACCTCGATCTGTCGGGCGGTCTGATCATGTCGGAGAGCCTGATGCTGACGCTCGGCCGCGAGCTGGGACGCCAGCGCGCGCACGACGCGGTCTACGAGGCGGCACAGGAGGCGGCGGTGTCCGGCGAATCGTTCGCGGCGCTGCTGGCGGCACGCCCGGAGGTGCAGGGACACCTGGACGCGGAGCGGATCGACGCGCTCCTGGATCCTGTCGCGTACACGGGCGACAGCGCCCGGCAGGCGACCGAGCAGGCGACGCGCGCGCGCGATCTGGCGGCGCGGATCGCGAACGGGGGATGAGCGACCTCGACGGGTTGCAGCCGGCCGCGCGCGAGTTGCTGCGCGGCGCGATCGATCTGCACGCGCACGCGAGCCCCGATCCGTTCGCCGAACGGCGAATGGACGCGCGGGTGCTGGTCGCCGCGGCGCGCGAAGCGGAGATGGCCGCGATCGTGCTGAAGAGCCACGAGTACCCAACGCAACCGCTCGCGTGGGCGCTGGCCTCGGAAGCCGCACCGCTCGAGGTGTACGGCGCGGTCGCGCTCGATCACGGCGTTGGCGGTCTCAACCCGGACGCACTGGAGGTCGCGCTGCGGATCGGAACGCGCGTCGTCTGGATGCCGACGTTCGACTCGGCCTGGTCGCGCGAGACCTTCGGCCGCTTCCACAGCAAGGCCGGTCCGATCACCATCCTCGACAGCGCCGGCGCGCTGCTGCCGGTGGTGCACGATCTGCTCGCGCTGATCGAAGAGCACGACGCGCTCTTGTGCAGCGGGCACCTCAGCCCCGCGGAGACGAGCGCCCTGATCGAGGCCGCGCGCCAGCGCGGCATCCGCACCCTGGTGACGCACGCGACCGCGTTCGGCATCCCGCTGGAGGTGCAGCAACGCGCCGCCGCGTTGGGTGCGCTGGTGGAGCAGTGCGGCAACGTGCTGTTCCGCGAAGAGGGCGCCGAGGTGGCAACCGCGGCAATCCTGCGAGAGGTCCGTGCGCTGGGCCCCGAGCACGTGGTGCTGTCGACAGACCTCGGTCAGGTGGCGAACCCGCCACCGCCGCTCGGCTTCGGTCGCTGGATCGAGCGCTTCCTCGCGAGCGGGTTCAGCGAGGACGAGCTGGCGCGGATGGTGCGGGTGAACCCGCGCGCCGCGCTCGGGTAGCGGCCGAAGCGCGCCACATGCGGAGAACGGCCCGCCTCGTAGTCTGACGTTTCGCTGTCGTCCTGCTCGAACGTGATACTCCGGTGATCCGGGTTCTTCGTCCGCTCGTCCGGCAAACGTTCGCCACGGACAGGGGAAATCCCGACCTTGCGACTGTCTGAATAGTGTCCGTGGACCGAAGATCGGCTGAGCGGGCGCATCGATGCGCCCCCATTCTTCGGTCGATCGAGCATTCAGCGGGACGTACGATGGCTTTCGCCTCCCAGCACCCACCGCAGCGCATGGAAGACGAGGCGCCTGCTCCCGTGACAGGCGAACACGTGCCCCGCGATCTGAACGCGGGCTACTACGATCTGCTTGGCGTACACGTCAGCACGACGTCGTTCGAGGCGGCGCGTGATCGCGTGCTCGCCGCACCGCGCAACGGTACGAAGCTTGCCGTGCACTACGTCTCCGTGAACACCATCGTCGAGGCGAACAGCCAGCCCGATCTCAAGGAGCTGTTGAACCGCGGTGACCTGGTCGCCCCGGATGGCGTGCCGCTGGTCTGGCTCGGACGGCTCCACGGCCACACGATGACCCGCACCTACGGCCCCGACTCGATGCTTGCGATCATCGATCGCGGTCGTGAGCACGGCTACACCCACTACTTCTACGGCGGCGGTCCCGGGGTTCCAGAGCTGCTCAAGGAGCGCCTGGAATCGCTGTACCCCGGCATCGCGGTCGTGGGGGTGTACTCACCACCGTTCCGCGCGCTCACGCCCGAGGAAGATGAAGCCGTCGTCCGCCGCATCAACGAGGCGAATCCGGACTTCGTTTGGATCGGCCTCGGATCCCCGAAGCAGGACCGCTGGGTCGCCGACCACCGGTCGCGCCTGAACGCCGCCGCGGTGCTCGCGGTCGGCGCGGCGTTCGATTACAACGCCGGTCTCTTGCGGAAGGCGCCGGGCTGGATGCAGCGCAGTGGCCTGCAGTGGTTCTTCCGCCTCGTCACGGAGCCCCGCCGCCTCTGGAAGCGCTACACCGTCTCCAACGCCCGCTTCCTCTGGCTGCTCGCCCAGGACGGGGCGAAACGCATCGTGCGGCGCCTCCCCCTCGTTGGCGGGCGCTAGCCGCCACTCACCCCGCTACCGCGGCTTCGGCTTCGGCTTCGGCTTCGCTCGCGTGGTCGCCTTCGGGCGCAGCGTGCGGGCGTGCGCCACGCTCTGCGCAAACAACAGCTCGCACTCCTCGACAGCCTCCAGGATCGCGTCGGGGACCGCGACGTAGTCCTTCATCACGCGCCCGTACTGCTCGACGATCGCGTCCGGGTGGCGTTCGAGGAACGCGGTGCGGGCCGCTGAGGGAAGAAGGAAGGCGAGTGCGCCGTCCGGCGCCAGGAAACTGAACATGTTCCCGTTCAGCGCGGTGTACGGCATGGTCTGGCCCTTGCGGTCCACGTCCGGCAGCGCGCTGACGAGCGCTTCGTAGATCGCGAGCTTCCTGTCCCGGGACAACGGCATGCGGTCATTCCCCGTTCGCGTTCGCGGTTCGCGCGCCCTCAGCGTAGCGTCGACGCTTGCTCCCACCCGCGCGCGCGGTCACTCCGCTTCTGTGTACCCAGACCATAGACTTCCCCCGATCAGCACGAATACGATCGGGGTTCCGGTGCCGGCCGCGCGGCGGCACCGCGAGGGTCCGCGATCGCCGCTCGGCGATCGGTGCGGAGGCCCGCGGGCACGAGGGATCGTGCCCGACGACAGAGCCCGGATGGATCGATGGTGTGTGCAGACGACCAAGGTGAATCGCGTGAAGAACGCTGGTGATCCCCGGTCGTGGCGGCACATCGCCGAAGGTCCAATCGCGGGGCCTCGCTAATGGAAGAGCGAATCGAACAGCTCCGACGCCTGCTCCAGCAGACGGTGCGCGGCGCCTCGATCTGGTGGAAGGCGCAAACCGTGATGGTTCGTCGTGGATTGCTCGGAGCGCTGGGCGCCCTCGGGCTGATGGTCGTGCTCGGCGCGTTGGTTGCCAGCAGCGCGGATGGCGCTCCGGGCGTCGTCGCCCGCCTTCGCTCCGGCGCCACGCCGGGCGGCACACCCGGTGGGTCCGCTACCGGTTCGCCAACCGCCTCGGAGACACCGACACCGGAGCCGCCGATCGGGAGCATCTCCGAACTAGTCTCGGAGTTCGGCGATCCGCCGGGGTACAACTTCGCGCGCCTGCGAATACCGCTGCTGGCGGTTGATGCACCCGTGGGGATCAGCATTGTCGATGGATCGGCCGGTGCACAGCTCGGCATTCCGGAGGGTCCTGCCACCGTCTTCTGGTACGACATGAGCGCCTGGCAGGACCTGGGTGGTCGTCCCGGTGAGGGACGCAACGCCATCTTCGGCGCCCACGCAGACATCTCCGGATACCTTCCCTACGCGGACGTGAATTATCACGGCCCTGCCGTCTTCCGGGATCTGGCCCTGCTGCAGCCCGGAGACCAGATCTTCATCGACTACAACGGTGAATCGCTCCAGTACGTGGTTCAGTGGAGCGATCAGGTGGAGCCAGGCAACCTCTCGCGCTGGAGCGAGATCTGGAGCGACTCAGTCGAGACGGATTCGATCACCCTTTATACCTGCGGTGGCGATTTCGACTACGACTCGCGGGAATACGCCGACCGCGTTGTCGTGCGCGCCGCGCGTTCGTAGCCCCTCGACCCGCCCGTCGTCCGATCCGCGAGTTGCCTCGCGACTGTCGAGGCGCTTCGGCGCTCCGTGACCCGACGGGGTGGCGCGCGTCAGAGGCGGCACGCCTCGGCGCCACGCGCGCCCTCGGTCATCGGCGCGCCGTGTGGCAAGTGACGTCGTAGAGGTAGATCCCCTCCACGGTTGCGCCGCTGAAGTTCGCACCGGTGAGGTCGACCGCTGTGGGGCGCCAAAACCTCATCCGCTATTCTTCGGGCCATTGATCAGTGAGCTGATTGGCACGGAACCGCATGAAGAGCCTGCGTGCCCGTCTCGCATCGCGACTCGACCTCGTGCTCCAGAACGTCGCTCTGCACCATCAGCTGATGGTCCTCGAACGCAGCAACCGGAGGTTGCGTGCTCGGACGTTCGACGGCTCTGACCGCTGGTTGTGGGTCCTCCTCTCCCGGTGGTGGCCTCGCTGGCGCGAGGCCCTGACGATCATTCAGCCGCAAACGGTTGTGCGCTGGCGGCGCACTCCCTGGTGGCGGCACGCATTCCAAAGACGAACGCGCCGCGGCGGCCGTCCGCGCATCTCAGCGGAACTCCAGGCCCTGATCCCAAGGATGCAGGCGGAGAACCCGCGCTGGGGAAGCATGCGCATCCTCGGGGAGCTGAAGAAGCTCGGTTTCGAGGTGAGCAACTCAAGCGTGAGGCGCTACCGGGGCAGGGCTCACCAACGCCCTTGGGGCCAGAGTTGGCGGACGTTCTTCTACAACCACGCGCCCTACGCGCAGGAAGCACTCCAGGAGGCGATCGACGAGCGCACGCGACGCGCGTTGGAGACGTTGCTGAGTCGGTTCGGCCTATGGCGCCGCGCTCGACGACGGTCGCTGCCGACCGGTGAACCGGTGCTGATTCGGGAACTCCCGCTCAAGCCGACCGCTGTCACAGGCGTCAGCCGGCAACGGTCGTCCGAAGCGGGTACCTCGAACTCCCAGCAGTCGCGTGCCAGCCCCGATGGTGGCTCGCGGGCCGCGTAGTGCTGAAGATGAGGTTTTGGCGCCCCACAGGTTGAGCTTTAGTGCGCGACGCATCCTCGACCCGCTCGGTGCCGCCGACGATCGCCCGCTGCCGCTCCGAACCGTCTCAGGACTTGGGAACCTCAAGAAGCTCGGCCAGCTGATCCGAGAGCGGGTTCTGAAGCCTCCAGCGGACCGTGATCGGCTTCTGGCCTTCCCACCCTACGAAGTGGACGTCACCACAGAAGATGAAGGGCGCGGCTTGCCCACCCAGCTTTCCCGTCTTGCGAATCAGCAGGTGCACCGGGATATTGCGTTCGGCGTGCTGGCTGATTGCTTGGCCCGCTCCGCTCTCCTGCGTATGCCGGTTCTGACTCCTCCACTCGAACAGATCGCGGCTCAAAAACCGATCAGCGTATCGGTGCTCTTGCGGCATTCCACTCTTGTCGAGCGTAACCAACAAGAAGAGGTGACCGCCCTCCGAGATATATCCCTGCTGCCAGAGCGCGCTTCTGAATTCAAGCCCAAACGCTGGGGGGATGTCGGCTCGCATGTAGCTTCGGCCCACCTCCAAGCCCTCCTCGACTGCCGTGCGTTGCATCGGCTCAAGGGCCCAGATATCGTCCCGCCGGACGAACCGGACTTGGTAGCCCGTGCCCGGCAGGCCGGCGTCTTCTCCGAACCAGCTGCGTAGCAGCTCCGGAAGTACGTTCTCGCGACTGCCAGGGCGACGCATGATGTTGACCGCTACCTTGGCGAAGTTGGCCTCGTATTCCTTGTCGGCGATTACAACCTGCGTCCAGTCGGAGGGGATCGCCGGGCGAGTCTCGCGCGGAGGCAAGAAGAGCAGAGGGCGCCCGCCCGCATGGCTCACCCGGCACACGAACGATCCGGTGTCCTCGTCCGATGATCCATCGCCGGTCCGCAGTCGGTCGATGTATTCGGCAAGCCGCCACTCGGCGATCTCCTGCACTAGGTCACCCAGCGCCTCACGGTCATCGTCTCCGACTTTGAGGGTCGTGCGGAAGATCCCTTCCTCGTACTCGAAGAATGAAGCTGCCCCGGTTCCCTTGCCCTCGATCCACGCAGCGATGGGCTGCGTGACGAGCGTTCTCTCGAGCGCCTGGTCGTCGTCGAGTGGGATCGAAAAGTCGCGCTGAAGGATCGCGGATCGTCGCGCCAGGCGACGGATACCATCACGGAGGATGTCGATTCGAATCTCGCCCGGGAAACAGTTCGCCTGCAGCATCGCCTCCAACACGAGGAACTTGTAACTGCGCGTCATCGGAGTGGTCTCGAGAACCTTCAGAAAGCTGGCGCTCGGCTCGTCGCGGACCAGCCGCTTCGAACGCTCATTCAGGTCTCCCATCGCGTCGACGAAGCGGAGCCACGAGCCGTAACCCTGGCGCACCGACCTTGGGCGGTAGCCCTCGTGGTGCATCTCAGACGCTGTGGGCCGAGCGCCGTACCGCTCGCGGAAGTCCTCGTAGAAGAAACGAATCGCGGCGTCGCCTGACCCCAGGCGAAGGAGTGATTGCAGAATGTCAATTGCCTCGAGGTCGTATGTGACTTCACAGCCCGGAGGAAGATCGGCTTCTCCCCGCTGCAACCGCTCGAGTTGGCGGGCAATCTCTGCATCCCCGCCGGACAGATCGAACAGCGTCTGTGGCTTGAGCAAGAATGTTCGATGGTTGCCGATGTAATCGACGACCGTGAGCCGTTGCTTGCCCACCGCCTTGCGAAGTCCGCGGCCAAATTGCTGCAGCCAGAGGATCCTCGATTCGGTTGGCCGGAGCATCATCACGGTGTCGACGTTGGGGAGGTCCACGCCCTCGTTGAACATGTCTACCGCGAATACGACATCGAGTTCGCCGCCGGCCAGCTGCTCGAGGGATCCAACTCGAGGATCGCTGGTCGTGTCCGAGTGCACGGCTGCCGCCCGCACGCCCGCGCTCAAGAAGAACTCTCGCATGAAGTCCGCGTGACGCGTCGAGCAGCAAAAAGCCAGCGTCTGCTTTCCGCCACGCAGACGGTACTGTTCCAGAACGTTCTCCGCGCGTGCTCTTGTGGCGACTGCTTCGGTGAGCGCTGTCTCATCGAACCGGCTGCTGCGCCAGGGAATGTTGGCGTAGTCGACCTCATCGGGAACACCAAAGTAATGGAACGGGGAGAGCAATTCCTCGCGGATGCCCTCAGCCAGATCGCAGCGAAAGACCATGTTCTCCTGACACAGCGTGAGGAGGTCTCCACCATCCGTTCGCTCGGGAGTGGCCGTCAGGCCGAGCAGGAACTTCGGCTCGAAGTAGTTAATGAGTCGCCGATAGGTCCGGGCAGAAGCGTGATGGAACTCGTCCACCACGATGTAGTCGAAGTCTTCCCGTGCGAAGCGACCCAGGTGCGCCTCTCGTCCAATCGTCTGGATCGAAGCAAAGACGACTTCCGCATCCGGAGTCTTCTCTTGTCCCGTGTAGAGGCCTAGATGTGCGGTGGGACGGATCCGTCGGTAGGTCGCCATCGCCTGACGGAGGATCTCATCGCGGTGCGCGACGAAGAGGACGCGACGGTATTCGGGTCGCGTACTGTCGAAGGCTGAGAGCCACGTCTTGCCGAGTCCGGTGGCCAACACCACAAGACCTGCGGAGTTGCCAGCCTCCCGGGTGGCTTCGAGGGCGGCAAGGGCCTGCCGCTGGATCGAGTGGGGTTCCGGAGGCGGAGGAGCGGGTTCGGGTACGACTTCCGCGGGTGCGGCTCGAGGAACCCGTGTCGCGCGGTACTCGTCGACCCACGCCGCGTCGATCACGCGAACCTTTGGGTGGTTGAGCAGGTCCTCGAACGCGACCCGTACGTCCGCGAACCTCGTCTCATCTCGGGAAGGAATGATCCGGTAATTCCACTCGAGTCCCGTGGTCAACGCGGGGCGGGTGAGGTTCGAGCTTCCGACGAGCGCGACGCCCGGTCCTTCTCGATCCGCCTGGTCGTAGAAGAGGTAGGCCTTGGGATGAAAGCTCTGCTCGTCCGCCTCGAAAGCGCGCAAATCCAATCGGTCGGGCCACCGTTCCTTGAGATCTAGGAGTTGAAGGAGCGCTGTGGGATCGGTGACACCGAGGTACGTCCCGGTCACGATCCGCAGGTGACCGCCGCGCTCGATGAGGTCCTGCAGATGCGCTCCGAGCAACTGCACCCCGCTCTCGAGCAGGAACGCGACCGCGAAATCCGCCGCGTTCGCGAGATCGAGGTAGGCACGGACATGTGGCAGGAGCGGATCGTCTCCTCCCGTGATGAGTGCAGGCCGATGCGGGAGATGTCGCGCTAACGCAGATTCCCCCTCGACACCCCCGAGGTGCCCAGCTTCACCTTGGGGCCGTGACACCGCTGCGAGGTAGTCTGCCTTGTCCGGCAGCACGGATCGGACGCCGCCGCGCGGATTCGCGATATCGCCCGCGAACCGTGGAATCACATGCAGGTGGAGGTGCTCGACAGTTTGTCCCGCAGCCTCACCAATGTTGACGCCGATGTTGAAGCCGTCAGGACGCCGCACCTTTTCGATCTCTTGCTTCGCGAGGTTGATGCCGGCGAGCAACTCCGCTTGTTCGTCAGAGGTAGCGTCGAACCACGACACGACGTGGCGCTTCGGAATCAGAAGCGCATGCCCTGGACTCACGGGAAATGCGTCCCACAGACCAAGCGTGAGCGAACCAGCTTGGAAGATGCGCTCCGCTGCGGGCGCACAGAACGGGCACAGCGCTTCGCTCATGTTCCTGCGCCATCCCGCAGCGGCAGTCGTGTTATGACCAGTTGTCCTTCGAGCCCGTCGCTGCGGCACGCCGCGCAGCGCCAACGGCGAACTACTCTCCGCGCAACGCGCGATGCGTGGCAAACAGGGCAGCGATGTGCCCAGACCGGCCGAGATCGCCTGCGCGAGGGAGCGAGTCCTTCTAGAAGCTCAGCGGGCACCCGTGTGCGCGGCTCGAAGCCGGCTGCTTGGACTAGTTCTCGCCACTCGGGTCCGTGTGGCCTCGGCCCGAGCCCGTGCAGCTCGTGGATCGCCGCGTGAGCGGCCTCGTGACAGAGCGCCTCGTGAAGGAGCACCAACGGCCCATCGAGTAGAAACGCCGCCAGTCGGATCTCACCCGAAGCAGGTGCGCATCGACCCAGAGACGTCTGGAATCGCCGGCTGAACGACAGGGAGAGACGGTCATGGAGGCCAGGGAGCCCCCACAGCCCGCCGTAGCGCGCGATGATGGTGCGTAACTCCTCAGCTTGTGGATCGGGCCGATCCCTCATGTGGGCCACGCTACCATGCGTCGGCCAGCGGGCGCGTTGCCAGTCAGCGGCAGCCCGTCCGTTCCTCTCCGTCCCTACGCATCAGTCTGATCGAGATTCCGGAGATCGGCGATGATGCCGACGAGTCCGTCGATTACAGCCTCCGGGTTGTCGCTGACCTGGGCAGGCGTCATTCGCCGGGCAGAAACTCCTTCGCTTGACGTATCGGCGCCCGGACCGCCGCGGAAAGTTCCGGGCCGCTCGCAACCACGTTCATGTCAGATCAGCTGGCGCTCTGCCCGGAGACCGAGAAACGCCGTCACTGCTGGACGGATGCAGTTTTGCCGCCCTATACGGGCGAGATCGACTGGCGGGACAGAGCATCGACTAGCGGATCGCCCAGACCCTGCGCCTCGCGCCTTCCCGGTGAGGCTCAAGGAGCGGGTACTCGGCACGCGGCTCCATCAGCCTTGCCCAGTAAAGCTCCGGAAGGTCGATGATCGCGTCTTCGTCGAACTGCCTGCTTCTGTTGACTCAGCATCGCCGCGTGGACCAGCCACCCGGCTTTCTGGCCATCCTGTGGGGCGCCCCGCATCTGCAGTGTCACGCGGCCCGCGCGCCACGGTCTGGGCTGGCACGGGACGGATGAGAGTTCGAGACAGCTGCCCTGCGGAAACGTTGACGGACACCTGTGACGGCGGTCGGCCTAAGCGGGAATCCCCGACGTAGCAGCGGGCCACCAGCAGGCGGCGGCCGTCGTCGAGCGCGGTGCCGACTCAGCAATGTCTCCAACGCGCGCCGCGTGCGCACGTCGACCGCCCCTTGCAGCGCCTCCCGGACGTAGGGAGCGTGGTTGTAGAAAAACGTCCGCCAACTCTGGCCACGAGAGTGGCGGCGCGTGGTGCGCCGGTAGCGCCGCACGCTTGAGTTGCTTACCTCGAAACCGAGCTTCTTCAGCTCCCCGAGGATGCGCATGCTTCCCCAGCGCGGATTCTCCGCCTGCATCCGCGGAATCAGGGCCTGGAGTTCAGCTGAGATGCGCGGACGGCCGCCGCGACACCTTCGTCTGTGGAGTAGGTGTCGCCACCAGGGAATGCGCCGCCAGCGCACGACCCTCTGCGGCTGGACGATCGCTAGCTGTACTGACGCCAGCGAGGCCACCACCGGGAGAGAAGGATCCACAGTGAGCGGTCCGAGCCGTTGAACGTCCGAGCGCGCGACCTGCGGTCGCGGCGCTCGAGCACCGTCAGCTGATGATGCAGAGCCATGTTCTCGAGCACGAGGTCGAGCCGTGACACGAGGCGGGCACGCAAGCTCTTCATCCTGTTCCGTGCCGATCAGCTCATTGATCATTGGCCCGAAGAATAGCGGATGAGGTTTTGGCGCCCCACAGCCCCGCGTTCCTTCGGATGATTCGTGCAGCGAAAGAGGGGCAGTTCG